>NZ_APNK01000012.1 GCF_000732535.1 Salinisphaera hydrothermalis C41B8
GCCGCACAATGTATTGGCTGCTGCGCGTGGACATGCGTATCAACACTCAACGATGACATAGCCCTCGGGAGCGAACTGGCTGTTCAGTCCGCGTTTAGGCGGTAAAAAATACATCCGCCCGCAGCCGCGGTCAATCTTCAACTAAAGTAGCATTCGCCGTCAGCAAAGGGGGTTCGAGTCCGCTACATCGAATACCGCAAACCTTTAGAAACATATGCTTTTCGCACTCAGGCGGGGTAAGCTGCCAAGCGTGGCCCGACGCGTCGTCGACACAAAATCGATCATTCGATCAAGATACGCTGCCCTTGGCCCACTCGGTTTCGTCCGCCTCGGCCCGCATCGTCGCGCCGGCATCGCCAGGCCGCGTCGGCTCGCCGTTTCCAGAAGAGTCTGCCTGATGTCGTTCGATGTGCTGCCCACCCGCTGCTTTGTGTCGCTGCTGCTGGTCGCACTCGTTTGCGTTGCCACGCCGGCGACGGCTCAAAGCCTGGGAGGTCTCGGACTGGGCCACGACCATCAGTCCAAGGCAGCCGATAAACCCGACCCGAAGCAGCTGAAATCCTCGCTCGACGACGTCATCGGCACGCTGGAGAACGACAAGAAGCGCGCCGCACTGCTCAAACAACTCAAACAGTTGCGCGCGTCTACCCAGGCCGAAGAAACCCACGAGAACCCGATCACCGGCGCGAACGGCGGATTGCTCGGCGCCCTGTCGGATTCGATCAGCAATCTCAGCAAACAAGCCAGGCAAGGCGAATCGCCCTGGGATATATGGCGACGCAATGCACGCAAGGCCGCAACGAACATGCGCCAGCTCTTCGTCGGCACGCAGCAACAGGCGTTGATCAGCAATGTCGCCGAAATCGCGTTCGGCCTCGCCATGCTGACCAGCGCACTGGTGGTCATGACCCTGGCCGGACGCAGCCTGTTCGCGCGGCGAGGCTGGCCGGTCAAACTACCGCCGGAACCTCGCCCGTGGATGCTCCTGGCCCATTTCTGTCGCCGCGTGACCCCCTGGGTCGTGACGTTCGCCGCGCTGCTGGCGGCGATTCACCTCATCCAGCCTGCCGCGCCGGCCAGCGCCACACTCCTGGTTCTGGTCTATGTAGGCCTGTGCGGACGACTGCTGTCGACCGTGTTCGATGTCGTGATCGCCCTGTTCACGCGCGGGCATCGTCGTGTCGCGGTTTCGATTCTGCATGACAAGGCCCTCGGGCCGCTGTTTTTCATCGGCGCGCTGGTTGCCTTCGGCGATGCGGTCAACAGCGCACGTCTGTCCGACCTGCTCGGCACCAACCTGGCGGACTGGTTGTCGGTGGTGGCCAACATGCTTGCCGGACTGGCGAGCGGCGCACTCATCCTGCGCATACGACGCCCCGTCGAGCACCTGATCCGCAACCGATCGCTGGCCAATCGCCGCGACCGGGGCGGTTTTCGTGAACTGGTGTCGATCAGCGCCCAGCTCTGGCATGTGCCGGCGCTACTGCTGGTCACCGCCTCGCTGGCCGCCATCTTCATTACCGGCGGCCAGGCACACGCCGCGTTCGCGCGCTCCATGATCTGCACGGTGCTGCTGGTTCTCACCTTCGTCATCACCGGCATCATCCGACGCCAGCACGAACGCGCCGCCCGCCGCCCGCGCAAGAGCCCGTACGCCGGACGATTCCGCAATCTCGGCTATACCCTCGCGCACGGCGTCGCCTGGCTGGCCTTCGCCGAGCTCTCGGTCCAGGTCTGGGGTTTTTCGTTGTTCGGCATCGGCGGCCGGGGCGCCGTCAGCGGCGAAATCGGGCGCGCGCTTCTGGGGGTCGGACTGACCATCGTACTGGCCTGGCTGGTCTGGATCGTGGTCGATACGGCCATTCACCGCGCGCTGCATGGGCGTGGTGCCCACGGCCGGCGACGCAACACCAACCGTGCCCAGACCATCACGCCGATGATCCGCAACATGGCGCTGTTCGTGATCATCGTCGTGGCCGGCATCGCGGGCCTGGCCAATCTCGGGGTGAACGTCACGCCGCTGCTGGCCGGCGCCGGCGTCATCGGCATCGCGCTGGGCTTCGGCGCCCAGAGCCTCGTGGCGGATCTGATCACCGGTATCTTCATTCTGATCGAGGACTCGCTGGCGGTCGGTGATTTCGTCGAGATCAACGGCTTCATGGGTACCGTCGAGGGGCTGAATCTGCGTGCTGTCCGCCTGCGCGATCTCGACGGCGTCGTGCATATCACGACGTTCTCGCATATCGACGCGATCCATAACATGTCGCGCCAGTTCGGGATTGCGCTGATCAAGATCCGCATTCCGCACGATCTGCGTATCGACGATGCCATCGAGCTGATGCGGCGCACCGCCTCGGATCTGCATCGCGATCCGTTCATGCGCGGCTTGATTCGCTCGCATCTGGAAATGCAGGGCATCCATGAATTCGATAACGGCTGCCCGATTCTGCGCATGCGCCTGCGCACCGCGCCCGAATACCAGTGGGACGTCTCCCGGGCCTTCAACCTCGCACTCAAGCGACGGATGGAAAGCGAATACATCAACCTCGGCGCGCCGCGTATGAGTGTTTCCATGGAAGCCGGCGGTGGTGCGCGCTACGACAAACGAGGCAAGACCAGCGAAGATAGCGACACAACGGCTACCGTCGACTGGCCGACCGACAACCAGCCCTCGCCCGATCCGGGCTGATATTGAATCGGCCCGGACACGCCAACGCGCAGCCGTCGAACCGGGATTGTCATCTGTCGCAGATTCGAATGGGCTTCGCTCAGGCCCAAAAAAACCCGCACGTATGGCGGGTTTTCAATATTTGGTGCGCCCGGCAGGATTATTCGCCGGCTACGCCGGCTCACCCTTCGGGCCCGTGCCGCTGCGCGGCCCGGTTCGGACTCGCGCCGCGAGTCCGTCGAACCTGGCTTGTTGTCTGTCGCAGGTGCGAATGGGCTTCGTTCAGGCCCCAAAAAAAACCGCACGTATGGCGGGTTTTCGATATTTGGTGCGCCCGGCAGGATTATTCGCCGGCTACGCCGGCTCACCCTTCGGGCCCGTGCCGCTGCGCGGCCCGGTTCGGACTCGCGCCGCGAGTCCGTCGAACCTGGCTTGTTGTCTGTCGCAGGTTCGAATGGGCTTCGTTCAGGCCCCAAAAAAAACCGCACGTATGGCGGGTTTTCGATATTTGGTGCGCCCGGCAGGATTATTCGCCGGCTACGCCGGCTCACCCTTCGGGCCCGTGCCGCTGCGCGGCCCGGTTCGGGCTCGCGCCGCGAGTCCGTCGAACCTGGCTTGTTGTCTGTCGCAGGTTCGAATGGGCTTCGTTCAGGCCCCAAAAAAAACCGCACGTATGGCGGGTTTTCGATATTTGGTGCGCCCGGCAGGATTCGAACCTGCGACCTTCGGCTTCGGAGGCCGACACTCTATCCAGCTGAGCTACGGGCGCTTGCGAGGTGCAAAGGATACGCGGTGCGGCGGCCATCGTCCATCGGCGCACGCAACGAATTCATGCCGGGCCGGATTGTCCGCGAAAAGACCACTCTTTCTCCGAACCCGACCGCCGAACATCAACTATCGGCCGAAGCCCCGAGCATGGCCCGGAGCGCAGCCACCTGATCGCGCCCCTGTTCCGCATTGGCCGCCTTGCTTCGCGTGCCGGTCGCACTCGGCCAGTCGAGCTCGTCGGCAGGCAGTTCCTCGAGGAAACGGCTCGGCACGCTGTCGCTTTCCTCGCCACCCCGGCGCCGTTTTCTGGCATAGGTCAGCGCCAGGGTCTTGCGCGCGCGCGTGATGCCGACGTAGAGCAGGCGCCGCTCTTCCTCGATCTTGTCGTCTTCCAGGCAGGCGTGGTGCGGCAGCATGCCTTCTTCCAGACCGGCCAGAAAGACGTGGTCGAATTCCAAGCCCTTGGCCGCATGCAGCGTGAGCAGATGCACCTGGTTCTCGACGTCTTTTTCCGACTGGTTGGCGAAATCCATCAACGACAGCCGGCGGACGACGTCTTCCAGCGTGACCGGCTTGCCGTCTTCGGCGTTGTCCAGCCGATCGAGCCAACCAATGAAATCGTCGAGGTTCTCGATACGCTTGCGTGCCGCCTTGGTGTTGGCCGAGGTATCGCGCAGCCAGTTGCGGTAGTCGATATCGACGATCAGCTGGCTGACGAGTTCACGCGGTGTCATGCCCTCGCTGTCCTGGGTCAGGTTGCGCAGCCAGTCGACGAAATCGGCCAGCCGCCGCCCGGAGCGCTCGCCCACACCGCCGGCGAGGCCGATGCCGCGCGCGGCATCGAACAGGCTGATATGGCGCGAGCCGGCATAACGGCCGAGTGCTTCCAGCGTGGCCGGCCCGATCTCGCGCCGCGGCAGATTGACGATACGCAGGAACGCCGCATCGTCGTCCGGATTGACCATCAGCTTGAGATAGGTCACCAGATCGCGGATCTCGCTGCGTTCGAAGAACGAGCGCCCGCCGGACACGCGATACGGGATATCCCGTTCACGCAAGGCTTTTTCGAAGGCGCGCGACTGGAAGTTGCCGCGATAAAGTATCGCGTAATCGCCATACGCCGTGCCCAGCCGCAGCTTGTGCGAGGAAATCTCGCTGGCAATACGCTCGGCCTCCCCTGCTTCGTCGGGCGCCGCGATCACGCGCACGCGATCGCCCGGGCCCATCGCGCTCCACAGGGTCTTTTCGTAGGCGCGCTGGTTCGAGGCGCCGATCAGCTGGTTGGCCGCCGACAACACGTTGCCGACGGAGCGATAGTTCTGCTCGAGCTTGATGACCTTGAGATGCGGAAAATCACGCGACAGATCGGCGATATTGCCGGGGCGCGCCCCGCGCCAGGCATAGATCGACTGGTCGTCGTCGCCGACCACGGTGAACGCCGCACGCGCGCCGGCCAGCAGCCGCATCATTTCATACTGGGCCGCGTTGGTGTCCTGGTATTCGTCGACCAGCAGATAGCGGAACCGGCTTTGCCAGCGCTCGCGGGCTTCGTGATCGGTGGACAGCAGATGCACCGGCAGCGCGAGCAGATCGTCGAAATCGACCGCGTTGTAAGCCTTGAGCCGGCGCTGATACTCGCCGTAGGCCCGCGCCAGCGGTATATCGCTGCCGGTGGCCTGGGCCGTTGCGGTCTCCGGATCGATCAGCGCCGATTTCCAGTTGCTGATGGCAGCCTTGGTGGCCTTGCGATGGTCGCCGTCGCGGCCGACGAGGTCGGCCAGGACCTTGTCGGCATCTTCCGAATCGAAGATAGAGAACCGCGGCTTGTAGCCGAGCGCTGCGTGCTCTTCGCGGATCATCTGCAGGCCGAGGCTATGGAACGTGCTGACCGTCAGCCCGCGCGCATCGTCGGCCGAGATGAGCTTGGACGCGCGCTGTTTCATCTCGCGCGCGGCCTTATTGGTGAAGGTCACCGCCACCACGCGGCGGGCATCGTAGCCGCGCGCGATCAGATGCGCGATCTTGCGGGTGATGACACCCGTCTTGCCCGAACCGGCGCCCGCCAGCACGAGCAACGGGCCGTCGAGATACCGCATCGCGGCATCCTGCTGAGGATTGAGCTTGGGTAGCGCCATGATGGCGCGATTCTACCAGTCGGGACCGGCCGATCGTACGCGATCGCACCGGCTCGATGGCGCTAACTGCGATCGAGCTGGCGATACCCGATGGCTTCGGCGATATCCGGCGCCTCGATGCGCTCGTGGCCAGCCAGATCGGCGATCGTGCGCGCCACGCGCAGAATACGATGATAACCACGCGCCGAGAGCCCCAGGCGATCGATGGCCTGATCGATCAATCGGGCGCCGTCCGCGGCCGGCGCGCAGTAATGATCGATTTGCGCGGGTGCGAGCGCGGCGTTCGGGCCGCCGTTACGCGCCTCGGCAGTGCGCCGCGCACCACAGACGCGCTTCTGCACCGTTTTGGAGCATTCTTCGTCCGATGCAGGCGCGGTCAGCACTTTTTTGGTGATCGGCGCTACATTCAGATGCATGTCGATGCGGTCCAGCAGCGGACCAGAGATACGCGCCCGATACCGCTCGATACGTTCGGGCGTGCAATGGCAACGTCCCGAGGCATCGCCTTGATAACCACAGGGACAGGGATTCATGGCGGCCACCAACTGGAACGCCGCCGGAAACTCGGACTGGCGCGCCGCACGCGAAATCACGATATGGCCGGATTCCAGCGGCTCGCGCAGAACTTCCAGCACCCGGCGATCGAATTCCGGCAATTCGTCCAGAAACAGAACGCCGCGATGCGCGAGCGTGATCTCGCCCGGCCGGGGCGTCGATCCGCCGCCCACGAGCGCCACGCCCGACGCCGTGTGATGCGGTGCACGAAATGGGCGACGTCCCCACAGCGACGGATCGAAACCGCCGCCCGAGATCGACGCAATCGCCGCCACTTCCAGCGCTTCGTCACGCGTCAGCGGCGGTAACAGGCCCACCAGACGTGACGCCAGCATGGTCTTGCCCGCCCCGGGCGGGCCGATCATGAGTAGCGAATGACCGCCGGCCGCGGCGATTTCCAGCGCGCGCTTGGCCTGCGCCTGGCCGCGGACCTCGGCCAGATCCGGCGCGGGCGTCTGTGTCGTGTCCGGGGTCTCGGCCACCGGCGTGGCCCAGTGGGTCTCGCCGCCGGCCAGCGTCGTGGCCACATCGGCCAGATGGGTCGCGGTCCGGGCCGCGTCCTCGCCGGCCAGTGCCGCCTCGCCGCCGTTGTCGGCCGGCAGGATCAAGCGCCGCTCGACGCTGGCAGCGGCCAGCGTGGCCGGCAGCGCCCCGCGGACACCGCGCAACGCGCCGGATAGCGACAGTTCGCCCAGAAATTCGTGCCCCAACAGCGCATTGACCGGGATCTGTCCGGACGCCGCCAATATCCCCAGCGCGATCGCCAGATCGAAGCGGCCGCCTTCTTTCGGCAGATCCGCCGGGGCGAGATTCACGGTGATACGCCGCGTCGGGAACTGGTAGCCGCTATTACTGATGGCCGCCCGTACCCGGTCCTTGCTTTCCTTGACCTCGGTTTCGGGTAGGCCAACGATCGCCAGCGCCGGCAGCCCGCCGGCCAGATCGACCTCCACGGCCACCGGCGGCGCATGCAATCCGGTCTGGGCCCGGCTATGGACCGTTGCCAGCGCCACGATTCAGCTTTCCGGCCGCGGCCGGCTGCTCGCCATCACCATGAGCGCGTCAGCTTTCGTTATCGCGCGATTCCAGCTCGGCGACCCGGTTCTCGAGTTCGCCCAGGCGCGCGCGTGCATGCGCGAGCATTTCCCGCGTGGCTTCGAATTCTTCGCGCGGCACCAGATCCAGCTCGGCGAGCTGGCTCTGCAGCACGGCCCGGAAATTGGCCTTCAATTCCTCGCGCAGCGGCGCGACCTGGGGCGGCAGCGCATTGGCAAGACGGGCGGCCATGTCTTCGATGGAGCGCATATCGGGTGTCGTTGGGGATGCGTGACGCAAGCATGCATTGATGCGTCGATACGCGCAAAGCGATCGCGATGATCGTCACGGGCACCGGCCTCCACCAGCGCTTGGCACGGTGAGTGCTAGACATATCCGGCAATCGTCCGCGGCGGCGCCGAAACAGCGCGCGCCGCCACCGGATTGCGTATTCATGCGTGACAGGAGCCAGTTATGAAATTGATCACCGCCATCATCAAGCCATTCAAGCTCGACGAGGTCCGTGAAGCGCTGTCCGAAGTGGGCGTACAGGGCATCACGGTCACCGAGGTCAAGGGCTTCGGCCGACAGAAAGGGCATACCGAGCTATATCGCGGCGCCGAGTACGTTGTCGACTTCCTGCCCAAGGTAAAGATCGAAGTCGCGATCGAGGAGCCCAGCCTGGATTCCGCCGTCGAGGCCATCTCCAAGGCCGCCCACACCGGCAAGATCGGCGACGGCAAGATTTTCGTTTCCGATCTGAATCAGGCGATTCGAATCCGGACCGGGGAAACCGGAAAGGACGCGCTCTAGGCGCTCATTTTCCAACGATATCCAAGGGGCGGCGGGCCCGGAAACGGTGCTGTGCAGCCCGGGCGTTGCAAACGAGGGGAACAAGGCATGAATCGCAGCCAAGGCAGCGGGCGTCTCGATCGCAACCATCAAATTTTTTCAAGAAAAACTTCCGGTTAAGGGATCTTTTCATACATCAAAACGCGCGGGCAGGCACGAATCGACACGCCAACTGGCACAAACCGTGCTTGAACCAAATTCGTGCAACGGTCATCGCCGGGCCGACGGCCACAGGGGACGCGATCGGATGACGAACCGTTTCGCGTCGTCGTTCATTGCCCATGCGCAGACGTCAAAAAGGTAGCCTCATGTCAAAACGTCGCATATTGAATTCTGCTGGTTTCGGTCTGGCCGCGCTCGCGGCACCGGGACTGGCTCTGGCCCAGGCCAGTACGCCCACGCTCAGCGCCGGCAATACGGCCTGGATGCTGACGGCCACGGCCCTGGTTCTGTTCATGACCATCCCGGGGCTGGCCCTGTTCTACGGCGGCATGGTACGCGCCAAGAACTCGCTGTCGGTGCTCATGCAGTGCTTCGCCATTTGCTGCCTGGTCACGCTGATCTGGGCGCTATGGGGTTATAGCGTGGCCTTCGGCGGCAGCGGCACGATCTGGGGCGGCCTGTCCAAGGCGTTCATGGCCGGCGTGGGCGTCGACAGCCTGTCGGGCACGATTCCCGAGACGGTGTTCTCCACCTTCCAGCTCACCTTCGCCATCATCACCCCGGCGCTGATCGTCGGCGCCTTCGTCGAGCGCATGAAGTTCTCGGCGATGCTCTGGTTCATCGGCCTGTGGGTGACCCTGGTCTACACCCCGATCGCACACTGGGTCTGGGGCGGCGGTTTCCTGGGCGGCCTCGGTGTTCAGGACTTCGCCGGCGGCACCGTGGTGCATATCAATGCGGGCGTAGCCGGTCTGGTCGCGGCCCTCATGCTGGGCAAGCGCAGCGGCTATCCGAAGACGATGATGCGCCCGCACAACCTCGGCTACACGCTAATGGGCGCGTCGATGCTATGGGTCGGCTGGTTCGGCTTCAACGCCGGTAGTGAGCTGGCCGCCGACGGCACCGCGGGCATGGCGATGTTCGTGACCCAGCTGGCCACCGCCGTCGCGGCGCTGACTTGGATGTTCCTGGAGTGGGGCAGCCACGGCAAGCCGAGCGTGCTGGGCATCTGCTCGGGCGCGGTGGCCGGTCTGGTCGCGATCACCCCCGCGTCCGGTTTCGTTGGCCCCATGGGCTCGATCGCGGTCGGCGTGGGCGGCGGTTTCTTCGCCTTCTATGCGGTCACCCTACTCAAGGGCAAGCTCGGCTACGACGATTCGCTCGATGCCTTCGGCGTACACGGTGTGGCCGGCATCGTCGGCGCGCTGCTGACCGGTATCTTCTCGGCCAAGAGCCTGGGCGGTGCCGGCCTGTCGGCCAACGCCGGCGGCAGCATCGTGACTCAGTTCGGCATCCAGGCCGCGGGCGTGGCGGTGACCATCGTCTATTGCGCCATCGTCACCGCGATCATCCTGGGCGTGCTCAAGGCAGTCCTGGGACTTCGCGTCGACGCCGAATCCGAGGAAGCCGGTCTCGACCTGTCGCTGCACGACGAACGAGCATACGACCTGTAATTCAAACCGTATCGGTCGAAAAGGGCGCCTTCGGGCGCCCTTTTTTATGGCGGCGATTGGAGACGGGCGGAAGCCGGCGGCTATACTTCGGTGCACCGCCTGCAACCGCACCGAAAATGAGCCTCATTTCGATACGTCGTCGTGCCTCGGCCCTGTTCTTGTGCATCGGCCTCGGGGTCAGCCCCACCGTTTGGGCCGCCCCGGCCACTGCCACGTTCGACAAGGCCGATACCGCCTGGATGATGATGGCCACGGCGCTGGTGCTGTTCATGACGCTGCCGGGCCTGGCCCTGTTCTATGGCGGGCTGGTGCGCGTACGCAACGTGCTGTCGGTGCTCATGCAGTGCTTTGCGATCTGTGCCCTGTCGTCGCTGCTGTGGTTTTTCATCGGCTACAGCCTGGCGTTTTCCGGCCACGGCTGGTTCATCGGCAATCTGGATCGGATCGGTCTGGCCGGTATCACCCCGAACGACGTGACCGGCACGATCCCGAGCTTTTTGTTCGTGCTCTACCAGATGACGTTCGCGGTGATCACCCCGGCGCTGATCATCGGCGGTTTCGCCGAGCGGTTGCGCTTTTCCGCCCTGCTCTGGTTCTCGGCGCTGTGGCTGCTGATCGTCTACATCCCGGTGGTGCACTGGATCTGGGGCGGCGGCTGGCTGGGCCAGCTCGGCATGCTCGACTTCGCCGGCGGTACCGTGGTGCATATCACCGCCGGCGTCGCAGCGCTGGTGGCCGCGATCGTGCTCGGGCCGCGCAACGGCTTCCAGAAGCGACCCATGGCGCCGCACAACCTGACCATGACGGTCTCCGGCGCCGGCATGCTCTGGGTCGGGTGGTTCGGCTTCAATGGCGGCAGCGCTCTGGCCGTGGACGGTCAGGCCGTGAGCGCGATGCTGGTCACCCATCTCGCGGCCGCGGCGGGCTGTATCGCCTGGATCTCGGCGGAATGGATCCGCTTCGGCAAGCCCAGTGTGCTCGGCATCGTGACCGGCATGGTGGCCGGCCTGGGCACGATCACGCCGGCCGCCGGCTACGTCGGTCCGGCGGCGGCTATTCTGATCGGGCTGGCCGGCGGTATCGTCTGCTTCGCCGCCACGATGTTCGTCGAACGCGTGCTGCATATCGACGATTCGCTGGACGTATTCCCGGTGCACGGTGTCGGCGGCATGCTGGGCACGCTCGCAGCCGGCATTTTCGCCGCGACCGGCCTCGGCCCGTTGTCGGGCTACGGGCTGGCGCCCGGCATGTCGGGTATCGGTGCCCAGTTCGGCGTTCAGCTGCTCGGGGTGGTGACGGTGCTGGTCTATACCGCCGTACTGACCTGGGGGCTGCTCAAGCTCGTCGACAAGCTGGTCGGCCTGCGTATCGGTCCGGACGATGAAGATATCGGCCTGGATATCACCGAACACGAAGAACGCGGCTATGATCTGCAAAGCACCGGCATGTAGACTCACCGAGCGCTATCCGAAGCTTTTATTGCAGGCATTCGCGCCAGAGGAGAACACGAGATGAAAATGGTCACCGCGGTCATCAAGCCGTTTCGCATGGACGACGTACGTGAAGCACTTGCGGAAGTGGGGGTTCACGGCACGACCATGAGCGAAGTACGCGGCTTCGGCCGACAGAAAGGCCATACCGAGCTGTATCGCGGCGCCGAGTACGCGGTCGATTTCCTGCCCAAGGTCAAACTCGAGGTTGCGGTCGACGAAGACCGGCTCGACGCGGTCGTCGACGCCATCATCGGCGCGGCCAAAACCGGCCAGATCGGCGACGGCAAGATCTTCGTACACGATCTGGAACAGGTGGTACGCATCCGTACCGGCGAGACCGACAGCGACGCGCTGTAAAACGAGGATCGTCGGGCGGGCGCTCAGGCCTGCGGGCTGAGTACCCGTCCGACGAGTTCGCGCAGCCGCTGCCACGGCCCGCGCCTGGACCAGGCCTGCGCGTCGACGCGTTCGGCCCGCGTCAGGTCGTGATCGTAGTTGTCCGACAGTTCATGGACCAGCGCATCGTCGACCACGGCCACCGCGATCTCGTCATCCTTGCCCATGGAACGATGATTGAAGTTGGCCGAGCCGACCACCACCAGTACATCGTCCAGCAGCACGATCTTGGTATGCAGCATCGTGGGTTGGAACCGATACAGCCGTACACCGGCCGCCAATAGCGTCGCGAACGTATCCTCGCCGGCCATGGTCGCCACGCGCGAATCCGTGTGCGGCCCCGGCATGAGCACTTCCACCACCACACCGCGCTCGGCCGCCGCGCACATCAGCGCGATGGTATCGGCATCCGGCACGAAATAGCCGGTAGCGATGCGTACGCGGGAACGGGCGATCGTCAGAACCAAGCGGAACAACGTGGCGATGTCGCTGTAGTTCACGGCGGCCGAAGTCCGGATGACCTGGGTCGCGGCATCGCCGGCTTCTGGCTGCGGCGCATAGGATCGGTGCTGCTCGAATCCCCGCTGACCGGCCTCGATCCAGTTCGAGAGGAACGCGCCACGCAGGCCGTCGAGCACAGGGCCGGTCATGCGGAAATGGGTTTCGCGCCATTCATTCGGATCACGCGCATCGCCGTCCCACTCCGAGGCAATGCCAACGCCGCCGGTGAAACCCACCCGATCGTCGACGATCAGGATCTTGCGGTGCGTGCGGTTATCGATCTGCCAGATACGCCAGCGTGCCTTCGGGCGAAACCAGGCGATCTCGGCACCCGATTGGGCCAATTGATCCAATACGGATTGCGGCATGCTGTGCGCCCCGAACGCATCGAGCAGCACGCGCACGGCAACCCCGGCGCGGGCCCGCGCGGCCAGCGCCGCGCCAAAGCGCTCGGCGATATCCCCCTGCCAGTAGATAAAGGTCAGGAAATCGATCGATGTCTCGGCCGCCTCGATGGCCTCGATCATCGCCGGGAAGA
The DNA here is from genome assembly GCF_000732535.1 of Salinisphaera hydrothermalis C41B8. Taxonomy (GTDB): domain Bacteria; phylum Pseudomonadota; class Gammaproteobacteria; order Nevskiales; family Salinisphaeraceae; genus Salinisphaera; species Salinisphaera hydrothermalis. Next base: position 12,558 of record NZ_APNK01000012.1, read on the forward strand.
TACGACAGCCGTTGACCAGCGACTGAATTCGATTGCCCTGGGTGAACGGCACGCCGAGCGCGGCCTCAAAGCAACGACGATAATCCTCGGCGGTATGCGGCGCGGGGGACGCCGGACGGTCGGTCATCGCGTTCAGTCGATCGTGGCAGATCGCGCCAGCATACGGCATGCGCTATCGTCCGGACGAGCGTATGGATACGGAGTTACAACGCAATCTGGCCCAATACGGGCCTATCCGAGCGGCCTATGCTCGATTCGGTCTCACCCCGATGCAGTCTCGTCGAGCGTGTATAGCCCGGCTGCGACGGCCGATACACACCTTGGCCGAAGCCTTGTCATCCGGCCTCGCCGACTGGGCTGTCCTCGGCAACCGGTTCGAAGCCGGGCAGCCGGCCCCGGAAGTAGCTCGGGATACGCTCCTCCAGCCAATAAACCGGCGCACCAAAACGGCCGGCGGACACGAAACCAACGTGGCCGCCGTGCTCCGACAGCTCGAAGCGGATCGTATCCGATAGTTCGTCGGCGCTCGGTACCACCTCGGGCGCCATGAACGGATCGTCGCGCGCATGCAGAACCAGCGTCGGCGTGCGAATGCGCTTGAGAAAAGACCGGCTACTCGAACGGGCGTAATAGTCCATGGCATTGGCGAAGCCATTGAGCGGCGCGGTGATTGCATTGTCGAAGCTCGGAAAATCGCGCAGGCCGCGCAAATCCGGCAACGGTCGCTCGATGATGCCGTCACGCACCTTGGCCTCGACGATCTCGCGCATCCCGTTGATCAGATGCGTCTGATACAGGCGAGAAAACCCTTTCTGCACTGCATATGCACAGGTCTCCAGGTCGTACGGCACGGACACGGCGACCGCACACGACAATGGCGAATCACTGCCCTGCTCGCCGAGATATTTCAGCAGGACATTACCGCCCAGCGAATAACCGGCGGCACCGATCGGCGCGCGCGGATAACGGGCGCGCAGGCGCTCCAACACGAGCCCGACGTCACCGGTCTCGCCCGAGTGATACGAACGGGACAAACGATTAGGACCCGCCGCGCCACGGAAATGCATCAGCACCCCGCGGGCGCCGTGGGCGGCGACCTGACGCAGCAGGCCACGGGCATACTTGGATTCCAGCGATCCATTGAGCCCGTGTAGTACCAGCACCAGCGGCGCGTCTTCAGCCAGATCGGCCTCCGGCAGCCAGGAGAGGTCGATGAAGTCGCCGTCGTCGAGTTCGAGCCGCTCGGGCTCGACCGCCAGCGGCGGCAAAGCCCGCACCTGAGACGCGAATAACGTCTGCGCGTGCGGGTTACGCAACCAGAACGCCGGTTTGAAATCGCTCGTTGTCAGCATGGGCAATGAGCCGGTCGGCGCCGGCCGGTATGGAAACGAAACTCGAAACCGCCCGGTTCCACGACCCGTGCGGCGATAGCCATCGCGGGACGGGCCCGAAGCGCTACCTGCATTCTACATCTATTAATTGTCCAGCGCGTCGTCGAGATAATGCGGCCCCAGATGCCGCATCTGACGCAGGATCCATGCCTGCCGGCCAGAGACATACCGACCGGGGTGCGCGGCATCATACTCGTCGGGGGCCGGGAGCACCGCCGCGAGCGCCGCGCATTCGCCGCGAGACAATTGGGATGCATTGCGGTGAAACAGTTGTTTGGCGGCGGCCTGAACGCCGAAGGCCGTATCGCTGAACTGGGCGATATTGAGATAGACCTCGATCACCCGACGCTTGGACCACAACAGATCCATCCACACCGTGATATAGGCCTCGATGCCCTTGCGGATATAGCTCTTAGCCGGGATCAGAAACAGGTTCTTGGCCGTCTGCTGGGTGATGGTGCTCGCCCCGTGGACGGCGCCCCCGTCGGCATTGTGTTTAAGGGCACGTTCGATTGAGGACCAGACGAATCCGTGATTGGACGGAAAGGTCTGATCCTCGCCGGCGACGGCAGCCAGCGGCATGCAGTCAGCAATCCGGTCGAGATCGACCCATTGATGAACAATCTCGCGCGCGGGATGCTGATTGTGAAGTTTGGCAGCCGTGAGCGTCATGAATGCGCTCGCCGGCGGGTTGATGACGCGGAAGATCAACAACACCGCCGCCGGCGCCAGGGCGACGACGACGGCGATGATCGCAATTTCGCGAAACGGACGTTTGATCAGGAACCGCAATAGACGCTACTGCCCCGTGCTGCCGTTCTGCTGGTTTTTATAGCTGCCGCTACCGTAATTGCCGCTGTAGTCCGAGGTCCCGTCGGCGTTGGTGCCGCCGTTACCGGTACTGCCGCCGTTCTGCTGTACGGTCACGCCGCTACCCGAGCCGCCGTTGTAGGGCCGGGTCTGGCCATATCCCTGCTGATTCGACGCGTTATCGGCATTGCTACCGGCGCCCGTATAACCGCTATCGTTGCTGGCGCCGTTACCGCTATTGCCGTTGGACCCCTGCGTGTTCGAATCGTAATGAAAGTGGTCGTTCGACGCCGGCATGTACTGGTTGAGCGTATATACGAATCGCTTGCCCGACGGCGGCAGGTCGTTGCTGTCACGCATGAGCAGCGTATGGGCGCTGATACCGGGCTTGTTGTAATACAACCAGTTCCAGTCTTTCTTGATGGCGATATGCGCACCGCTGAGCGACACGCCACCGAACAGGCCGCGCGAACGCGAGTAGGAATACACCTCGGCATCGAAGTCGCCGTTGGTCGAAGCACTCACCTTGCGACCGATCGGCCCGGCGGCTACAGACGCATCCGCGCCGAGGCTAAACTGGCCGTTGGCGATACGATCGATGCTGCGCTGCGTCTTGAATACCAGGATGATGTCGGTCGAGGACACGCCCGCCTGGAAGCCGATTGATCCGCCAGCGAGGCTGATGAAGGTCGGGTCCGACCACTTGCCGTCCGCGGTGCGCACCGACAGCACGCCGTCGCCATGCTCACCGGCGCCGATGAACCCGATTTTGAGTACGTTCGGAATGACGGCGATGCCGTAGGCCTGGCGCAGCAGCGCCGAGGGGATCTTGTTTTCCGGGATGTTGACGAACTGCTGGAGCACGCTGGTTGCGTCATCCAGCTTCTGTGCCTGATCACTGCCGGCGATCGCGGCGCTACTGGTGCCCAGGCCACCGGCGATGACGAGCATCATCCCGGCCAGTGCGGTCATCCATCGTTTCATGCTGGTCATTCCCTTCTTGAGAATCGAACCGCCGCGCGGTTCGTTGGATCGGGTGGCCGGCCGTGCCGAGCCACGAGTGTTAGGCCCTTATGCCTCAGACCACAAACGCCGATCTGGGTTCATAACCAGTCGTGATCGTGGTCCTATCCCGGTCCCTCCATGAGACGCTTCTGCACCGAAACAACGGGCTCATCCGCCGCTGGCAGTGCCCGTGTGTAACGTCCATCCTCGCCGAGCAGCCAAGCGCCGCTATTATCGGCCAGGTAGAGTCCCAGCTCGCGCTGGACACGATCATATACCGCCGGCGAGGTCACGGGAAAGCAGATCTCCACACGCCGGAAGAAGTTGCGGTCCATCCAGTCGGCACTGGACAGATACAGTTCGGGCTCGCCGCCGCCGGCAAAATGAAAGACCCGCGTGTGCTCGAGAAACCGCCCCACGATCGAACGCACGCGGATGTTGTCGGACACACCCGCGATGCCCGGGCGCAGACAACAGATCCCGCGCACGATCAGATCGATCTGTACGCCGGCCACCGACGCCGCATACAGCGCCCGGATCACGCCCGGCTCGACCAGCGAATTCATCTTGGCGACGATCCAGGCTGGCCGTCCCGCCGCTGCGGCGTCCGCTTCGCGCGCAATCTTGGCGATGATCGCATCGTGCAATCGGAACGGCGCATCGACGATGCGCTCCAGCCCGCTGACCTTGCCCAGGCTGGTGAGCTGCAGAAAGATTTCGTGCACATCGTTGCCGAGCGCCGGATCACAGGACATCAGCCCGTAGTCGGTGTACAGGCGCGCGGTCTTGGGATGATAGTTGCCGGTGCCGACATGCACGTAGTTATGCAGCCCGTCGGCCTCACGCCGCACGATGAGCGTCATCTTGGCGTGCGTCTTGTAGCCGACCACGCCGTAGACGACGTGGGCACCGGCAGCCTGCAGGCGGTTGGCGAGCTCGATGTTGTCGGCCTCGTCGAAACGCGCCCGCAGCTCGACCACCACGGTCACTTCCTTGCCCGCGCGCGCGGCCTCGACCAGGGCATCGACCACGGCCGATTTCGGCCCGGTGCGATACAGCGTCTGCTTGATCGCCAACACCTTGGGATCCGATCCCGCCCGGCGCACGAAATCGATCACCGGCAGGAAGGAATCGAACGGATGATGCAACAACACATCGCCGGCCCGGATTTCCGCGAACAAATCGCCCGATGGGGCCAACGCATTCGGCAGACGCGGGGTGAACGCCGGGTATTTCAGATCGGGCCGGTCCACCGTGCTCTGCAACGACATGAGCCGGTTGACGTTGACCGGCCCGTTGACCTGATACAAATCCTCACGGGTGAGCAGGAAGCGCGCGAGCAGATAGTCCGACAGCTCGACCGGGCAGTTGTGGGCCACCTCCAGGCGAACACAATCGCCATAGCGCCGACCTGGCAGTTCGCCTTCGACCGCCCGTAGCAGATCGTCGACTTCTTCCTCGTCCACGTACAGATCGGAATTGCGCGTCACACGGAACTGGTAGCAGCCCTGTGCCCGCATGCTGGGGAACAGATCTTCCACATGCGCGTGGATGATCGACGACAGAAACACGAAATCGTGCGACCCGCTGTCGGTTTCAGCCTGGGGCAACTGGATGATGCGCGGCAGGGCGCGCGGCGCCTGCACTACGGCATGCCGGATCTTGCGCCCAAACGCATCAGTCCCGTCGAGCGAGACGATGAAGTTCAGCGATTTGTTGAGAATGCGCGGAAACGGATGGGCCGGATCGAGCCCGATCGGGCTGATCACGGGCAGCAGTTCTTCCTCGAAATATTCGGCCAGCCAGGCGCGTTGTTTCGGGTTCCATTCGGCACGCCGCAGAAAACGAATGCCCTCGGCCTCCAGCGCCGGGATGATCTCGTTGTTGAGCGTGGCGTACTGGTTGTCCACCAGCGTATGCGCGCGTTCGCTGATCGCGCGCAGCACATCGCTGGGCGTGCGATTGTCCGCCTCCCCGGGCGTATCCAGCAGTTCGGCTTTCTGCTTCAGCCCGGCCACGCGGACTTCGAAGAACTCATCCAGATTGGTCGAGGAAATACATAGAAACTTCAACCGCTCGAGCAGCGGCACCGATTCATCCTGGGCCTGCGCCAGGACGCGATCGTTGAATTCGAGCAGCGACAACTCCCGGTTGATGAATAATTCCGGCGCGTCGAATTCATCCGGCGTGGGCACAGCCGGCACATCGGCGGTTTCGGTCATGAGAAACTCTCCTCGTGCGATTACGGTAGCCGCAGCCACCTGACAAACCACATTACATGACACCTTTATGACAATCGGACGACAGCCGCTGACGTTTCACCAGGTCGACGCCTTCACCGACCAGGTCTTCGCCGGCAATCCGGCCGCGGTCTACGTGCTCGATGCGTGGCCCGACGATCAAACGCTGGCGGCGATCGCGGCCGAGCACAATCTCTCGGAGACCGCGTTCGTCGTGCCGGGCGCGGGCGGCCGCCACGAGCTACGCTGGTTCACGCCCGCGGTAGAAGTGGAACTCTGTGGTCATGCCACGTTGGCCAGTGCACACGTGCTGCTCAACGAAATGGACCGCTACGAGGCCCCACTCACCTTCGTGACCCGCTTCGCTGGCGAGCTCGGCATGAGCGCAAGCGATGACCGGCTCTGGCTGGACCTGCCGGCCCGGGTAGCCCAGCCCGTTGATCACGATATCGCCGATGTGGCGGCCGCGCTCGGCGGCGAGGCCACAGCCTGGTATGCCGCCACGAACTATCTGGCGGTCTTCGACAGCGCCGCCGACGTCGCCGCACTCGAGCCCGACATGCGCGCCCTGGCGCGGTACTCGGCACAGACCAATCTCGGCTTCATCGCCACCGCGCCGGCCGATGATGGCCAACACGATTTCGTCTCGCGCTATTTCGCGCCCGGCCATGGTGTGGATGAGGACCCCGTTACCGGTTCGGCCCACTGCACGCTCGCCCCCTACTGGGCCGAGCGCCTGGGCAAGCGCGAACTCGCGGCCCGACAGATATCGGCGCGTGGCGGCGAGCTGCTCTGCCGCGTCGACGGCGATCGCGTGCATATCGGCGGGCAGGCTGTGACCTTTGCCACCGGCACGACATTTCTCGACCCGGGAACCCGAACATGATCCGGATCACGCTGATCTTTGCCGCGCTCTACGGCGGCCTTGCCGTCTGTCTCGGCGCGTTCGGGGCGCATGCCCTGTCCTCGCATCTATCGAAAAAAATGCAGGACGTTTGGCATACCGCCGAGCAGTATCAGTTCTATCACGCCCTGGCGTTGCTCGCGCTCGGGGTGTTGATGCGCACAGGCTTTACCGGCGCGGCCATGTCCACAGCCGCCTGGTGCTTCATTGCCGGCACCTTCATTTTTTCCGGCAGCCTCTATCTGCTGGCCGGCTCGGGGGTAAGGATTCTTGGCGCAATCACGCCGATCGGCGGTGTTCTGCTCATCGTCGGCTGGGTCGCGCTGTTGATTGGCGTCTGGCGGGCCAGCAGCTGAGTACGGCCCCGACCGGCCCAGATGAGGCGTCCTCACGCATGCCCCGAACCCCCGTTTTCGATGCCTGGCGACCGCGACCGCACCTCGGTATCCCCAGGCCGCGGACCGGCGTTCATGGCTCGGAATTTGCTTTTGTAGAGGCGCCGCCGGCGTGAACGCGGACCGCGATATAACCGTTTAATTCTTCAGCCAAGATCACAGCCCTGGGGAGACAGCGAGTGGCAAACACGGCACCGAGTAGCGACGAGCCGGTACGCCCCGGCCTCTATGGCGATCGCGTGGTCGCCGTGGAACCGGGCGGCATCGAGTTCATCCCGGCCAGCGAACGCCACGGTCGCCCGTCGCAAATGCTCTGGACGTGGATCGCACCGAATCTGGAGTTCGCTACCGTCTTCATCGGCGTGCTCGCCGTCGGCGTCTTCGGCCTGCCGTTCTGGCAAGCGGTCGTCGCGCTCACCATCGGCACCGCGCTCGGGGCCATCGCACACGGGCTGCTCTCAGCACGCGGCCCACGCTACGGCGTACCGCAGATGGTGCTGGGGCGCGCTGCTTTCGGTTACTGGGGCAATCTGTTGCCTTCCGGGCTCATGGCCATCACGGCGGGCATTGGCTGGTTCGCCGTCAACAGCGTCAGCGGCGCATTTGCCCTGAGCGCGTTGAGCGGGCTGCCCGCGCTGGCGAGCCTGGTGATCATTGTCGTCATCCAGATCGCGATCGCCTTTTTCGGTCACAACCTGGTGCACGCCTTCGAGCGCTACGCCCTGATTTTTCTAGGCGTCGTTTTTGCCATGTCGTCGTTCGTATTGCTCGGCAAAACACAGCCCGCCGCGGCAACCCATCCACTGCCCGGCAGTTTTCTGCTCACGGTCGGCACCGCGTTCGGCTATGCGGCCGGCTGGAACCCCTACGCCGCGGACTACACGCGTTATCTGCCCGAAAGCGCCAGCCCGCGCGCCGTCGGCGTGTCCGCCGGCTTCGGCCTGTTCATCGCCTGCATGGTGCTGGAAATCGCCGGCGCCGCCTCGGTGACCGCCGGCGGCACGAGCGCTACGAACCCGGTCAGCGCTTTCACCGGCCAGTTGCCAACCGTGCTCGCTCACCTGACGCTGCTGGCCGTGGCGCTGGGCGCTATCGCGGCCAACGTATTGAACACGTATTCCGGCGCCATGGCCTTTCTCACCATGGGCATCAAGCTGCCGCTGAAACTGCGCCGTGCCGTGGTGGCCCTGCTCTTCGGTGCGATCGGCTTCCTGCTCGCCTGGTCGGCGCTGGCCGACGCCGGTACCGAATACACGAATTTTCTTCTGATCATCGCCTACTGGATCGGGCCCTGGCTGGGTGTGTTCTTCGCCGACCAGCTCATGCGCCGCGGCCAGCGCGTGGACGCGCACCTCTACGACGCGCATTACCGCAACCGCGCAGGCCCCGTCGCCATGCTGATCGGGATGGTCGTTTCGATCCTGCTGTTTTCCAACCAGGAGCTATTCGTCGGCTTCATTGCCCGGCAGGTGCCTGAAATCGGCGATATCACGTTTTTGGTGGGGTTCGTCCTGGCGGCAGGCCTGTATGTGCTGCTGCGCAGAGGGCCCGACTAGATACCATCTAGAACGTGTTCCATTACGCCTTGGGCGCGCCCTGCCCGTCGACGCACAAGCCATCGACCAACAGATCGGTGAGCCGACGTACGCTGGCTTGCCAGCCGGGCTGATCCTGAAGCAGGCACATGCCGACCACCGCATGCAGCAATTCTTCCGCGCCGACATCGCTGCGAATCCGGCCGGCCGTCGCCGCGCGATCGAGCAAGCGTGCCAGGGCTTCGGTCAGCCGGACCGTCAGATGCGAGGAGATCGCCTTGGTCCGGTCCGCGGTGAGCGCTAACGCACCGGCCATGCCTTTCTTGGTTGCCACCAACGATACGAACGCCGCCAACCATTCGCGTAGGGCCGTAGTCGGCGCATCGCGTTGCGCGAGTGTGTCGGCCAGCTCCACGAGCTGCAGGACCGCGCGTTCGTAGACCGCTTCGTACAACGCCTCGCGGGTCGGGAAGTGTCGATACAGGGTACCGATGCCGACGCCGGCTTCCCGGGCCACGGCTTCGCGGCTGGCCGTGGCGCCGCCTTCGGCAAACACGGTCGCCGCGGCTTCGAGCAGCCGTTCACGATTGCGCCGCGCATCCGCTCGCATTCGACGTTGGTTTGTCGCCGGTGGCTTGTTCATTGCATGCCTGATCGAGCCTGTTGCAAAACGGAGGACGTCCTCCGTATATTCCAATAACCCACAACCAATCCACGCCGGAGCCGTGCATACTGCCTCTGCCGGCTGGATTCGGCTTTACCGGGCGTTGCTGAGGTTTCGTACGATCCTGCGCCAAGCCCGACGGGCTTAGGCTGCCAATCGCGACGCGGCCGCAAAACGCCCCGGAGGCCATTGTCCTCAATCTCACCGATCGGAGCCAATACATGAGCCTGCCCCTGACGCTGACGATCAACGGGCATCGCCGGGCCATCGAGCTCGACGACCCGCGCGTCACTCTGCTCGATTTGCTGCGCGAGCGGCTACAACTCACCGGCACCAAGAAAGGCTGCGATCGCGGCCAGTGCGGCGCCTGTACCGTCCTCGTGGACGGTCGGCGCGTCAATTCCTGTCTCACGCTTGCGGCGAGCCTTGACGGCGCCACGGTCGAAACCATCGAGGGCGTGGCCGACGGCGCCGATCTGCATCCGGTGCAGGCCGCCTTCATCGAACACGACGGCTTTCAGTGCGGCTACTGCACGCCGGGACAGATCATGAGCGCGATCGGCCTGATCCGCGAAGGCCGGGCCGGCACCGACCCCGAACGCGTACGCGAAAACATGAGCGGCAACCTGTGTCGCTGCGGTGCTTATGTCGGCATCACCCAGGCCGTGCTGGATGCCACCGCGCGCATGCCCGCGTCCGAGCCGGAGACCTCGTCATGAATCGATTCGAATACATCCGTCCGGCCTCCGTGGCCGAGGCCGCGGCCGAAGTGGTGCGGCCCGGCTCGGCGCTGCTCGCAGCCGGCACCAACCTGCTCGACCTGATGAAGGCCGACGTCATGCGGCCGACGCGCCTGATCGACATCACCCACCTGCCCGATCTCGACCAGATCGAGACCATGTCAGACGGCAGCGTGCGCATCGGCGCCATGGTCCGTAATGCGGATCTGGCGTTCGACGACGGCTTCGCCGCGACCTTCCCGGCCGTGGCCGAAGCGCTGTTATCCGGCGCCTCACCGCAGCTGCGCAATGCGGCGACCGTGGGCGGCAATCTGCTACAGCGTACGCGCTGTCGCTACTTCTACGACACCGCCAGCGCCTGCAACAAGCGCGAACCCGGCGCCGGCTGTGATGCCATCGGCGGCGAGAACCGTGGCCATGCGATCCTCGGCTGGAGCGAGCACTGCATCGCCACCCATCCCTCGGATTTCTGCGTCGCACTGGCTGCCTTCGGAGCCACGGTCGAGATCGAAAGCGCGAACGACTGGCGCTGTGTGCCGCTGACCGATTTCCATCGTCTGCCCGGCGACAACCCCGCCCGCGAGAGCGTGCTGGAACCCGGCGAGCTGATCGTGGCCGTGCGATTGCCGGCGGAGGCGGCGGCATTCGCCGGCCATGCCCGCTATCTCAAGGTCCGCGAACGCACCTCCTATGCCTTTGCTCTGGTTTCGGCCGCCGCCGGCCTGGATCTGGCCGACGATGGCACCATTCGGGCCGCTCGCATCGCACTCGGCGGCGTGGCGCCCAAGCCCTGGCGGGCCCAGGCCGCCGAGGCTGCGCTGGTCGGCGGGCGGCCGTCGCCCGAGCTGTTCGCCGAAGCCGGCGCCATCGCGCTGGCCGACGCCCGGCCGTCCGGCGATAACGCATTCAAGATAGAACTCGGCCGCCGGGTAGTCGCCCGGGTGCTCACCCATGCCGCCGCCGGCACGCCCGAGACGATGCCGGCCCTGCCCGCCTCGCCGTTCGCGCCCGTCACCGGAGGCCCTGCTCATGTCTGAGATCACGTCCATCCAGTCGCCCGCTCGACGGCAGACCCAGACCAGCATCGGCGAACCGATCACCCGCACCGACGGCGTGCTCAAGGTCACCGGCACGGCCACCTATGCCGCCGACAACCACCCGGCGAACCTGCTGCACGCCGTCATGGCGGTATCGACGATCGCCGCCGGCCGCGTGACGCATCTCGACGTCGACGCCACCAAGGCCCATCCGGGCGTGGTCGACGTGATGACGCCGGATCATCGCCCCGAGCTCGCCAAGGACCCGGACGAGCGAGACGATCCGTTCATGTTCCGGCTCGACCTGCTGCAGAACGACCGCGTGCGTTATCCCGGCCAGCCGATCGCCGTGGTGATCGCCGAGACGCTGGAAGCCGCCACCGAAGGCGCGGCGCTGCTGGCGCCGCAGTACGAGGCCGAAACACCGCGGATCGGGCTGAATGCCGGCGAAGCCTTCGTGCCGGATGGCGTCGGCCCCGGCGAGCCGGCCGAAGCCGGTGTCGGCGATATCGAAGCCGGCCTGGCACGCGCCACGCGCCGCATCGACGCCGTCTACGAAACCGCACCGCAGTACCACAACCCGATGGAGCCGCACGCCATCGTCGCGGCCTGGAACGGCGACCGGCTCACGCTGGACACGCCCAGCCAGGCCATGGCGATCGCGCGTGGCCGCGTGGCCGGCCTGTTCGGCATCGACGCTGAAAACGTGCATATCCGCAGCCCGTTTCTCGGCGGCGCCTTCGGCTGCAAGGGCATGATTCTCTCGCCGCAGGCGCTCGGCATCATGGCCGCGCGCATGACCGGCCGGCCGGTCAAGCTGGTGGTCCGGCGCGAGCAGATGTTCGGCCCGCTGGGCCATCGCGCGCCGACCCGCCAGACGCTCGCCCTCGGCCTGGACGACGAGGCGCACCTCACCGGCCTGTCGCATCACGTGCGCACCGCCTCCAGCGTGTTCGACGATTTCTTTGAGCCGGCCGCGGGCGTGTCGCATACGCTCTATGCCAGCCCGGCGATCCATACCGCGCATGACGCTGTCCGGCTGAACACCGGCACGCCGCTGTTCATGCGCGCCCCCGGCGAGGCCACCGGCTCGCTGGCACTGGAATCGGCGATCGACGAAGCGGCCGCAGCGTGCGACATGGACCCGCTCGCCTTCCGGCTGGCCAACTATGCCGAGGTCGAGCCGATCTCGGGCAAACACTTCTCGTCCAAGCGCCTGCGCGATTGCTACGCCCAGGCCGCCGAGCGCTTCGGCTGGGCAAAGCGCAGCCGGGCACCGCGCTCGATGCGTGACGACAACGGCCTGCTCGTCGGCTGGGGCGTGGGCACCGCCACCTTCCCGGTGGTGATGTTCCAGGGCCATGCGCGCGCCGTAATCCGGGCCGACGGCAGCGGCCTGGTCGAGACCGGCGCCCACGACATGGGCCAGGGCGCCTGGACGGCGCTCGCGCAGATCGGCGCCGACAGCCTCGGCCTAGAACTCGGCCACACCACATTCCGCGCCGGCTCATCGGACCTGCCGGATGCCGGCGTGGCCGGGGGCTCCGGGCATACCGCCACGGCTGGCAACGCCATCCACAACGCCGGTCGCGACGCGATCGACAAGCTGGCCGAGCTGGCAATCAACGATCAAGCCTCCCTGCTCTTCGGCGCGGAACGGCGCGACATCGTCGCCCGAGGCGGGCGCCTGGTCCTAAGCGACAGCGAGGCCCGCAGCGACAGCTATCGCGATATTCTCGGCCGCGCCGGACTGGCCGAAATCGAAGGCCGCGGCACGGGTTCGCCCGACCAGACCGCGCAGGAGCGGTTCGCCATGCATGCGCACGGCGCGGTGTTCGCCGAGGTTAAAGTGGATCCGGATCTCGGCCAGATCCGCGTCACCCGTCTGGTCGGCGCCTTCGCCGCCGGCCGGGTGATCAATCCGCGCATGGTCGAGAGCCAGTTCTTCGGCGGCATGATCTGGGGCATATCGTTCGCCCTGCATGAACAGGCCACGATCGACCGCCGCAGCGGCCGCGTGATGAATGCCGATCTGGCCGAATACCATATCCCGGTCAATGCCGACGTGCCCTCGATCGAGGCGATCTCCGTGCCCGAGCAGGACCGCCATATCAACGCGCTCGGCGTGAAAGGCGTGGGCGAGATCGGCATCACCGGCACCGGCGGTGCGATCGCCAACGCAATCTGGCACGCCACCGGTGTACGCCCTCGGCGTTTCCCGATCGGCATCGACGATATTCTGGCCGGCGAGGATGGCGGCGCCTGACGCCCTCGGCGTGATCGTCAATCAAGGCTGCGCCGAGATCGGCGCGGCCTTTTCGAGATCGCCGGCCCGACAGCGCAGCGGCGCGAAGATGACGGCATGACCCGCGGCCAGCCGAGCGGGCATTGGGTCGGGGTGGCATGACGTGTTAGCTCTATCGTTGTAAAAGACGATGAGGAGCCGCCGCATGACCGATTTTCGATGGGACGATCCGCTGGGCCTGGCGACACAGCTCACCGAAGCCGAAGGCGAGGTCCGCGATCGGGCCCGCGCGTATTGTCAGAGCCGGCTCCAGCCGCGTGTCTACGCGGCCTTCGAGCGCGGCCACTTCGACCGCGACATCATGACCGAGATGGGCGAGCACGGCCTGCTCGGCGCAACGGTCGCCTCTGAATACGGCGGCGGCGGGCTCGGCCATGTGGCCTATGGCCTGATCGCGCGCGAAGTCGAACGGGTGGATTCGGGCTATCGCTCGGCCATGAGCGTGCAGTCGTCGCTGGTCATGCACCCGATCGAGGCGTTCGGCAGCGAGACCCAGAAACAATATTATCTGCCGAAGCTCGCACGCGGCGAGTTCGTCGGCGGCTTTGGCCTGACCGAACCGGAGGCCGGCTCCAACCCGGGCGGCATGACGAGCCAAGCGGTCAAGGTCGACGGTGGGTATCGGCTGACCGGCGCCAAGAAATGGATCGGCAACAGCCCGATCGCCGACGTGGTGCTGATCTGGGCCAAGTCCGAGGCGCACGGCAACAAGATCAAGGGTTTTCTGGTCGACCTGCCGACCGCCGGCTTCACCGTGACCGAGATGGCCGGCAAGCTGTCGCTGCGGGCCTCGATCACCGGCGAAATCACGATGCATGAGGTGTTCGTGCCGGACGACGCGATGCTGCCCGGCGCCGAGGGCTTGTCCGGCCCGTTCGCCTGTCTCAACAAGGCCCGCTACGGCATTGCCTGGGGCACGATGGGCGCCGCCGAAGCCTGCTGGCATCGCAGCCGAACGTATGTCCTCGAACGCGAACAGTTCGGCCGCCCGCTGGCCGCGAACCAGCTGATCCAGAAGAAACTCGCCGACATGCAGACCGAGATCGCGCTCGGGCTACAGGCCGCGCTCCAGGTCGGCCGCCTGCTGGATCAAGGCGAGGCTGCGCCGGAGATGATCTCGTTGATCAAGCGCAACAACTGCGGCAAGGCCCTGGAGATCGCCCGCGCCGCCCGCGACATGCACGGCGGCAACGGCATTCTCATCGAATACGGCGTGATGCATCACCTGCTTAACCTGGAGAGCGTGAACACCTACGAAGGAACGCACGACATCCATGCGTTGATTCTCGGCCGCGCTCAGACCGGAATCCAGGCCTTCCAATAGCAATCGCTCCGCGCGGCCGCTGGAATGACGGCAAAGCCCCCGGGCCGGCGTCGTACGCCGGCCCGGACGTCCTGACGGCCGATACTATGAGACCGTCACGGCCGGCTCGGCCCAGTCCCCCATGGCGGTGCGCGTCGATGCCGTATCGCGGTCCGGCTGGGCCGATTCGCCGTCGGCCTCGCGCAAGCGGAAGGCCGCCACGCTGTCGGCGAGCTCGCGGGCCTGTTGATGCAGCGCTTCGCTGGCCGCGGCCGATTGTTCCACCAGCGCCGCGTTCTGCTGGGTCATGCCTTCGAGCTGTGACACCGACTGGCTGACCTGACCGATGCCGGTCGCCTGCTCGGCCGCGGCACTGGTCAGTTCGACCAGCATGCCGCTGACCTGTTCGATGCGCTGGACAATGCCCTGCATGGCCTCGTCCGCCGCTTCGACTTCGCCGACCCCGACATCGGTCTGCTGTCCGGCATCGGCGATCAATGTCTTGATCTCGCTGGCAGCCTCCGTGCTGCGATTGGCCAGCCCCCGGACTTCTTCGGCCACGACAGCAAAACCGCGACCGTGCTCGCCGGCACGCGCGGCTTCGACCGAGGCATTCAGGGCCAGCAGATTGGTCTGGAACGCGATCGAGTCGATCATCTCCAGAATGCCTTCGATCTTGCGGCTGGAATCCTGCATGCGCTGCATCGCCTGGCTCACCGCCTGCATGCGTTGACCGCCCTGTCGGGCCGTTTCCGCGGCCTCGCTGGCGACATCGCTGGCCTGGCGCGACGACGCCGCCGAATGCTCGACCGCGCCGGAGAGTTCCTCAACGGACGCTGCCGACTCTTCCAGCTGGGCGGCAGTTTCTTCGGTACGTTGCGATAAATCCTGGCTGCCCTGACTGATCTCGTCGGACGCCGTGCGCACCGATTCACTCGTGCTGCGCACATGCAGCAACACAGCATTGATGCGTTCGACGAAGGCATTGAACGCGCGGGCGATCCCGGCGATTTCATCGCGCCCGGTCACCGGGAGGCGGCGCGACAAGTCACCCTCGCCCGAAGCGATATCGTCGAGCGCATCGCGCACATTGGCCAGCCGCCGGAAACTCGGGGTCAAACAGGCCCACAGAATCGCCGCGGCGATCAGCGCCGTGATCAGCAACGCGATCAACATAGTCTGCGCCGCGCTGTACAGCCCGGCCAGCGCCTCGCGCTGGTTCATGGCGATCACCAGCGTCCAGTCCGTGTTCGGAATGGTCTCGGCCAGCACGCGTTCCTTCACGCCGTCGAGACTGACCCGGCGCACTTGGCCGCCGGCTGCGGCCTGGTGAATCCATTGCGGCGTGAGCGTCGAATCGATCTGAGTCGCGGGTTTCAGGGCCAGCTTGGTGTCGGGATGCGCAATCACCGTGCCTTTCCCATCGACCAGAAACGCGTAACTATGCGCGGTCGGCTTGATCGCATTCACGTTCGCGACCACACGGTCGAGCGGCATATCCGCGGCCACCACGGCGGCCAGTTGACCATTGTTCATCACCGGCGTAGCGAACGGCACCACCAGCTTGTGGGTCGCGGCATCCATGTAGGGCTCGGTGGCTACGGTATGGCCGGCCTTGGCCGCCTGCTTGTACCAGATGCGCTGCGTGGGCTTGAAGCCGGGCGGCGGCGTCCAGTTACTGCCGGAAACGAACCGCTCGTCGGGATAACCGGCATAGACCATCGAAAACTGGCTGGCCTTTTGGATCAAGGCCATAGCCGAGGCCGCGTCGGGCCCGAGCGCGCGTTGCCCGATCGAGGACACCAATCGTTTTTCGGTATCGCTCCAGGCGGCAATTGCCATGACATGGCCCATGGCGATGGACTTCAGATTATCGGCGATGCTTTGATTGTTGTACGCGCTCATCACGCGCCAGGTGGCCGCGCCAATCACCAGCAGTGACAACACGATGATTGCAATACAAATCGCCAGAATACGAGCGCGGAGGGATTGCCGCATCAAGGACCTCGAACAACGGATGGGGGAAAGCAATCCCGTTAACGGCAGCGCGCCCACGGTCTTGAGGGGCAACTGGAACCGATCCCAGGCGTTCCGACACGCGGGTTTTGCCAGGCGACTCCTGATGCTCGCGTCGCCGCGGGCTCGCGCTGCATGGGCGCTTCACACTCCGAGATCCCGATGTCGAACAACGATCCCGATAAGCCCGGCCGCATTCGCTGCGGCATCGGCGGCTGGACCTACAAACCCTGGCGCGGCACGTTCTATCCGAACGATCTACCGCAGAAGCAGGAGCTCGCCCATGCGGCGAGGCGGCTGCGAACGATCGAAGTCAACGGCACGTTCTATCGCACTCAGAAGCCGGCGACATTTGCTCGCTGGGCCGCGGAGACGCCGGCCGATTTCGTCTTCTCGCTGAAGGCGCCACGTTATGTCGTCGGCCGGCGCGATCTGGCCGCGGCCGGCGACGGCATGACGCGGTTTCTGGAATCGGGTATTACCGAACTCGGTGACCGGTTGGGCCCGATCCTGTGGCAACTGCCTGCCGGCAAGACCTTTGAACCCGATGAATGGGGGGCGTTCCTGGAACAGCTACCCGCCGCCCAGGACGGGCTCGCGCTGCGCCATGCGGTGGAGCTACGGCACGCGAGCTTCGTCTGTGACGAAGCGGTTCGGCTCTGTCGCGCGGCCGGCGTTGCCATCGTGTATGCCGACAGCGACGATTATCCGGCGATCGCCGACCCCACCGCCGATTTCGTCTATGCCCGGCTGCAACGCGGCGATACGTCGATCGAGACGGGCTACAGCGCAGCCGCGCTCGATGCCTGGAGCCAACGCGCCACGACGTGGGCACAGGGCGGCCTGCCCGACGATCTACCCTGTGTCGACCGGGAGTTCAGCCACGACACCACGCCGCGCGACGTCTTCGTTTACTTCATCCGCGAGGGCAAGCCACGCGCCCCGCAGGCTGCACTCGCGCTCCAGCAGCGCGTAGAGCGAATCGAGGGCTGAAAACGGCGCGTTCCGAGTCGCCTACCGGCCGGGCAGATTACCGGGCGCATAGGCCGGGCACGCCTGCATCCGCGTTCGAACGCTCGCATGGATCGACGCATTCGGCGGCACGCGACGCCGATGCCGGCCAAGCCATCGCCAGCAGCCGACATAGGAATCATGCCGACGGCCGAGCGCGTCGCCCGGCCGGTCTGGATCCGCGTGGGGTGCAAGATGCAGACCACAGCGCCGGGCCTGGCCCAGCATCCAGTAGAGCGTGATGTCGGCCAGCCCGCGATCGCGATAGCCGCCGCCGATGTCGCTGTGCACCCCCGCGAACCAGACCTGATGTATCGACTGGTCGGCCTCGGGTTCGGCCCATAACGTCGGTTCAAACGCTGCGCGTTGTTCGTCGATCGCCAGGGCCTGTGCCGCATGCGCGACCCCCGGACTCAGGCAGCGATCATCGAATCGATGCCAGCGCAGCAAAACGCCGAGCGCGGCTACGGTATCCCAGACGCCGACGAAATGCGGCCGGCATACGCGCGCGTTGTCATATCGCGACAATGCATCCGCGCCGTCGACCAGATAGGTCTCGACAATACGCTCGAGCTGTCGCGAATCGCCGGGCTCCGGCAGGCCGCCGGCATCCAGCAGCCGCGCCAGCGAGCGCGCGGTGAAGGCACCACGACTGAAGCCGAAGATGAAGACGCGATCGCCGGGCTCGTGCGTCTCGACCACGTAGCGATAGGCTCGCGTCAGGTTCTGCGCCAGGCCGTAGCCGAATGCAGCCCCGAGCAGCTTGCCGAGAAACGTACCGATATTCACGGAAAACAGGTTGGCGCCGAACGTCCCCACACCGGGCTCGTAGAAGGTGCGCTGCCGATCGCTGTCCCGCTCGCTCAGACGCAGCAGGTGCACCACATTGGTGGTAACCGAGCCGAACTGGTCGTTGGTGCCGTCGCAGAAAATCGCGATGTTCTTACTCACGACAACCCCGAACCGGAAGACGGCTCTCAGCATGGCCGCGTACGCCGTCCCCGCCCATTCGCAATGACAGCCAGACAGGAAAGGGAATACCCGGAGCCAACTCGCCGGCGTCGGCCCGCGCCGGTGTATTCTCAAAATCCGGCTCACGGCGGACATAACCGCAATGCCTCGATCTTCACGCACGCTCTACCGCCCGACCGCGTCGCCACCACCCTCGCGCCGTTCCTCTTGGCTGGGCGTGGCAGCGGTCCTCCTCGGAGCGTTCACTGCCTCGCCGGCCCTGGCCGGCGATCATTCGACCGTGGTCACGGTCACGGCCTATAACGACGTGCCAAGCGAAACCGACGACCATCCGCATACGGGCGCCTGGGACAATCACCTCGGCCCGCATACCGTGGCCGTCTCACCCGATCTGGTGGCCCGCGGTCTCCACGACGGTACCCAGATCGCCATCGCGGGCTATCATCACGATTTCGTGGTCCGCGACAAAACCGCCGACGACGTGCACAACACGGTCGATATCTACATGGGCCGTGATGTCGACAAGGCCCGGGAATTCGGCGAGAAGCGATTGCGGATCTGGTGGTATACGCCCGACAAGTGACACCGCCTCGCGGGCCGTTCAGCGAATCAGCGCGAGTCGCAGCCCCAACATCGTCAGCAGCGTGCCCATGACCGTATCGATGCCGCGCCGCGCCCGGGCATAGACCCGTTGCACCCGGCCGAGCGAAAACGCCAGCGCCACCACGACAAACCAGCCCAGAGCGGTGCCGGCCGCCAGCGCGATCGTGGCACCGTAGACCCAGTCCGGCGCATGCGCAGGCAGGATCGTCGCAAACAGGCTGCTGAAGAACACCGCCGATTTCGGATTGGTGATGCCGATCAGGAAACCGCGCTTGAACGAGCCCGGCCTGGGCGCGGCGCGCATCGGTGCCACCGTGGAGGGACGGCGTCGCCAGGTCGTCACCAGCATGCGAATGCCGAGATAAATGAGAAACGCGGCGCCCGCCAGTCGTACCAGTTCATAGAGCACGGCAATACGAGACAGGACGAAGGCCAGGCCGGCCACGCTCAGCGCGGCCCAGAGCGTGATCGCGGTGGCGATCCCGCAGGCAATCCGCAGCCCCGAACCTCGATCGGTGAGCGCATGTGACGTTACGGCGACGAAATCCGGCCCCGGGCTGATACACCCGAGTAGCAGCACGGTAGCCAGTGTTGCGAGTTCCGGAGCGAAGGTCATGAGCGGCCTGGCCCGTTGTTTGCTCGAACGTTAGCCGGGCCGCCCATGGCAGGTAAGGCCCGGCTCGCAAGACGGGTCAACCTCGCTTGGATTCGGCCAACTGCTCGCGGCGATAACCGCCCTGGCGCTCCAGCATCCAGCCCGGATATTCGGCCGGCAGTGCGCTGACTTCATTCAGACGCGCGAGTTCGTCGTCGGACAGCTGGACTTCGGTAGCCGCGATGTTATCGGCGAGCTGATCGGGCCGCTTGGCGCCGATGATCACGCTGCTCACCACCGGCTGGTGCAACAGCCAGGCCAGCGCAATACGGGCCACCGAGACGCCCTTGGTGTCGGCGATCTGGCGCATCACGTCGATGCAGTCGAAGCCGCGCTCGCGATCGACCGGCGGGAAATCGAAGGTCGTACGCCGGCTGCCGGCCTCGCCCTCGGTTTCGCGATCGTACTTGCCGCTGAGCAGGCCGCCGGCGAGCGGGCTCCAGACCATCAGCCCCAGGTTTTCGCTTTCCAGCATCGGCGCGAGTTCGCGCTCCAGATCGCGCCCGGCCAGGGTGTAATACGCCTGCAGGGATTCGAAGCGGTTCCAGCCATGGCGTTCGGCAATGCCGAGCGCCTTGACGATCTGCCAGGCGGCCCAGTTGGAGACGCCCACATAGCGCACATGCCCCTGCTCGACCAGGTTATGCAACGCACGCACGGTCTCCTCGATCGGCGTGGCCGGATCGAAGCCGTGGATCTGGTAGAGATCGAGATGATCGAGCTGCAGCCGCTTCAGGCTGGCCTTCACGCCTTCCATGATGTGATAGCGCGACGCACCGCGCGTATTCACGCCGGTCGCGGCCGGGCCACTGCTCTGGGTCGGCCCGAACACCTTGGTGGCCACCACGACCTCGTCGCGCGCCACGCCCAGATTCTTCAACGCCTGTCCGGTGATGATCTCCGACTGACCTTCGGAATACACATCGGCGGTATCGATGAAGTTGATGCCGGCATCCAATGCCTGGCCAACCAGCTTTTCGGCATCGGCCTGCTGCAGATCGCCGATCTGGCTCCAGACCTCGCCCTGGCCGCCGAAGGTCATGGTGCCGAGGCACAGCTCCGAGACGAACAGGCCGGTGTTGCCCAATTTGTTGTAACGCATCGCAAACCTCGATTCGGGAAATGACACAGCGATCGTTTCAGTATGCAGCTAACACGCGTTCGATGGCCGCTCGATTCGATCGCATCCATGCCCGATCGTCCAAGATTGCGATGACGAGCCGCGAACGTCTCAAGTGATGGCGCGCTGCTCCGGATCGTGCGCGACCCGGCCCCGGCAGACTGTCAGCCGAACCCGAAGCTCGGCATCCAGCACCAGCAGATCGGCGTCGAACCCTTTGGCCAGCGCGCCCTTGCGATCGGCCACGCCGAGATCGGCCGCGGCGTTGGTGCTCGTCATCGCGATGGCATCGGCCAGTTCACAGCCGGTGAAATCCAGCAGGTTGCGGAAGGCGTCGTCGAAGGTCAGCACGCTGCCGGCCAGGGTGCCGTCGGCCAGCCGCGCCTCGCCGTTTTTCACCGTGACCGGCTGGCCGCCCAGTTCGTAGTCGCCGTCGCCCAGGCCCTTGGCCCGCATGGCATCGGTGATCGCCATCAGACGATCGCGGCCGGCCGCGGCATACGCCAGCTTCACCATCGCCGGCGTCACATGCAGGCCGTCGGCGATGATTTCACTGCGCGCGGCCGGATTCGTCAGCAGCGCGCAGGCCGCGCCCGGCTCGCGATGGTGCAGGCCGTTCATGGCATTGAACAGATGCGTACCGCGATTCGCGCCGGCCGCGATCACCGCTTCGGCCTGGGCGGCGCTGCAGCTGGAATGCCCGATCGAGGCCCGGACGCCGTGTCGGACCAGATGCGCGACCAGCGCGTCGCCGCCCGGCTGCTCCGGCGCCAGCGTCACCACACGAATGCCGCCAGCGGCGGCCGCCTGCCAGCGATCGAACCGGTCGATATCCGGCGCGATCATGTGCTCGGCCGGCTGGGCGCCCGCCTTGTCGCGATCCACAAACGGGCCTTCCAGATGCACGCCGAGCATTTCGGCCGCCCCGGGCGCGGATTCGAAATCCGCCGTTACCCGCAGCGCGGCTTCGATCGCAGCCGCCGGTCCGGTCATCGTGGTGGCCAGAAACGACGTCGTTCCCTCGGCCGGCAGATAACGCGCGATACGGGCGAGCCCGTCGGCATCGGCGTCCATCACGTCGGCGCCGCGCGCACCGTGGATGTGGGCATCGATGAAACCGGGGACCACATGCCAATCGGCCGGCAAATCGATCGCCGGCGCATCCGCATCGGGAACGTCGATGCGCGTGCCGGCGATGGTGATCGCCCGCGCATCCGCTGCGCCGCCATGAACCCGCGCGCCGCGCAGCTGCCAGCGGCGCGGCGTGTCGTTGGTCGACGTATGCATCAATAAGTACTCGTGACCTTGCGCACGTTGGGCGGCTGATCGGGATCGTAACCAAGCGCCACCGCGCGTGCTTCCAGCGCGCCGTAGCAATCGAAGGCCATCGCGATGGCATCGGTGAACACATTGCCGGTCGCCGGCCGGCTGATCACCGACAGATGCGCGGCTGGCTCGACGTCGTCGAGATCCGGGCCGAGCAGCGTTACGTTGGCCTCAAGCTCCGCCAGCCGATGCGCCGTGTCGATCAGGCCGGGGCGCGTGGCGTCGTCCAGACAAATCATGAGCACCGGCGTGCCCGGCCCGACCAGCGTGAGCGGGCCATGGATGAACTCGGCCGCCGAAAAGGACTCGGCCGGCGTGACGCAGACTTCCTTGAACTTGAGGGCGACCTCGCGCGCGATGCCGAGGCTGACTCCGCGGCCGAGCACGAAGCCCGGCTTATCGAAGGCCGCGAGCGCGGACGCCTCCAGCGGGGGCTGGTGGTCGCGCCGATCGGCCAGCGTGGCCGGCAAGCGCTCGAGCGCGGCTTCCAGTTCCTGGTCATTGGCCACGGTCGCGACCAGCCGGGCCGCGGCCGCCAGCGTGCCGAGATAAGTTTTGGTCGCGGCCACGGCTTTTTCCGGCCCCATGGCCAGATCGATGGTATGCGCCGCGGTCGCCGCCAGTTGCGATGCCGGGTCATTGGTCAGGCCGAGCGTGAGGGCACCGGTCGCGTTGGCGGCTTCCACCACCGCATTGATATCCGAGCCAGCGCCGGACTGTGAGATCGCCATCACCACCGCGCCGGCCAGCCGCGGTTTCTGGCCATAGACGGTGAACAGGCTGGGCGTGATCTCGCCGACCACGCGCCCGGCACCCAGCCCGGCGGCGGCGGCGAAGAACGCCCCGGCATGCGATGAACTGCCGCGGGCCGTTACCCACCAGGGCGCGTCCGGGCGGGCGGTCAGGTCGGCGGCGATGGCGGCAATGGCATCGCGGTTGGCCGTCCATTGGTCGGCCAAGCGCTCGGGGGTTTCGAGCATTTCCTGCCGCATGAGAGTGGTCGAGCTCATGAACCGGTCTCCGGTGAAGTCATAAAAGATTGGCGCGCCATCAACGCCGCGCCGTGAGCGCCGTCGTGGACCGCCGGTATGGATCGGGCCTGTAGGTCGGCATCGAGGCGCGGCGCAATGGTCTCGGCGAGGCCGCCGGTCAACGCCAGCGCCAGATCGGCGTGATCGCCGATGAGCGCACGAGCGACGGCCGAGACATGCTGCCCCGCGGTATCCAGCAACGCATTCGCGCTGGCCTCGCCGTGGCCAGCCAGTTCGACCACCGCGCGGGCATAGCCGGCAAAATCTCCGGCGTGCGCGCTACAGGCCCAACCGGCGAGCGCGCCGGGATCATTATTGAAATCGGCCAGCAGACGCTCGGCCAGCGCGTCCCGCATGCGGCGCCCGTCGGCGGCCGCCAGCGCGTGGCCGACCGCCTCCATGCCGAGCCAGGCGCCGGAACCGCGATCGTCGTGGGGGAAGCCCCAGCCGCCGGCGCGCGCGGTTGTCTCGCCGTCGCGACAGAAGCCGACCACGCCCGTGCCGACCGATACGATCGCACCATTGCCGCCGTCGTGGGCCCCGGCACAGGCGATATGCGCATCCGAGACCACCTTGAGCGCGCCGCAGGCCGGCGCCGCTGCCAGGAAGGCGCGATAGGCCGGCGCGATCTCGGTGCCGGCGATGCCGACCACCACGCTGGCGTCGGCCAGATCGAGCCCGGCCAGCGTCTCGATGGCGCGGATCGTTTCAAGGATCGTCGCCCAGCTGGTATCGGCCCGGCCATTGAGCGTAGCGGCCGCGCCGTTGGCCGTGCCCAGCAGCTGTCCGGCGGCGTCGAGCGCGACGACGCGCGTCTTGCTCGCGCCGCCGTCGACGCCGATGAACACGCGCGGCTCGCGATCAGCCATGCGCTTCTCCCAGAAAATGCGTCTCGATCTCTTCCAGTTTGCGGCCCTTGGTCTCCGGCAAGGGGAAGATCGCGACCAGCATGTAGATGAACACCGCGACCGCCAGCAAGCCGAACGCCCCCGCATAACCGGCCACCGACACGATATCCATGAACACGGCCGCCAGAATCGCCGACATCAGCGAGTTGGCGAACAGCGCCACGGCCATGCCCTTGGCCCGGATCGCCAGTGGCAGCACTTCCGAAATCGCCAGCCAGACCACGATACCCGGCCCGATGGCAAAGAAAATGACGAAGCCGATCAGCCCGGCCAGCGTGGCATAGCCCTGGAACAGCGACGGCACGGTGAACAGATGAATCAGCGCCATGAACGCGAGCGCCACGGTCGCCCCGGCGGTACCCAACACCAGCAGCGGCCGCCGGCCGACGCGATCGATAAGCACCAGGCCGATGATGGTGACCACGAAGTTGGTCAGGCCCACCGTCACACTTCCGAGCACCGCCGTCGCGCCGCCGGACAGGCCGGACTGGTCGAGGATGACGGTATTGAACTGCAGCAAGGTGTTGATGCCGGTGAGCTGGTTGAGCAGGCCGATACCCAGGGCCAGAAAGAAGGCACGCCGATAGCCGGGTGCGAGCAAAAGCGACCAGCGGGCCGACACGCCGTCATCGTCGGTCTGAGCGGCCAGCTCGTTGAAGGTGGATTCGGTTTCCTCCGCGCTGTGGGTGCGGGCGAGCGCGGCGCGGGCTTCGTCCGGGCGGCCTTTCTTGATCAGCCAGCGCGGCGATTTCGGCAGTACGAGCCCGAGCAGCACGAAGGCCACAGCCGGCACCAGCGCGGTGATGAACATCGCCCGCCAGTCGCCAGTGCCGTTGAAGAAATAGCCGACCAGATAGCCCGCCAGAATGCCGAAAGTCAGGAACAGCTGGAAAAGCGTCACGCTGCGCCCGCGGATCGCCGGCGGCATGACCTCGACCAGATACAGCGGCACCACGATGGTGACCAGCCCGACGCCGATGCCCTGAATCAAGCGGCCACCGAGCGCGCCGACGTAACCGGCCGCCATGGCGGTCACGATCACGCCAATGGCGAATACGACGCCGGAAATCAACAGCGTCGCCTTGCGCCCGATGGCATCGGCGATCGGCCCACCGATGAGCGTGGCCAGCGACCCGCCGCCCAGCACCGCCGCCACGATCAGCGACATTTCCGAACCCGAGAGCGACAACGCGCTCTTCATGAACACGAGCGCTCCGGCGATGATGCCGATGTCGTAGCCGTAAAGCATGCCGCCGAGCGCGGCGATGGCAATCGCCAGCCAGGCCATGGCCGGCAGGCGAGCCGGCGAAAACGAGTCTTGTGTTGTTCCTGTCATGTCTCTCCTCCGAGTACGACGCGTCGTCGTTTCAGTTCGTGTACACAATCCAAAGTGCCGTCATCCGGCACGCCGGCTTGGTGGCAGCGCTGCGCCAGCCGCCAAGCGCGCCAGTCGATTCAGGCTTGCTGGCCACCACGCTTAGCGACGCCGATGCAGTTCGACCATGAAGTCGTAGTAGTGCGTGCGGCAGTAACTGACGCTCAGTTCGGCCGGCGAGCCGTCGGCCAGATAGCCCAATCGGGTGACCTCGAGTAGCGCCTGGCCCGTGGGCACGGAAACCAGAGCCGCGGTTTCGGCATCGGCGTTGACCGCCGAGATGTGCTGCAGCGCCCGCATGATCGGCCGGCCGAGGTCCTCAAGCGCCTGGTAGAGCGACGACCCGATAGTTTCCGGCGCCGGCAATACCGATACCGGCAGGCAGGTTTCCTCGACCGCCATGACCACGTCGTCGGCCAGGCGCAGGCGTTTCAACCGCGCGATCTGCATATCGCTACGCAGGCCCAGACGGAATGCCTCTTCGCTGGTCGGCCACTCGATTTGCCGCGACAACCAGCGCGAGTTCGGCGTGAAGCCACGCTGGGCCAGCAGTTCGGTGAAACTGGCCAGCCGGGTCAGCGGTTCGTTGAAACGAGGCGCGATGAACGTGCCCGACCCATGCGTACGCCGGATCAGACCTTGCTGCGCCAGCTGCTCCAGCGCCTTGCGGGCCGTGATTCGCGAAATGCTCAGCGTCTCGGCCAACGCACGCTCGGACGGCAAGGCCTCGCCCGCCTGCCAATGCCCGGTCTCGATGGCACCGCCCAGCTGTTGCGCCAACTGGTGATACAGCGGGGTCGCAATACCGGTGTCGAGCGAGATACGAGCGAGCCGAGGGTCCATGGGCATGAATACCGCAATGATTTGCGAGCCACTATAGAGCCTCTAGAATACCAGTAAAATACCAATTGGTCTTATGCTGGTTCTATCCGACATCAGAACAGGGGCTGGCTCGGCGGACGCGAGCCGCGCTAAGTTGCCGGAACGGCCGGAGATTGGACAGGTAGCGTGACCCGACGCACGCAAAGCGCGACAATACGGCGCTTACGAACTGGCCCGAACACCGGACATCAAGCCATGGACTGGACGCCCTCCCGCGAAGACTTCAACCACTACATGCTGCCCAACTACAACCCGCAGGCCGTCGTGCCGGTCCGCGGCGAAGGCAGTCGCCTGTGGGATCAGGACGGCGAGGAATACATCGACTTCGCCGGCGGCATCGCGGTCAATGCGCTCGGCCATTGCCACCCGGCTCTGGTCGAGGCGCTGACCACGCAGGGCCAACAGCTCTGGCATCTGTCAAACGTCTATACCAACGAGCCGGCTCTGCGCCTAGCCCGGACCCTGGTCGAGTCGACCTTTGCCGACAAGGTCTTCTTTTCCAATTCCGGCGGCGAGGCCAACGAGGCCGCGCTGAAGCTGGCGCGCCGTTATGCCCACGACAAGTTCGGCGCACACAAGGACCGGATCGTGTCCTTCCGGCGTTCCTTCCACGGCCGGACCTGGTTCACCGTCTCGGTCGGCGGGCAGGAGAAATACACCCAGGGCTTCGGCCCGGTGCCCGGCGGCATCGTCCACGGCGAATACAACAACCTGGAATCGGCGCGCGAACTGGTTGATGCCAACACTTGCGCCATCATGGTCGAGCCGGTCCAGGGCGAAGGCGGGGTCACCCCGGGCGATCCGGCGTTCCTGGCCGGGCTGCGTCAGCTGGCCGACGAATACGATGCGTTGCTGATCTTCGACGAAGTGCAGTGTGGCGTCGGCCGCACCGGCGAGCTGTATGCCTATATGGGTTATGGCGTCACGCCCGACATCCTCACCAGCGCCAAGGCGCTCGGCGGCGGCTTCCCGATCGGCGCCATGCTGACCACCGACAAGGTGGCCGAGGTGTTCGTGGTCGGCACGCACGGCTCCACCTACGGCGGTAATCCGCTCGCCTGTGCGGTAGCGCTGGCAGCCGTCGAGACCATCGGCCGGCCGGACGTGCTGGCCGGCGTCGCGCAACGCGCCGAGATCTTTCGCGAGGAACTCGAGCGGATCAATGCCAAGTACGATTGCTTCGCCGACATCCGCGGCAAGGGCCTGTTGATCGGCGCCGAATTCAACGAGCGTTACCACGAACAGGGCCGCGCGACGCTGGCCGCCGCCATCAAGCAGGGTCTGATGCTGCTGGCGGCCGGGCCGAACGTGCTGCGCTTCGCGCCGTCGCTGATCATTCCCGAGGACGATATCCGCGAAGGCATGGCCAAGCTGGACGCGGCCATCGGCACGCTCGACCTCACGTCCTAGCCCTCATGCTCATCGTCCGCCCCGGCCACCCGGATGATCTCGAGGCGTTGATGGCGCTGGCCACCAACGCCGTGCCCGCGCTGACCAATTTTCCGGCCCACCGCGAGCGTCTCGGCGAGCGGCTCGAGGCCTCGCGCCATGCGCTATCCGAGTCGATCGCGTCGCCCGGCAGCGAGGTCTATACCTTCGTGCTGGAAGACCATGCCGGCGAGGCGCCGCGCGTGGTCGGCACGGCCAGTATTCGGGCTCGGGCCGGCGCGCGCGAGGCTTACTACACCTGGCGCCGCGAGATGCTGATCCATGCCTCGCAGCAGCTCGATGTGCGCCGCGAGGTCTCGATCCTGTCGCTGTCGCACGAGCTGTCGGAATCGTCTCTGCTGTGCGCGTTCTCGCTCGACCCCGCCTATCGTGGCGGCCCGGGCGAGCGCCTGCTGCGCCGGGCGCGCCTGCTGTTCGTGGCCCAGCATCCCGAACGTTTCATGGCCAACCTGGCCGTGGCCATGCCCGGCCATCTGGACGAGGCCGGGTTGTCGCCGTTCTGGGAATCGGTCGGCCGGCATTTCTTCGTCCGGGATTTCGGCGAGATCAACGAAATCGCCGGTATTCACTCCAAGAGCTTCATCGCCGAAGTCATGCCGCCGTTTCCGCTCTACGAGCCGCTGCTGACCGAGACCGGCCGCGCCGCGATCGGCTCGATCCACATCGCCCACCGCCGTGCCGCGGCCGACCTCACCGACGAAGGCTTTGCCCCCTCGCGGCATGTCGATCTGTTTGACGGCGGCCTGTTGTTCGAGGCGCCCTTCGAACGGCTGCATTCGGTCCGCAATAACCGCTGGCATCCGATACTGGTCGACAACCGCGTTCACAACGCCGAGCACGGCGGCGCCCTGCTCGCGAATCAGGAAACCTCGGCCTTCCGCTGCATCGCGGCGCCACACGCACTCACCGCAACCGGCCAGCTGCGCCTCGCCCCGGCCGGCGCGGACCAGCTCAATCTGGATACCGGACGCGCCGTACTCGCCGTTGCCCTGCCGGAACTCGACGCGGAGGCCGCCGTATGCTGATTCGCCCGATCGAGACCGGCGATCTCGATGCCCTGCATGCCATCGCCATCGAAACCGGCGCCGGCTTTACGTCGCTGCCCGACAACCGCGATTTTCTGGCCCAGCACATCGCCGAAACCCGCGCGGCCTTCGACAAACCGGCCGACGACCCGAGCCTGGCGACCGACCCGGATCTGTATTTCTTCGTGCTCGAAGACGACAGCCTGGGCGATGCGCCGGTGGCCGAGCGCATCGCCGGTTGCTGCGCGATCGAGGCCCGCGTTGGCCTGGACGCCCCGTTCTATAACTATCGCGTCGGCCGACTCGCCCAGGCCTCCAAGCAGCTCGATCTCAACCGGGTGATCGATACGCTGTTTCTGTCGTCCGACCACACCGGCGATGCCGAGGTCTGTTCGCTGTATCTGCGCCCGGCCTGGCGCACCCAGGGCCATCGCAACGGCACCTTGTTGTCGCGCGTGCGCTGGCTGTTCATGGCCGCCTATCGCGCGCGCTTCCCCGAGCGGGTGCTCGCCGAGATGCGCGGTCGATTCGACGATGCCGACGTCAATCCGTTCTGGCAGGCGCTGGGCCAGCACTTCTTCCCGATCGACTTCCGCGACGCCGACCGGCTCACCGGCCTCGGTCAGAAATCGTTCATCGGCGAACTGATGCCGCGCTACCCCATCTGCACCGCGATGCTGCCGCAAGCCGCCCGCGACTGCATCGGCGCGGTTCACAAGCAGACCAAGCCGGCGCTGGCCATGCTCAACGCCCAAGGCCTGCGCTTCGAGGGTTATATCGATATCTTCGATGCCGGGCCGACGGTCGAGGCTTATCTCGACGACGTCCGCGCCGTGCGTCATTCGCACGAAGTCGAGGTGAAGATCGATAGCCAGGCCCCAACGCCGTCGGCGCCCGTCACCCTCGCGGCTACCACCGGGCGCTGCGCGGATTTCCGCGCCGGCTGGGTCGGGCGGGCGCCCGATGAGAATCGCATCGTGCTGCATCCCGATGAGGCCGCGCGGCTGGGCGTCGACGATGGGGCGCGATTGCGTGTGCTGGACGATTGATTGCAGCGGCTGATATGCGCGCTCCGCTCACGGCCAACGCAACCTATAACAGGCCACTGAGCCTTCGATCGCTCTGGGGTTTCGCGCTAATGCGCGAGCCACTTTTATTTGCTTGCCCAAATAAAAGTAGCCAAAACAAAAGGCACCCGCATCGGCGCCGGCTTTGCCGGTCCACTCCGATGCTCGTGGCGACGGGATGCGGCCAGAACTCACGTCGCTTTGGCGACGCTCAGACAGGCTGGCCGCACCGGCGCAGTGCGCCGGACACCCGCCGCCGCTGCGCGTCTCCGTCGCCTCAGACGGGAGGTAATACAAACCCATCTTCCACGCATAGCGGGTACACCGACGTATGGCGGGCCCCCGCTGTATTGGGTTCCCTTGCGGAGCGCCGAGCAGCGGAGTCGAGACGGGATGAAGCAGCCGGCTGTCTGAGCGTAGCGAGTTCCGGCTGCGCCCGGCTCGGCGAGCAGCACAGGGCATCGATGCGTAGCATCGACGCGCAGATAGGGTGTCTTTTTCTTTGGTTACTTTCGTTTGGACAAGCAAACGAAAGTGACTCGCACAGCAGTGCGAAACCCCAAGCCAAATCCATCGCACAAGTATTGCCAGGCGCCATCACGCGAAAGCATCGGAGCGTTGCCTGGCAAATAGCGAGATCAAGCCACGCCCTCACCGGCTGCAAACCACTGCACGCCGGGCGCATTCATAATCCAATGACCGCCTGACCCAACCGGAGCCACCATGCCACTCCAAGCCAAACAACAACTCTTCATCGACGGCACCTGGCAAGCCGGTAACGGCGTGGCCATGGAAAAGCACGATCCGATCGCCGGTCAGACGCTTTGGCAGGCCCAGGCCGCCGACGCCGATCAAGTCGACACCGCCATCGCCGCGGCGCGTGCGGCCTTCCCGGACTGGGCCCGCCGGCCCTTCGAGCAACGCGCGGCGATCGTCGAAGCTTTCGGCAAGCAGCTCGAGGCGCACAAGGAAGAACTGGCCGTCTCGATCGCCCGCGAAACCGGCAAGCCGCTGTGGGAAGCCCGTACCGAAGTCGGCGCAATGATCGGCAAGATCGCGATCTCCCAGACCGCCTATCACGAACGCACCGGCGAACGCGCCAAGGACATCCCCGGCGGACGCGCCGTGCTGCGCCATCGCCCGCATGGCGTGCTGGCCGTATTCGGGCCCTATAACTTCCCCGGCCATCTGCCAAATGGCCATATCGTGCCGGCCCTGCTGGCCGGCAACACGGTGGTGTTCAAGCCCAGCGAACTCACGCCGGCCACCGCCGACCTGACGCTACAGTGCTGGCAAGCCGCGGGCCTGCCGGCCGGCGTGATCAATCTGGTGCAGGGCGAAAAAACGGTCGGCCAGGCCCTGGCCGGCAGCGACGGAATCGACGGCCTGCTGTTCACCGGCTCGGCGGCCACCGGCAAGTCGCTGCACAAGCAGTTCGGCGGCCGGGTCGACAAAATCCTGGCGCTGGAGCTGGGCGGCAACAACCCGCTGGTCGTCGCTGACGACGGCTACGACATCCCCGCAGCCGTGCTGACCATCATCCAGTCGGCCTTCATTTCCGGCGGCCAGCGCTGTACTTGCGCCCGCCGCCTGCTCGTGCCCGAGGGCGCGGCCGGCGATGCGCTGATCGACGCGTTGGTCACCGCGCTCGGCGATCTACACGTCGGCGACCCGATGGACGAAAGCAACCCGCCCTTCTACGGCGGCTTGGCCACGCCCGCCGCCGCCGAAACAATCGTCGCCGCACAGAACGAACTCGAAGCTCGCGGCGCGACCGTGCGCGTTCGCAGCGCTATCCTGCAGGATGGCACCAGTCTGCTGTCGCCCGGACTGATCGATGTCACCGGTATCGAAACCGCCGATGTGGAACACTTCGGCCCGCTACTGACGATCCGTCGCACGACCAACTGGGACGATGCCGTCGCAGAAGCGAACAACACCGCCTACGGCCTGTCAGCCGGCCTGATCGGCGGCGACGCCGCGCTCTGGGAGGACTTCCGCCTGCGCATCCGCGCCGGCATCGTCAACTGGAACCGCCAGACCACGGGCGCGGCCTCGGATGCTCCCTTTGGCGGCATCGGCGACTCGGGCAACCATCGCCCCAGCGCCTACTACGCGGCCGACTACTGCGCTTGGCCAATGGCGTCGATGGAGTCTGAGACCGTCGCGCTGCCGGAGAATCTGCCGCACGGCGTGAACCTGACGGGCATCCAGCCATGATCCATTTCGAGCCCGATGCCACCCGCGAGATCAATTTCGACGGTCTGGTCGGCCCGACCCACAACTACAGCGGCCTGGCGCACGGCAATATCGCCTCGGCCAGCCATCGCGGCCTGGTATCCAATCCGCGCGAGGCTGCCCTGCAAGGGCTGGCCAAGATGAAGGCGCTGCACGACGCTGGTTTCGCCCAGGGCGTGCTGCCACCCCAACCGCGCCCGGCGATCGAGATGCTCGACCGGCTCGGTTTCACCGGCACGCCGAGCCAGAAACTGGCCGCGGCATGGGCCGCGGATCCGGCGATCGTCCGTGCGATCTCGTCGGCAGCCGCGATGTGGACCGCCAATGCGGCCACTATCACCCCGTCGCCGGACGCGGCCGACGGGCGCGTACACTTCACGGCCGCCAATCTACAGTCGAGTTTTCATCGCGCGATCGAGGCCCCGACCACGGCCGCCGCGCTCGGCGCGATCTTCGCGGACGAATCCTGCTTCGTACACCACCAGGCGCTGCCGGCCACGCCCGCATTCTCCGATGAAGGCGCAGCCAACCATACCCGCCTGTGTTCGACCTACGATGCGCCCGGTGTGCATCTGTTCGTCTACGGGCGCGAGGGACTGGATCGCGGCCATGCCAAGCCGACTGGATCGAAGCGCTTCACTGCCCGCCAGACGCTGGAAGCCAGCCAGGCCGTGGCACGCCAGCACGGGCTTAAGGCCGTACAATGCGTGTTCGCCCGCCAGAGCGCGACGGCGATCGATGCCGGCGTATTCCACAACGATGTGATTGCAGTCGGCAACGGGCCGGTCCTGCTCTACCACGAGACCGCTTTTGCCGATGAAGACACGGTACTGGCCGAACTTCGCGAGAAGATGGGCGCGCGCGGTGCTCGGCTGATTCCGGTGCGCGTGGCAAGCGAGGCTGTCTCGCTCGCCGACGCGGTCGCGACCTATCTGTTCAACTCCCAGCTGCTAACCCGTGCCGACGGCTCGATGGTCGTGATCGTGCCCGCGGAATGCGAGCGCAACCCGGCGGTCGCCGCCGAGCTGGGCCGGATCGTGGCCGATCCGGCCAACCCGATCGCCGAATACCGCGCCTACGACGTCAAACAGAGCATGGACAACGGCGGCGGCCCGGCCTGCCTGCGCCTGCGCGTGGTGCTCACGGCCGCCGAACGCGCCGCCATGAACCCGGGCGTGCTGTTCGACGATGCCCTGCACGACAAACTCGGGGCCTGGGTCGAGCGCCATTATCGCGATCGGCTGGCTGTAGATGATTTAGCCGATCCAGCACTCATCGATGAAACGCAGACGGCGCTTGACGAACTGACCCGCCTGCTCAAGCTCGGTTCGATTTATGCATTTCAAAGCGCGGGCTGACATGAACACATTCGAACTCATGGGAAATTTCCCTCATTCTCGTGCACACAGCGAACAAGAAAACGGATCAATCAACCAAGAAATCGAGCGCCTCGGCAAGTAGCGTTTCCGGGGCTTCTTCCGCGAGATAATGACCGCAATCGATTGCGTGACCGTCTACTTGGTGGGCGCATGATCGCCATAAAGTCAGTGGATCGAACAATGATTCGATGACGCCGTGTTTGCCCCAGAGAATACGCAAAGGACATTTCACTTTTCTGCCCTGCTGACGATCGTCTCGGTCGTGTACCAGATCAATGCTATACGCGGCTCTATAGTCTTCGCACATTCCATGCGCCGTACCCGGGCAGGCCAATGCCTGTCGATAGGCGGCCAGCGCCTCATCTGCAAAAGGCGCCAGACCGGCATGGCGATTGCCCATGACGCCATCGATATACGCCGTTGGATTAGCCTCAATCAATTGTTCGGGAAACGGAAATGGCTGGATGAGAAAAAACCAGTGGAAGTAGGCCGCCGCAAATTGCCGATCGGTCTGCTCATACATATCAAGCGTCGGCGCAATATCGAGAAACATGGCCCGCTCGACCGCGGACGCGTGATCCACGCACATACGGTGACCAACCCGCGCGCCTCGATCGTGTGCCAACAATTTGAATTGAGGAAAGCCGAGCGACGCCATCGCCGCGACCTGATCCGCCGCCATGGTGCGCTTGCTGTAATTGCTGTGGTTCGGTGTCCCACGGGGTTTGCTCGAGCTGCCATAACCGCGCAGATCGGTCGCGACGACGGTAAAATGCGCCGCCAGCCGGTCGGCAATGCGATGCCAGATCACGTGCGTTTGCGGATGACCATGAAGTAAAAGCAACCCGGGGCCATGGCCGCCGATCCGCCCGTGAATCCGGACGTCTCCAACATCGACATCGAATGTTTCAAAAAGCTCAAACATCGGAACGGTCTTCTATGTGACGAAGTATTTCCGAATCAGGGCCGAAATGATTGAACGTTCCAGATCTAACCATTCGCCCCAACTATTTCGTGACTCGAAGATGCTTCGACCATTGCGACAAAATCAGCCATTGTCAGATGCGAAGGGCCGTTACCCGCCTGATTCGGCCCGCTGCGACGGGGCGCCATCGGTGTACAGCGCCAGGATATCGGCGACGGCTTGGTTGCGAGGCGTGGCGATTCCGAGTTTGTGGCCATAATCTGCGACTGCGCCCGACAACCAGGGCAGCTCCAAGCGGTTGCCATTGGCGAGGTCGTACGCCATTGAGGCGCGCATGTCGCCAGGCAGGCCATCGCAGAAAGCCAGCCGGTCCGTTGCGAAATCCTCGGGCAAGTCGATATCGCGGGCCCGCCCTACGGCAACGACTTCATTCATGAGGTCGTAAAGAAACGAGCGCGTCTGCCTGTTTTCGCGGATCGGCCCTATCGGCTGACGCATGACGGCCGTCGCGCCTGAAAGGCCGGTCAGAAACACGAATTTCTGCCAAAGTTCCGATTCGATGTCGGCACAGATTTCCGCCTCGATACCGGCCTCGTCGCAGGCCGCCTTCAGGGCTTTGACACGTTCCGATTCACGCCCGTCGAATTCGCCGAATTTCAGACTCTGCAACGCGTTATGGTGACGAATAACCCCCGGCGCCTCGATCGTCGCGGAAATAAAGGCGATCCCGCCGAGAAGAGACGCTTCGGGCAGTTCCCGCCGCAAGACATCGTATTGCGTTACCCCGTTCTGAAACGACGCGATGGCCGTCCCCTGATTCGCACGCGCTCGAAGCGCCCGCACGGCCTCTTCGGTGGACCAGAGCTTGACCGCGATCATCACCAAATCGAGATCCGGCGCATCGTCTATATCTTCGACGGCGGTGAACGTGTCGATCTCAAGATCGCCGCGCGGACTATGTAGGACCAGGCCGTCTTTTTGCAACGCAGCCAAATGGGCGCCACGCGCCACGAACGTGACGTCATGGCCGGCGGCGGCCCATCGCGCGCCAAAATAGCCTCCCACGCCGCCCGCGCCGAAAATTCCGATTCGCATGTTTGGAGTTCTCCTGGCAGATGTATCAAATTCAAGACCTACGAACGCTCAATGTTTCCCACTGATCCGCACCGGTGTTTGCGAACTATGCTCATGTATCTCACCCATTGATAAAAGCGTAGGACGCACCGCCATAATTCGTATGTTCACACGCTGGTTTCATGCAAACGCACCGTGAATCGCTCGATTTTTTCCTGGTCCCATCGCAAACCGTGGCCTGGGTACTCTGGGGGCATCGCCCAGCCGTTGTCGATTTGGAGTGTTTCGGACAGCAAGTCATCGAGCAACGGGAAATGTTCGAGCCAAGTCGCCGCACGACCAGCGGCCACCAGATGCACGTGAAGTTCGGGCAGGAAGTGCGGCGTGATCACCGCACCATGTGCTTCGGCAAGGGAATCGATCCTTCTAAATTCGGAAACACCGCCGGTCAATGGAACATCTGGCATCCAGATTGATGCTGTCCCCGCGAAATTCGAAAACGCACTGAGCCCGAGAACATGTTCACCAACGGCCAGCGGAGGTGTGCGCCCTCGGCTGAGAGCGCGATAACCTTCGATGTGCCGAGAATCGAGCGGCTCCTCAAACCACTGCACACCGAGATCGACGAGTTGCGATGCGAACCATTGCGCCGTCGGCAAATCCAACCGTTCATTGGCATCGATCATGATACCGATACCCTCTCCCAACGCTGCACGCACAGCAGCAACACGCGCAAGATCCTCTTCCGGTCGCCGTGCGCCAATTCTGAGCTTGACCGCCGTATAACCTTCCTCGACGTACGAAATCGAGCCCTCGATAAGTTGCTCGGTGGTCATCGCGTGTGTAGCACGGCCGCTGCCGTAGACGGGCACTCGGTCACGCTGCGCTCCCAAGAGGCGGTACAACGGCAGTTCGGCCCGCATCGCACGTAAATCCCATATCGCGATATCCACCGCCGAGGTGGCGAGCAGAGGTACGCCGTTACCCAGTCGATGGGTAGTATCGCGTAGCCGATACCACTCTTGATCCCATCGCTCCGTTGCCAATCCAACGATTGCCGGCAAATGCAGTTCTTCGAGCAGCGCCGCCGTCGCGACCATCCCGGGCCCCAGAGTGTAGGTATAGCCGGTGCCAATGGCACCGTCTTCATCGGTTACCCTGACGATCGCCAACTGCAACTGTGTCGCCCCGGATCCGCCACGCGCGGATTCCAACGGCATATCGACCAATCGCACCTGGGCCTGCTCGATCTTGCTGGATGGGTTCTTCAATACCGGCCCTGTGGTCATTGGGGTTCACTCCTCACACTGGCTCAAATGATTCGAACAATCGAATACCGCGCGTTAGGCGCCGTTCATGTCCGCCTGCCGGATCGATTGCAGCAAGCCAGGAAAACGCGCCTCGAATTCGTCCTTTCGCAGTCGAACGAAGCTTCCGTTTCCAACCTCTCGCTGCGTGACTAGGCCCGCCTCACGTAGCACCCGCCAATGGTGAGTCCGCGTGGATTTAGCCTTAGGCAGATCGAAAGAAGAGCAGGGATGCTCCTCAGGCGAACGGCTCATCAAATCGAGAATGACAGCTCGGCGACCGTTATCGGCCAACGCTTTGAGGGCTTCGCTGAGCGTGACCTCATTGAGACCGGGAACCGGAAGTTCTTGATTCATTGCAAACCTCTCACAGAGGTACGGTAAACATCGTACCACGAAGGTACTATATTAATAGTACCACCTCTCCATGATAATCCGCACCACCGTTCCACGGGATAGCGCAATGGATCGGCGGCCGTCGCCGACCTAGCCGCAAGAATGGCGCAAGAGAGATGAGCGGTGAACGTTTGGCTGCCGAAAACCGTTCGGCGATCGAGATGCCAGGAAATAAAGCGGGAACACGTTTGGACGCTCTCCAAGAGTGACCGACGATGCGTGTTCCGAAATCGCCAAACGCTATGCGGCTGCGATTCGCATCAACGACCGGAGTAAAGCATGACCCCAATACAGCTCGGATCAATTGCGTTACTTGCAATGGCGGTTGGTATATCGATATGGCGCTCGGTCAATCTGGGCATAATCGCCTTCGCCGCGGTATTCCTTCTCGGTGCAGCCGCCGGCATCGCGCCCCAAAATTACCTCACACATTTCCCAGCTGACCTATGCCTGTTGATCATTGGAGTCACCATGTTGTTCGCACACGCCGAACGTAGTGGCGCGATCGAATGGCTATTGAGCAAAGTATTAAGCTTGGTAGGCAAGAAGAGTCGAATCCTAATTTGGGTGCCCTTCGCGCTGGGCGCAGTACTTTCCGCAGCGGGTGGCTTTCCGGGCGCGGTGGTCGCCATTGTCACTCCCGTTGCGGCCAAGCTCTCGCGCGCCAGCGGCATCGATTACATGACCGTCGCGATTCTCGGCGTATGGGGCGCCACCTCGGGTGCATTCTCACCGATCAGCCCGTATGGCGCGGCATTACAGACCGCTGCAGAGCGGGCAAATCTCGCGTACAACCCCTGGGTGCTTTTTGGTGCAGTTCTGGCCGTGCAGCTGATATTGGCCGTGCTAACCAGCATTATCTTGCCGCGTGTGAACAGGCAACTCGATCCCAAACAGGCGCATTTGAACACTTCCGTACAGAACCACGATCTCGACGCCGCCGAGACACAACCGTCGACCACGGCGAGAAGGGCGAAAGCCTATTGCTATTGCTCGTTGGCGGCGATCCTGATCTTCGTCGGGCTGGTCGCGGCTTTTCCTCTCGACATCGGCCTGGTGGCCTTAGCTCTGTCACTTGCGCTTCAGCTCGTCTTTCACCCTGATGAGAAAGCGATCATCAGAGCCGTGCCCTGGGCCGTCATTCTGTTGCTCTCCGGGCTGCTGGTCTATATTGGTGTTCTCGGGCAATTGGGAACGATCAACGCGCTCGAATCCATACTTGAAGGCGCGCTGGCGCCGGTTGTCAGCGTGTTACTCGTCATCTACCTCACCGCCGTCATCGGCAATATAGACTCATCAACACTCGCCGTACTGACCATCGCCGCGCCTCTGGCCTTAACCGCCACTGGCCACATACCGGCTGCCGGGCTGGCCATTCTCACTGCGATCGGCGTTGTTGGTTCAACGACCACGATCAGCCCGGTTCATGTCGGGGGCGCGATGATCATGGGCAACGCCACGGCAATCGACGATCGAATATTACTTCGCAGGTTATTCGGTGTTGTCGGATTCTTTACCGTAGTATTGCCGGCTCTGGTGGCAATCCTCCCTATTTTCATCATGTAATTTGATTCAACCCGATACGCCCCCAGAAAAAGTGCCCGCTCAAAATAAGAGGTTACCGCGGCACTGTCGTCAACGGTCGGGCGAGCAGTCATACTAGCCGGCCTGAACCGCGGACGGGGAGTGCATGATGGCCAAGAACGATATCGACAGCCGCCGCTGGATCGACCGCGAGACCCACCGCCACTGGCTGGCCGCCGAAGGGCTCGACCTGCTCGAATTCTATCGCGCGTCCTGCCTACCCGGCGGCGGCTTCGGGCCGCTGGACGGCAACCGCGAACTCGCCTCCCAGACCGCCGATACGCTGATTACGGCGCGCATGACGCATTGCTATGCGCTGGCCACGATCCAGGGCGTGCCGGGCGCGGCGACACTTGCGCATCACGGCGTGGTCGCGCTCGCCGGGCTGCTGCGTGACGACCAACACGACGGCTGGTTCGCGACCGCCCCGCACGACGGCTTCGACGAGGCCAAGCAGTGTTATATCCACGTCTTCGTCGCACTGGGTGCGGCCAGTGCGGTGCGTGCCCAGATCGAAGGTGCCCGCGCACTGCTCGACGACGTACTCGCCGTGCTGGAGCGCTATTTCTGGTCGGAGGCCGAACAAGCCTACGTGGAATCCTGGTCGCGCGACTGGTCCGAGCTGGCCGACTATCGCGGCGCCAACGCCAACATGCATGCCACCGAAATGTGCCTGGAACTGGCCGATGTACTGGACGACCGCGTCTGGCACAAGCGCGCGCTGGCGATCACGCACCGACTCATTCATCGCGTCGCCGCCGACCACGACTGGCGCGTGGTCGAGCACTTCGACGCCAACTGGCGGATTCTACCCGACTACAACGCCGACCAACCCGACGATGGCTTCAAGCCGTTTGGCGTCACGCCGGGCCACGGCTGCGAATGGGCACGCCTGTTGCTGCATCTGGAAGCCGGGCTCGGGCTCGAAGCGCCCGACTGGCTGGCCGACGACGCCAGACAACTGTTCGACAAGGCGATGAACGAAAGCTGGGAGGCCGATGGCCAACCCGGCATGGTCTACACCGTGGACTGGCGCGGCACACCGAGTTCGACCCGCCGCCGCCACTGGACCCATGCCGAAGCCGCCGCGGCCGCCGCGGCGCTGGCCGACCGTACCAGCGAGGCCCGCTTCGAGATCTGGTATCGGCGCCTCTGGGATTTCATGCGCGATGTCTATATCGACGACGAACGCGGCAGCTGGCTGCAGGAGTTGAACGCCGAACTCGGCCCCGATCCGCACGAAGGCCACCTCAAGCCCGACTTGTATCATGCCTATCAAGCAACACTACTGCCACGCTTGCCGCTGACACCGACGCTGGCGCTCGCGGTGGAGCGCCTGTAAGGACGCGGCGCGCTGCATCCAGCGCCGTTGCTGTGCATAATGAGCCAATGGGCTGGGTCAACGCCCGGCCGTTTCCCAATCGTTTCCGGATCACGCCATGCCGCAACAAGGTCCCAACGGTTCTCACAATCACGGCGGCCAACGCCTGCCGCGCTGGGCAGGCTATGTGCTGATCGCGGCCGACGTCGTGCGCATGCCGCTGTTTCTGGTCTGCTGGCTGGCCACGGTCGCGGCCTTGAGCATGACCCTGCCCAGCCACTCCATCTGGATACAGATCGCGGTCGCCGTACTCGCCTCGATCGCCACTCTGGCCGCCGTCACGCGGGCCGCGGCACTACAGGCCAGCCAGCATGGCGCACTCGGCGCCTATGTTGCCCGATTGGCAACGACCACCTCGCTGGGCCGCTGCCTGACGGATTTTCTGAGCGGCCGGTCAAAATAGCGTAAGCGCGGGCGGCGATGTCAGACTAGCGGGGTCAGTCATCCTGCCGCATCGCGTTTTCGTGTGACGGCGATCCGGAGCCCCCATGTCCGCCGATTCATTCGTCTCCGCCGCCTCGATCCGCGATCGCTTCGCCTCGGCGATGTCGCGGATGTATCAGGACGAAGTCCCACAGTACGGCACGCTGCTGGCATTGGTCGCCGACATCAACGCACGCACACTGGCCGACGATCCGGCGCTCGCCAAACGCATGGCGGCAGCCAACGAGCTCGACCGCCTATCGGTCGAACGCCACGGCGCGATCCGGGTCGGCACGCCCGCCGAGCTGTCCGTGCTGACGCGGCTGTTCGCGGTGATGGGCATGGCGCCGGTCGGTTACTACGATCTGGCGGCGGCCGGCGTACCGGTGCACTCGACCGCGTTCCGGCCGGTCAATACCGAGGCGTTATCGATCAATCCATTCCGGCTGTTCACTTCGCTGTTGCGGCTGGACCTGATCGGAGACGCCGATCTACGCGAGCGCGCGGCCGATATTCTCGCCCAGCGCGATATCTTCACGCCGCGCGTACGTGAGCTGATCGCGCGCTTCGAGATCGACGGCGGCCTGGCCGAAGCCGAGGCCGACGAATTCGTCACCGAAGCGATCGAAACCTTCCGCTGGCACGAGAACGCCACGGTCGATTATGCCACCTACGAAGCGCTCGCCGCCGAGCACCGGCTGATCGCCGACGTCGTCTGCTTCCGTGGCCCGCATATCAATCACCTGACGCCACGTACGCTGGATATCGACGCCGCCCAGGCGGCCATGCCGGAATACGGCATCACCCCCAAAGCCATCATCGAAGGCCCGCCGCAGCGGGCCGTGCCGATCCTGCTGCGCCAGACCAGCTTCAAGGCACTGGAGGAATCGATTCGGTTTGCCGGCGACACCGAAGGCCGCCACACGGCCCGCTTCGGCGAGATCGAACAACGCGGCGTGGCGCTCACGCCCGATGGTCGCGCGCTCTACGATCGTCTCCTGGCCGCCGCCCAGACCTACAAAAGCAGTTCCAACGCAGATTATCAGGCCGCGCTCGCCGGCATTTTCGAGGAATTTCCGGACGATCTGGAAACCCTGCGTCGGCGCGAACTGGCGTATTTCCGCTACGAGGCGGTCGGCGAGGCCACAAGCGATACGGCCGCGCCGACCGACGATCACAGCGCGCTGGAAGCGCTGCTCGCGGCCGGCCGAATCAAGGCGCATCCGATCGTATACGAGGATTTTTTGCCCGTGAGCGCGGCGGGTATTTTCCAGTCCAACCTCGGCAACGGCGAAGCCGGCAACGGCGCGGCGGCCGCGAGTCAGGCCGCACTCGAAGAGGCCCTCGGCCGACCGGTGATCGACCCGTTCGCGCTTTATGCCGAAATCGAGGCCGAATCCAAGCGTATCGCGCTCGATACGCTGCTCGGTCCGCGTGCCACGGCAGTCTGATGTCCCGCGACTGAGTTATGCCACGGCGCTCTGGCAATCGGCGGGCTTTCGCGGCGAGCGCAGCAGGTCCCGAGACGGTGCTTCGATTCCGTTCGCCCACCGCCCCCAAAAGGGTGCAGACCAACCTTTATTCCGCCTATAAATAGTAAAAACAATGCCTTAGCATCAGATCGAATTAGCGCATAACGCGTAATCCGGCGCTCACCCCACGGGTTTCGAGGCCCGGCTGTCGGATTACGGTGCAAGCACCTAATCCGACCTACGCAACACGATCTGATATTGCGGCTATCACCGGCCGTTATTTTAAAAAAAAGGCGCCCGAAGGCGCCTTTAAAACGGCCGATGCCGTGGATCAGGAGTCGTCTTTAGCCGGCGGCGCCTTGTGGAAATACTTCTTGTAGATCTTCGCGTAGGTGCCGTTGTCCTTCAGGGTCTTCAGAGCCTTGTTGAACTTGGCCGCGAGATCCTGCTCGTTCTTGCGGAACGCGATACCGAACCCATCGCCGAAGTACTTCTTCGGTCCGGTGAGATCCGGGCCGGCCTGGCGATATTTCTTCGGATGCGGGTTGATCAGCGTGCTCTGACCGGTGATCTGGTCGAAGAACGCGGCATCCAGACGGCCAGCCGACATGTCCACGGCCACGTCGTCGGCGTTCTGGTAACGCTTGATGACGGCGTCGTCGCCGTACTTATCGGTGACGTAGTCGTCCTGGACCGTGCCGCGTTGCACGCCGATCTTCTTACCCTTGAGCGTCGCCGTATCAATCTTGTGCAGCGGGCTGTCGGTCGGCACGAAGAACGCCGACGGCACGACGATGTAAGGATTAGAGAACAACACGGCCTTCTTGCGCTTGTCGTTGATGGTCATCGACGACATGATCGCATCGTACTTACGCGCCATCAGGCCGGGGATGATGCCGTTCCAGTCCTGCTGGACCCAGCTGCAATGCAGGCCAGCCTGCTTGCACAGTGCGTCGCCCAGGTCGATATCGAATCCGGTCAGCGTGCCATCCGGCTTGGTGTATTCCATCGGCTCGTAGGGCACGTTGGTGGCGATGCGCACGTTGTCGCCCGCAGCGCTTGCGGTGGTCGCCACGCCAGCGCCCGCAACCACGCTCGCGGCAAGCATTGATACGGTCAGCAGTTTTTTCATGATCGATTCGGTCCTCGTGAATGAGTTCGGCCGCAACGCAATCCCCACGTCCGGCAGACAGCTGGATTGAACCACGGATATCGCGTCGTGAACATGCACAAAACGTGCAATATCGAGCCAGCGAATCGCCTCAGGCGGGCTTCAGATGACGCAGCAGACGTTTTTCGGCGAGCCGGAACACGCCCTGGATGCCGAAACTGAGCGCCATGTACAAACACGCCACGAATATGAACGGCGGAAACGGCGAATAGAACTCGGCATAGACGTTATAGGCCACGCCGGTCATATCGGTGATGGTCACCGCACTGGCGATCGCGCTGGCATGCAGCATGAAGATCACCTCGTTGCCGTAGGCCGGCAATGCCCGTCGCAGCGCCGAAGGCAGCACGATGCGCCGATAAGCGGTAAAGCTCGACATCCCATAGGCGCGTGCGGCTTCCAGTTCGCCGCGCGGCGTGGCCCGGATGGCGCCGTAGAAGATTTCGGTCGTATACGCCCCTGTATTGAGCACGAAGGACAGCAGGGCCGGATACAACGCATTGTTGATGAAGAACGCGAACCAGCTCTGCTGCACGCCGGGTATGAAGGCGAAGCCGTAATAAGCGATATACAGCTGGATCA
Organism: Salinisphaera hydrothermalis C41B8; assembly: GCF_000732535.1. Lineage (GTDB taxonomy): Bacteria > Pseudomonadota > Gammaproteobacteria > Nevskiales > Salinisphaeraceae > Salinisphaera > Salinisphaera hydrothermalis. Next base: position 56,259 of record NZ_APNK01000012.1, read on the forward strand.
GTAGCGGCGTGCCGCGGAACACATAGGTGTAGAACCAGATCGGCCCGGAAATCCACACCCGGTGCGACGCCCGCCCTATGGCCAGCGGGATCGCCAGCACGATACCGATCACCAGCGAAATGAAGACGAGCTGGACGGTGGTGACCATCCCGCCCCAGTACGCCGCCAGCGTGGCCGGCGTGAAAATCGTGTTGTGCGACAGGAATGGCGCAACCTGGGCGAGCCAGTGTTCCATCACGCCCCCCGCTTGGCGGTATGGAAGCCGGCATCGTAACGCTGGCGCAGCCAGCGTACGGCCAGTTCGGACACACTCGTGATCGCCAGATAACCCAGCCCCACCGGCACCATGAACAGGAACGGCTGATGGGTGGCCTTCGTTGCCTGGTCGGCAATATGCACCATGTCGGACAGGCCGATGATGGACACGAGCGCCGTCGACTTCAGCAGCACCATCCAGTTGTTGTTAATGCCCGGCAACGCATGGCGCATCATCAACGGAAAACGCACCCGTCGAAACGCCAGCCAGCCGCTCATGCCGTAGGCGCGCGCGGCTTCCATCTGGCCGGCATCCACGGCCAGAAACGCACCTCGGAAGGTTTCGGACATATACGCGCCGTAGATTACGGCGAGCGTAATGACGCCAGCCATGAACGCGTTGACGTTGATGAAGACGTTCGTCCCGAGCCAGCTGTTGAACTGGTCGACCACCATGTTCACGCCAATCTGGCCGCCGTAGAACAGCAGCATCATCATTACCAGATCCGGCACGCCGCGGATAATCGTGGTGTAAAGCAGCGCGAATCCGCGTAGCACAGAGGAGCGCGACAACTTGATGCTGGCCACTACCAGCCCGATCATCAACGCCAGCACCAGTGAAAGCACGGCGAGCTCGGCGGTGAGCAACGCGCCACCGAGCAGCCGCCAGCCGTATCCATGAAAATCAATCATCGGGCGCGAATCAGAATCGGGGGCCCAGGAACTGCTTGAGCCGCTCCGAGCTGGGATTGCCAAACACGTCCTCGGGCTTGCCGGCTTCTTCCACCCGCCCTTGGTGCAGATAGATCACCTGCGACGATACATCGCGCGCGAAATCCATCTCATGGGTCACCACGACCATAGTCCGGCCTTCGTCGGCCAGTTCGCGCATGACCTTGAGCACGTCACCGACCAGTTCCGGATCCAGCGCCGACGTCGGCTCGTCGAACAACATCACTTCCGGGTCCATGGCCAGCGCGCGAGCGATCGCGCCGCGCTGCTGCTGGCCGCCGGACAGCTGGGCCGGGAAATAATCGGCGCGATCGGCCAGTCCCACACGCTCGAGCAGCGCCATGGCGTGTTCGCGCGCTTCTTTCTTCGACTTGCCGAGCACATGCACCGGCGCTTCGATGACGTTGCCGATCAGCGTCATGTGGGCCCAGAGATTGAAGCCCTGAAACACCATCGATAGCCGCGCCCGAATGCGCTCGACCTGCTTCCAGTCCGCCGGCTCGCGCTCGCCGCGTCGGGTCTTGAACTTGACGCTCTCGCCGTGGACCACGATGTCGCCCGCATTCGGGATCTCGAGCAGATTCATGCAGCGCAGAAACGTGCTCTTGCCCGACCCGGACGCACCGATCAACGAAATAACGTCGCCCTCATGTGCTTCCAGTGAAAGACCTTCGAGCACCGGATTGTCGTTAAAGCTCTTGTGCAGGTCCCGAACGACCAGCGGTATCGCGTTATCTGCCATGCGCGTTTAGTCGCCCTCGCGGTGCAGCAAACGCGCTAGCGTAGCAGCCGTGTGATCACAAAGACATCACGCATCGGTCGTATACGCCGGCGTGGCGGCGCCTTCATGCCGCCACCCGGCGCTTGCCGGTCTTGTCCAGACAGGCCGCTGTGTTAGCCGCCAGACGGCGCGCCCGAGGCCTGCGGGCTCGACGCGGACACGGGACGCGCGAGCAAAGCCGCACGCGCGCCGCGCTCCACGTGCGCATTGGGAAATACAACATACACCGGCGCATCGGCGACCACCGTCTCGCCGGCCTCGCCGTCGCGCGCAATCACGACGCCCACCTCAAACGCCGTGAAATTGGCGACATCGTCGTCGAAACCCAGCGAAAAATCTTCGCTGACGCGGCACAGCTCGTCGACCACGCGGAAGAAGGTTAGCGCCTCCAGCGGCGTTTCGGCCGCGGGCTGCCCGGACACGCGCGCAGCCAGCCAATCGGCCATCGACGCCAGCGGCGCCAGATCGTTGCCACCGAATCTTGCGACTCGGCCAAGTTCGAGCGTGAACGCCACCACATGGTGCACCGCCCGGCTGTAATGCGAAAACGTGGGGCTGGGCGCGTGCTGAGACAGTACCGCCTGCAGACCGGCCGCAGCCATCACGCGCCAGACAGAGGCCGGCGTTTCGATGTCGGCCAAGGGTTCGACCGCAAACCGTGGATAACGGCTTTCGCGGATCGCGGTGTGCATATCCAGATGCAAGGGCGTCGTACGTTGGTCCTCGCCTGTGCCTGGGCCGGCATGCGCCGCCCAGAACGCATCCACCGCGTCCATCAACTCGCGGGCGCGAGCGTGTTCGCGCGTGTTGCCGGCCGCGACCTCGCGCGTGAAGAGACGGTTCAGATTGGTTTCGATGTAGCGGGTTTCGGCGACGATTGACGCGGGATGCCCCACGATCAGCAAGGTCGGCGCGCCAACCGTTATGCCACCATCATCCAGATCTCCGGCCAGATGCAACAGCAATTCCAACGGCGCGGTCTCATTGCCGTGGATACCAGCCGAAATAATCGTCGCCGCGGCATCCGGCACGGGCGCGGCCGGTACCAGTTCGGCGATGCCCGGCCCGCGATCGATAACACGGCCGCCGCCCGCCAGCTCGATCGGCTCATATCGAAACGATCGATCGGCCATGGCGGCACTAAGAATGTCGCGCAGGCGGCGCGGCGAGCAGCGTGTTTCATCATCCATGATCGCGAGACCCTGTGACTATCGAACGAGGCAGGCCGCGCCGGACGTTTTCGCCGACATTGGGCAAGACACGAGGCTTGGGCCAATCGAGTCGCTTCGACCCTGGATCGTCGCACGGTCGCCAATACGGCGCTCGGGCGGCACCTCGACTCGTTTCAACCGAAGACGGCGCGCCACAGCCCGACGCACACCACCAGCGCCGCCGCCACGCCCAACAGGATCGCCACTGACTCCTTGCCGCGCGAACCCTTGGATTCTCCGGTCACCTCCTCCAGCCAGCGCTGCACGAGCGCCTGGTTACGGCGATTTGCCTTGTAAGCCATGTCGAACAAATCGCCAGCCACCGGCACCAAGCCGATAACGAAATCCACGCCGACATTGGCGCCCATGCGCACCAGCAGACGCTTGGGTGCGCCAAGACGCACCGCTTCGCCGATCATCAGGCTGGACAGGGCCAGACCGGCAAAATCGCCGGCGAACGGCACCATGCCGATAATGCCGTCGATGCCGACGCGCTTACCGATGATCGGCACGCGAAACGCATCGTCGAGCCAGTACGCCAGCTTCTGGATGCGTGCGAGACTGGCGCGGCGCTTGGCCTGCAGGTCGGGGTTGGCGTGGTCGGTCATGGGCCGGTATGAATAGGCACGTCATTCACGGGTCACTGGCAGTATACGGGAACGAACGCTTTGACCGCGCGACTGCTGGAGGAACATGAGGATACTGCTGCTCGCATTGATCCTGGTCGCGGGCTTCGTGGCCTACGCCACGCTCTGGCCGTCGCGATTCGACCCGGTGGCATGGCAGGCGCCGCCGGTGCACGCCCTGGATAGCGACACCCGTCCGATGTCGGCGCTCACGCGGCTGGGCATCGGCGCCGGCACCGGCCCGGAAACCGTCGCCATCGGTCCCGAGGGCCGGCTGTACGCCGGCTATGCCGACGGTACCATTCGTCGTTTCGATGCCGACAAGGCGACCGGCCGCAGCGACGGTCAGGTGTTCGCGACCACCAACGGCCGCCCGCTGGGTCTGGCGTTCGGCCCGCCGCTGCCGCGCGCCAAGCAGCATCAGCGCCCGGACGGCACGAGCCGAGCTGACCGAACGGTGGCCGATGCCGACAACGCGGCATCCGGCGATGCATCGCCGGGGTCGCAACGCGCCACGCTGTACGTCGCCGACGCCGATCAGGGCCTGCTTGCAATCAACCGCAAGGGCCAGATCACCGAACTGACGAGCAGCGCGAACGGCCGTCCGTTCGGCTTCACCGACGATGTCACCGTCGCGAAAGACGGGCGCGTCTATTTCACCGACGCCAGCAGCCGCTGGCCGCATACGGCTTACCGCACTGCCATCCTCGAACATCACGGCGACGGACGGCTGCTGCGCTACGATCCGAAAACCGGCCGCACCGATGTTTTGCTGGACGGCCTGCAGTTCGCCAACGGCGTGGCCCTCGGGCCCGATGACGCCTATGTCCTGGTCACCGAAACCGGGGCCTACCGCGTGACGCGCTATTGGCTCACCGGTCCGCACGCGGGCGCGCACGATGTGTTCATTGACGACCTGCCGGGCTTCCCCGACGGCATCGACGCCGATACCGCGCATCGCGGTTTCTGGATCGCGCTGTTCGCGCCGCGCAACACGGTGCTGGATTTCGCCGCTCCGTACCCATGGCTGCGCGAAGTCATTCACCGCCTGCCATCTTGGCTCAAGCCGGCGCCAGCGCACGTTGGCCATATCGTGCATGTCGCCAACAACGGCCACGTCATCAGCCAGCGCATCGACGACCGCAACAATGCCTATGCCCCCATCACGAGCGTGACGCCAGCCGGCCAGTGGCTTTATCTCGGCAGCCTCGAGACCGATGCTATCGGCCGCGTCCCGGCCCAACCGTGACGGTCGCGCCCCGCCCGCTCAGCGAAGCGCTCGCCGCGCTCAGCGAGGCCCGCGCGCAGATCGCCGCCCGTGACGATCCGTCGTTTCACCAGCGCCTGTCGGAACTACGGCATTGGCAGTCGGATCACGTCGCGGCGTTTCACACCGAGCGCGTGGCGGCCTACGACGGCCACGCCCTGCTGCGCTTCCTGACCCGTCGTTTCTATCGCGATGCCGATTGGTCCGAACTCACCGGACGCCCGCAGAAAGTGGCGCGGGCGGTGGATCGCATCGTCGATCGCGACCGGCCGCTGGTGATCGCCATCGAGCTGCAGGCCGCGGCCGAGAGCCTGGATATCGCCATGACCGACGCACTGCTGGCCGAGCACGCCACGCTTAACCCGCACAGCTATGTCCGCGCGCTGCGCCGCGTCGGCCGGCGCGAGGCGCGACTGCAGCAGATTCTGTGGCTGGAGGAGCTGGTGGATCTGGTCGCCGACTATGCCGACAACCGCGCGGCCTGGTGGGCCTTCAAACTCGCCAGCGCCCCGGCGCGCACCTTCGGCCTGGGCCAAACCTACGACCTGCTCGCCGAGGGCTTTGCCGCCATGCGGGCCACGCGCGACCTAAAGGCCGGCACGCGTGAAGTGATCGCCGCCCAGCGCGCGCGATTGGAACGCCTGATCGGCGCCGAACTCGAACAAAGCGAGAGCGACCCGTGACTGGGTTGCGGCTGCCGCTTGTGCCGATTCAGCGCATCATCGAAACTGCCGGCTCCGCCCAACAAACGACGACGACCCCATGACGATTACCATCAGCAGCGGCCATCTTGCACCCGTCATCTCTCTGGTCGCCGGCGTCGCGATCCTGCTGGCGCCGCGGCTGCTCAACTACATCGTGGCCGCCTATCTGATCGTCATCGGCGTGCTGGGCATCATGCACTTCTAGGCAGCGCATCGCGCCCCCGGGACCGGGCTACCGTTTCACACGCCTGAAGCACCATCGTGCGTTCCCGGCTTCGTTCGGCGAATAAATCTGTCCACCGATCAACGCAGATTCACACAGATGCGGTTGTACTCTTGCGGCGTAGCGGATTCCAGGCGCTAACGCGCAACTGAGTCGGCCGGAACGCCGCCCCCAAAGTCAGCCCGGAGAACGAAGCGTCAATAGCGGTTCGCGCCCCCGATCGAACTCGTGCCTCCAAGGATTAACCGCTATCTGCGTGAATCTGTGTCGATCTGCGGATAAACGCCTTAAGGAACAAAGGGCCAGTGCCCGCGGCGTCCCCGGGCCAATGCGGTCACGAATCCAGGCCGCCAATAAACGCGAATGACGCGATGGCGGACGAGTCTTTCGACCCAATTGGCACTAGGCGCCATTGCACTTTCGGGCTTCGTTCGGCGAATAAAGCAGTTCACCGATCAACGCCGATTCACACAGATAAGGTTGTGCTCTCGTGGGGTAGCGGATTCGAGGCGCTAACCCGCAATTGACCCCGAAGTCAGCGCGGAGAACGAAGCGTCAATGGCCGCTCGCGCCCCCGATCTAGCTCGCGCCTCCAAGGATTAACCGCCATCTGCGTGATCTGTGTCGATCTGCGGAAACAGCTTAAGGAACGAAGAGTCAGGACCGGCGACGCTCCGGAACTAAGCAGGTCGCGAAACCCCGTCCGCCATTGGCGCCTATTAGGTTCATCGGCGGACCGAGAACATCGAAGACCGACACAGCAGCGCCGGGACACGCTAAAGCATGCCCACCTGCAGCTTGGCGGCATCGCTCATCATTTCCATGCTCCAGGGCGGGTCGAAAACGAGTTCGACGTTGACCTGGGCCACGGTCGGCACCATCCGCACCTTCGAGCGGACGTCGTCGACAAGAATATCGCCCATGCCGCAGCCGGGCGCGGTGAGCGTCATGTCGATATCGACCACGCGGTTGTCCGGGTCGGAGTGATCGAATTCACAGCGATAGACGAGACCCAGATCGACCAGATTGATCGGGATCTCCGGATCGAAAACGGTCTGCATCTGTTCCCACACCATCGCTTCGACATCCTCGGCGGTGGCGTTTTCCGGCAGCGCCAGCGGTTCCGGCGCTTCCTTGCCGATGGCGTCGGCATTCTCGCCCGCAATGCGGATGAGGTTACCGGCGATATACACGGTGAACGAGCCACCCAGGGCCTGGGTAACGTTGCCATGCGTGCCCACCGGGATCTCGACGGTATCGCCGGCCGGGATCAGCACGGCCTCGCAGTCGCGCGTGAAGGTCACGGGTTCGTTCTGGGGCATTGACATTTCGAACCTCGCCAAAAAGGCGGCGTTTGTCGGTCGGGGCGCTATTCTATCAAGGAGGACGCCGGTGGCGTCTGATAGCATCGATGGATCGCGGAACGAGCCACCGATATTCTCGTGTGGCCGTTCGTTTCATCAGGGTTGATTGCATGATACACGCTTTACTGGTGGTGGCCCATGGCAGCCGCCGGGCCGAATCCAACGATGAAGTCCGGGCCCTGACCGATCGCGTCCGCGAAAGCGCCGGCGACCGCTTCGCCGCCATCGACTGTGCGTTTCTCGAGCTGGCCCCGCCGAGCATTCCGGACGGCCTGGAACGGCTGATCGAGCGCGGCGCCACGCACGTCACGGTGCTGCCGTATTTTCTCGCCGCCGGCCGCCATGTCGCCGAGGATATTCCGGCCGAGGTCGAACAGACGCGCACCATGCACCCGAACGTGACCATCGAGATCGCGCCCTATCTCGGCACATCCGAGGCGATGCCCGGCCTGTTGCTGGAAACGGCCGGCACCCCGGGCTGATTGCAGGAGCCGGCCATGACGACAGACATCGCGCGCAAGCCTTTCAACCCGACTCTGGCCGCCGCTGTCTGCGGCATTCTGGTGGCGCTGACATCGCTTTCCGGCGCGCTCGCGCCGCCCGGCGATTGGTATGCGGCCCTCACCCAGCCACCCGGCACACCACCCGATGCGGCGTTTCCGATCGTCTGGACCCTGCTGTACATCGCGATGGCCGTGGCCGCATGGCGTGTCTGGCGCGCCCGCGGGCTCGGACGCGAACTGAGCCTGTTCGTGGTCCAGCTCGCGCTCAACGCGCTTTGGATGCCGGTGGCGTTCGGCGCACATGCGCTGGGCTGGGCGTTGCTGGTGATTCTGCTGCTCTGGGTGGCGATCGCCGCCACCACGGCGGCGTTCTGGCGCGCTGATCGCATCGCCGGCGCCTTGTTCGCGGTCTATCTGATCTGGGCCAGCTATGCGCTGTACCTCAACGCCGGCCTGGCCTGGCTAAACTAGCCATGGCTCGTTTTTCCGACCAATACGGCCCGTGGGCGCTGATCACCGGCGCCTCCTCCGGCATTGGCGAGGCATTCGCCCACCAGATCGCCGCGCGCGGCGTGAACGTGGCGCTGGTGGCCCGCCGGGGCGATCGCCTGCAGGCCATTGCCAACGATATCGAGACCGAAACGAAATCGCGCGCATTGGCGATTGCCGCCGATCTGACCGACGAACACGGCCTGGACACTATCCTCGAAGCACTGGATCTGCGCCATATCGGCCTGCTGGTGAATAACGCCGGCGCGGGGCAGACCGGGCGCTTCCTCGATCACGCGCTCGACGACGAGCTGGCCACGCTGGCGCTCAATTGCCGCGCGCCACTCAAGCTCACGCATCACTTCGGCCGGGCCATGCGCGCCGAGGGCCGCGGCGGCATCATCATGCTGGCGTCCATCGCCGGCATTCTCCCTAGCCCCGAGTTCGCCGGTTATTCCGCGACCAAGGCGTGGAATCGCTTTTTCGGGGAGGCGCTGCATGCCGAACTCGCCGATAGCGGTATCGACGTGGTCTCGCTCTGCCCCGGTCTGACCCAGAGCGAATTCTTCGACAAGGTGAATTTCGATCCATCGGGCTGGCCCTGGCCACTACGTGCGGGCGCGATCCTGTCGGCGGACGAGGTTGCACGCGCCGGGCTGCGCGGTCTTGGCCGTACGTCGCAGGTCGTCCCCGGGCTGTCCTATCGCTGGCTGATGCGCGCCGGCCGCATGGCGCCGAGCGGCATGCCGCCATGGCTGACCGAGCGCGTGATGCGCCTGGCGCTGCCGAAAAAATGAATAACGCACTATCAATCCTTCGGAGGAGCTCATGGCCGAGCTAAAAACGCCGGGCGCTAATAGCCTGGCGGGCAAAACATTGTTCATCACCGGCGCCTCGCGCGGCATCGGGCTGGCGATCGCCAAGCGCGCCGCCGCGGACGGTGCCAACATCGCGATTGCCGCCAAGACCGATCAGCCGCACCCGAAACTCCCGGGCACGATCCATACCGCCGCGGCCGAGGTCGAGGCGGCGGGCGGGCGCGCCCTGCCGCTGGTGTGCGACATTCGCGACGAAAACGCCGTCGAGGCGGCGGTGCGGCGCACGGCCGAGCATTTCGGCGGCATCGATATCTGCGTGAACAATGCCAGCGCGATCTCGCTGACCAAGACACCCGACACGCCGGCCAAGCGCTACGATCTGATGCACCAGATCAACGGCCGCGGCACGTTTCTGGTCAGCCAGGCCTGTATTCCGTATCTGAAACAGGCCGACAACCCCCATGTGCTCAACCTGTCGCCGCCGCTCGATCTGCAGCCCAAGTGGTTCGCGCCGCACGTCGCCTATTCGATGGCGAAGTACAACATGAGCCTGTGCGTGCTGGGCATGGCCGAGGAATTCCGCGACGACGGCATCGCCTTCAACGCGCTCTGGCCGCGCACCGGCATCGCTACCGCCGCGATCGACCTGATCGGCGGCAAGGAATTGCGCGAGCATTGCCGTACGCCGGAGATCGTCTCCGACGCCGCGCATGTCATCCTCACGCAGCCCGCGCGCGAATTTACCGGCCAGTTCTGCATGGACGATCGCGTGCTCGCCGACGCCGGCGTCACCGACTTCTCGGTCTATGCCGTCGACCCAAGCCAGGAACTGTGGCCGGACTTCTTCGTGCCGGACGATCTGCCGCCGCCGCCCGGCTCGATGGGCAACACCAGCTGAGGGAGTCTTACAACGCCGGCCGACGTCCGAGCACGTCGGCCGCAACCCCCTCGTAGCCGGCCGCGATCTCCAACAGCCCGCGCTCACCGCGCTGGCAGCCCAACAGCTGGATGCCCATCGACCTTCCGCGATCATCGAAGCCGGCCGGCAGGGCGAGTGTGGGTCCGGCCGACAAGGAGCCAGGGATCACGATTTCCATCCAGCGATGATAGGTGTCCATCGCCCGACCCGCGATGCGGTCGGGCCAGCAGCGATTGCGATCGAAAGCAAAGACTTGGGCACTGGGCAGCGCGATCGCATCGTACTCGTCGAACAGCCGGTTCAGCTCGGCGAACCAGGCGCTGCGCGTGACCTGGGCATGGTGGCCTTCGATGGCCGTACGGCCGAGTCCGGCGTCGATTTCCCACACGGCTTCGGGCTTGAGCGCGGCCCGTTTCTCGGGATCGCGGTACAGCATCTCGAACTTGCCAGCTACCAGGATCTGGCGCAGCACACACCAGGCTTGCCAGAGCCGATCCGGGTCGAAACGCGGCGTGCAAGGCTGGATCTCGCAGCCGGCCTCGGATAGCCGGGCCAACGCGCGCTCGCCGACCTCGAGCACGCCGGCCTCCAGCGGATAATACCCATCCCAGTCGCCCAGCCAGGCGATGCGGCGCCCCTCGATATCACCCGACAGCGGCGCTGCCAATCCGGCCGGATCCTCGCGGATCGATAGCGGGGCGCGCGCGTCGGGCCCGGCCTGCGTCGCCAGCAGCGCGGCCAGATCGGCGGCCGAGCGGGCCATGGGGCCTTCCGTGCCCAGACTGGGCGAGAATACGTCCGGCACCGGCAGTGCCGGCACGCGGCCCGGCGACGGCCTGAGGCCGAAAACGTTGTTATAGGCCGCCGGATTGCGCAGCGAGCCCATCATGTCGCTGCCGTCGGCGATCGGCACCATGCGTGCGGCCAACGCGGCGGCCGCGCCGCCGGACGAGCCACCCGCCGTCAGCCTGGAATCGTAGGCGGAGCCGGTGGCGCCGAACACGCGGTTGTAGGTCTGGGAGCCCAAGCCAAACTCGGGCGTATTGGTCTTGCCAATGAAAATCGCGCCCGCCGCGCGCAAACGCGAGACCATGAGATTGTCCGCATGGGGGACATGATCGGCAAACAGCGGCGAGCCGAAGGTGGTGGTCAGCCCGGCCGTGGTCGACAGATCCTTGATCGCCATCGGCAGGCCATCCAGCCAGCCGCGGCGCGGCTTGCCGGCCGCCCAGGCCCGATCGCGTGCCGCGGCCTCGGCCAGCAGCTGATCGGCCGGGCGACGCGACACGATGGCGTTGAGTCGGTCGTTGACCGCATCGATGCGTTCCAGAAAACACTGCATCAGCGCCTCGGCGCCAATTCGCCGCTCGTCCAGCGCTCGGGACAGTGTGCAGGCATCGGCGTCGATCCAGTCGTCTTTCATCGTATCCGGCGGTCGCAGCACCCGTCGTTCAGACTGCCGCACAGAGGACGCCCGTGCATCCCGGTGACCGCGGGCGGATGGTGATTTATCCTCTCCGGTCATCCGCAACCCCCGCTCACGGGCCCAGGCATCGAACCATGGCCAAGCGCGACTACATCACTCGGGAAGGCTGGCAGGCGCTGGCCGACGAGCTGGATTATCTCTGGCGCGAGAAACGCCCGTTCGTGGTGCGCAAGCTGGCCGATGCCGCGGCCGAGGGCGATCGCTCGGAGAACGCCGAGTACATCTATCGCAAGAAGGAACTGCGCGAGATCGATCGGCGCGTGCGCTACCTCGGCAAGCGCGTCGACGAGCTGACCGCGGTCGATCCGCGGACCGACAACCCCGACCAGGTCTTTTTCGGGGCCTGGGTCGACGTGGTCGATGCCGACGATTCCCGGCATTGCTACCGGATCGTCGGCGCCGACGAAACCGATGCGGCGTCCGGCGCGATCAGCCTGCATTCGCCGGTGGCGCGCGCGCTACTGGGCAAGCGCACCGGCGACGTGGTCGATGTGACGCTGCCCGCATCGCGCCGCGAACTGGAGATCGAGGCGATCCACTACACCCGGCCAAACCGCAACTGACCGAATCGCCCGCTCGCGGGCGCGAATTGCTGGACTGTGCAACAATCCGCGCCCTATGCGTGGTTTTTTGATACCGGCCCCCGACAGCCCCCTGCGCGACCGCGCCTTTCGCAAGCTGCTGGTTTGTCGCTTTGCGGCCGCGACCGTCAACCAGATCCAGTCGGTCGTGGTAGGCTGGCAGCTGTTCACGATGACCCACGACCCGCTCACCCTGGGCTGGGTGGGGCTCGCCCAGTTTCTGCCTATGGCGGCGCTGGTGCTGCCGGCGGGCGATATTGCCGATCGCGTCTCGCGCAAGCTGCTGGTGACCGTGAGTTGCCTGCTGGTCGCGGTGGCCGGCGTGCTGTTCCTGATGCTCACGCTGTCCGGCACGCAATCGCCGCTCGGGTTCTATGGTGTCCTGGTGCTGTTCGGCGTCGCCCGGGCGTTTTCCGGGCCGAGCTTTTCGTCGCTGTTGCCGCAGGTCGTCGGTGAAGATCGACTCCCCAAGGCAATCGCCCTGAGTTCGTCGGTATTCCAGGTCGCGATCATTGGCGGTCCGGCACTGGGTGGGGCGGTGTATCTGGCCGGCCCAGCGATCGCCTACGGCTTGTGCACCGCGTTATCGCTGGTCGCGGCGATCGCGGCTGCGAGTATTACGCGGCCATTGCCGGCTCAGGCCGATACGACCCAGCAGAGCGCATTCGAGCGCTTCACGGCCGGCATCGTCTATGTCCGCACGCGCCCGATCATCCTCGGCGCGATCTCGCTGGATCTGTTCGCGGTGTTGCTGGGCGGCGCGACGGCCCTGCTCCCGGTCTATGCCCATTCGATTTTGCACACCGGCCCGGCCGGGCTCGGCGCGCTGCGCAGCGCGGTAGCGATCGGCGCGTTTCTGATGGGTATTTATCTGGGGCGGGTATCGCTGAACCGGCGCGCCGGGCCGGTGATGTTCGCCGCCGTGGCGATTTTCGGTATCGGCACGATCGTGTTCGGGCTGTCGACGAACTTCATCCTGTCGTTCGCGGCGCTGGCGACAATGGGCGCGGCCGACATGATCAGCGTGTTCGTGCGCTCCACGCTGATCCAGCTGGCCACGCCGGATGCCATGCGCGGCCGCGTGAACGCGGTGAACATGCTGTTCATCGGCGCGTCCAACGAGCTGGGCGAATTCGAATCCGGCGTCACGGCCGGCATCTTCGGCACCGTACCCGCGGTGGTACTCGGCGGCATCGGGACCCTGGCCGTGGTCGGCGCCTGGATGTGGATGTTCCCTGCCCTGCGCCGCGTCGACCGGCTCGAGGATGTCGGGCGGCGGCCCGCCGCATCCGCCTAGGCGCTCAGTCGTGAGTCCTGTGGGCTGACAACTGGCCGGCTGACGAGGCGCTCTGCCCCGAGTCGTCGAACTGGCCGGCCCGTGCCGGCGACCAGCGCAGATTGCCCTTGTGCGCCGAGGCATCGTAGCCGTTGTCTTTGTCTGCATTGGGGTGCACATGCACGGTGGCCGTCAGGCCCACCGACAACGGCAACTTCTGCGGCGCCCGGTCGAACGCGATGGTTACTGGTACGCGCTGGGCGAGACGAACCCACTGAAAAGTCGGGTCGACGTTCGGCAGATTACGTTCGCCCTTGGCGTTGTTGGGAATCGCGATGCCGCGCCCGATGCTGGCGACATGGCCTTTGAAGTGCTTGTCGCCGTCCATCAGCACGATCTCGGCCGGGTCGCCCACGGCAATCTTGGACAGCTTGGTTTCTTCGAAATAAGCCGTCACCCGGAAGGTCTCGGCATCGACCAGGGTCATCGCCGGCGACCCCTGGGTCGCGTAATCCCCCTGATCCAGCAGCAGATGCGTGACGTAGCCGTTGACCGGCGAACGCACGGTCGCCCATTCAAGGTTCTGCTTGGCCTGGGCTAGCTGCGCCTTGTACTGGGCGACCGACGCCCGGTCGCGTTGCTCGGCCGACTGGGCCTGCTGCAGGTTCTGGGTCGAGACCCCGCCCGGCGGCAAGCGCTCGAGCCGACGCGCGTTGCGCGCCGAGTACGCCAGCGAGGCCTTGGCGGCCAGGAGATTGGCCTTGGCCTCGGCCACGTTGTGCTTGTAGCGGATCGGCTGGATCTTGAACAACAGATCGCCCTTATGTACGTAGCTGTCGTCGGCCACGGCCACGTCGGTCACGGTGCCGGAGACTTCCGGCGCGATATTGATCACGTCAGCCTGCACGCGTGCATCACGGGTCCATGGCGCATAGACGTAGTGCTGCCAGGCGAACCATCCGAGCACCCCCGCAATCGCCACGATCACCAGCGTGGCCGCCACCCGCGCCGTCGTTTTCAGAATATTCTTCGCATTGGCCATCAATTCACCAGAACTTCACAAATCACGCTCAGGGGCCGAACCAGATCAAAAGGCAGGACAACAGGATGACGAAGACTGCCGCGCCCGCCAGGGCCGGATGCCAGAACAGGCGATAAAGATGCAGGCGCTGTGCGACCCAGCGCAGCATGAAATACACCACACCGGTCGCCGCCAGGAAACCGAGGAAGACCGGCAGGTAAATACCGCCGATAGTGATCGTTTCAGGTAGCACGATCCGCTTCCCCCAGGCGAATGCGTTGACCGTCGGTATTCTCGCGCGCCTGCCCGTAATCGGCCAGCGCGGCCGCCATCAACTCCGCCGAAACCGACGCACGCACGCCATAACGCATACGCTTGCGCGGCGAAAAGGTGAGGGCTTCATCCAGCAGGCGCCGGGCCAGCCGGTTGGCTTCGATTTGCATATCGAACACCTTCGCTACCCGCGGATAACCGCGTTTGAACATCGATTCGAGCCCGGCGAGCGTATCGTGGATAGCGGCCCGCGTACTGTCGCTGAAGCCGGCACGGTCAGCCAGCACTCGCAGCGACCGGGCCTCGACGCCCATGTTCACGGCCGCGAAGGCGGCCTGACGAGCGGAAACGTGAAATTCGCCCCGGTCCGCGGCGACCGGCAGTTTGACCAGCCGATCGTAAACTCGAGTCTCGAAGCGTTCGCGCGGCTCGGCAAACCCGGCGGCCAGCTCGCCGAAAATACCGGCCAGGCGATCACGCAGCAGTTGTCGCGGGTTGACCGGCAAGACCAAGGCAAACGCCACGAGCGCGAGGATCACCGCCAGTTCCGCGCCTAGGAACGTTTCCAGGAAACTCACGAATGTCTGCCGGCTGCCGTCGTTGGCCGGATGCACGAACAGCGCGAACTGCACCAGAGCGACGCGGCCGATGAGCGCCGTCGATGGATTCACCATGGCCAGCCCGGCGACGAAGACACAAGGCAACAGGACCAGCATCAACATGGCGAAGCTGGTCGCCTGCGGCAGGAATACGAAATTCACGAAGAAAGCGGCCACGCCTGCCACCAGCCCGCCGATGCCGAACCCGCGCGCCCCGCCGGCCGGGTCGTCCATCAGCGCGAACAATGTCGTCAGGACCGACAACAGCACCATGGTGCCCGCCAGCGCGGGGTCGTCGTGCGTGGCCCAGATCGCCGCGCCGGACCCCATCGCCGCCGCCGCCCGGATCGTGACCTTGACCGATTCCCCGATCGGGTTGGCGGTGGAGAACTCGCTGCGACGCGAGGCGGTGCGTGCCCCGGCCCCGCGTTCGGCGATCAGCATGCCGTGCTTGATCACCGCCGCCCGCATACGATTGGCCATGTCCAAGGCGCGACTGAGCACGACCCAGTCCACCAGCGAACGGGCACGGTTGCCTTCCTGGCCGCCCAGGCGCGCCTCGGACAGGACATCGTTGTAAGCCTCGCCGAAGGCGTGCTTGATCTCGCGCGTATTCCCCGGATCGGTCTCCAGCAGTTCGGCCGCATGATCGAGCGCTCGAAGCGGGCCACGGTCCACCGACGACCCGAGTTTGCCGAGATATACCTGCAACGAGGCCATGGCGCTCACGATCGAGAGCAGTTCGTAATCAAGCCGGCGCGCGAGCCGGTTGTATTCGGCGAAACCGGGCGCATCGAAGCGCGCATACTGACGCGTCTGCTCCAGCGTGAGTGTCTTTTCCACCAGCGCATGCAACTGGGGGTGCGGGGTATTCGGATCGGTATCGCCGTCGAGTTCGTCCGGTGATCGGTCAAGCACACGGAACTGATGCCCGATCGCCTTGAGCGCGTCCACGCGCGCCTGAAAATACTTCCGCGCCGTGACGCTTGGCGCGAGAACCACGCTCACGAACGCCGCCACGACCGCCGCCAGCGCGGTTTCCGACGATCGCGCCACGGCCACCGAAAACACCGTCGTGGGGTCCGACATCGCACGGACACCGATGATCACGGCCACGTAGCCCGCCAGCACGAAGCCGTACGACATGTTGTTCCGGAACAGGCTGGCACAGAACACCATCGCCGAAACCCAGGCGATGAGCGCGATCGAGAACAGCGTATAGCTCTGGGCGAACAAGGCGATCAACAGGATCGCGACACAGGCGGCCACAAACGTGCCCGCCAGACGCGCAAACCCGCGCACCACCAGAAAGCCCGGCAGCGGCTGGATGAGAATCGCTACGTTGATGAACGCCCAGTAGGCGTTATCGAGTTCGAGATAGAACGCGAGCCACAGAGAAAGCGCCACCGATACGCAACAGCGTATGGCGAAGGACACGTTTTCTCCGCTGGGCGCGAACAGCCAGGCCAGGCGCGACATGGGCCCCATTATCCGTTGCACAATGCAATTGGGCCACCCCAAACTTCGTGTGCCCGGCATTCATGCGGGTCAAACGGTCGGCCCGCCATGGCGCCGGTCGAGACTCCGCGCTGCCGAAAGCGGCAGTTCAGCAATCCGGCAGCGCCGCAGCGTACCCTTATCACGCAAAAAATACCGGCCGGCGGTGGCGCCGCCGGCCGGAAGCCGCGATTACGCCGGTGACGATGGGAAGAGAAGCGCGAGCGCATTGGAGGAGAACAACACGACGCAGAATCACCGGCGCAATACTGTAAAAGCAAGGTCGATGCCAACCCGTGATTGGGCTTGCAGGCTGGCATTCTCAGACCTTTGATTCGAATCGATTTATTCGGAATTCTCGTTGTTCAAAAACGTTCCACGGCCAACGCCACGCCCTGTCCGCCGCCGACACATAGCGTTGCCAGGCCACGGTGCGCTTCGCGCTTGCCCATTTCATGCAGCAGCGTGACCAGAATACGGCATCCCGACGCACCAATCGGGTGCCCTAGCGCGATCGCCCCA
Organism: Salinisphaera hydrothermalis C41B8; assembly: GCF_000732535.1. GTDB lineage: Bacteria > Pseudomonadota > Gammaproteobacteria > Nevskiales > Salinisphaeraceae > Salinisphaera > Salinisphaera hydrothermalis. The sequence continues at coordinate 73,406 of NZ_APNK01000012.1, forward strand.
CCGTTGACGTTGACCTTGTCGAGCGGCCATTCCATCTGTCGATTCACGGCAATCGCCTGTGCCGCAAACGCTTCATTGGCCTCGACCAGATCAAGATCGTCGATCGTCCAACCGGCACGGCGCAGACAGGCCTGACTGGCCGGCACCGGACCAATGCCCATCAGCGCCGGAGCCACACCGACGGTCGCATGGGCCGCGATCCGCGCCAGCGGGGTCAGTCCGAGCTCTCGACAACGCGCCTCGGTGGTGACCACGACCACCGCGGCGCCGTCGTTCAGCCCGGAGGCGTTGCCCGCCGTGACCGCACCGTCACGCACGAACGACGGATCGAGCCGCGCCAGGCTTTCGGCGGTCACCCCGGGGCGCGGCCCCTCGTCGCGCGCGAATGCGATCGCATCCCCGGCCTTCTGCGGCACTTCGAGCGGCAGGATCTCGTCCTCAAAGCGCCCGTGCTTGCCGGCTTCTTCCGCACGCTGCTGCGACGAGGCGGCGAACTCGTCTTGTTCGGCGCGCGAGATCCGATACTTTTGGGCCACATTCTCCGCGGTACGGCCCATATGGTAGTCATGGAACGCGTCCCAAAGGCCGTCGTGGATCATGCTGTCTTGCAGCGTCCAATCGCCGAGCCGGCGACCGCGACGCGACTCCGGCAGCAGGTGCGGCGCCTGACTCATCGATTCCTGCCCGCCCGCGATGACGACGCGCGCGTCGCCGAGCGCCACAGCTCGAGCCGCTTCAATCACGGCGGATAAACCACTGCCACAGACGCGGTTGAGTGTCGTGGCCGGCACTCGTTCGGGAAGTCCGGCCCCCAATGCCGATTGACGGGCCGGATTCTGACCGCATCCAGCCGTCAATACCTGACCAAGTACGACATCGTCGACGACGTCGGGATTAATCTGATGGCGGGCTAGCGTATCCCGAATGAGAGCCGCCCCCATAGCACTGGCCGACAGCCCGGCCAGCGTACCGGACAACCGGCCGATGGCCGTTCGCTGCGCCGCCGCGATCACCACATCATGCGCCATGTCGAATTCCTCGAACACCCAAATCCGGCATCGTAATGGTGCGGCGCAGCATCAGGCCAGCTTTCGCCGCACCGCGGCATGGCGCGCTCGTAATCGGGCGCGATGCACACCGCTTCCGGATGGCGTGCCACCGCGCGAACGTGCCTCGCGTCATGACGCGTGCAAGCAAAAGAGTCTTCGTAGGTTTGGCAGCAACGGCGCGCTACGAATCTCGACGGTTCTGACAGCGATGGGCGGCAATTAAATGGCACGTCTCATCCGAAACGCCCAACAAGCGCGAGACCAAAATCGCGCCGTCGGGCCTTACCGCGCCCTGGTATCGCGCTGCAGCGCGAGGCCTTTCTACGACTTGCGCACCCACAGGAGATCACCCGCGCGCGGCGCCGGCTTTGCCGGTTCACCGGGAGGGGCATTTCGTCGGGAATGCGCACGTAGCCGATGACGGTAAAACGCTGCTTTGGCGGCACCGGAACCCGCGGGGCGCACCAACGCAGTGCGCCGGACACTCATCCGCGTCACACCTCACCGTCGCTGCGCCACAGGAAGGGAATACAGGCACGACGGCTCTGGGGTTGCACACGCTTCAGTCCCGGTCGCACGGTACAAAACGCGCTGCCGACCGTCGACTCAGAGCCACCGTACAATTCGCCTGATGCTCGCCAACGCGGTAGCGGCAACTTCCCTGATCGGCCGCGCATGAACGGCGCATCGACCCGTTCAGCCGTCCGGCGAAAGTCATCACCAAGCTGACATCAACCGGCCAATAGGCCATGAATAAAAAAGGCCGGCCCCAGCGGGCGAATACGCCTCAGCCGGGCCGGCCACCCCCTAACCTATAACCCGCTTCAGGAACCGCGGGCTTGCAACTGCTCGAGAATCTGCGGGTTTTCGAGCGTCGACACGTCCTGTGTGACCTCGTCGCCCCGCGCCACCGTGCGTAGCAGGCGGCGCATGATCTTGCCCGAGCGCGTCTTGGGCAAACCGTCCGCAAACCGGATTTCTTCCGGCTTGGCGATCGCGCCCAATTGTTCCGCTACCCAGTTACGCAAGTCCGATGCCAATTCGTCGTTACCTTCGCCGCTCTTCAGGATGACGAACGCGACGATGGCTTCGCCCTTGACTTCATGCGGCCGGGAAACCACTGCGGCTTCAGCTACTTCAGCGTGCGCCACGAGCGCGGACTCGACTTCCATCGTGCCCAGCCGATGTCCGGAAATATTCACGACGTCGTCAATACGGCCGAGAATACGGAAATTGCCCTGCTCGTCGCGCTGTGCGGAGTCACCGGCGACGTAGGTGTGCGCGTCGTACATGCCGAAGTAGGTCTCTTTGTAACGCTCCGGGTCGCCCCAGATTGTACGCAGCATGTACGGCCACGGTTTCTTGATCACCAGCACGCCGCCCGCGCCGGCATCGGTGACCGGCTTGCCGGCTTCATCGAGGATATCCGCATCGATACCCGGCAGCGCCCGGGTCACCGAGCCCGGCTTGGTCGGCGTGTAGGACGGGATCGGCGTGATCATGTGGCCACCGGTCTCGGTCTGCCACCAGGTATCGACGATCGGGCAACGATCGTGGCCGATCATCTTGCGATACCACATCCAGGCTTCCGGGTTGATCGGCTCGCCGACCGTGCCCAGCACCTTGAGGCTGTCCAGCGCGTGGCGCTGCGGGTATTCGTCGCCGTGCTTCATCAACGCGCGAATGGCCGTCGGCGCGGTATAGAAAATAGTCACCTGATGGGTATCGACCATTTTCCAGAAGCGATCGGGCTCGGGATAGGTCGGCACGCCCTCGAACATCACCTGCGTCGCGCCACAGGCCGTCGGGCCGTAGGCGATGTAGGTATGTCCGGTAATCCAGCCCACATCCGCGGTGCACCAGAATACGTCGTCGTCACTCAGGTCGAACACCCAACGACAGGTGCAGATCGCGCCCAGCAGATAACCGCCGGTGGAATGCTGGATGCCCTTGGGCTTACCGGTCGAGCCGGAGGTATAGAGGATGAACAGCGGGTGTTCCGCATTCACCCATTCCGGCGGGCAGTCGTCGGACTGGCCGTCGATGGCGTCGTGCCACCAGATATCGCGCCCGGACGTCATGGCGACGTCGGTGCCCGAACGCTTGAGCACGATCACTTTCTCGATCGAGGCACCGCCCTGCGACAACGCCTTGTCGGCGACATCCTTGAGCGGGATCAGCTTGCCGCCGCGGTAGTTGCCGTCGGCGGTGATGAGCATCTTGGCTTCGGCATCGTCGATGCGATCCCGCAACGACGGGGCGGAAAACCCGCCGAAGACCACCGAATGAATGGCGCCGATTCGAGCACAAGCCAGCATGGCAATCGCGGCCTGCGGCACGTTGGGCAGATAGATGACGGCCCGATCGCCCTTGCCCAGGCCGTTGGCCTTGAGCGCGTTGGCGAAACGGCAAACCCGGGCATGCAGCTCGCGGTAGCTGATGTGCTCGACCTCGCCATCATCGGATTCGAAGATAATGGCCGTCTTGTCGCCCTTGGTATCGAGGTGGCGATCGAGACAGTTATAGGAGACGTTGAGCTCGCCGTCGGTGAACCATTTGAAAAACGGCGCGTTGGCGCTGTCCAGCGTCTGCGTGAACGGCTTGTGCCAGTCAATGTGCTCACGCGCGCGCTCGGCCCAGAAGCCTTCGTGGTCGTCTTGTGCTGCCTGGTACAGCGCCTCGACATCAGCCGGCTTGAGCTTGGCCTGTTCGACGAACGCCTGCGGCGGCTCGAAGACGCGATCTTCGCGAAGCACCGATTCGATCTTGCTATCAGCCATCGGATGTACTTATGCCGGTAAGTTTATGCCAGCATACGGAATCCCTTGCGGCGCCTGCATCAGACGATAGCCGTATGGTCGAAAGCCCCGCTTGCATGGGTAGCCGGCCGCCCCGACGGACGACATGACCGGAGAGCGACCGGAACCGACGCTGATCGAAACGCCCCGGTTGCCGGTCTAACGCTGCTGGGCGGCAACCTCGGCCGCCAGATTCTGCTTGATCTGAAGCGCGTCATAGACATCCGGCCCCTCTTTGGGCACGTCCGGCCCGATCTGGATCTGCAGCACGGTTTCGTAGCGAGTACGGCTGACGCTCCCCGTGCTGTAACCGATGCCCGTGCCCCAGAACGGGTAGCCCCAGCCGTAACCGACGGCCGCCGACGGGCCGTAGTCGGTCGTCTCGGTGATCGGCGAAGTCTGCTGCGATACCACCCGAAAACGATCGTAGCCGTGAGACAGTGCCACCTGCGCCGCACGAAACATCGCAAAGTTATCGACCGTCTCGCGGGCGGTACCGTCGTCGCCGGAAAAACTGACGCGATAATGCTGTGAGGTCAGCATGGTGTCACGGTAACCGTAATCGCCCGGCTTCTCGGCCGCTCGGTAGACCGGGCCCGAGGCGCAACCCGCCAGCAAGGCGATCAGGGCCATCAACCCTAGAAAACGCATGTTCATGATGCTCATCATCGTGGGACCGCTGCCAATTCGGGCAGCTTACGGTAGTGACAGTACAACTCTAACCTAAGACCGCACGACGCGCGGGAGATTCATGCGCATCGTTCGGTTGCGCACAACCAAACAGCGTGACAATCTCGATCCCCTGATTCCCAACAGGAGATTCCATGACGGTCGACAAGATCCTCTACCAGGCCGAAGCCACCGCAACCGGCGGCCGCGACGGGCGCGCCGCCAGTTCGGACCAAGCACTGGACATAAAACTGAGCACGCCGAAGGCGCTCGGCGGCGCCGGCGGTGACGGCACCAATCCGGAGCAGTTGTTCGCCGCCGGGTATTCGGCTTGCTTTATCGGGGCGATGAAGGTCGTTGCCGGCAAGGAGAAAATTCAGTTGCCCGCCGATCACAAGGTCACCGGACAGGTGGGGATCGGCCCGTCGGGCGATGCATTCGGCTTGGCCGTCACCCTCAATGTGTCTTTGCCCGGCCTGGATCAGGCGACGGCGGACGACCTGGTGGCCAAGGCACACGAGGTCTGCCCCTATTCAAACGCCACCCGCGGCAATATCGACGTTACGCTCAATGTCAGCGTCTGACGCCTGATATCGATCTACCGGCGGGCTGTCGGCGCAAGGTTGGCAGCCCGTTTCAACGGACCTTGGCATCGGGCCGGCCGAGCTCGTAGAGCGCGGACATCACCAGCACCAGCGGCATCACCGCCGTCAGCAGGATCACCAGCTCGCCCATATTGGCGACCACGATCGCATGCACGATACCGATCGCGGCCACGCACAGGACCAGCGCGGCCAAACCGATCATCGCCCATCGCGCGACCGCGAGGCGCCGGAATATTCCCAACCCACCGACGAAAGCGATAATGCCCACGGCTACCATGGCAGCCAGGAAGCCATTGTTGAGCGGTGTTTCCGGCGGGTCGAACCAGAACATGAAGCCGGTGATGCCGGTCATGGCGCCGACAGTGCAGAACACGAGCCCGAGAATGCGATGAATCAGTACGCTATTCATGAGTCACAGCGGGCCACGTTGGCCGCGACGTGTGGTAGTGCATCCAACTCGAGGATCGTATCGCTGCTCGATCGATCCATTAGGCCCGCGGCGAGCCGCGCCGGCCCGGAAAACCCGTGATGCCCGGTCATGCGCTCAGCCTCCCAGCCGGCCCTGGCGGCGCCAGATCATCAATAGGATGAAGCCAAACGCCATACCGCCAAGGTGGGCAAAATGCGCCACGCCGGCCTCGGTGCCGGTGACGCCGAAGAACAATTCCAGCGCACCGTAGCCGATCACGAAATACTTCGCCGGCATGGGAATCGGCGGAATCAACAGCATGACGCGCACGTTGGGAAACATCATGCCGAAGGCCAGCAGAATGCCGAACACGCCCCCGGAGGCGCCGAGCGTCGGGGCGATCGTGCCCGTCTCGATGAACGACACGACCACGAGTTGGGTCAGCCCGGCACCGATCACGCAGACGGTATAGAACAACAGAAAACGATACTGCCCCCACACCTGTTCCAGCACGCGGCCGAACATCCACAGGCCGAACATGTTGAAGAACAGGTGAAAGAAGTTGGCATGCAGGAAGGCATAGCTCACCAGCTGCCACGGCTTGAAGCCGACGCTCAGGCCAGTCGCACCCACGGGGTAGCTGCCCAGTGGCCACAGCGCGAAGTGCAGGATCATGAGCTGCGGATCGTAGATGCGCAGCAAGAAGCCGATGCCGTTCGCGATCAGCAGCCACTTGATCATCGGTGGCACGGCGGACAGGGCGAGCGGATTGGAGCGCATGAACTTCCGGGCTGGCGAGAACGTTGCCAAGGATAACCGATCGACCCGCCCGAGCCGGAGACGAAAATACCCGGCGTCCGGAGACGCCGGGCTGCACGGGGCGGATCGACAGGGGCTATTCGCGCATCAAGTGCAGGAAATGCAGATGCTTTTCGTACTGATCGAGGATGTCGCCGATCAGCTGCGTCTTGGTATAACCCACGACGCTGTACTGCTGACCACCTTCACGCAGATACACCTCCGCGCGATAGTGACCGCGGTCGCGGGTCTCGCCCTTGCGCTCGCGCAGGGCGCCCATGGCGAACGAAGGTGCGGCGAAACGCCGGGCACGCACGCCGTAGACGAAATCGATCTCGGCGCCGTGGTCGACGTCGATATAGCAGCGATCATCCTCGATGGAGACATCGGCGCTCATACCCGATTCGTGGAATTTCTCCGCCACCTCGTCCATGGCCGGCTTGACCGTATCCTTGAGGAAGGTCTCGACCTGGCTACGCCGCGGCGACGACACTAGCGTCTCGAGCCGGCGCTGCCAGTTGCCCCCGCCGCCGTTGGCGACGTTCGACGCTGTATTCATCATGTGGCGCATCGAGTCTTGCTTGACTGCCTCGACCCGCAATGATTTATACAAGCCCAGCGCCATCACCAGCACGATGATGGTGAACGGCAAGGCCGAGGCCAGCGAAGCGGCCTGCAACGCACCGATGCCGCCGGCCATAAGTAGCACGATCGCCACGACGCCTTCCGAGACCGCCCAGAAGATGCGCTGCCAGACCGGCGCTTCTTCGCCGTCCTTGGCGGTGAGAATATCGATGACCATCGAGCCGGAGTCCGAGGACGTCACGAAGAAGGTCACCACCAGAATGGTGCCCAGCACCGAGGTGATCCAGGTCAGTGGGAAATGACCGAGAAAGACGAACAGTGCGGTTGCGACATTGTCCTTGACCGCACCGACCAGATCGGTCGCGCCCTGGGCCATGATCATGTGCAGCGCACCGTCACCGAAAGCGCTCATCCATAGGAAGGTGGCCCCCACCGGCACCAGCAGCACCCCGCCGACGAACTCACGGATGGTACGGCCGCGGGATACGCGGGCTACGAACATACCCACGAACGGCGACCAGGAAATCCACCAGGACCAATAAAACAGCGTCCAGGTGCTCATGAAGCTCTTGGTGTCGTCGCCGCCGGTATAGACATAAGAATTGAAGGTCATGTCGACCAGCGAGGAGATGTAGTTACCGACGTTCTGGGTGAACGACTGGAAGATATACAGCGTCGGCCCCAGTACGATCACGAACAACAACAACGCGGCGGCCAGCCACAGGTTGAGCTCGGAGACACGGCGAATACCGGCATCCAGCCCGAACACGACCGATGTGGTCGCCATGGCCGTGATGATGCAGATCAGCACAATCTGCGTGAACATCGAATCCGGCACGCTGAACAGGAAATCCAGCCCCGACGCCACCTGTTTGGCCCCGAGGCCGAGCGATGTCGCCACGCCGAACAGCGTGCCGAACACCGCGAGCACATCGACCGTATTGCCGATCGGCCCCGAAATGCGCTTGCCGATAAACGGGTAAAGCGCCGAACTGATACGCAGCGGCAGGTCGCGGCGGAACCCGAAATACGCCAGTGCCAGACCGACCACGGCATAGATCGCCCAGGCATGCACCCCCCAGTGGAAGAAGGTGATGCGCATGGCTTCCTTGGCCGCGGCCGCCGTGCTGGCCTCGCCGGTCGGCGGGTTAGCGTAATGCAACACCGGCTCGGCCACACCGTAAAACATCAGACCGATGCCCATGCCGGCCGAGAACAGCATGGCGAACCACGATAGATAGGAGAAATCCGGCTCGCTGTGATCCGGCCCGAGCTTGAACGAGCCGTAGCGGGACAGCGCCAGCACGATGCAAAACACCAGATAGACGCCGACGGAGGCCAGGTACAGCCAGCCGAACTTAGTGATCAGCCAACCCTGTACCGCGCTAAAGAAATGATTGGCTGTGTGGGGGAAGGCCGCAGCAAAGATCACCAGCAGCCCGACCACGATGACGGAAGGAAAGAAAACGGGCGGATTGATCCCCGCTTTACTCGATTGAGTATCGCTCATGCAATAGACGCAAAAAGGTTTTGCGCCGATTTATAACACGCCTGTCGAGCGCTCCGGCTAGCCGGGGAGACCGGCATCGCGTACTCTGAACCCGGGCTGAAACTGCTGTCAGGCAAGTGTTGGGGGAACGATCATCTGGCCCGTCGCCGCGCCAGGGCTTTTGCAATCGCGCGCGGTAATGAGCGCTACCCCGGCATGCTTTTCGAGGTCGACCGGCCGGCGAACGATGAACCGATAACAACTGCGCCGGACGACGACAAACGAACTCAAAAGGGAGCATACCGCTGATGTCCCAGATCAAGAGCTACTTGAAAACCCATACCAACCCGCCGGTATTCCTTATATCCGGCGCCATGCTGATCCTGTTCGTAGCGCTGGCCAGTATTTTTCCGAAGGGCTTCTCCGGCGTAGCCAACACGATCCAGCACTTCATCGTCACTTACTTCGGCTGGTTCTATATCCTGGCCACGACCTTATTCGTGGTATTCGTCCTGTTCATCGCGATCAGTCGTTTCGGCAACCTTCGACTCGGACCCGACGATTCCAAGCCAGACTTTGACACTTGGTCCTGGATCTCGATGATGTTCACGGCCGGCATGGGGATCGGCCTCGTCTACTACGGCGTTTCCGAACCGCTCCTGCATTACAAGAACCCGCCGGTAGTGGACGGCAATACAGCAGCGGCCGCCGAATCGGCGATGAACTACACGTTCTTCCACTGGGGCCTGCACCCGTGGGCCATCTATATCGTGCTCGGCTTGTCGCTGGGCTACTTCGCCTATCGGCGTGATCTACCGCTCAAGCCGGCGTCAGCGTTCTATCCGTTCATCGGCGATCGCATCTACGGCCCGATCGGCCATCTGATCGATATTCTTGCCGTGTTCGGCACCTTGTTCGGCCTTGCCACCTCCATCGGCCTGGGCGCCAGCCAGATCTCGGCCGGTCTCGGCCAGCTTTTCGGCTTTGCCGACGGACTGACCACACAGCTGCTGGTAATTCTCGCGGTCGAGATCGTGGCCATCACGAGCGTGATGCTGGGCGTGGACGCCGGCATTCGACGGTTGTCGGTGATCAACATGTGGCTGGCGATCGGCTTGGCCTTGTTCGTGTTCGTTGTCGGCCCGACGCTATATATTCTGAGTTATCTGGCGACCGATACCGGCTACTATCTGCAGCATCTGGTGCAGACCAGCCTGACCATTTTCACCGACAAGAAGGGCAAGAACTTCCAGGATGCCTGGACGCTTTTCTACTGGGGCTGGTGGATTTCCTGGTCGCCGTTCGTGGGTATGTTCATCGCCCGTATTTCCTACGGCTACACCATTCGCCAGTTCATTCTCGGCACGCTGCTGATCCCCACCGGCGCCTCGATCGTGTGGTTCGTCATCTTCGGCCGTACCGCACTGAAATACGTCATGGGCAGCGGCGGCGATCAGGCCCTGATGCATGCGAATTCGGCCAATGCCATCTTCGTGCTGATGGATCAGCTGCCGATTTGGAACTGGCTGGCGATCATCGCCTCGGCCCTGGCGATCGTCGTGGTGACTCTGTTCTTCGCCACATCGTCGGACTCGGGCTCACTGGTGGTCGACATCCTGACGAATGGCGGCGATCCGAACCCGATCTGGCAACAGCGTCTGTTCTGGGCCGTCATGGAAGGTGCGGTCGCGGCGGTACTGTTGACGGCAGGCACGCTCGGCGGCGGCGATCCGCTGTCGGCGTTGCAAATGGCTGCGGTCACGTCCGGGCTGCCATTCTGTCTGGTGCTCGTCATCATGTGCTTCGCGTTGTACAAGGCACTTAACGAAGAGACGATGCCCAAGCGCTTTCCCAAGACAAAGCAAGCCTGATAGGCATCCGCTGCAATCCCAAGCTGCCGGGCCCGTTATCGGGCCCGGTGCCCGAACCCACTTCGGAGGCTCTCATGGCCAATAACCCCAAGGTCCCCAAGTCCGGACACAACCCGTTCCGTGGTTTTCTCGATGTAATGAGCGAAATGAGCCGCGCTCAGGAAGAATGGATGACGCGCGGCAAGGTGAGCGGCCGCGGTCGCTCGCATGCCGCTGCCTATGTCCCGCCGGCGGATATCTTCGCGTTGGGCGACGACCTGATCGTACGCTGCGAGGTGGCGGGCGTGAAAAGCGAGGATGTCTCGGTCACCGTGGCCAGCAATGTGCTGACTATTTCTGGGCGACGTGACAGCGAACTCAACGAAAACGAAGTGCTCTACTACACCCGCGAGCGCGTCTACGGCGAGTTTCGTAGATCGATGATCCTGCCCGACGGGGTCGACCAGTCCGATATCAACGCCACGGTCCGCAACGGGCTACTCGAGATTCGTGTGGCCGGCGGTGCAGCGGCCAAGCCGCAGTCGATCAACGTAGTGGACGAAAACGAAGACTGACGCGATGCCTCGTCAGGCGGACTTCGTGCCGCCAAACAAAAAAGCCGCCGGTGTGACCGGCGGCTTTTTTATGTCGACCCCGGCGCCAACTACAGCCCCGCGCTTTCGCCGAAGCGGTTACCGAATACAAAATCCGCCACGGGCCGGCGCTCACGTGCCTTGGCATCGCGTTCGGCAAGCTCGGGATCACCGGCCCCGCTCGGGTCGGCATAGCCAATCGCGATGGCGGTCAAGGCCTCGGCGTGCATCGGAATCGCGAACGCGCTCCGCGCGGCTTCCGGGTCCAGCCCGATCATCTGATGCACATGTAATCCGCGGGCAGTGGCCTCGATCAACAGGTTGCCGACCGCGAGCCCGAGATCGTGCTGGGCCGCCTTATTAGGCTTGCCGTTGCGCTCGAATTCGTTGACCACGGTACCCAGCGCCAGCACCGGCGCCTTGCGTGCCCATCGCTGATTCGGCTCGGCCAGACAGTGCAGGATACGTTCATGCACGTCGCCTTGGCCGCGCCGGCCGAGCATGAAGCGCCACGGCTGCTCGTTATAACTTGAAGGCGCCCAGCGCGCGGCTTCGAATAATGAACGCAGATCCTCGTCGGCTACCGGTCGGTCGCTGAAGACATAGGGGCTCCAGCGCACGGCCAGCAGGTTCTGGATCGGATGATCGACGGCGGCGGTCTTTTTCATGCATTGACTCCGGTTGCGAAGCGGCGGGCCGTTATCAGCCCGCCACCAACCCGATGATCATGGCATAAGCGACGAGGCGTGCTCAGCCGGCGAATTGCGTTGCCAGACGCGCTACTTTTTCGCCCTGGTGACGAGCGATCGACAGCTCCTTGTCGGAGGGCTGACGCGACCCGTCGCCGCCAGCATAGGTCGAGGCGCCATAGGGCGAACCACCGCGCAACTCGGAAATATCGAACAATTCCTGGGCGCCGGCATAGTCGAGCGGCACGATCAGCATGCCGTGATGGGCCAGCGTGTTCCAGAACGAGGTGATGGTCGTCTCGTTGCCGGCACCGGTAGCGCTGGAGGTGAACACGCTGCCGATCTTGTTCACGAGCTTGCCGTTGGCCCAGAGACCGCCCGTCTGATCGAGGAAGGTCCGCATCTGACCGGCCATGTTGCCGAAGCGGGTCGGCGAACCGAAGATGATCGCATCGTAGTCGGCGAGTTCGCCCGGCTCGGCCTGCTCACCGGCGAGCTCCTGCTTGGCGCCGATGCTGGCCAACGCCTCGGCGCTCATGGTTTCCGGTACGTGCTTGAGCGTGACCTCGACGCCATCGACCGAGCGCGCGCCTTCGACCACCGCCTGGGCCAGGGTCTCGATATGGCCGTACATGGAATAATAGAGCACCAGAACTTTTTTCATACCGACTCCTCGGCCATTGCAGGCCTTGATGGTTCAAACTGATTCAATCGGGCACACCGATTGCTGCATTGTTGAGACTAGCGCGCCGCTACGCCAACGCATAGCAAGGCTTTCTGGCATAGTCATTCAAAATAATTGAATGATCTTGAGCATGAGCGAATCGGTCCGACTGGAAGCACTGGAAGTGCTCGATGCCATCGACCGGCACGGCAGCTTCGCGGCCGCTGCGGCCTCGCTGTATCGTGTTCCCTCGGCGATTTCCTACACCATCAACCAGCTCGAAACCGAACTCGGCATTCGCGTGTTCGACCGTACCGGCCATCGCGCCGTACTGACCCCGGCCGGCCAGCTGTTATTGACCGAAGGCCGTCGCATCCTGATCGCGACGCGCGAGCTGGCCGCCGCCGCGCGCCGGCAGGCCGATCATTGGGAACCCGAACTCAAGATCGCGCTCGACACCACCCAGAAGCCAGCGGATTTTTATCCGTTGATCGCCGAGTTCACGCGGGCCCATCCCGCGATCAACGTCCGCATCAACGAAGAGGTGCTGGCTGGCAGCTGGGAGGCGCTGGTCGACGAACGGGTGGATCTCGCGATCGGCGTCACCGACCCGCCAGCCAACGCGGGCATTCATCGCCGGCAGTGCGGCCGCATCGATTTCGTGTTCTGTTGCGCTCCGACGCACCCGCTGGCCAGCGCGCCCACACCGCTCACCGAAGACGCCATACGCGCCCATCGCGCGCTCGTGGTGGCCGATACCGCGCGCCAGTTCTCGCCGCGCAGCGGCAACCTCATCGATGGTCAGGCCCGACTGACGGTGGCCAGCATGCGGACCAAGATTGAAGCGCTGGAACGGGGTCTGGGCGTTGGCTACTGCCCGACGCACTGGGTCGACGATGCCCTGGCCGCCGGCCGGCTGATCGCGCTGGAGACCATGCCACCCGCCACCATGCGCGAGACTTATCTGCTCTGGCGACGCGGCGAGCGCGGGCGCGCGCTGCAATGGTTCATCGACCGGCTGACCGGCGATCTTCCGGATTAACTGATGCCGCGGGCCTCACGAATCCGCTCGTAGGCCGCGCCGATCTCGCGGGTCTTCTGTTCGGCCATCTCGCGCATGCTTTCCGGCATGCCCTTGGAGGCCAGCTTGTCCGGATGATTCTGGCTCATCTGGCGACGATAGGCTTTTTTAACCTCGGCATCGCTGGCTTCCTGCGAGATACCCAGCACGTCATAGGCCTGCTTGAGCTGGTCCTCGCGCGACACGCCGGCTTTCGAGCCCATGCCATCGCCGCTGGTCGCGCCACCCGCCGCGCCGCGGGCGCCGAGCATCGCCTCGAGCTGGCGAATCTCAGCTTCGGACAGCCCCAGCCCGCGCGCCACGCGCATGAGTGCGGCATGCTCGGCGTCGCTCACCTTGCCGTCCGCGGCGATCGCCGCGATCTGCACCTGGAGGAACATCTGGTGCAATGCCCGCTGGCCACGCGCCACCTGCACGAACTTGGCCACTTCGCCGTCGAGATCGAAATCGCCCTGCTTGCCGCGGTTGAAGGCACGACGGGCGTCGTCCTTCTGCATATCCGACAGCCGCAGACGATCGAACAACTGCTCGGCGACACGGATCTCGTCGCGCGTAACCTGGCCATCGGCTTTGCACAGCGCGCCCATCACGGCGAACGTGGATTCCAAAAACTGGCTCTGGATCTTGCCGAGGTTGCCGCGACGGAACGCCATCACCAGCAACTGGATAATCCAGTACCCGATGACACCGCCCAGCAGCGCGCCGGGAAAACCCATGAATGAGGCACCGATCAGGGCCCCGATGACAATCGCAATCAGCATGGCCGCGATTCTACCCGGGCGACGCCGGTTGCGGCGAATCCGAACACCGCAATCACCAAGTTCACGCCAGCCGCGCCTCGATCACCTCGCCCTCGGCGACCAGAAAGACGCGATCGCCCGCGGCCGGCGTGACGTGCGCCCCGCCCGCGAACCCACAGAAGGCGGGCAATACCAGACCATCGTCGCGGCGCCAGAACACCGGGCAACGCGCGCGTTCGCCGGCGGCCGCCAGGCGCACGACCGGATGAATATGCCCGGCCAGCACCGGCCCACGCGGATCGACGCCCGGCTCGTGCCTACAAACGAACGGTTCGAGATACCGCGCGCCAGCGTGCCAGTCGATATCGAAATCCGCCGGCAGCGCGCTCACGCGATCGTGATTGCCCCGCGTCACCACGATCTCGACATCGCCATGCCCGGCACGCCAGCGGGCAAAGCGCGCCAGCCACGGCTCGTCACCCGCCGGCGGCGCATGCACGAAATCACCCAGCACCACCAGACGCCTGGCGCCGGTCTCGTTCAGTGCGGCGCTCAAGCGCCCCAGATCGGCCTCGGTCGTCCCGCTCGGTACGTTCACACCCTGGCGCCGAAACACCCCGCCCTTGCCGAAATGTGTATCGGCAACGAACAGCGTCTCGCCAGCCGGCCAGGACAGGCTGTGATCGGCGCGCAGCATCAAACGCTCGCCGGCCAGTTCGAGCGCGACGTGCTGTTGCGAAGGACATGTTTCGGCGCTTGCGGTCATAAGGCAGGGCGCGGTTATTTATGGGTAGCTTAAATGCGGCGGCAAGTAGCGCGACACAAGCTCATCGCCCCCCATGCCTCGCTTCGCCGGGCGGAGGCAGTCGACAGCAGATGACGGATCGTATTCGATCTTCCTACAGGGAATAGATTCAAAGCGGCTCGCCAGTGCAGAACGGGTGTTGCCCATGTCGCCGATCTATACACGCCAATAAATAAAAGTGGCCCGCACATCAGGGCGAGACCCGAGCCCGACGAGCTTCGTAGCTCGAACCAAGGGTTGCCGATACCGACCATCCGCGTGGGAAACCAGCGCGTTCGGCGCGGCTTGCTTTTTTCGCGCGCGTGCGCGCCCAAGCCCGAAATCAACGCCCCGACTTCTTATCCGCCGCCTTCTCGAGCTGCACGGTCATCCGCGCCACCCGATCGCGCCAGGATTCGCCGGTCACTTGGCTGGCTACCCGCTCGACCCAGAGCGGGAAACCGAGCGGCGTCAGCCGCGGCGGTTCGGCCAGACGAATCGACTGGGTCGCGATCTGTTGCAGCGCGGACCGGAGCCGCCCGATCTCGAGTTCGCGTTCCAGCACCTCGCGTTTCGCCTGCCCGAGCAGCCGATTCCCGGCGTCGTAGCGCACGAGCACATCGTAGACCAGTCCGCTGGAGGCCTGGATCTGGCGCGCGCTCTTGGACGTGCCGGGATAGCCCGGAAATACCAGCCCGGCGATGCGCGCGATGTCGCGAAACGCATGCTTGGCCAGTTCCGAGGCATTGAGACAGGTCAGCAGATCATCGACCAGATGGTCTTCGGACAGAGCCGCCCGCAGCTCGGCTTCGGTGAAATCGACTTTGGAGCGGGTCACCAGTTCGAAGCCATAGTCGTTGACCGAAAACCGGAACGTGGCCTTGTGCATGCGCGCCAGCCGCCAGGCCACCAGCGCCGACAGGCCTTCATGGGCCAGCCGCCCGGCAAAGGGATAGAAGAACCAGTGCCGGCCCTCGCGCGAGGTGACGTGCTCGACCAGCAGCTCGTCGGACGCCGGGAGCGCCGACCAGCGTTTCTGGACTTCGAGCAGATCGCGAATGGCGGCCAGCTCGGGTTCGTCGTAGCGATCGTCGCGGGCGGCTTCGAGCAGATCGCGAATCGCATCGGCAAGCGTGCCCGAAATCGCCATCCGCCCGCCGGCCCAGCGCGGCACTTGGCGGTTCTTGCGGGTCGCCGATTTCACGTAGGCCGTCAGTTCCTTGACCCGGACCAGCTCCAGTAGCCGTCCGGAGAACAGGAACACATCGCCCGGCTTGAGCTGGGCGATGAAGCGCTCTTCGACCGTGCCCAGCCGGCCGCCCTTGACCCATTGCACGCGCATCGCCGCATCGGAGGTGATCGTGCCCATGGTCATGCGATGCCGGCGGGCGATGCGCTTATCGTTGACCGCGAGCTTCCCGTCGACGAGATCGACCCGACGGAATTCCGGATAGGCCGACAGTGCCGCCCCGCCGCGGGTGACGAAATCGAGCGTCCATTGCCATTCCTCGTCGGTGAGATCGCGATAGGCGTGACTGCTACGGATCTCGGCGCGCAACGCGTCCGACGCTACGCCGCCCTCGCCGGTGCTGCCAAGCGCGCGGGTGACAATATGCTGGGCGAGGACGTCGATCGCGCCGATCAGCGGGCGACGTGCTTCCAGTTCGCCAGCCTCGGCCTTGCGTCGGGCGGCGGCGATCTCGACCAGCTCGAAAGCATGGGTCGGCACACAAAGAATACGGCTGGGTACGCCGGGCCGGTGGCCGGAACGCCCCGCGCGTTGTAGCAGCCGGGCCACGCCCTTAGGACTGCCGACCTGGATCACCTGATCCACCGGCGAGAAATCCACGCCCAGATCCAGGCTGGACGTGGCCACCACACAGGCCAGCCGGCCATCGGCGATCATCGCCTCGACCGTGTCGCGCAGTTCGCGATCGAGCGAGCCGTGGTGCAGCGCGATCTTGTCCAGCCAGTCCGGGCGGGCGCGGATCAGCGCCTGATGCCAGAGCTCGGCCTGGGAGCGGGTATTGGTGAACAGCAGCGTGGTCTGCGCCTGTTCGAGCGCGGCGATCACTGGCTCGACCATCTGCGTGCCCATATGCCCCGCCCACGGGAAGCGCTCGATGGTCGGCGGGATGAGTGCGGTGATCTCGGTGGCGGACGGCACCACGCCGCGGATGCGCGTGACGTGCTGGCCGCCGGTGAGCACGTCGCCGGCCTCATCCAGATTGGCGAGCGTGGCCGACACGCCCCAGGTCCGCAGCCCCGGACTGATCGCGCGCAGCCGTGACAACCCGAGCTCGAGCGCTACGCCGCGCTTGGTCGACAGCAGCTCGTGCCATTCGTCGACCACCACGCACTGCAGACCCGCGAACATCTGTTCGTGATTGGCATAGGACAGCAGCAGGTTCAGGCTTTCCGGCGTGGTCACCAGCGCACTCGGCAATTTCTTGCGCTGGCGAGTCTTGACGTGGGACTTGGTATCGCCGGTACGGCGCTCGACGGTCCAGTTCAGGCCCAGCTCCGCCGCCGACGCGGCGAGATGCTGGGTGGTATCGGCGGCCAGCGCCCGTAGCGGCGTGATCCAGAGCACCGTCAGCCCCGGCGTAGCGGCCTCGTCGTCGGCTCTCGCCAGCCAGTCGTTGACCGCGCCGAACCAGGCGGCCAGCGTCTTGCCGGTGCCGGTCGGCGCATGGATCAGGCCGGACTCGCCCCGCCGCTGGGCTGCCCAGGCCTCGCGCTGGAAATCGAAGATCTGCCAGTCGCGATCGGCGAACCAGCGCTCGATGCGGGGATCGACCGGGCACGGTTGGGCCGCCAGGGCTTCACTCATCGGCCGAACGCTTGCCTCGCCAGCGTTTCGCGATGCCCCGGGCGCGCTGAAAAATCGACGGAAAGCGTTTTTCGAGCCGGGCCAGCTGCTTCTGTACCCAACGCGAATACGGGGCCAGCAGAATCGCGGAGACGATCAAAAACAGTACGCCCTGCAGGATTGGCAGCACCAGGCCGGCGACGCCGAGCAGGAAAAACAGCAGGCCGGCGCCGATCCGGACGTAATCAGTCCAGGTCATCTCGGCCCAGCGGATCACGCGGGGCTCTTCATCGTCGCGGGTGGAATAAGACATCGCGGCATCCGGTTGCAGCGTGCGTCATCCACAACATGCGGGCGCACTTACGCAAAGCAAACAGGCCGCGAGGCGGCCGGTTGCTGAACGAATACGCGACCAACCGCGCCGGCGATGCGTTACTTGCCGGTATCGGCCGGCGCGCGGTTCATCAATCGGTACGCCAGAATCACCGGGATAAGCGTGGCGAGCATGACCACCGTCACCACCACGTTCACCTCCGGCAGACGCTGGCCGAGCCGGATCGCGCCGAAGATCCATAGCGGCAACGTGTTCTGAGCTCCGGCCGTGAAGGTGGTCACGATCACCTCATCCAGCGACAGGGCGAACGCGAGCAACGCACCGGAGATCAGCGCGGTGGAGAGCATGGGCAGCGTAATGCGCCGGAAGGTCACGAACGTATCGGCACCGAGATCCATCGACGCCTCGCGCAGCGAGCCGGAAATCCGCCGCAGCCGCGCGATCACGTTGTTATAGACGATGACGATACAGAAGGTGGCGTGGCCGATTACGATCGTCCAGTACGACAGCCCGATATGCCAGAAGCCGAAAAAAGAGTTCAGTGCGATACCGGTGAGCACACCGGGCAGCGCAATCGGCAGCACCACGATGAACGACACTGCCTCCCGGCCAAAGAATTTGAAGCGATGCACGGCAAACGCCGCCGCCGTACCGAGCGTGACCGAAATACCGGTCGCCAACAGCGCGGCTTTCACCGACAGCCATAACGCATGCCGAATCTCGCGGTTATGCCACGCCGCCGGGAACCATCGCGTCGACAGGCCCGGCAGCGGCCAAGTCTGAATATGCGACGGGTTGAAGGCATAGACGACGATAATCGCGATCGGCACGAACAGGAACACGATGACCAGCGCGGTCCAGATACCGAGCGCCCATTTGGTGAATGTGCTTTCCATGATCGCCCCTACATCATCTCGAACGCGCCGAGCCGGCGCGCCGCGAACAGATAGGCCACCATCACCACCGCGGGAATCGTGGCAAAAGCCGCTGCGAACGGGATGTCGTTGGCGATGCCGACATTGGAATAGACCACGTTGCCGATGAACGACGAGCCCGGGCCGCCGATCAGAATCGGCGTAATGTAATCGCCCATCGTCAACGAGAAGGTGAAGATGGAGCCGGCGATGATGCCCGGCACCACGAGCGGCAGCGTGACCTTCACGAACGTGCGCAGGCCCTTGGCGCCAAGATCGGCCGAGGCCTCGAACAACGACCCCGGCACGCGTTCGATCGCGGCATAGATCGGCGTGATCATGAACGGTAGCCAGATGTACGAAAACACCAGCCACATCGCCGTGTTGGTATAGCCGATGTCCGCCGCCGGCAGCCCCAGCTGGTGCAGCGTCCAGTTCAGCACGCCGTCGTGGGCGAGGATCAGCCGCCAGGCATAGACCCGCGCGACATAGCTCAGCCAGATCGGCAACAACATCACAACGAACAACGTCGCCCGCAGCCTGGGGCCCGCGATCCGCGCCATGAAATAGGCACAGGGAAAGGCCAGCACGATATCGGTGAGCGTGACGAGCGCGGCGATGCCCAGCGTTCGGCCGGCGATCGCGCGATAAGTCTCACTGGTCGCCAGTGTTTCGAAGTTGATCAACGTCCACTGATGCACGATCTCGCCGGTGAAATCGTCCACCGTCCAGAACGCCGACAGAAACAGAATGCCGAGCGCGGCGAGATAGATCAGCACGAACCACAGCATCGGCGGCGCCAGCAGCACGGTGGCAGCCACGCGCGGCCGGCGCCATAACAGCGACGACGCGCGTCTGAAAAATCGCTGGGCGGCGTTGAAATCCGCGGCACTGGCGGTTCGTTGCATGTGAATGCTCCCGAAAGACCTCAGGGGGCCGGCCGCCGGGCGTTATGCACCGGTGGCCGGAACACACCGATTTAGCCCTTCACCCGCTGCCAGGCCCGCTGCCAGTCGCGATAACTGGTGCAGTTGCGCTGGCCGTCGGCGCACTGAGTCCGCGGCGTCTTCCAGAAATAGATCTGGTCGAAGTACGACGACGGCGCATCGAGATGGAACTTGTGGCAAGCGCCTTTCTCGATCTTGTCCATCGCGCTGCAGGCTTCTTTGTTGGCCGGCGTTTCACCGAAATAGATCGCCTGTTCGGCCTGGACCTTCGGCGTGGAGACATACTGCATCCACTTGTAGGCACAGTTCGGGTGCTTGGCGTGGGCCGAAAGCATCCAGGTATCCGACCAGCCGGTCGCACCTTCGGCCGGAATCGTATCCGCCACGGACACGCCGTCTTTTTGCAGCGCGTTGGTCATGTACGGCCAGGCCGCACCCACGACGGCATCGCCGTTCTTGAACAGCTCGATCTCGTCCGAGGCCTGAGCCCAGTACTTCTTGATCAACGGACGCTGCTTCTGCAACAGGTCGACCGCTGCGGCGAGCTGTTTGCGAGTGAGTTCGTACGGATCCTTGATGCCGAGCTCCGGCTTGTGCGCCTTGAGATAGAGCGCGGCATCGGCGATTTGAATCGGATTGTCCGGCACCGTCACCTGACCCTTGTAGGCATCGCTGTAGATCGCGTCCCAGCTGGTCGGTTTCGGGGTGACCTTGTTCGTGTTGTAGAGCAGCACGTTCGGGCCCCACTCGTAGGACACGCCGTAGTGCAGGCCGTTGACCGTGTTGTTCGGCGGCGATTTCAGCTGCGGCAGAAAATCCTGCCAGGCCGGAATCAGCTTCACGTCCACCGGCTGGACATCGCCGCCGTAGATCAGCCGCAGCGACGCATCGCCCGAGGCCGAGACGAGATCGTATTCGCCGCCGCCGCCCTGGCGCATCAGCGCCACCATTTCATCCGAGGAGCCGGCGTACTTGCGGTGCACCATGCACCCGGTCTGTTTTTCGAACGGCTTGACCCATTCGTCCTGGGCATAGCCTTCCCAGGCGACCAGATTGAGCTGGCCCTCCCCTTTGCCGATCTTGTCCGGATAATTCGCCTTGACCGGCGCCGCCGAGGCCGCCACGCCAAGCGTGAGCAGCACAGCGGCCATACCGCCGGCCACCGCGCTCGTGATCTGACTACGCGTTGCTTTCATCGATCCACCCTCCATCGAACGACGTCCGATATGCCCAGATTCCCAAGTCAAACGTTGTCGGGCAGCGCATACATGTCCAGTCCCGCCAACAACTGGTTTGGCGGATAAAAGAATGGCTGGGGATCTCGCGTCCACT
>NZ_APNK01000013.1 GCF_000732535.1 Salinisphaera hydrothermalis C41B8
GATGGCTCTTGCGAAGCAGCTTGCCACTTATCGCACTGTCCAGAAATCAGGGGCCAGTTCAGTACGCACCCCGCTTTACGAGGCGATCCGACGGATTCCCAATGCCATATTGGTTCATGCATTCGTCGACTCGGCAACACTAATCGGCGGCGCGAAGCTCACCGCTTCCTGCACCGGCTCAGCGGTCTTCGAAGGCATGCAGGCGGGCATTCCGGGCCTGACCTTTGCCCGCACCTGGCATTCGGACTGTCCAAGCGGCCCCTTCTGCGCCGATGCACAAAGCGTGGCCGAGACCGTACCGCAGCTCCTGGCCAAGCCCACCGACGAAGTTCGCAACGACTATCAGCAATTTCTGATCGCTCATGCGCCTTGGTGGTTTCTTGGCGCCAACGACGATCGCGCCGTGGCGCGTTCGGCCTTTACCCGCGAACGACTGCGCGCTTCCGTGGCCGAGGTGCTACGCAGTTTGACCATCGACGACAGCGCCGAATCCACCGGCGTTCGGCTCGCTAGAGACAACACCCGCGGCGAACGCTCGGCCTAAATCATGGACAGCGCTGCTAAACAGTGCTCGCCCGGTCCATCTGCTCGGCAACAAATCGGCCATAGGCCTTGAAATCGAAAGTCTGCTCGAACAGACGTCGACCTGAGCTGGCGATCGCCTGGCGTTCGGTTTCATGGGTGGCGTAATAGCGGATTTTATCGATCATATCGTCCAGATCGTCGAAGCAGACGAAATGCTCGTACTCGCGCGCCCCACCCGGTAGCGCCAAGGCCCGGATCGAGGGACTGCTCAAACAAAACGCCGCCAGCAGCCACAGCTCCCAATGCCGATGCGTGAATTCGCCGAGGCCATCGAGGGCAAGGTTGACCCGCGATTCGCGAATCGTCTCGACATAGCGCTCGGCATCAACGGCCGGCACGGCTACATCGGCGGCCACATCCGGGTCGATATCATGCCCCTGGATCCCGCCGATCGCATCCAGATCGGACGCCAGTACGCGACGCCAGACTTCAGGCCGCAGGCGCGAGCTTTGCGTACCGTAGAAGCAGACGTCGTGGCGACAGTCGGTACTCGGCTCGGCATAGCCGAAAGCCCTGGGGTCGAGCCGGGCCACGTTGTGGCGCCGCGAGGGGATCAACGGACAGGCCAGCCAAGCCAGACGGATCTTGTCGCGATTGCGATCGGCAATCGCGTAGCGGTTCAAATCCGCGTAGTGCTCCCGCTTGAACACGACATCGAAGCAGTCCAGGCAGGCATCGTCGACCATGAAACCTGCTTGAGGATTACTGATGAAAAACGCCTTGGGCAACCCGTCGATCCCGGCGATAAAATCGAACTCGCGTACGTTGACACCTTCGCCCGACGAATCCGACTTGCTGCATACGATCAGATAATCAAAACGCTTGGCCACCTCGCGGGCATGGCGCTTCAGCCACTCGAGCCGGGCCTCGGTCACGTCAAAGCTGGCGTGCAACGCCGAACGCATGAATCCGCACTGCCCGCGCAACTTGCGGTAGCGATTTTTCTTACGCCGCAGACGCGTGATGGGGCCGGCGCCGATATCCGGATAGTAACGACCGATATATAGAACTCGAGCCACGCGCTTTAGGGTCAGCCGGCGATTGATAGCGTCCGATGATAGCGGATGATCAACCGTCGACCCCAAGAGCCTATCCCAATAGGCTAAGCGGCCGGCCACGCCATCGTCACAGCCCGACCGCGTGGCGTACATGCTCCCAGGCTCGCCCGTCCGCCAATTCGCTGTGCTGCCACTGCTTCCAGGCTAGGTCGCAACACCAGGCCTGCCGATCCGGTCTCACCAACGGCGCCTCGATTGCATGACTAGCCATGGGCCAAGCCATCGACCCCGGCCCTTCGACCACCACCGGCACTCCGGCCAGCACGGATTCCACGCCGGTCGTGGAACTATAGGTCACCACTTGGCCGGCGGCCGCCAGCTCAGTCGCCAGATCGCAATCCGACAACGCCGCCTCGGGCGGGCAAGGCGTCGGCTTGAGCGGATGTGGGCGATATACCACGTGCTTATCGAGCGCAGTCAGACGCGCGGCCCGATCGGCGGCCCACTGCGCCACGTCGATACCGTCGAGAGAGATATCGCCCGGCACCTGCCCGATCAACAGAACCCGATCGGATGAGTGCGCTTGCCACGGCGCCAGTTGATGACCGAAATAACGAGCAAACCGCTGGCCGTCGTCCGCCGGGCCAGCGTAGCGGCCCCGCCGATTCAGACCGTCGAAAGCCAGACTCGCCCACTCCCGACGCGGCTGCAGAAAACCCCGTTCGATAATCAGCGCGTGCTGCCCGTTCGCCCGCAGGCGCTCAAACATGGCGGGTTCATGCCAGCCCCAGAAGACATGTACATCGGCGTCAAGCGGTGCACCCGGCCGATGCAGTCGAGTTTTGATGCCGTGTTTCTTGAAGCCACGACGCAGTGCGATGGACCACTCTATCTTGTGGCGCTTGCGTCTAAAGCGCCGCCGTGATCGCCGCGTCCATGGCCAGCCTTCGGGATACGTATGGAAACAGACCTCGATCACACTCGTTCGATGCTCCGTTTAGGGGACAGGCGTGCGGTAGCCGCCTATTGCGCCGCGTACCCAGTTTTTCCGGCAACGGACATCACGGGTGCCAATGCAGTCGGGCGTCGGCTTCGATCAGCGACAGCGCGCGCCGCCGCTCGGCGTCGAAATCATGATCGGGGGACATCGGGCGCGTGGGCTGACTGGCCGAATGGGAAGCGCCAAAATCGAAGCCGTAAATATCGAGGCGCGCGCAATCCGAGGCCGCAAGCAAATCGATAGCCTTCATGCCGGTAGACGCAATCTTACCCAACTCGCGTGCCAGATGAACATCGCGTGCTTTGGAAAACATATGCAGCCGTCCGGAGGCGAACATCCAGGCCGGAATGTTACGCATCATCTTGGCCCGGCGACTGACCCAGACCATGCGCTGGATGCCGCGTGACTCGGCGGTTGCTCGACTGATCGGCAAGCCGGTCACCACCCAATCGGTACGGCTGCCGTGTGAATATTCCGCCACCAGAATGCCCCGGTTACAGCGCACTACGACATCGGCGGCATCGATGGCCGTCCCATAGTCGCGCTCGGCCAGCGAGACGGCATTGCCGACCAGTGCCACATGCTTACCGGCCAGTTCCCGCAACAGGCGCCGTTCCGACACAGTGCCGCGCACCAAACGCCAGAGGCGGCCAGCCAATCGCTGTCGGCGGCGCGCCCAGGTCGCTCGGCGTTTGGCTCGCCGCTGCAGATCCGCCACCCTGGCGGCCAAGGCCGCATCAACCGGAGCGGTGACGATCACACAGTATTCGCGCGGCGTATTTTCGATCGTCTCGGCATGACCGAACACCGCGGCAAGCCGTTGGCACCACCATTCGGCGTCGTGCACGCTGGCAAATTCGTTCCTGCCACCGACCAGCGGGCCAGCCGAATAGCGGGTCGCAATGCGAAACACGCCAAACGAGGCGACCCGGAACGCGGCATCCAGGGCGCGGTCGATGGCGGCATCGTCCAACCAGTGCAGCACGCGATCGCTGGCAACGAGCGCGACGCCGGCCTCGCTATCGGCGATCCGCTCGCCATCGATTCTGGCCCGGAAACCCTGCTCGATTAGGCGCGTGGCTCCTACGGATTCTGCCACCGCGCCCACCCAGTCGGGCGCCTCGCCAAGGGCGTGCTGGTATAGAACCGGATCGGGCCTAAACATCTGCGATACGCGCATACAGCGCCTGGTATGCATCGGCCATACGCGCCACCGAAAAACGGGCGGCTGTGCTTTGACCCGCCGCCCCCAGAGCCCGCGCCAGCTCGGGCTCGTCCCGCAGACGGATGAGCGCGTTGAACAAAGTGTTTTCATCGCCGGGCGGAACCAACAAGCCGTTACGACCGTCGTCGACGAACTCTGGCAACCCATCGACTGCCGAGGCCACGACCGGCAAGCCCGCGCGCATCGCGTCCAAAGCGGCGCCGCCGATCCCTTCATGGCGCGATGGCAATACGAACGCATCGGCAGCAGCTAAATAGTCGCCGACGTTGTCGACGAAACCGGCGAACTCGATGTTCGCGAGCCCACGCGCCTGGCGTTCGAAAGCCGTACGATCGCGCCCTGCGCCGGCCAGAACGAAATGCATGCCCGGCCGCTCTGAAGCGGCTCGACGCGCGACCTCGATCAAATGCGACTGGCCTTTCTGGGCATCGACGAGGGCCGCCACATTCAACACGACGAACGCATCCCCCCAACGCTTGCGCAGGGCCTGCGAACGCCCCCGATCCACTGGCAGATCGGACAGCGCACTATAGATCGTCGCCACATCGCGCTGCGCGTAATCCGCGATTTCACGCGCCACCGATCCGGCCACACCCACACAGGCCGCCGCATCGCGATAAATCGCCCGGGTCACGACATTCGCGCTCGGCCGCTTGCCGATCCGGCGCGTGACGATGTAAGGCGTACCTGCCACACGCCAACGCCACCACGCCAACTGCGCCGCCCGGGTTTCGTGGGCATGCAGCACGGCCCCTCGCACACTGGTCACGCGCATCGCGAACGGCTTACGAACGGGAACGATCTCCAGATCCGACAGATCAACCAGGCGCTCGGCGAGCGGCTGGCCCCGCCGAGCGATCAGCCTCTGGGCCACACCACGGCGCGCAAGCTCGCGAATTAACAATTCAGTCTGGCGTTCACCGCCTCGATAACCGCGCGCCAGATTGAGATGACAAATTCGACTCATGAGCCCTTCGTACGTGAGCGTCGCTTCAGCGCTTCGCGCGCCGGCTCATCTCTTAGTTCGCGCCTAGATCGCGCCCAGCACCATTCGAACGAGTTCGGAATGATCATCGCGTGCCAGCCCGCGATAGGGCGCCACCTGCTGATAACCACCCGGCGGGAATAGGAAACTGGTAGGAGTCACGAATTGGAAGAACCCCACCAGGCGCGGCTGACCGCCCTCTTGTACGCGGCTACCATAGTGGAAACAGCGGCTGGTATCGGCGAACACCGAGGTGCCCGCTACGCCGGTGATCTCATGCTGTGGATCACGACCAACCACACGATTGGCAACCTCATCGTTCACGCGATAGCCCTTGCGGCCATAGGTGTATCCGATCGACGACCGCAGCTTATCCGAGGCTTCAGCTTCCATCAGCGTCAGAGGGCCGCTCGCGATATCCACATCGCTGGCGTAGATGAAAATCTTGAGCTGAGCCGTATCGTCCCAGTCGCAGTGATAGAGCTGGCTGGCGTGGTGCTGCGACGGGGAATTATCGGATTTCCAGACGTCGATCTTGGCGAGAACCGGGACCACACCGAGATAACCCGCGATGGCCGCAATCACGTCTTCGCGCAGGGCAAAGCGTAAAAACGGCGACTCGTCGGTAAGATGGGCAACGTCTAGATATCCCTGCTGCAAGAAATCCTTGTTGCCCGGGGCGACCTCGGCTTCACGTGCGGCGATAATCTCGCGCACGGTTCCGACGATGTCATCGACTTCTGCGAACGTGCCGGGGGAAAACACGGCGAACCCGTTCTCGAGCGGAATCTCATAGCCGCCGCCGGAGGCCGCCAGCTCTTTGGCCAAGCGTTGACGTGCATCCAGCGATGCCCCCTGCTTGGCGCCGAGGCGCGCGGCGTACCATTGGCGGCGCCGGGGCGTGCTTTTAACGAAATAGTTCCACAACGCCTTGTTGTGACCCTGTTTGTTGGTACGAAACAGATTTTTCATATCACGGAGCCGCGACGATGCCGTTGCGAACCATTATGTGCCTGAACATGGCTGTCGATTATAGAAGATCGACCGTAGGTTACGAGGGCGCCAGCCCCTGACTTAGAAGGCGCACGTTCAGGTTCGCCAACCCAGCGCCATCGCCGCGCGCCGTAAATTCTGACCAAAACGCTTGCCCGGCGGATCGGAAAAACGATGGGCGTCATACTCGAATGTGCCGGAATGGTCATCGTAGTAGCAGCTCCGATGGTCAACAATCTGGCTCTGCCAGTCTGCGGCAGCGACCCGCCAGTGATGATCGGGTTTACGCTGGCCGCGTTCCGCCGCGACCTGTCGTATCGCCAGTCGACGCTTCAACTGCTCCGGATCTCGGGCTCGAAAATGCTGCATGATGATTCGCTCGCGCGCTAAAGGCCCCCGCGGCGTTGGCCAATGCGCCCTGCCGCACCATTTCAGTTTCGGATGATGCCGCATGAAGCGCAGTTCTTCGTAGGCCGCACGATAATAGCGTCGCCGCTCTTGGATCGGGCGCTGGCGATCGGCCAGCGTCTCCTGATTGGCCTGCCAGGCCGCCCAATCGATATCGGTGTATTCGTAGAACAGGTTGATCGCGTTCACCCGGCACTCCAAAGGCGATAGAGCTGCCAGGAAGGCTTTCGGATCGTGTGGATAGAACTCGTCCCCGTCGAGCCGGCACCACCAGTCTTTGGTGGTTGCTTCGTCAAACAAGCGGTAGAACGGGATCATGCGCAGATCGTTATGAAATGCCCCGGTATAGCGGCCTATGAATTCGATGCGGTTCGGATGGGCGGCCGCGACCGCTTCGACCCTGGCCACGGTATCGTCGTCGCTATCGTTATCGAGCACGGCGATACGGTCACACCAGGCAAGTGCCTCGGTCAGTGTCTGGCTTACGATATCGCCTTCGTCCTTCAACACGGTCAGACCGAAAATCTTCATCGTGCCCTTTGTGTGTAGTGGATGGCCTGACCGCCAGTCGCCGCGGCTGCTATTCTCGTTCGCCTTCGCGCTGCTCGCGAAGTTCCGTTCACCATGCTACCCCACGCGACCATGGACAAAGTCAAGATCTACGGTGCCGGTTCGATCGGCAACCATATGGCCCACGCGGCGCGCTCGCTCGGCTGGTCAGTCGCGATCTGCGACCCCGATCCGGCGGCACTCGAGCGCACACGGCACGATATCTACCCCAGCCGCTATGGCCAGTGGGACGAGGCAATCGAGCTGTACGATCCCGCCGATGCGCCGACTGGCCAACACGACCTCATCATCATCGGCACACCGCCGGATGCGCATATGCCCCTGGCGCTTGCCGCCATCGACGAGGGCCCGAAGGCGATTCTGATCGAAAAGCCGGCCAGCACGCCGGAATCCGAACTCGATCGCCAGGTGTTCGAACGTGCCCGTGCAGCGGGGGTGCGCGTGTTCGTCGGCTATGATCACGTCGTCGGCCTTGCGACCCAACGCTTTGATGAACTGGCGGGTACCGACACGGTCGGAACTGTCACCACGCTGGATGTGGAATTCCGCGAGTACTGGGGCGGCATCTTTGCGGCCCACCCCTGGCTGGACGGCCCCGCCGACAGCTATCTCGGCTACTGGCGACGCGGCGGCGGCGCGCTGGGCGAACACTCGCATGCGCTCAATCTCTGGCAGCACATGGCCCACGTGGTGGGCGCCGGGCGCGTGGTCGAAGTCTCGGCGCTGCTCGATATTGTCACCGACGGCGCCGCGGAATACGACCGGCTGGCGGCGTTGCACTTGACCACCGAACACGGGCTGCGCGGGCGCGTGGTTCAGGATGTGGTCACCCAGCCCACGCGTAAATGGGCCCGACTGCAAGGCAGCACCGGTTACGTCGAATGGGCGGCCGGATATGCCCCGGGGGCCGATGCCGTCATCCACGGCTCGGGGAATTCGGCTCCCGAAACAGAGAAGTTCACCAAGAGCCGGCCCGACGATTTCATTGCCGAGCTCGATCACATCAATACACATGTGCAGGATGGATCGACCTCGCCGCTGGAACTGTCGCGCGGGCTGGATACCATGATGGTGATTGCGGCGGCACACCGCTCGCACCGGGAGCAACGGGTCGTGCGTCTCGATGAAGCCGAACCCTACGACATTCGCGGCATGGCCGGCGCCTGAGCGCGTCACCGCAGAGCAACAAGAGGAGCGCCCGCATGCGTCAGTCCTATGATTTCAATGACCTGTTCGTGTTCGAGATGGCCAACAACCATCAAGGCGACGTCGAGCATGGCCTGAGGATCATTCGCGAAATGGGCGCCGCAGCCGCCGAATACGGGGTCCGCGCGGCGATCAAATTCCAGTTCCGGCAACTCGATACGTTCATCCATCCGGACTATCGCGAGGCCAGCGAACCCAAGCATATCCAGCGGTTTTTATCGACCGAGTTGTCGCGCGACGAATTCCAGACGATGTTCGACGCGGCCCGCGCCCAGAATCTGCTGACCATGTGCACGCCGTTCGATGAAGCGTCGGTGGACGTGATCGAGGAGATGGGTTTCGACATCATCAAGGTCGCCAGTGCCTCGTGCCAGGACTGGCCGTTGCTCGAACGGATTTCCGAGGCCAACCTCCCGGTGATCGTCTCCACGGGCGGCCAGGATATTGCGGCCATCGACAACATCTCGAGCTTCTGCCATCACCGCGGTATCGATCATGCGCTGATGCATTGCGTGGCGTTGTATCCCACCCCGGACGAGCACTGCCAACTCAACCAGATCGATCGCCTGCGCGAACGTTATCGCGATACCACGATCGGCTGGTCGACCCACGAGGATCCGGGCGACACCGATGTCGTGATCGCCGCCTATGCCAAGGGCGCGCGCATGTTCGAAAAACATGTCGGTGTCGTCGATGGGCCGGTCACTCAACTTAATGCCTATTCCGCCGACCCGGATCAGGTCAGGGCCTGGCTGGCCGCTTACAAGAAAGCCGTGGCCCTATGCGGCGACGATACCCGCGAAACCCGGCATACCGAGGCCGAGCGCGATGCGCTGGCAGCGCTGCAACGCGGCGTCTATGCCCGCGAACCGCTGGCGCCGGGACAGCAATTAACGATGGATGATGTCTTTTTCGCCATGCCGCTGCAGGATGGCCAACTGACCTCGGGCCGCTTCAAACCGGGCACGACGGTCAAACAAGCCGTGGAATCCAATGGCGCGGTGGCCTTCAGCAACGTCGATATTCCCAGCGACCCGGACCGCAAGGTCATTCAGTCATCGCTGCATCAGATCAAGGCGATGCTCAACGAGGCGCGTATACCGCTGAACTCGGACTTCAAGGTGGAATACTCGCATCACCACGGCGTCGAGAATTTTCGCGAAGTTGGCGCGGTTCTCATCGACGTGGTCAATCGCAAGTACTGCAAGAAGATCGTCGCGCAGTTGCCCGGCCAATATCACCCGGCCCACTTTCACAAGCTCAAGGACGAGACCTTCATCATTGTCCACGGCACCCTGCATCTGGAGGTCGACGGCCATCACAAAGTGCTCTCGCCGGGCGAAACCGCGGTCGTACAACCCGGGGTATGGCATCACTTCTGGACCGAGACCGGCGTGATTTTCGAAGAAATCTCGTCGACACATAAAAACGACGATTCGTTCTACAAGGACAAGCGCATCAACCGCATGCCACGCAGCGCACGCAAAACGATCGTCGACCACTGGGGCCGCTTCACCCTGCGTGACGAGGACGAGGCGGAAAACGAGATCTGGCCGCCGCAGCGGCGCGCCGCTGAAGACGAAGCATCCGCCGAGGCCGAGCCCAACTCGGCAATCGACGGCTAATTGGTGGCGGCTTTGATCAAGGCCGTGGTCTTTGATTTCGACGGTACGCTAGTGCTGTCGAATCAAATCAAATACGACGCGTTTCAGCAGACGGCCGAAGCCCACGGCCTGGACCCGGAGCGCGTGATGGCGCTGCGCCACACGCATCCGGGGGCCAACCGGCACCAAATCTTTGCCGAGCTGTCGCGCCAATTACGGGCCGAGGGGTTCGATCACATCCCGGACGGCCCGACTTTCGTTGCCACCTATGCTGACATCGTGACCCGTGAGGTGACGCGCTGCGACTGGGTGCCGGGCGCCGAGGCCACGCTGGACCGACTGGCCGCACGGGGTCTCGCATTGTTCATCAATTCCGCCACCCCAAGTGACGGTCTGCTCCCGATCGTCGAAAAGCGCGGCATGCACACACGCTTTCAGGCGGTTCTGGGCGGCCCGGACAGCAAAATCGACAACCTGAATCGCATTGCACGACAGACGGCTCTCGAACCGACCGCCATGGTCATGATCGGCGATGGCGAAGACGATCGCATAGCGGCGGCGTCGTTTGGTTGTCATTTCATCGGCGTTGAGCTCGAGACCGAGGACCACGGCCGCCCGGCTCACCGCCTAACGGTAAGACCCACGCATCTCGTGCCGGACCTGAGTGGTGTACCCGAGCTTATCGATGCGATCGTAGCAGACCGGAGCACGCCGTAATCATGTACGCCGACTACAAGATTCTGGCGGTCGTACCCGCGCGCGGCGGTAGCAAGGGCGTACCGCTGAAAAACATCCAGCCGATCCAGGGCATCCCGCTGGTGGCCCGCGTCGGCCATCTGATATCAGAGTTGCCGGAGATCGACCGCGCGGTCGTTTCCACCGACCACGACGAAATCGCCCGAATCGCCGAGGCATCCGGCCTGGCCGCCGATTGGCGTCGGCCACCGGCGCTGTCCGGCGACCGGATTGGCGATCTCGACGTGCTCACGCATGCCTTGAACGAGACCGAACAACGCGATGGGCAACGCTACGACATCGTGCTCATGCTCCAGCCGACATCGCCCATGCGCACCGCCGCGCACGTTCGCGACACCTACCGCAAACTGATCGACGAAGGGCGGGATGCAGTCTGGACCGTCTCCGAAACCGATTCGAAATACCATCCACGCAAACAACTGACGCTAACGGACGACCAACTCGGCTATTACAGCCAGGACGGCGGCCAGATCATCGCGCGCCAACAGCTGGATGCGCTCTATCACCGCAACGGTGCCGCCTATGCTTTCACTCGCGACTGTCTCGTCGAGCAACGCAACATCATGGGCGCGAACACGGCCGGCTTGATCACCGAGGACATGGTGAGCATCGATACGCCCTTCGATTTCCGGCTCGTCGAGTTCTTGCTCGCCGACAAGCATTAGGGCCTGTTGCCGTTTCGTCGCGGCGCGATATCAACCGGGCGCCTTTTTCGATTTGATGTGGCTCCAGTTGTCAGCAACGTTCAGGGCCTAAGAGCCTGTTTCAAAACTTGAAGGCGAACGATTGCGTTTATAGCGTTCAGGTATGACCTCGAAGATCGTATCCGACGAACTCTGGGCCATTGTGGAGCCGCTATTGCCGGAGCCTGAAGTGAGCGCGCGCGGCGGTCGCCCGCCGATTTCCAATCGGGCGGCGCTGACCGGCATTCTGTTCGTACTGCGCTCGGGCATTCCTTGGCACATGCTGCCCCAGGAGATGGGCTGCGGCTCAGGTGTGACGTGCTGGCGTCGACTCCGGGACTGGCAACAGGCGGGGGTCTGGGATCGGCTGCACGAGGTGTTGTTGCAGCAGCTGCATCAGGCTGATCGGCTGGACTGGTCCCGCGCCTGCGTCGACAGCGCCAGCCTGGCGGCTAAAAAGGGGGATCGGCCATCGGTCCCAACCCGGTCGACCGCGGCCGCCCTGGGAGCAAACGACACCTCGTGACGAATCGGTATGGCCGACCTCTGGCCGTCCAGCTGTCCGGGGCCAACCGAAACGATTGCCAGCTATTGGCGTCGTTGTTGGATCGCATACCACCCATTCAAGGGCGACGGGGTCGCCCACACTATCGACCTCGGAAGCTGCATGCCGACAAGGCCTACGATCACCGGCATTGCCGTCGCGCGTGCCACCGACGCAGCATTCGGCCCCGTATCGCGCGGCGGGGTGTGGAAGCTAGTCAAAGGCTCGGACGCCATCGCTGGGTTGTCGAGCGTACGTTCGCCTGGTTGAACGGATTCAGACGGTTAGCTATCCGGTACGAGCGTCGGGCTGACATTCACTACGCCTTGACGGTTCTCGGATGCGCGATGATCTGCTTCAACCACTTAAAACATGGGTTTTGAAATGCGCTCTAAGTCGAACGATGTCCGTCGATGGCCAGTATTGGGCGCTGGTCATGTTTTCGGACTTAGGAGGGCCTGAACTTCGGTACGCATGGACGCCACCAGAACGTTACGATCTCGCGCTGATAATTGCGCCGCCCGATCATCGTTGGCTCCGACAAACCAATGCCGGCTTTCGTCGCGGATAAACTGCGCGAGGTCCGCTCGCACCTGCTCGGGTGTTTTTGCCGCGAGCTCGTTCATCATTCCGGGCAATGCCTTCATATCGCCAATCGCTGGCGCACTGGCACAGGCCGAGTGCCACGTCGGCACGAAAGTCAGCCCCGGGATGCCGTGCTTGAGCCCTTCGAATACGGAAGACCCATTGCAGGAAGCCGTAAGCTCGGCTCCGGCAATCAACCCATCCGCGGGTGCGAATGCATCCATGAGCACGGCATTGCCGAGTTCGGCAATACCCTGATACAGCGGCTGGCGCCCGTAATGCAGACAACGCAGATCCGGCCGGCGATCGCCCAACTGACGCGGATGCTCCTTGACCACCAAGATCCAGTCACGCGGCATCGCCCGCGCCAGCGCTGTAATAGCTCGGAGTTGATCGTGGTAAAAGCCCGCCTCCGGCACCGTGGTGCGTTCGGGTTGGTAATGCAGGGCGAAATAGATATAGGGGGCGGACGGGGCGTCTCGCCGGGCATGCCGAGTCAAATACGATAGATCGGCTCGCCGTTCGCGATCACGCCGCAACGCATAGCGATACAAACGCCACCAGGGTTGGCGGAAATAGTGATGATGCCGATAACCATGCCGCGCCCGATAATACCGGCGTATCAGCTTCCACTTGAGCCCGAGCCCCATGGAGCGATACGCCGCGGATTCCGCCCGGCGGTTGATTTCATGCGACCGCTTGAGCCGCCCCGACACTTCGCCCAGCGTGTCGAGCCATGCATCTGCCGACAAGCCTGCCGCCGCCGGCGGCAACGGCGCACGTCCGCAAACCAGGTCGGTATCGAAAAACATACCGTCCGGCAGCTGCGTTCGTTTAAAGATATAAGCCGGCACCTTCAGGCGCCGACATACGTGAAAGAACACGATATGCCAAGGGAAGTGCGGCGTATGGGCGAACCAAACCACAAGAGTCGACGCCCGCTCCGAAATCCACGCCTCGAGTCCACCCACTAACGCCCAGAAATACCGCTCGGCCTCGCGTGCCGGCAACGGGTCGAGAAACACTCGGTCCAACGCTCGCGCAAACTGCCGCCATGCCTCGGCATATTCTATTTCCATGACCGCATCGACGACCTCGTTGGCACCCGCGGTGTGCGGCACCTCGTCGACGCGTTGATAGGGTTGCCAATCGAAATATGCGAAGTCGTGGCCCCGACCCGCCGTATCAGCCCGCCCTGAACGGCCACCGATCAGAACATCGTGTTGCTGGGCAAACCCGAGCAACATCTCCTGCATGATGGGGTAATCGGCGAAATCGGCACCAAACAGCAGCTTGCGTTGCATGCTCACGCAGTACGCCGAGCGGCCAACCAATCGAGATAACGCGGCACCCCCTCTTCTACCGGCATGAACGTGTTCGGGTAGCCCGCCTGCTGCAAGGCGGCCATATCGGCCTCGGTGAAACTCTGATAACGCCCAACCAGCGACTTCGGGAAATCGATATAGCGTTTCTCGCCGCGGCCATGCCAAGCGATCACGGCGTCGGCCACATCGTTGAACGTCTGGGAGCGGCCGGTGCCGCAGTTATAGATGCCCGACACCTGCGGGTTGTCGAGCAACCACAGATTCACCGCGACCACGTCGTCGACATGGATGAAATCGCGCCGCTGTTCGCCACTGCCATAGCCGTCCGAACCCGCGAACAGGCGGCACTCGCCATCCTCCGCGATTTGGTTCGAAAAGTGCCGTGCCACGCTCGCCATTCGACCCTTGTGGCCTTCGCGCGGGCCATAGACGTTGAAATAACGCAGCCCGACGACCTGCGAGCGGCGCGCTCGTCCTTGTGCCCGTACGTACTGGTCGAAGGCAAACTTGGAAAACGCATACATATTGAGCGGTTTCTCGGCGTTGCGGCGTTCGACAAAATCCGGGCCCATGCCGTAGACCGACGCCGACGACGCATAAAGAAACGCCACCCGATGGCGCTGGCACCAGGCATGCAGCGTTTTCGAATACGTGAAGTTGCGCGCCATGACATAGCGCCCGTCCCATTCCGTGGTGTCGGAACAAGCACCTTCGTGGAATACCGCATCGATGCCGCCGGGCATGTCGTCGGCCGCCATGCGGCGTTCGAGTTCGTCGTATTCCAGGTAATCGGCAAAGTCGAGATCGGCCAGGTTCAGACATTTATGGCCATCGGCTAGGTCATCGACGATCAGGATGTCGCGAACGCCACGGGCGTTGAGCCCAGCCACGATATTGCTGCCAATGAAGCCGGCAGCGCCGGTCACAATGATCATTTCGCTCGATCCCCTTGCGACAAACCCGTCATGTGCGCGCCGATCTCCGCATACCAGCGGCGGTAACGCGCGGCCATGGCCGCGGCAGTATAACCGGCGACGCGCTCGCGACCGGTCGCCGCCAGCCGTTTCGCCCGTGTCGGATCGTCGCGCAGCCTGTGTACGGCCCGCGCAAGAGCGTACGCATCGCCCGCTGGCACGAGCAACCCGTTTGCCGCCCATGCTTGATAAAGCGTGGGCGCATGCCGTGGCCCGCCAGCTCGCGGATCAGCAGTTCGGTCTGCCGCTCGCCGCCGCGAAAGCCGCGGGCCCGATTCATAGGGGTGAGCAAGCGCGCGCCCGGCGCGATGCGGTTCATCCAGCCTGCCCTTCGGCTTCGCCGCCATCTTCCGCCGCGCGATCCGCAGGGGTGTCGATCCAGCGCGCCCAGAGATCGGCGACCGCCGCACGTTCGGGCTCGCGCCGACTGTCGCGATCGATCATGGCGCGCTGGCCCTGCAAGGCGGCGGCATGCACGACACGCCGATAATCCCGATATGCGCGGGTCATGGTGCGAATGTCGTCGTAGCTCGCACGCTGGGCCGATTCCATGGTTTCAAGGATACGAATCGCGTCGGTAAAGATCACGAGCTCCGGACAATCGTGGCCGTACGCCAGCGCGGCGTATTGGGCCATGAATTCGATATCGATGAGCCCGCCCGGCATCTGCTTCACATCCCAGCGCGCGTCGGTAGTCTCGTCCTTGACCTCGCGCATGCGTCGCCGCATCGAGCGGACCTCAGCCGCCAGCCGCGCCGGATCGCGCTCGGCCGCCAGCAACTCGCGTCGGAGCGCGACGAACCGGTTGCCGAGCGCTTCATCGCCGGCAACCGGGCGGGCACGCACCAGCGCCTGGTGTTCCCAGGTCCAAGCCTGCTCGCGCTGATAGCGAGCGAAAGCGTCGATATGCGTGACCATCAGCCCGGCGTTACCCGAGGGCCGCAGCCGCATGTCGATCTCGTAAGCCCGGCCGGCCGGCGTCGCCGTCGATAGGATATGAATCAAACGCTGCGCGAGCCGGGTGAAGAATACTTGGTGGGTCAGCTCGCGTGCCCCGCCCTCGGTCGCGGCCTCCGATGGGCTGTCATAGACGAACACCAGATCCAGATCCGAGGTATAGCCCAGTTCGAGACCGCCGAGCTTGCCGTAGGCGACCACTGCAAACGGCGCCAACCGGCCATCTTCGAGGCGCGGCTCGCCATAGCGATCGCTCATCTGCGCCCACGCCATGTCGAGCGCCGCCTCCAGCACCACTTCGGCGAGCGCGGTGAGATGATCAGAGACGATCATCAACGGCATGGCGTTGGTTACATCGGCCGCCGCAACCTGCAGCTTCGCTTTCTGCGTGAACCGGCGCAGCGCATTCATGCGCTGATCCAAATCCAATATCTCGAACGCGGCCAGATCTTCGGCCAGCTCCGTGACCAATTCGGCGCGACGCGGCGGGCGATAGAGCTGGCGCGGGTCGAGAAATGAATCGAGCAGGGCCGGCTGCTCGGCGATGCAGTCGGCAATCCATTCGCTGGCCCCGCACAAACGCATCAGCGTGGACAACGCCGCCGGATATTCCACCAGCAGCGCGATGTAATTGCTGCGCCCAATGATCTCGCTGATGACCGCCAGCGTGCGACGTACCGATCGCTCGGGTACATCGGTATGAGCCGCGGCCACGATAACGGCCGGAATCAGCTCGCCGAGCCAGCGTTTGCCGCGTGCTTCCAAAATACGATATCGCCGCTGATCCTTGAGGTCGGCCAGGGCCTGGCGCACCGCGGCCGGGTCCTCGATTCCATAACGCTCGAGCAGATCGTCGGCCTCGGCTTCGGACAGTGTCTGTTTCCAGAGCGCATCGAGAGCTGCATGCTCGCGGTCGCTGGCCTGGGCGCGATCCTTGGATTCCGGGGAGGCGAAGACCTGCTCGAACAACGCGTGCACTTCGCTTCGCACACGCTCGGTCTCCGCAGCGAGCGCCTCGCCATCCGACATCTGCATGGCGCGTGCCAGTCGATCGCGCTCGGCCTCGTCGTCGGGAAAGTCGTGCGTCTGCTGGTCATCGACCATCTGCAGCCGGTTCTCCAGCCGACGAAGAAAGACATACCCCGTGTCGAGCCGCTCGGCGGTGTCCGGCTCGAGATGGCCGCTATCGGCCAACTTGGCTAGCGTCGGCCGCAGCCGATTGTCCTGCAGTTCCGGCTCCTGACCGCCGCGCACGAGCTGGAACACCTGGGCCAGGAATTCGATCTCGCGAATACCGCCGTAGCCGAGTTTGACGTTGGACTGGGAATCCCGACGCGCAACTTGCGCATCGATCATCGACTTCATCTCGCGGATGGATTCGAACGCCCCGTAATCGAGATAACGCCGGTACACGAACGGGCGCAATGTGCAGATAAGACGTTGCCCCCCGTCGATATCACCGGCCACGGCGCGCGCCTTTATCCAGGCATAACGCTCCCATTCCCGGCCATGCGCCTGGTAATACTGCTCCATGGCGCCGATCGAGCCCACGAGCGCCCCGGCATCGCCGAACGGCCGCAAGCGCGTATCGACACGATAGACGAAACCGCCGCCCGAGGCCGTCGACAACAGCTGAATTAAACGCTGTGCGACACGGCGGCAGTAACCCGCCGCATCGAGATCGCCCTCGACTTCCGGTTCGTTACGGCCGTCGTAAGCAAAGATCAGATCGATGTCGGATGAGAAATTCAGCTCGCGCCCGCCGAGCTTGCCCATGCCAATCACGATCAAGCGCACCGGCCTACCATCGCGATCGCGCAGCATGCCGTGACGTTCGGCGACCGCGCGCTCGGCTTCGCTCAGCGCATAGTCGATACATTGATCGGCCAATTCGGACAAATGGTCCAAAACCGTGTCCAGCGCATCCACGCCCATCAAATCGCGCCATGCGATCGCCGCCAGATAGGCGTTACGGGCTCCACGCAGCGCCATTTCGGCCGTCGTGTCGCCAGCACCGGCGGCCCAGCCGGGCACGTCGATGGCAAGCGCTTCGTCCGAGGTCAGCACGCCCTCAGCTTGCCAGCGCTCGAACGCGTCGGTGTTGCCCTCGCACCAGCGTCCGACAAAGTCGCTGAGTTCACGCGGGTCGCAGGCATCGATGTGTTCGGTATTCAAGGGTACGGCTCCCACTTCATCCGCCCGCGGCAACCGGGCATCTCGCGCGTCGAATATACGGGTACCCGGCTTACTTCACGACGCCGGGCAAGGCAGCGCCTATCGTTAACAACGCCTTCGGATAGTGCAATGTAACGCTGGATGGCAGCAAACGACCGCGGCCGAACCGTACCCAAGAAAAAGCCCCGCACAAGGCGGGGCTTTTTCGGACTCGCTTTGGGCGAGACGGAATGATTTACATCATGCCGCCCATACCACCCATGCCGCCCATGCCGCCCATATCGGCGCCACCCTTGTCGTCGTCCTCGGGGACGTCGGCCACGGTGGCCTCGGTGGTCAGCAGCAGGCTGGCAATGGAGGCCGCGTTCTGCAGCGCGGTACGGCTGACCTTGGTCGGGTCGAGGATACCCATCTCGACCATATCGCCGTACTGGCCGGTGGCCGCGTTGTAGCCGTAGTTGCCTTCGTGCGAAAGCACTTCGTTGACCACAACCGACGGCTCGCCGCCGCTGTTGAACACGATCTGACGCAGCGGCTCTTCGACCGCGCGACGCAGCAGCCGGATGCCGGCTTCCTGGTCGTCGTTGGCGCCCTTGACGCCTTCGATGGCCTTGAGCGTACGCAGCAGGGCCACGCCGCCGCCGGGCACGATGCCTTCTTCGACGGCCGCACGGGTCGCGTGCAGGGCGTCTTCGACGCGTGCCTTCTTCTCTTTCATCTCGACTTCGGTCGCCGCGCCGACCTTGATCAGCGCCACGCCGCCGGCGAGCTTGGCCACGCGTTCCTGCAGCTTCTCCTTGTCGTAGTCCGAGGAGGAATCCTCGATCTGCGCGCGGATCTGCTTGATACGGCCTTCGATGTCGTCGTTGGAACCCTTGCCATCGATGATGGTGGTGTTTTCCTTCGAGATCTGGACCTTGTTGGCCTCGCCGAGGTGCTCGAGCGTGGCGTTTTCCAGGGTCATGCCGATGTCTTCGGAGATGACCTGGCCGCCGGTCAGGATCGCCATGTCTTCCAGCATCGCCTTGCGACGGTCACCAAAGCCCGGCGCCTTCACGGCGGCGACCTTGACGATGCCACGCATGTTGTTGACCACCAGCGTCGCCAGGGCTTCGCCCTCGACGTCTTCGGAGACGATCACCAGCGGACGGTTGGCCTTGGCGACGTTCTCCAGCAGCGGCAGCATGTCGCGGATGTTGGAGATCTTCTTGTCGAACAGCAGGATATAGGGGTTATCCAGCTCGGCCGTCATCGTCTGGTTATCGGTGACGAAGTACGGCGAGAGGTAGCCACGGTCGAACTGCATGCCTTCGACGACGTCCAGCTCGTTGTAGAGGCTGGAGCCTTCCTCGACGGTGATCACGCCTTCCTTGCCGACCTTGTTCATCGCATCGGCGATGATCTTGCCGATCTCTTCATCGGAGTTGGCCGAGATCGAACCGACCTGGGCGATCGCCTTTTCGTCGTCGCAGGGCTTGGACAGCTTGGCGAGCTCTTCGACGGCCGCGTCGACGGCCTTGTCGATGCCGCGCTTGAGGTCCATCGGGTTCATGCCCGCAGAAACGGCCTTCACGCCTTCGCGCACGATGGCCTGGGCCAGAACCGTGGCGGTCGTCGTGCCGTCACCGGCGACGTCGGAGGTCTTGGAAGCGACTTCCTTGACCATCTGAACGCCCATGTTCTCGAACTTGTCTTCGAGTTCGATTTCCTTGGCGACGGAGACACCGTCCTTGGTGATGGTGGGCGCGCCGAAGCTCTTGTCGAGCACCACGTTGCGGCCCTTCGGACCCAACGTAACCTTCACCGCGTTGGCCAGGGTGTTCACACCGCGGACCAGACGCTGACGTGCGTCTTCGCCGAAACGTACTTCCTTAGCAGCCATTGCTCGTTATCCTTGATTCGTTGATTGGTGGTTGACTGATGGATGCGCCAGAGGGCTGTTAACCCAGCACCGCCAGGACGTCGTCCTCGCGCATCACGACGACTTCTTCGCCGTCGACCTTGATCTCGGTACCCGAGAACTTGCCGAACATCACCGTGTCGCCGACCTTGACTTCCGGCTTGCGGACCTCGCCATTGTCCAGCGGTTTGCCGTTACCCACCGCGACCACTTCGCCGCGCTGCGGCTTCTCGGCCGCCGAATCGGGAATGACGATGCCCCCGGCCGTCTTCTGCTCTTCTTCGATCCGCTTGATTACGATGCGGTCATGTAGAGGACGGATATTCATGCCACCCTTCTCCTCGAAACTGTGAAGGTTGTTGATTGAAATTGCCCGACGGCTCGTTGCCGCCACCTCGACTGCCGATTGGCAATCTTGATCACCGCCATTGATGCGGGCTTGCGGCCCCCTTTCAAGACCGGGGGCACAAATTTTTAACAACCAGCGACCGCCGGCAAAACTGAAACGACGCCTTGTCGGAACTGAGCTGAGGCAGTATCGTTCGACACGAATCACGTCATGCCGAGCCATCCCTCGGCGATACCGGAGGTTTCATGGCCGAGTCCACCATGCGTCGCGTCGCCATCGTCGGCGGTGCGCGAATCCCCTTCTGCCGCTCGAATACGGCCTATTCGCACCAGTCGAATCAGGACTTGCTGACCGCGGCGTTCAAGGCGCTGTCGGAGAAATATCGTCTGGCCGGTGAGCGGATCGGCGAAGTCGCCGCCGGCGCCGTGCTCAAGCATTCGAGCGACTTCAATCTCACCCGGGAAGCTGTGCTTGGCACGGACCTGGACCCACATACGCCGGCCTTCGACGTCCAGCAGGCCTGCGGCACCAGTCTGGAAACCACGATC
Organism: Salinisphaera hydrothermalis C41B8; assembly: GCF_000732535.1. Classification (GTDB taxonomy): domain Bacteria; phylum Pseudomonadota; class Gammaproteobacteria; order Nevskiales; family Salinisphaeraceae; genus Salinisphaera; species Salinisphaera hydrothermalis. Next base: position 20,371 of record NZ_APNK01000013.1, read on the forward strand.
CTGCTGGCCAACAAGATCGCCATGGGCCAGATCGAGTCGGGTATCGCCGGCGGCACCGATACCACCTCGGACGCCCCCATCGCAGTGAACGAGGAACTGCGCAAGATCTTGCTCGACATCAACCGCGCTAAATCCGGCACCGAGCGCGCCAAGCTGTTCACCCAGCTTCGCCCGCGTCATCTGGTCCCGAACCTGCCGGGGGTGACCGAACCGCGCACCGGCATGTCGATGGGCGAACACTGCGAGCTCATGGCCAAGGAATGGAAGATTTCACGGCGCGCCCAGGATGAGCTCGCCCTCGCCAGTCATAAGAACGCGGCCCAGGCCTACGTCGATGGCTTCTATGACGATCTCGTGTTCCCCTATCTGGGCGTCGAGCGCGACAACAACCTGCGCCCGGATTCGAGCATGGAAAAACTATCGAAGCTCCGGCCCTCGTTCGATAAGGAAAGCGGGACGCTGACCGCCGGCAACTCGACACCGCTGACCGATGGGGCCTCCAGCGTGCTGCTGGCCAGCGAGGAATGGGCCAAGGAACGTGGCCTGCCGATCCTGGCTTATTTCACGCCCTACTCGCGTACCGCGGCCGTGGACTATGTCGACGGCGGCGAGGGCCTGCTCATGGCGCCGACGTACGCAGTCCCCGACATGCTCGACGCCGCCGGCCTGAGGCTACAGGACTTCGATTTCTATGAAATCCACGAGGCGTTCGCGGCGCAGGTCCTATGTACGCTCAAGGCCTGGGAATCGAAGCGTTACTGCACCGAACGTCTTGGCCGCAGCGAGCCGCTGGGATCGATCGATATGTCCAAGCTCAACGTCAAGGGCTCCTCACTCGGGCTTGGTCATCCGTTTGCCGCCACCGGCGGGCGCATTGTCGCGACGCTGGCCAAGATTCTCGACGAAGCCGGATCGGGGCGCGGGCTCATTTCCATTTGCGCGGCCGGCGGTCAGGGTGTGACCGCGATCCTCGAAAAACCCTGATCGGCGGCTGCGCTGATCGCCCCCGGGTCGGCACGGCGGCTGGCCTGGGGGCGGTTTTGCCTTTAGCCTTCGCGGGATCAATCCGCGTTCATTGCCGTCGCATGTCCCGCAGAAACCTTCCGCTGACGTCATCACCCGGGGCCCGCTTCGCATGAGCGCCCCAACCCGCGGCGGCTGGGCCTCGCGCTTTGGCTTCATCATGGCAGCGGCCGGCTCGGCCATCGGGCTCGGCAACATCTGGAAGTTCCCGTACATGACCGCCTCTCACGGCGGCGGCGCATTTCTGGTCGTATATCTCGTCTGCGTCTTCGTGTTCGGCATCTCGCTGCTGCTGGCCGAACTGGTTCTCGGACGCATGGCCAAGCGCAACCCGATCGGCGCGTTCCGAAAACTCGCCGGCGGTGCCTGGCCGGCCGTGGGGGCACTCGGCGTGGTCACGGCCCTGGTCATTCTTTCGTTTTATGTCGTGGTTTCAGGGTGGGCGATGGCGTATTTCGTCTACGCCGTCGAGGGCACACTCACGACAGCGAGCAGCGGCGAACTCAACGCCTTGTTCGGCCATCTGGTGTCGAGCCCGATCGTACCGTTGATCTATGCGGCACTGTTCGTCCTCCTGACCGCCGTCGTGGTGATCGGCGGCGTGGCCGGGGGTATCGAGCGAATGGCCAAACTGTTCATGCCGCTGTTGTTCATCATCCTGATTCTGTTGATGGTGCGATCGCTGACCCTGCCCGGTGCCGGGCGCGGACTCGTTTTCTTCCTGCACCCGGACTGGTCCGCCATCGACGGCCATCTAATCTCGGCTGCCCTGGGCCAGGCGTTCTTCACACTATCGCTGGGCGTCGGCGGAATGATCACCTACGGCTCGTACATGGCCGATACGCAGGATCTGGGGCGCGATGCGCTGTCGGTCGTCGCGCTCAACACAATGGTCTCGCTACTGGCCGGCTTGATGGTCATTCCCGCGATGATCTCGGCCGGCATTACCCCCGACGCCGGTGGGCCAGGCACCACGTTCAAGGTGCTGCCCACCGTATTCGCCGCTATGCCGGCCGGCAATTTGTTCGGTATAGGCTTCTTCTTTCTGCTTATTCTGGCCGCCCTGACGTCGTCGGTTTCGCTACTCGAACCGGTGGTGAGTTTCTTCGTCGACGAATACCGCATGAAACGCGCCAACGCCACCGTGATCGGCGCCAGCTTCTGTTTTGCACTCGCCATACCGGTGTCGCTGTCGTTCGGCATCTGGCATCACATCCAGTTGTTCGGGCTTACGATTTTCAAGCTGATGGATTTTCTGACCAGCAATCTGGCGCTGCCGATCGGCAGCCTCATGACGGCGCTTTGCGTCGGCTGGGTGGTACGCCGGGCGGCAGTGGATGAACTATCGAATCACGGCCGGATCGCCGCGGGCTGGGCCCCGATCTGGCTGTTTTTCATACGCTATATCGCACCGATCGGTATCGTGTGGATTCTGGTCCAGGGCCTGTTCGGCCTCTGATGACCACCTTGCATCCACAAACGATTACCCTAACGTATCGCCAAGACCCAAACGATAGCGAGGACCGATGATGCGCCGTAATGACCCCGCCCCGGTCGGCGTCCTGTTCACTAACCTGGGCAGCCCGGACGACACATCGGTGCCCGCGGTACGGCGCTATCTTCGCGAGTTTCTCAGCGATCGACGCGTGATCGATCTGAATCGCGCCGCTTGGTTGCCGATTCTCTACGGCATCATCCTCACGTTCCGCCCGCGGAAGTCGGCCAAAGGCTATCGCTCGGTCTGGATGGACGAAGGCTCGCCCCTGCTCGTCTATGCACGCCGTCAGGTCGCAGGCATTCAGGCCCGACTGGATGCCGATCTGGAGCGCCCGGTGCATGTCGCGCTCGGCATGCGCTACGGCAACCCGTCGATCGAATCGGGGCTGGAAGCGCTGCACGCCGCCGGCTGCCGCAAAATACTGGTCTTGCCCGCCTACCCGCAGTATTCGGCGACGACGGTCGCCACAACCTTCGACAAGGTTAGCGAGGTGCTCGAGGACTGGCCGGAACCGCCGGCCCTACGTCAGATCAATCGCTATCACGACGACCCGGGTTACATCGCCGCTCTGGCGGCCTCGGTGCGCGAGCACTGGGCCGAGCACGGCCGTGCCGACAAGCTGGTGATATCGTTCCACGGCATCCCCAAGCGCTACGTCAAGCAGGGCGATCCTTACCCGCGCGACTGCGGCATCACGGCACAACTTCTGGCCGCCGAACTGGGCCTGTCGCGTAACGAGTACAAGGTCTGCTTCCAGTCGCGCTTCGGTCGCGAGCCCTGGCTCCAGCCTTACCTGGACGAAACCATGAAAACCTGGGGCGCGGACCCTGAGATCAATACGGTCGACGTGATTTGCCCCGGGTTTTCTTCGGACTGCTTGGAAACGCTCGAAGAGATCCGCGAGGAGAATCGAGGCTATTTCGAACAAGCCGGCGGCGAATCATTACGGTATATTCCGGCGCTCAACGATCGCGACGATCATATCGAGATGTTCGCGCGCCTGATTCGCGAGGAACTGGCCGGCTGGGTCTGAACTGGCCCTGATCCGGCGCCTTCGCGCGGCGCCGAACCATGGAGCACGCTATGCACTGGCTCGCCACTTTCGGCCTGAACTACGGCCTGTTTCTGGCCAAGGCCGCCACCCTGGTCGCGGCCATCGCTATCGTCGTCATTGTGCTGACCTCCAGCGCGATCAGCCTGAGACGCGAGAAGAACCGTCGGCTCGTGGTGGAACGCGTCAACGATCGCCTGGAGCGGATGGCGGATACGCTGTCCGATGCCCTGCTCAACGACGCGGAAAAAAAGGCCCGCGCCAAGCAGCGAAAGAAAGAGACCAAGCAAAAGCAGAAAGCCGAGAAGCTCGGCAAGAAACACCCGCCGCAGCGCTTGTTCGTGCTGGATTTCGACGGCGATATCCGGGCCTCGGCGGTCGATGGGCTGCGCGAGTCGATCAACGCCCTGCTCCAGGTCGCCGAATCCGACGACGAGGTGCTTCTGCGCCTGGAATCGGGCGGCGGCATGGTTCACAGCTACGGTCTGGCCGCCTCACAGCTCGTGCGCCTACGCGATGCCGGCATCCGTCTGACCGTTGCCGTCGACCAAGTCGCCGCTAGCGGCGGCTACATGATGGCCTGTGTGGGCGATCGCATCGTGGCCGCGCCGTTCGCCATCATCGGCTCGATCGGCGTGGTCGCCCAGCTGCCCAACTTCCATCGCTGGCTGTCGGACAAGCACATCGATTTCGAAATGCACACGGCGGGCGACTACAAGCGAACGCTCACCGTGTTCGGCGAAAACACCGAGGCCGGCCGCGAGAAATTTCGTGAAGAACTGGAAGACACGCACGGCCTGTTCAAAACGTTCGTGGCCCGGCATCGCCCCGATCTGGATATCGATAGCGTTGCCACCGGCGAGCACTGGTACGGCAGCCAGGCGCTCGAAAAAGGCCTGGTCGATGACATCGCCACCAGCGATGCCGTGATGCTCGGCGCCGCCCGCGACGGGCGCGACGTCTTTACGATTGCCACCCATACCCCCCAGGGGCTGATCGCGCGATTGACGGGGCAGACCAGCCGCGTGCTCGCTAAAACCCTTCACGAACAGGGGCTCACACGGGCCGAGATCGGGCGGTCTACGCATTGATTTCGGCTGGTGATGAAACTCGCAGCCGCCAAGACGGTCAGAAGGCTGGGGACGTGGCCGGCACCGCCGGTCGTTTGGTGACACCGACGAGTAAGGACCTATGACACAACTCGCATCTCTGCGCTATCGCGCCTTCTTCATTCTGATTCTGGCGCTGTTGGGCACGAGCGCTCAGGCCTCGATTCCCAGCGGCATGCTGTCCGGCGACGATCCGTCGCTGGCGCCGATGCTCGACAAGACATTGCCGGCGGTAGTCAACGTGGTGGTGACCGGCAAGGCGCAGCAGGCGCCGAATAACCCGCTGTTCAACGATCCGTTCTTCCGCCAGTTCTTCAACGCGCCGCAACAACAGCAGATGGAGCACCCGACGGCGATTGGCTCGGGCGTGATCGTCAACGCGGATAAGGGCTATATCGTGACCAATAATCACGTGGTCCGTAATGCGCAGAAGATCGAGGTTCGGTTGCGCGACAATCGTCAGTTCAAAGCCAAGATCGTCGGCACCGATCCCGCCACCGATCTGGCGGTCATCCAGATCAAGGCCAAGAACCTGACCCAGATCAATCTTGCCAACTCCGACAAACTCCGCGTCGGTGATTTCGTCGTTGCCGTCGGCAACCCCTTCGGCCTGCGTCAGACCGTAACCTCCGGCATTGTGTCCGGCCTCGGCCGCCATATCGGCAACCCGGAAGGTGAACAAGGCAGCCGCTACCAGAACTTCATCCAAACCGATGCGTCGATCAACCCGGGCAACTCGGGCGGTGCCCTGCTCAACCTCAAGGGTCAGCTGGTTGGCATCAATAGCGAGATCCTGTCGCAGTCGGGCGGCAACATCGGTATCGGTTTCGCCATCCCGTCGAATCTGGTCAAAACCGTTTATCAGCAGCTCATCAAGTACGGCAAGGTCAAGCGCGGCATGTTGGGCGTGGTCGGTCAGAATCTGACGCCGGACCTGGCCAAGGCCTTCGGGCTGAACATCGACCAGGGCGTGGTCATTGCCCAGGTCATGCCGGATTCCCCGGCGGCCAAGGCCGGTATCAAGCAGCGTGACGTAATCACCGCGGTCAACGGCAAGGAGATCGATAACTTCTCCGACCTGCAGAACGCCATTGGCCTGCGTTCGCCGGGTGACAAGGTGACCATCGACCTGCTGCGCGACGGCAAGAAAGAACAGGTCCACGCCACCCTGGCCAAGGCATCCGAAATGACGGGCGCGGGCGATGCGAGCACCGGCGGGTCGCTGAACAAGAACCTGGCCGGCGCCCAGTTCGGCCCCCTGACCGACAACAATCCGTTGTCCGGCGATGTGCAGGGCGTGGTCGTCACCAACGTTCAGCCCGGCAGCCCGGCCGCTCAGGCTGGTCTGCAGCCCGGCGACGTGATCACTTCGGTCAACCGCCAGCAGATCAGCAGCGTCTCCCAGCTGCACAAGCTGGCCGGCCCGGACACCAAGCAGCTCCTGCTGCACGTCCGTCGCGGCCAGGGCGCGCTGTTCCTGTTGATTCAGTAGGCCCAAGCAATCGGACGCTACACGCGCCCGTGAGAAAAAGCCCGGCTCGATAGCCGGGCTTTTTTCTTGCCCGGGCTTCTCGAACGGTCATCTTATCGGTGCCTCAGCTTGTGTCGGCGACAAGGGCCTACCGATCCCCCGGGGCGCGACGTGAACCATGGTGCAACAGGCCAAGTTCATGTCCGCACAGGCAAGCTGACCCGTCAACGCGGCCCGTGTCGACCGTGGTTCTTGGCGGCTATAAGCGGACGCCGGGCGCTTACTCGGCGATACAACACACCGAGGCCCTAATGGCACCGGTTTTAACGCACAGGTCAACCACCGCGTCGGCCTTGTTTTATACGTCTTGGCCGCATCGCTATACTCGGACAAGTTGCAGGAGCCCGTCATGAGCCAGTTCGATCTCGCCGACTTCGAAGCGCAGGTCCACGCCCTGCTGGCCGCGTATCAACGCCTGCAGGCGGATTACGACGCGCTCAAGGCCGCCCACGAGGCCGAGTACCAACGTAATCAGGAAATTCGGGAACGTTTGAATGGCGTGATCGAACGCATCAGAGCGCTTGAGGCCGAAGCGCACAATGTTTGAAGCGCTTCTGGCACCGTATCGCACGACCAATCGGCGCACCGGAACGCGTGCAAACACGCGCGACAACCGGTTTAATCGCAAGGGAACGACTCTTCGTGTCCCCGCGGGGGCGTGACATATGGCACGGGCGGACATCATGGGTACAGACAAGACACAGACCGCGCTGACGGTCCGTATTCTCGGGCGTGATTATTCGGTCGCCTGCCCCGAGGGCGAACGGGAAGCGTTGCTGCGTTCGGCCGAACATCTGTCCAAACGCATGAGCGCTATCCAACGTCAGGGCAAAACACTGGGCACCGAGCGTATTGCCATCATGGCCGCGCTCAACATCGCGCGCGATCTGCTCGATCTACAGCGCGACCTGGAACGACGCGAGGCCGGGCTGGCCGGCAGCGACGAGGAAATGACCGAACGACTTTCGCAACTGCAGTTGCGCATCGAATCGGCGCTCGACTCCTCGGGATAAACCGCATCGTTTGTTTGTCACGGCCCCGGCCGGGGCGTACCATGTACGTACCGGCATTCCTGCGGTGTTCGACGGTCTCCCGGTTCCCCTTGAGCCTAATTACCTAACCAGGGGTGGGAACCGGCGCAGGTGAGTATGCCCGCCTTGCTGCGGGAAACCTAATGCGTCGCAGACCGCCCCACTTGAGCGCTTGTCTCAAGGATAGTGGACGACTGACGGCACGCGCGGGAATGTCGGCTCCCATTTTCCGATCGCCTACCCATGGCCCGAGTCGCCGATCAGCGCAAGACCGCTCTGTCTGCTCGTAAAAAGCTGAGCGCCGCTGACCGTCGACAGGCTTCGCTCCAAGCCAGCCGACGGCTGGCCCGCCTGCCCGCCGTGCGACGCGCACGACGCATCGGCCTGTACTGGCCGCTGGCCAGCGAAATCGATCCCCGTCCCCTGGTTTCCTTGCTCGGCTCGTCGCCCCCGACGGTCTGCTATCCGCGCGTAGTCGGCGATATCCTACGGTTTGTACCAGCGCGCCCGGCATCGCGCTGGCGGCGATCCGCCCTCGGCGTACGCGAACCCAGCGGCTGGAGCTACCCGGTCAACGCGCTTGACGTCCTGATCATGCCGCTCGCGGGTTTCGACGCGGCCGCGCATCGGATCGGCCTGGGCGGCGGTTTCTACGACCGAACGTTGGCGCCGGTGCGCACTCGTCCCTACACCAGTCCGACACGCATTGGCCTGGCTTTCGAATGCCAGCGTCTCGACACGATCGAGCCCCAGCTCTGGGACGTCGATCTGGCCGCCGTCGTCACCGAAGACCGCGTATATCGGCCGTATCGATAACCGGCAGCGACCCGGCAGCTCTCTGCACTGCAGGCGATGCACGGGCTGGCGCGCATGCAAAGCCCGCGCCGGCCGCGCGTCGGCCCTGTCCCTCGCGTGCCGTGCCCTTGCCCTCTAGAATCGAAGCCATCGCAATCACGAGCAGGAAAAAGCATGCGCTACTGGCTGATGAAGTCCGAGCCCGATGAATTCAGCATCGAGGATCTGAAGAACCGCCCACAGCAGACCGAAGGCTGGGACGGGGTTCGCAACTACCAGGCGCGTAACTTCATGCGCGATGACATGAGCGAGGGCGACCTAGCCTTCTTCTATCACTCCAACACCAAGGTGCCCGGGGTGGTCGGCATCATGCGCATCTCGCGCGAGGGCTATCCGGACGACACCGCTTTCGATCCCCAGGATCCCCACTACGATCCCAAATCCGACCCGGCCAAGCCCCGCTGGTATCGGGTGGACGTGACCTACGAGCGCGAACTCGATCGCGTAATCCCGCTATCCGAAATCAAGGACCACGCCGACGAACTCGGCGATTTTCCGCTCGTGCGCAAGGGCAACCGGTTATCCGTCATGCCGGTCGATAAGGAACACTGGGACTTCATTCTCGATCTGGAAAATCAGCCGCCGGAATAACTGTTTGCAGCGTGCGCGTTGCGTCACCGCAGGTTCGATTATGACCCAAGACCCGATTGCCGCCTGGCACGATCTCGTTGAACGCCGCAGTGCCGATGGCCTCGACGCCCTGCTCGCCGACGGGGCCGTATTTCATTCACCGGTCGTACACACGCCGCAGGTCGGCAAGGCGGTGACCAAGGCCTATCTAAGCGCCGCCTTGCGGGTCTTCGGTACCGACAGCTTTCATTACGTGCGCGAGCTGCGGGGCGATCACGACGCCGTGCTTGAATTCGAACTGATTCTGGACGGCATCCAGATCAACGGCGTCGATATGATCCAGTGGAACGAAGCCGGCCTGATCACCGACTTCAAGGTCATGCTTCGCCCCTTGAAGGCCGTAAACCTGATCCACGAAAAAATGGCGGCGATGTTGCAATCGCGTTAGCAACATGGCTCGCGATGGCTCGTTTTGTCGAGGCACTCCGGCCGACGCACTCAGGCCTGCGTCATCGCTTGATCGATACGCGTTGTAACCGCGCCGACCGGAATCAACCCCATCACGCCGGCATCGTCCTCGATCCGCGTTCCCCACTTCAGCGCATCCGGTGTACTGTCGCGGTAACGCGCCGCTGCCTCGGCAAAGTAGTCGACGCATAGCTCGCGCGAGCGGTAGGCGCCGCTGCGACGCGGGTCGGTCGCCGCGTGCAGGCTGATGGTGGCGATATCGGTGGCGTTGGCCATATGTGCCGGGCCGGAATCCGGGGTCAACAGAATCCGCCCATGTTCGAACAATGCCAGCAGCTGTTTGAGGTTCGTCTGCCCGACGAGGTTGGTCGGCGACTCCTGCATCGCGGCAGCGATCGAATCGCCCATGGCCTGTTCCGCCGCGCTCGGCCCGCCGACCAGCACAGCGCGCATCCCATGCGCCCGGATTGCGTGGTCGGCCGCGGCGGCATAGCGATCAGCGGCCCAGTTACGCATGCCGTGGCTCGAGCAGGGGCTGATGAATAAAATCGGGCGCGTATCGCGCGCGACGTCCAGCAGCGCAGCGGCGTGCTCGCGATCCGAGTCGGGAATCGGCACCCGCCAGTCGAGCACCGGCGTCTCGGCGCCCACCGCCGCCGCGAACGCCAGAAATCCGTCTACGACGTGCCGGCTGGCGATGGCAGGAATCCGCTCGCGCACGAACAGGCGCTGGGCGTCGCGAGCACGTCGCTTGTCGAATCCAATGCGTCGCTCGGCCGATACCAACCGACTGATTCGATTGGCCCGCCAACTGGCGTGCATGTCGAGCAGCGCATCGAAACGCCGGCCGGCCAGTTGACGCTTCAATGCTCTGAAGGCCGAACGGCCGCCGTGCTTGTCGTAGACCAAGCATTCCACACCCGGCAGATCCGCCACCAGACCCGCTTCCGTCCGATTGATAACCCAGCCGATTTCCATGTCGGGACGCGCCGCTCGCAGCGTATGCACCACCGGCACGACGTTGGCACAGTCACCGAGCGCAGACAGTCGCAGAATGCATACACGTCGCGGCACCGCCGCTGCTGGCGAAGCCGGCTTGGTCATGGTCAGGCGCGCAGATCGTCCTTGTTCGTATCGGGCGCATCGGCATGCGACGGCGGCCGATCGGCCTCATGCTCGGCCTCGATGAAGATGCGTTTCACCGTGGGGCATTCGGTCTTGATTTCGCGATCCATATCGGCGATGGCATTTTGCAGTTCTTCGCCCGACAAGCCAGCCTTGAAGCGCAGACTGATATTGGCCAGCACGTATTCCGGCCCGATATGCATCGTCGGCACTTCGTTGACGCGGGCGACCGACGGATGCCGGCTGACGATGGTTTCGATCTGCTGCACAACATACTTGTTGGCCGCCTCACCAATCAGCAATCCCTTGGTCTCGACCGCCAGCCAGACCGACGAAAATGCCAGGATGCAGCCAATGCCGATCGAGGCGAGGCCATCGAAAATCTCGATACCGGTCACCTGGACCAGCGCCAACCCGCCCGCGGCCAATAACAAACCTGCAATGGCGGCTGTATCCTCGAACAGGACGAGAAACTTGTTCGGGTCCTTGCCGCGGCGCACCGCTTCGAGCACACCCCAGCTGCCCTTCACACGCCGAAATTCCTTGGCCGCAATCAGCCAGCTGGTGCCTTCGAACAGTACCGCCAGGCCGAGCACGCCGTAGTTGACCAGTGGATGATCAATCGGGTGGGGGTGCAGAACTTTTTCCACGCCCTCATAGATCGAGATACCGGCACCGAGTGTGAACAACAGCACCGCGACCATGAAGCTCCAGAAATAGATCTCCTTGCCATAGCCGAACGGATACTTGGCATCCGGCGGTTTTTTGGCCCGGCGCATGCCGTACAGCAACAACCCCTGGTTGCCGGTATCGATCACCGAATGAATGCCCTCGGCCAGCATCGCCGTACTGCCGGTGAAAGCGGAGGCCACAAACTTGCTGACCGCGATCAAAAAATTACCGGTCAGCGCGGCCAGTACGACCGTCTTCGAGTTGGATTCGGACATCGATTCGCCTTGGAGAGAGCGTCAGCCGGCCTGCAGGAAGCGCTGATAGACCGGGTTGTCGGTTTCCTCGGCATAATCGTAGCCGATGGAATCGAGCGCGGCGCGACAGGCCGCACGATCCTCGAGCGCAACCTGGATGCCCAGAAGCACGAGCCCGTGGGCGTGACCATGGTTGCGATAGTGGAACAGAGAGATGTTCCAGCGATCGCCCATGGCCTCCAGGAAACGTAGCAACGCACCGGGACGCTCCGGGAACTCGACCCGGAACAGCACCTCTGAGCCCGCGCCGGCCGCACGACCGCCGACCATGTGGCGTACATGCAGCTTGGCCATCTCGTTGCGCGACATATCCAACACGTCGTAGCCCGCGTTCTGGAGCGTATCGATAAGCGCGTCGCGTTCGGCGATACCGTTGGTAAGCTTGATGCCGGCAAAGATCTGCGCACGACTGTCGTCAGCATAGCGATAGCCGAATTCGGTAATCGAGCGATCACCGATGGTGCGACAGAACTGCAGGAACGAGCCGGGTTTCTCCGGCATGGTCACCGCGAGCAAAGCTTCGCGCTGTTCGCCCAGCTCCGCTCGTTCAGCGATGTAGGACAAGCGATCGAAATTGACGTTGGCGCCGGAGGTGATGGCCACCAGGTCTTCGTTCTCGATGCCGGTTTCGGCCGCGTATTTCTTCGCGCCGGCCACGGCCAGCACCCCGGCCGGCTCGGTGAGTGCGCGCGTGTCTTCATACACATCGCGGATCGCGGCACACATCTCGTCGATGGAGACAGTCATCATCGCATCGACGTGGCGCTGGCAGACGCGGAAGGTTTCCTCGCCCACTTTCTTTACCGCCACGCCGTCGGCGAACAGGCCGACCTCGTCCAGCGCGACACGCTCGCCAGCGGCCAACGACGCCCCCATGCTGGCCGCATCCTCGGGCTCCACCCCGATCACGCGGATATCCGGGCGCACGCTCTTGATATACGCCGCCACGCCGGCCAGCATGCCGCCGCCGCCGACGCAGACGAACACGGCGTGGATCGGCTGTGGATGCTGGCGCACGATCTCCATGCCGATGGTGCCCTGCCCGGCGATCACGTAGGGATCGTCATACGGGTGGATGTAGACCAGCCCGTCACGTTCCATGAGTTCAGCGGCATGCGCCGCGGCTTCGTCATAGCCGTCGCCGTGCAGGACAATCTCGCCGCCGAATCCCGCGACTGCGCTCACCTTGATCTGCGGCGTAGTCCGCGGCATGACGATCACCGCGCGAATGCCGAGATTACGCCCCGCCAGCGCCACGCCCTGCGCATGATTGCCGGCCGACGCACAGATCACGCCGCGCGCCTTCTCTTCTTCGGTCAGATGCGAGATCTTGTTGTAGGCGCCGCGCAGCTTGAACGAATGCACCGGCTGGAGATCCTCGCGCTTGAGAAACAGCCGATTGCCAATCCGCGCGCTCAACTGGGCGGCCTCGACCAACGGCGTTTCAATCGCCACGTCGTAGACCCGCGCCGCATTGATCCGCTTGAGATACTCGGCATCGCCGACATCGACGGCCGGGGCCGAACCGCTGAGAGCGGTCTGTTTAAGGCTACTGTTCATGGCGCACACGGCTTGGAAAAACGCCCCATGCTAAACCTTTGACGCGGCCGCGACCACGACCACTCGCCCGCATCCCGTTGCTTGGCGTATCATGCCCGCCATTTAGGCAGTCAAGTCCGGCGCCCCTATTCGAGTCGGCGGCGGATCCATGATCATGGCCAGGGCCGGCCGCGCCATTCGAGCATTCGATACGCGGTCGATAACAGCCTACGGTCCCACAATGCGAGGGGCATGATGCAGAGCATTGTATTCATTGGCGGCGGCAACATGACGACCAGCCTGATCAGCGGTCTGCGCCATGCCGGCTGGTCCGGCGACGCCATCACCGTGGTCGATCACAACGCCGACAAGCGCGAACGCCTGAGCGAGCAATACGGCGTCCAGACCGTCGCGCAGGCCGAGAGCTCGCATCTGCGCGCTGCCGACGCCGTGGTGCTCGCGGTCAAACCGCAGGTGATGGCCGAGACGGCGCGCGCGCTGGCGCCCGTATTCGAGGATGCGCGGCCACTGATTCTGTCGATCGCTGCCGGCATCCCACTGTCCGCCCTGCGCCGGTGGCTCGGTGCCGATTTCGCGTACGTACGCTGTATGCCCAACACCCCGTCGCTGCTGGGCGTGGGCGCGACCGGATTGTATGCCGACGAAGTCGCCACCACCGAGCAGCGTCAGCTCGCTGACGACATCATGGCCACCGCCGGCATCAACGCCTGGGTCGACGACGAGTCGCTTATCGATGCCGTGATCGCGACGTCCGGCAGCGGTCCGGCTTATTTCTTTGCCTTCATGGAGGCGATGATTGCCGGCGCACGCGACCTCGGGCTGGATGAAACCGCCGCGCGTGAACTCGTGCTCCAAACCGCGCTCGGCGCGGCCCGCATGGCCACCGAATCCGGCGACGACCCGGCCACCCTGCGGGCCAAGGTCACCTCCAAGGGCGGTACCACGGCGGCTGCGCTCAACCATTTCGAAGCCGGCGACCTCGACAAGCTCGTGGCCGGCGCCATGCACGCGGCAAGCGACCGCGCATCCGAGCTCGCCCGCGATCTGTCCGACGGATAGGGTCTGCTGATGCTTCGTCCGAGTACCGTGCTGGAGACCGCAAATCGTGTCCGGCAAGACGCGAGTCGCCGACTCTGGGCACGCGAAGCCTCAGATTCGCAACGCCGCGGGGCACGATTTGCGACCCAAGCCGAAGGGACGAGCGCTGTTGTGCGGCAATACAGCGTTGTAACTCTCTCGCGTAGGATGGCTACACCACGCTCGCTACGCCTCGTCTTGCCGCACAACAGCGCTTGGCGCGGCCTGGTACGAAACAACAACAGACCCTACTGATGATCGATCACACCAACAACGCGCTGCTGTTCCTCGTCGATACGGTGTTGTCGCTCTACATCATCGTGGTGCTGCTGCGCGTGATCCTGCAGCTGGTCCACGCTGATTTTCGCAACCCGATCTCGCAGTTCGTGTGGCAGACAACGCGCACGCCGGTGAACGTGCTGCGCCGCGTGATCCCGCGCTGGCGCAACTGGGACGTGCCGGCCCTCGTGTTCGGCCTGATTCTGTCCTACATCCTGATTCAGATCGATCTGGCGCTCGGCGCGCCCGGCTTCGGGCCGCAGCTGCTGCCCTCCGTGGCCTGGGCCATCCTCAAGATGGCCACGCTGGTCTGTAATCTGTATTTCTTCACCATCCTGATCCAGGCCCTGATGTCCTGGATTTCGCCGAACCAGTATTCGCCCGCGACCGCGATTCTGTTCACCATCAACGAACCACTGCTGCGGCCGGTGCGCGGCGTGATCCCAACCATCGGCGGGCTCGATCTGTCGCCGCTGGTGGTCATCATCGCGTTGGAAGTCGTCTCGCGCCTGCTGCCGCTGCCGGGGCTGTTCCGTTAGGACGATGTCGATGGAGGCCACCGCCCATTCGATCGGACTCGTCGAGCCACAGACGCTGCACGTCGACGACCCGCTGGACCTCGACTGCGGTAAGCAGCTGTCGCAGTTCAATCTGGTCTACGAAACCTACGGCACGCTCAATGCCGACCGCTCCAACGCGGTGCTGATCTGCCACGCGCTGTCGGGCAACCACCACGCCGCGGGTTATCACAGCGAAAACGACGCCAAGCCGGGCTGGTGGAACAAGTGCATCGGCCCCGGGAAGATGATCGATACCAATCGCTTCTTCGTGGTGTCATCGGCCAATCTCGGCTGCTACAACGGCTCGACCGGCCCAGGCAGCACCAACCCCGAAACCGGACGCCATTACGGCCCGGATTTTCCGGTGGTCACGGTCGGCGACTGGGTGCGCTCGCAGAACCTGCTGCGCGCGCATCTGGGCATCGATCGCTGGGCCGCGGTCGTCGGCGGCAGCCTCGGCGGCATGCAGGTCATGCAGTGGTCGATCGACTACCCCGACCGGGTGGCGCACGCCGTGGTGATTGCTTCAGCGCCGAAGCTGTCGGCGCAAAACATCGCTTTTAACGAAATTGCGCGCCAAGCCATCGTCACGGACCCCGATTTCCACGAAGGCCGTTACTACGAAAAAGGTGTGGTTCCGCGCCGCGGTTTGATGCTGGCCCGCATGCTCGGCCATATCACCTATCTGTCCGACGATGCCATGCGCGCCAAGTTCGGACGCGACCTGCGCGCCGGGCGAATCAACTACGGCTTCGACGTCGAGTTCCAGGTCGAGTCGTATCTGCGCTACCAGGGCGAATCATTCGTGACGCGTTTCGACGCCAACACCTATCTGCTGATGACCAAGGCGTTGGATTATTTCGATCCGGCCTACGAAACCGGCGGCCGGCTGGCCGAGGCCTTCGAGCCGGCCACGGCGCGTTTTCTGGTCATCTCGTTCACGTCCGACTGGCGCTTCGCCCCGGCCCGCTCGCGCGAGATCGTCGATGCGCTGGTCGACGCCGGCAAGCAGGTCGCCTATGCCGAGGTTGAGTCCGATCTCGGCCACGACGATTTTCTGCTGACCATGCCGCACTACGCGAACACCATGAAGGCTTACATGAGCCGCGTCGCGGCCGAGGTCGGCGCATGAATACGCTCAGCACGCCGACCCGCGACGGCCTTCGCGCCGATCTGGCGCTCATTTCGGACTGGATTGCCCCAGGCACGCGCGTGCTCGATCTGGGCTGCGGTAACGGCGCCCTGCTCGCTCATCTCGAGGCCACCAAGAATGTGCGCGGCTACGGGCTGGAGATCGACCCGGACAACGTCATCGCCTCGATCGCGGCCGGCGTGAACGTGCTCCAGCTCGACCTCGACGCCGGCCTCGGTCAGTTCGAGGACGACAGCTTTGATTACGTCGTGATGAGCTCGGCGATCCAGGAAGTCCAGCAGCCCCACGTGCTGATCGACGAGATGCTGCGTATCGGCCGCGACTCGATCGTCACATTCCCCAACTTCGCCCACTGGCGCATGCGCCTGAGCCTGTCCTGGTACGGCGTGATGCCGTCATCGCGCGCCCTGCCGAATCGCTGGTACAACACGCCGAACATCCATCTGTGCACGGTGCGCGACTTCGAGCAGCTGTGTGCCACCAAGCGCGTGGAGATCGTGCGGCGACATTTCGTGAACCACGCGCACCGGGCGCATGCCGCGATGCGCCTGGCGCCGAATCTGCTGGGCGAAATCGCGCTGTATCAGCTGCGCGGCGGCAGCTAGAGCAGCGCAGCCCACGCCGTCCTATTGGAATAGGCTCTTAGATCGACTCGCCGGTCACCGCGAACTTGGCCTTGATGAACTGTTCGTGCGGTAGATAGAGCAACTCGGCCAGATCGCGCAGCAGATGCTCTTCATGGGCATCCAGCTCGTTGTCGGCATAGGCGACCCGCCACAGCATTTCCAGCACCTCGCGTTTTTCGTCCATATCGAGCCCCTCGTTGAGGGTCTTGAGGTACTCGTAGAGCGAGACGGAGGCCCGCGCTTTTGGCGCCGCGGCGGCGATCAGCTCCTCGACCTCGCCGTCGGACAAGCCGAAATGCGCCTTGAGCTGGCGCCGGATCTCATCGTATTCGGCCGGGTCGTGGTTGTTGTCGGCATGCGCCATTTCCAGCAACAGTACGGAGGCCGCGATCTGCTGGGCGCGCTGCGGGTCGCGCGCGGCGGCATCGTGCGGCTGGATCGCCTCCTTCAGTCGATCGAACAATCCCATCGGTGTATTCCTTTCGCGGTTTATCGGCCGGCCCAGAACGTCTCGACCCGCTTGCGCAGATCACTCAGGCGTCCGTGCAGAAAATGGCCCGCACCTTCCATGACCTGGACATCAACCGCCGGTTCAAGTTTCCTCACCGCCGCGATCGAGGCGTGCACGTCGATCACGTCGTCCTGATCACCGAACAGGGCGAGCCAGTCGCAATCCGGCCGCGGCAACGCCTCGTCGAAGTAAGCCGACGGCAAGCCGATGGTCACGAGATTGGGGGCCCCATCGGCGGCCGCGACACGCAGCGCGGCCGCCGAACCGAAGGAAAACCCGGCCAACCCGCCGAGTGCGAGCCCCGAATGCTCGGCGGCCCAGTCGCGCACCGCGCGCAGATCGTCCTGCTCGCCCCGGCCTTCATCGTAGGTGCCTTCGCTGCGCCCGGTATCGCGGAAGTTGAAGCGCAGGGTCGCGAAGCCGGCCTCGCGCGCACCACGAGCCGTCATGTAGACCACTTTGTTGTCCTTGGTGCCGCCCTGCTGCGGGTGCGGATGGGCCACAACGATGAACCCTCGCGGCTCGCCTCGGGGCAGCTCGACATCGACCTCCAGCGCCCCGTCCGGGCCGTCGATGAATCCGCTTGCACTGCCCTCGTCCGGCCACGCCAGCTTGCTCATGAAGACTCCTTGTCACTTTCTTCGGATGCCCCGTTGCCTGCCGCCGAGCGGATGCTCGCGGCCTCGGCGCGTTCGGCGCGGGCCCGGCGCCGATCCTCGTCGGTTCGCTTGGGGGCGTAATAGATGATGGTATCGCCGATATCCGGCCGCGCGCCGCCGGCGGCCGGCGACAACAACAGCGTCTTGTCGTCGTGCAGTACGGCAATGGGAATCGCCTCCGGCGAGCGGTCGCGCTTGAGATCGTCGTAGCCGTAGTTCTCGGTCAACTTGGTCTTGTAGAACTGCCAGTTCTGGAAATGATGGCGCCAGAGTTCTTCGTACTGCGCGGACTCGTCGAAGGCCGGCCGGCCGCGTAGCGGACGCGCGACGACCTTGGAATCGTTGTTTTCGTCGGCGGCATACATCGGCAGCTGGAACACGCGATCATGTTCCAGGCTGTTGGAGAAATGCGAACACACCAGCGCGTTGTAGGCATCGTTGCTGGTCGCCGCCAGCATGCAGGCGATCTCGTTGAGTTCCAGTGATTGCTGGATGGTCTCGGACAGCACTTCGCCGTAGAGCACACGCACGCCCGCCAGCCGCGCCGTACGCAGGCGATGCCAGGACGAATCCACCAGCAGCACCTGGACATGCAGCTCATTGGACAAAGCTCTGGCGAGTTCGGTCGACCACGGCGACGCGCCGACAATCAGCACGCCGTTGGGCTCCACCGATAGCCGCAGCCAGCGCGCGATCCGGCCCAACGAAAAGCCGTGCAGAATGACCGACGCGAACACGATGGCGAAGATCAGCGGCAGGAGTTGCTGGGCGCCGCCATAGCCGGCCTGGATCAGCGTCGGCGCGAACACACCGGCCACGGCCGCGGCCACGATGCCGCGCGGGGCGATCCAGCCCACCAGCAAGCGATCGCGCCATTCCATGTCGGTGAACATCGTAGCCAGGAACACTGCCACCGGCCGGGCGACGAACAGCACCACCGCGACCAGAGCGGCGGCATGCCAATCCAGATGACGCAGCACCTTCGGATCGAGATCGGCCGTGAGCACGATGAACACCGACGACACCAACAGGATGGTGACGTACTCCTTGAACCGCCGCAGTTCGGCCATGCCGGCGACGTTCATGTTGCCGAGCACCATGCCCATCACGGTCACCGCGAGCAATCCGGCCTCGGCGAATATCTCGCTGGCCAGACCGTAGATCACGAGCACGCAGGCAATGGTCAACGGCGCCTTCAGATATTCCGGTACCCAGATATGGTTGAACGCCCAGCCCAGCAGCCACGCCACCCCGCCACCAAGCGCTAGCGAAATCAGGATCGCCAGGCCCAGCTCGAAGAACACCTGGGCCCCGCCGCCCGGATAGGCCCCCGACAGCACAAAGTACTGGAACACCAGAACCGCGAGCAGCGCGCCGATCGGGTCGTTGATGATGCCTTCCCACTTCAGATACGACGCCGTGCGCCGGTTCAATCCGGCCTGGCGCAGCATGGGAATGATCACGGTCGGGCCGGTGACCACCAGAATGGCGCCGAACAGCAGCGACACCGGCAGGCTCAGCGCGCCGACTAAGTAGGCGGCGGTCGAATACAGCCCCCAAGCCAGCATCGAACCTAGGGTGACCAGCCGTCGTACGCCGGAGGCGGCCTCCTTGAATTCATGCAAACGCAGCGACAGTCCGCCTTCGAACAGGATCACGGCGACCGCGAGGCCCACGATCGGCGACAGCACCGGCCCGATGTCCTCGGACGGATGCATCCACCCCAGCACCGGCCCGGCCACCACACCGGAGACCAGGAACAGCACGATCGCGGGCATGCGCAGCCACCACGCGATCCACTGCGAGAACACGCCGAGCGCAATGATCGAAATCAGCAACAGCGAAAGATGGTGTTCCATCGGCCTGTCAGGCGCGTATCAAGTTGTGGGCACGACGCGGCGTATCGCCGTTGTCAGAGCGAATCCCAGCTGCCCTTGCCGCGCCGACGTCGGAACATCGGCAGCAACAGACCCAGCAGAATACCGCCGAACAGAATCAGCGCGCCGATCTTCATGCCCTCGCGGCGCGACTGCAACGCCTGGTTCTCGTGTTTGAGGCGATCGACATCCGAGCGCAGGCTCATCAGTTGCTTGCGATATTTTTCGTTCTCCTTGCTGATGCGAATCGCATCGGCCGAGGTCTCCCGGATATTCTGCAGCTGCGATTTCAGCTTCTTGTTTTCGTCCACCAGGTTGCGCTTGAGCTCGCCCAGCTTGTCCGAGCCGTGCAGCGCCTGTGCCAGCTCCTTCTTGAGATCGGCGTTGTCCGATTGCAGCTGGTTGACCTGGTTTTTGAGGTCGGCGACCTGATCGCGCGCGGCCGGCTGATCGGACAGAAAGCGGGTGAGCACATAGCCGGTGTTGCCCGAGGACGTCCGCACCCGTGTCCAGCCGTTGGACGAGGAACCGAGCGTATCGAGTTTGTCGCCAGCATCCAGCAGTTTCTCGATCCGGTACTTGGTGCCCGGACCGCTACGCATGTTGATCGACAGTTGATCACTCACGTATTGCGTGGCCGCGCTGGCCGCCACGGAGAACAGCAGGGTCGTACCGAGCAGACTCGCGACGACGAGCCGGCGCGTCATACGATTGAGCATTGCATCCCTCGAAATATGATGTGGGCAGGTGTTTGAGTCGCCCCCGTACCGGCGAAGCGGAAGTGTAGCAAAGCCCGGGGCAACGACCGACCGGGGCGCTTGCCGGGCGCGCTACACTACGCGGCCTGATTGTTCCGCCGTAGCGCTTGCATGACCATGATCGACATCGGGGCCAACCTCGCCCACGAAAGCTTCGACGACGACCGCGACGCGGTACTCGACCGCGCGGCCGAGGCCGGCGTGACCCGCTGCATCATCACCGGCAGCGATCTCGCGAGCAATCGGGCCGCCATTGATCTGGCTGGACGCTACCCGGGCCGCTGTTTCGCGACCGCGGGCCTGCATCCGCATCATGCCAGCGATTGGAACGATGAACTGGCCGCGATAATGCGCGAATCCGCGGCCGCCGGCGATATCGTTGCGATCGGCGAAACCGGGCTCGATTATTTTCGTGACATCAGTCCGCGCGATGTCCAGCAACGCGTGTTCGCCGAACAGCTCGCCATCGCCGCCGAACACGGCATGCCGGTCTTTCTGCACCAGCGCGACGCGCATGCCGATTTCATCGCTATCCTGCGCGAACATTTGCCTCATCTGCCGCGTGCCGTGGTGCACTGCTTTACCGACGGGCGCGACGTGCTGACCGATTATCTGGCCGAAGATCTGTACGTCAGCGTGACTGGCTGGATCTGCGATGAGCGCCGCGGCGCCGATCTGTACGACGCCGCGGCCGATATCCCGGACGACCGTTTGATGATCGAGACCGATTGCCCCTATCTCATGCCGCGTACGATCCGCCCCCGTCCCAAAACCCGGCGCAACGAACCGGCCAATCTGCCCTGGGTGCGGGACAGCGTGGCCGCCGCGCGCGGCGTGGCGCCGGAATACATCGAGCAACTCACCACGGCGAACGCCGAACGGTTTTTTGCGCTCGTCTGAACAGGCCGATCGAGCAACTGTCGACTGGGTGATCCAACGTATGGCATCCCCTGCATCAGCCCGCTATGCTGGGATTTCCCATACGGCTATGAACGACAGGATTGGCCCATGAGCGATACCGACGCCCTCAAGAAAGATCTCGAGGCCCTGCGCAGCGACCTGCGCGAACTGGCCGAACATGTTCGTCATTCCGGCGAGAAGCGCTATCAGGACGGCGTGAATCAGGCACGCCATGCCTACGACGATTTGCGTAGCGAAGCCAGCAAGCGCAGCAAGGAAGTCGGCGCCGAAATCGAAGCCCGCCCGTTCACCAGTGTATTTGCCGCCTTCGGTATCGGCCTGGTGCTGGGCAAGCTGCTTCGCTAGGTTTCCCGTCTTGAGCGTGAAAAGCAAAATTGCGGCAGCCGTATCGCTGCACATGATGGCGTGGCTGGCGATGCTGATCGCACTCGCCGGCATTGTATTCCTCGCGCTCGGCGTGTTCTGGCTGATTGCCCCGCCGCTTGGCGCGGGCGTGGCAGCGCTCATTGTCGGCGGGGGCCTGCTCGGCCTGATCCTGGTGTGCACGCTGGTTGCGGTGATCGTCGGCCGGCTCCGCGCTCGATCGAAACGGCTGGCGCCCCATCGCAGCACCGATAACCGGATCGAGGAACAGCTTCGGCCCGTAATCGGCGATCGGGCGACCGAATGGGCGAAAGCCAATAGCGGCATTGCCGTGGTCGGCGCCCTGTCGGCCGGCGTGATCATCGCCGCCAGCCCGAGCATGCGCCGGCTGGTCTACGATGCGGCCCGGCCAATCATCGCCCGCAAGGCGTTGCAGGCCATGCAGGGGCTCACCGAACCTCGCGACTGACCGCATAGCAAAGTGCACAGCAAAAAGGCCCGGCGATCATCGATCGTCGGGCCTTTTTTGATCCCGCGAGCCGAATTCGCACTCGGCTCTGGCTATGGGCCTCAGTCCTCGAACGGCTGATCGGTGACCGCGCCTTTCGCAGCACTGCCGACCAGACGCATGTACTTGGCCAGCACACCGCGCGTGGCATTCGGTGGACGCGGTGCCCATGCCGCACGCCGGCGCTGCAGCTCGTCGTCGTCGACATCGAGATGCAGCTTGCGCTCGTTGGCATCGATGATGATGGTGTCGCCTTCCTCGACCAGCGCAATGCCGCCACCGACCGCGGCTTCCGGCGCGACATGGCCGACCACCATGCCGTAGGTGCCGCCCGAGAAGCGGCCGTCGGTGATCAGGCCGACCTTCTCACCCAGACCGCGCCCGATGAGCGCCGAGGTGGGCGACAACATCTCGCGCATTCCAGGGCCACCCTTCGGGCCTTCGTAGCGGATCACCACGACGTCGCCAGCGACGATCGATTCATCAAGAATCGCCGCCATGGCCTCTTCTTCCGAATCAAACACCCGCGCCGGACCGGTGATCGCCGGTTTCTTCAGGCCGGTGATCTTCGCCACCGCACCTTCCTCGGCCAGGTTGCCGCGCAGGATCGCCAGATGGCCGGACTTATACAGCGCCTGCTCCATCGGAAGGATCACTTTCTGATACGTCGGCGGCTCATCCGGCACATCGACCAGCGTCTCGGCCAGCGTCGCTCCGGTGATCGTCAGCGTATCGCCGTGCAGCAGCCCGGCATTGAGCAGCATCTTCATCACCTGCGGAATCCCGCCCGCGCCATGCAGCTGGGTGACCACGAACCGTCCCGAGGGCTTGAGGTCGCAGAACACCGGCACCTTGGCGCGGATACGCTCGAAGTCGTCGAGCGACAGATCGACCTCGGCCGCCTGGGCAATCGCCAGCAGATGCAGCACGGCGTTGGTGGAACCGCCCACGGCCATCATCAGCGTAATCGCGTTCTCGAATGCTTTCTTGGTGAGCAGGTCGCGCGGCTTGATGTCCTTCTCGATCGCCTGAATCAGGACACGCGCGGACTCGGCCGCGCTGTCGGCCTTCTCGGCGTCCTCGGCCGCCATCGTGGAGGAATACGGCAGGCTCATGCCCATCGCCTCGAAGGCCGACGACATGCTGTTGGCGGTGTACATGCCGCCACAGGAGCCCGCCCCCGGACAGGCATTGCATTCCACCTGATGCAGGCGCTGCTCATCGATCTGACCGGCCGCATACTGCCCGACCGCTTCGAACGCGGAGACCAGATTCAGGTCCTCGCCGTCGAGGTGTCCCGGCTTGATCGTGCCGCCGTAAACGAAGATGGCCGGTACGTTCATGCGCGCGATGGCAATCATCGCGCCCGGCATGTTCTTGTCGCAGCCACCAATGGCCATGACGCCGTCCATCGCTTCGGCCTGAACCGCGGTCTCGACCGCATCGGCGATCACTTCGCGCGAGACCAGCGAATACTTCATGCCCGGCGTGCCCATCGAGATGCCGTCGGACACCGTGACGGTGCCGAACATCTGCGACTTGGCACCGCCGGTTTCGAGCGCTTCTTCAGCGCGGCCTGCGAGTGCGTTCAGTCCCATGTTGCAGGGCGTGATAGTCGAGTAACCGTTGGCGATGCCGACGATGGGCTTGTTGAAGTCTTCGTCGGTATAACCCATCGCGCGGAGCATCGCGCGGTTTGGGGCGCGCGACGTGCCCTGCGTGATCACCTCACTGCGGCGGCGCCTCGGTTGGGGCTGATTGTCGTCGGCGGCCATGATCGCTCCGGCTGGTAAATAAAAGGCGCCTCAATATACCGTCGCGTCTGCGCCGCGCACAAAAAAACGGCGCCCGGAGACGCCGTTTTTTGAACCAGCGGATCGAACGCGGAATCAGCGATTCGGCTGTTTGGTCATCCGCAGATAGGGCTTGAGTTCGTTCCAGCCCTCGGGGAAATACTGCTTCGCTTCTTCGTTCGACAGCGCCGGCGAAATAATCACGTCGTCGCCGTTCTGCCAGTTGGCCGGCGTGGTGACCTTGTAATTATCGGTCAGCTGCAGCGAATCGATAACGCGCAGAATCTCGGCAAAGTTGCGACCGGCGCTCTTCGGATAAGTCAGCGTCAGACGAATCTTCTTGTTCGGATCGATCACGAACACGCTGCGCACCGTCGAGGTATCGCCCTCGTTCGGATGGATCATGTCGTAGAGCTCGGCCACCTTGCGGTCGGTATCGCCGATGATCGGGAAGGTCGGCGCACAGCCCTGGGTTTCCTCGATGTCCTTCGACCAGGCCTTGTGGTCTTCGACCGAATCGACCGACACGACAATCGGTTTGGCATTGCGCTTGGCAAACTCGTCGGACAGCTTGGCGGTGGCGCCGATTTCGGTGGTGCACACCGGCGTGAAATCGGCCGGGTGCGACATCAGTACGCCCCAGCTATCGCCGAGCCACTCGTGAAAATCGATTTCGCCTTCCGTGGTATCCGCGGTGAAGTTCGGCGCGGTATCGCCCAATCTCAGACCCATGACGTTCTCCTTTTATTGCGTGGACGCGATTGTAGCAGCGCACGCTCGCACTGCATCGGCGCGGCCATCGACCGCCCCCGACGCGTGGTATATGGTCACGAACCCGTGCCCGCTCAAGATCACGGAGCCGAACCATGACCGACACCACAGACGATGCCGTCGTTGTATACGTCACCACGCCCGATAACGAGACCGCCCGCGCGATCGCGGCCGCACTGATCGAGCATCATGAGGCCGCCTGCGTGAATATCGTGTCCGGCGTGGAATCGGTTTATCGCTGGCAAGGCCAAGTGGAAACCGATGCCGAATGGCTGCTGGTGATCAAGACACGGCGGGCGCGTCTCGATGCCATCGATGCCCGGCTGGCCGAACTGCATCCCGACGACGTCCCCGAGCGCATCGCCCTGCCGATCGTCGACGGTGCGCCGGCCTATATGAACTGGCTACTCGACCAGACGCGTTGATGCGCCGATCGCCGTTCGGCGCAGCTGTCGCGCTCGCGCTGTTCCTTGCCGTACTGCTGATCGCCGGCGCCGGCCTGCGTGTGGCGCATGCGGACGAATCACCGCTGCCGGCGGATCAAGCGTTTCAACCCAGCATCCAGCGATCGGGCCCGCATATGCTGGTCGTGTCCTGGCGGATCGCGGACGGTACGTATCTGTATCGCCACGCGCTGGACTTCAAGCTGGTCGACGGCGGCAGCGCCCGGCTGGGCACGCCGCAGATACCGCCCGGGCACAAACATCGCGATCCCTACTTCGGTTCGGTGGAGACCTATCGCCATCGATTGCAGGTGAGTATTCCGATGATCGGCCCGCAACCACCGGGCGCCCGATTGCAGGTGACCTATCAAGGCTGTGCCGACGTCGGGCTGTGTTATCCGCCGCAACACGACACGCTGACCCTGCCGCCCCCGCCGTCGGAGACCGCCGTCGCGCAGGCCGAGCCTCGGACGCGCCACGATACCGCGGCCCCGGCGGATACCGGCGACCGCAGCGCCGACCTTGCTGCCGCGCTCGGCCGGGCCGATCTGTGGTACACGATGGCACTGTTCTTCGTGCTCGGCATCGGACTGGCGTTCACGCCCTGCATCCTGCCGATGATTCCCATCGTCGCCGGCATGCTCGGCACCCGCGATCATTCGCGCCGCCGCGCGGCCGCTCTC
Organism: Salinisphaera hydrothermalis C41B8; assembly: GCF_000732535.1. Taxonomy (GTDB): domain Bacteria; phylum Pseudomonadota; class Gammaproteobacteria; order Nevskiales; family Salinisphaeraceae; genus Salinisphaera; species Salinisphaera hydrothermalis. The sequence continues at coordinate 46,160 of NZ_APNK01000013.1, forward strand.
ACGGGCGCCTATGTTTTCGCGATGGCACTGGCGTACGGTCTGTTCGGGCTGATCGCGGGCTACTTTGGCGCCAATCTGCAGGCGTGGCTGCAACGGCCGACGATATTGCTGCCGTTCGCGGCGCTATTCGCCATCCTGGCCGCCGCGAGTTTCGGCTGGTTCGAGCTCCAGATCCCCGCCGGTGTGCGATCGCGTCTGGCTGCCTTGAATATCGGCGGCGGGCTGACCGGCGCGGCCGCTCTGGGGTTTCTGGCCGCGCTGATCGCCGGGCCTTGTCTCGCGCCACCGCTGGCCGGCGCGCTGCTGTATATCTCGTCGAGCGGCAACGTGCTGACCGGCGCGCTTGCCTTGTTTTGTCTGGGGCTCGGCATCGGCGCGCCCCTGATCGCGCTTGCGGTATTCGGCGTCGGCGTATTGCCGCGCAGTGGCCCTTGGATGATTGAAATCCGGGTTTTCTTCGGCGTACTGCTGGCCGCCATCGGGCTCTGGCTGGCGCTGCGCCTGGCCGCACCGGGCATCGCGCTCGCCGCCTGGGGCGCCTTGGCCCTGGCGTACGGTGCCTATCTGTCGACCCGCGCGACGATCTCGACCACCACCACCGTACTCAAACGCATGGCGGTGGCCGCGCTGTTCGGCTACGCGGCTCTGGCGGGCGCGGGTTGGTCGATCGGCGACGGGCGACCTACGGCGCCCCTGGCCGGCGTTGCCTCCGGCAATCGCACGGCGGCCACCCGGGCATCACCGTTCGAGCAGGTGACCACGCCGGCCCAGCTTTCGCAGGCGCTGGCGGCCGCGCGCCGCGCCGGGCGCCCGGCCGTGGTCGATGTCTATGCCGACTGGTGCGTGGATTGCGTGCGCATGCAGCACACCGTATTCGCCGACCCGTCGGTGCGACAGGCGCTGTCCCGGGTAGCCGCCATCCAGTTCGACGTCACCGCCTACGACCCGGCACAACGAGAGCGCCTGCAGAATCTTAACGTCTTCGGCCCGCCCACACTGCTGTTTTACTCGGGCGGTGCGACGGCGGACAAACCCAGCCGTCGTCTGGTCGGCACGGTCGACAAAACGAGCTTGATCGACGCGATCCACACCATAGACGGCTGAAGCATGACTCACGCGTTGCCGCCGTGACGCGCCTCGTTTGTTCGTCCCCGGCAGTCGCGATCGGTCATCATGGTACTCGCGCAGCATGCGTGTGCTCGAGCGCAGCCCGGTGGCACCGCGATGCACGCGCAAGATCGACACCTCAGCCTGCGGGCAGCCAACGTCCCGGAAGCGGCTCGAACACGCATGCAGCAAGCCGCAAGCCGCACATCGCGACACCGATTCCGGCCCGAACGTCGGGCATCTTGCGTCGATTGGCTCGTGTGGCCGGAAAAGCGCACCATTCTGTGCCGATTGCCCCCATTCGGCGTCGAAGCCGACACAAAACCGCGGCGATCCGGGCCGCGACGTGCATTGATGCGCTGTGATCACGCCATACAAAATGTCCGAACGTCGGCGAATGTCCGACAATACGGCGGCGAACGGCGGCGATCGACCTTACGCTAGTTGTGCCACGCCCGACCATGCGGCACACTTTGTCGCAGACACACGCGGGAAGGCGCACGGCAGCCGTTTTAGTGACACCCCAAGTCGCCGGGGCTACCGGCGCGCCGTGCCGACAGGAGCGAATCGACACGCCATGGATATCCGAAAACTAAAGAAACTGATCGAGCTGGTCGAGGATTCCGGCATCGCCGAGCTGGAAATCACCGAGGGCGAAGAGTCGGTCCGCATCGGTCGTTATCCGCCGGCCGGTAGCCAGCCGAGCGCGCCGCCAGCCGCCTACATGACGGCCCCGCCGCCGGCTCCGGCAGCCGATCACGGGTCGGCCGCCGAAGCCGCGCCGGCAGGCGGCGGCAGCGAACCCGCCCACGAGGGGCATATTATCCGTTCGCCCATGGTCGGCACGTTCTATCGCGCCCCGGCGCCCGACGCCAAATCGTTCGTCGAAGTCGGCGACCGAGTCGGCCCAAACGATACGGTGTGCATCATCGAAGCGATGAAGATGCTCAACCAGATCGAGGCCGAAATTTCCGGTACCGTCAGCGAGATCCTGGTCGAGAACGGTCAGCCGGTCGAATACGATCAGCCGTTGTTCGTGATCAAGTGATGCAGCGCCGCGGCGCATTTCTCGAGCGCCGCGCGCGGCACTTGCCGCGAACCTACGGCTACACCCGCAAGCACAACGCGTCGGCGCGGAACGTCTGTCTGTTGCGCGTCCCGACCTGACCCGAGGTTCACACATGCTGGACAAGGTTCTCATCGCCAACCGCGGCGAAATCGCGCTACGCATCCTGCGCGCCTGTCGTCAGCTCGATATCCCCGTGATTGCCGCCTACTCCTCGGCCGATCGCGATCAGAAGCACGTACTGCTGGCCGAAGAGGCGGTGTGCATTGGTCCGCCTTCGGCCGCTGCGAGCTATCTGAACATGGCCACGCTGATGAGCACGGCCGAAGTGGCCGGCGCCACGGCGATCCATCCGGGCTACGGCTTTCTTTCGGAGAACGCCGATTTCGCCGAGTCGGTCGAGCAGTCGGGCTTCACTTTCATCGGGCCAAAAGCCGAAACCATCCGCTTGATGGGCGATAAAACGTCGGCCATTCAGGAGATGATGGCGGCCGGCGTGCCCTGCGTGCCCGGCTCGGGCAAGCCGCTGACCGCCGACGATGTGGAAAACCGCGAGATCGCCGATCGCATCGGTTATCCGGTCATCATCAAGGCCGTGGGCGGCGGCGGCGGCCGCGGCATGCACGTGGTCTACGAGCCGGACGATCTGGCCGGCGCGGTCGACATGGCGCGGCGCGAGGCGGCCAGCGCGTTCGGCAACCCGCAGGTCTACATGGAGAAATACCTGGAGTTGCCGCGGCATGTGGAAGTCCAGGTGCTGTGCGACACGCACGGCAACGCGATTCACCTGGGCGAGCGCGACTGCTCGCCGCAGCGTCGTCACCAGAAGGTGGTCGAGGAATCGCCGGCGCCGGGCATCACGCCCGAGCAGCGCGAGCACATCGGCGGCCTGTGCGTGGAGGCCTGCAAGCGCATCGGCTACCGCGGCGCGGGCACGTTCGAGTTCCTGTACGAGAACGGCGAGTTCCATTTCATCGAAATGAACACGCGTATCCAGGTCGAGCATCCGGTCACCGAAATGGTCACCGGCGTGGATCTGGTCGCCGAACAGCTACGCGTGGCCGCCGGCGAGAAGCTGCGCTATACGCAGGACGATATCGTCATTCGCGGGCATGCCATCGAGTGCCGCGTCAACGCCGAGCATCCGGAGACGTTCGCACCCTCGCCCGGCAAGATCACGCAGTACCACGCCCCCGGCGGCCCCGGTATTCGCATGGACAGCCATATGTATGCCGGCTATACCGTGCCGCCGTATTACGATTCGCTGATCGGCAAGCTCATCGCGCACGGCGATACGCGTGACGCGGCCCGGGCGCGCATGGATATGGCGCTGTCGGAAATGGTCGTGGAAGGCATTCACACCAACCTGGCGCTGCACGAGTGGATCATGAACGATCCGGACTTCGCCGCCGGTGGCGTGTCGATCCACTGGCTCGAGAAGAAGATCCGCGAACGTCTGGGCAAGGGCTAGCGAGTGAGCATCGCCTGGCTGCAGATCACCGTCACCACCCATCGGACCCAGCTCGCCGAAGCGGTATTCGAGCAATTCGACGCCGAGGCGGTGACGGAACTCGATGCCGGCGATGATCTGACCGTCGAGGAAAGCCCGAACAGCCAGCCGGCATTCCAGCGCGCCCGCGTGGTCGGCCTGTTCACCCAGGGCACGCTGGCCGAGCCCATCGTGGCCGCGATGACGGAGGCGCTCGGTGACGACGTCGAAATCGCGACCGAAACGCTGGAAAACCAGGACTGGGCCAGCGCGTGGCTGGCCGAGCACCCGCCGCTGGTGTTCGGCGATCGGCTCTGGATCGCGCCGCATAGCGCCGAGGTGGACGCCGATGACGATGCCATCATCGTTCGTCTGGACCCCGGCCTGGCTTTTGGCACCGGCACGCACCCGACTACCAGACTGTGCCTGCAATGGCTCGCCGCACAGGATCTGACCGGCCGGCGCGTGGTCGATTACGGCTGTGGCTCCGGCATCCTGGCGATCGCGGCCGCGCGACTGGGCGCGACGGAAGTGGTGGCGGTCGACATCGACGATCAGGCAGTGCGTGCCACGCGCGAGAATGCCGCCCGCAACGATGTGTCCGATGTCATCCAGACGCCGCCGATGGATGCAATCGACGGCAGTCCGTTCGATATCGTGCTGGCCAATATTCTCGCCAAGCCGCTAATCGCGCTCGCACCGACGCTCACCGAGCTGGCCGCGCCCGGCGCGCCGGTAGTGCTGGCGGGCTTGCTCACGCGCCAGATCGACGACGTCATGGCCGCGTACGACCCCGCATTCACGTTCGAGGCCCCGGTCGTGGAAGACGATTGGGCCCGACTGGTGGGCCAGCGGGCTGTCGCTGCGTCCCGACACCGCCAATAGTCGGCTTTTGCTGGACCGCGATTGCCGTTATAGTTCCGCGCTGTTCCCACTAGGCTGATGACACGGATGCGCCAAGCCGACGCCGACGATGACAACGCTCAGCCGCTGAGTCACTACGTCGGGGCGAGTCTCGACCGTTATTTCGAGTCGTTGAACGGCAGTGCGCCCCCGACCGACCTGTATCGCATGGTGCTCGAGCAGGTCGAACGCCCGCTGCTGGAGCGCGTGCTCGAATACAACCGCGGCAACCAATCCAAGGCCGCGACCATGCTCGGCATCAACCGCGGCACGCTGCGCAAGAAACTGCGCAGTTACAATCTCGATTAATCACCCGCCTCGCGGCGCGCTCGTCCGACCCGCGCCGCGGGTTTTTTTGTCTGCAACGATCTTAACGCCATGACCTCGACTGATACCGTCGCCCCGATTCGCCGCGCTTTGATCAGCGTCTCCGACAAGACCGGCGTGGCCGACTTCGCCCGCGCGCTGGCCGAGGATCACGGCGTCGAAATTCTGTCGACCGGCGGCACCGCACGCATGCTGCGTGAGGCCGGCGTGACGGTCACCGACGTGTCGTCGCATACCGGCGCGCCCGAGATCATGGACGGCCGCGTAAAAACGCTGCACCCGAAGATCCACGGCGGCATCCTGGGCCGACGTGGCACCGACGATGCGGTCATGGCCGAACAGGAGATCGCGCCGATCGATCTGGTGGTGGTCAACCTCTATCCGTTCGAGCAGACCATCGCCAAGCCGGATACCGATCGCGCGACCGCCATCGAGACCATCGATATCGGCGGACCGGCCATGCTACGGGCCGCGGCAAAGAATCACGCCGACGTGACGCTCGTGGTCGATGGCGCCGACTACGCGGCCGTGCTCGACGACCTGGCCCAACACGGCGGCGCCCGCGAGACCACGCGCCGCCGGCTCGCCGCCAAGGGCTTCGCCCACACCGCGGGCTACGATCGTGCCATTGCCGCCTATCTGGCCGGTGAAGACGCATCGCCGGGCAACGCCCAGGCCGACGCGCTGCCCGCCCGCTATGCGCCGGTCTACACCAAGCGTACGGATCTGCGCTACGGCGAGAACCCGCATCAGCGCGCCGCACTCTATGCTGACGGCCGGCATACCGAGGCCAGCCTGGTCGACGCTAAGGTCGTGCAGGGCAAGCCGTTGTCCTACAACAACCTCGCCGATGCCGATGCCGCGCTGTCTTGCGTCAAGGCCTTCGATCAGGCCCCGGCCTGCGTCATCGTCAAGCATGCCAATCCGTGCGGCGTGGCCGTCGCTCCCGATCTCACCAGCGCCTACCGGCGCGCCTTTGCGACCGATCCGGTCTCGTCGTTCGGCGGTATTCTGGCCTTCAACGCCGAGCTCGGCGCAGACACCGCCGAGGCGATCGTGTCCAACCAGTTCGCCGAGGTCATCCTGGCCCCGGCGATTACTGAAGACGCGCTCGCCGTGTTCTCGAAAAAGAAGAACCTGCGCGTACTCATCACCGGGCCGTGGCGCAAGAGCGATAAAGGCGGGCTCGTGGTCAAACCGATCGCGGGCGGCCTGCTGGTTCAGGACGACGACGACCAGTTGCTCGACCGCAGCCAGCTCAAGGCCGTCACGAAGACCGAGCCCACCGGCGAACAGCTTCAGGATCTGCTGTTCGCATGGCGCGTGGCCAAATACGTGAAATCCAATGCCATCGTCTATGCGCGCGACGGCGCGACCGTGGGCGTTGGCGCCGGCCAGATGAGCCGCGTGGATTCTGCCCGCATCGCGCGCCAGAAAGCCGCAGACGCCGGGCTCGAGGTCGCCGGTTCCGTGATGGCCTCCGATGCCTTCTTCCCCTTCCGCGACGGCATCGACACCGCGGCCGAAGCTGGCGTCGCCGCCGTAATCCAGCCGGGCGGCTCGATCCGCGACGATGAAGTCATCGCGGCCGCCGACGAAGCCGGCATCGCCATGCTGTTCACGGGCATGCGCCACTTCCGGCATTAACGAGCGGCCACGGCGCATTCGGCTGCGATACCCTGAGCCGACTCGTTCGACCCAGCTATCGCAGGTACGCAAATGACAACAAAGGTCGCCCTGGTCACCGGCGCGGGGCGCGGCATCGGCCGCGCCTGTGCCCTCGCGCTCCACGACATCGGATTCGAGCTCGTGCTCGTCGGTCGCCGTGAGGCGCCGTTGGCAGAACTGGCCGGCGAACTAGCTGGCGATCCGCTGGTAGTGCCGACCGATGTTGCCGATTCGGTCGCGGTCGATCATCTGTTCTCGCAAATCGAGCAACGCTTCGGTCGGCTCGATCTGTTGTTCAACAACGCCGGGCTGAACATCCCCAGCACGGAATTCGGCGATATCGAGGAAGCGGACTGGCGCGCCTTGGTCGACGTCAATCTCACCGGCGCTTTTCTCTGTGCCCGGGCGGCGTATCGACTGATGAAACGCCAATCGCCGGCCGGCGGTCGCATCATCAACAACGGCTCGATTTCCGCGCATGTGCCGCGCCCCGGCTCGGCGCCCTATACCGCCAGCAAGCATGCCATCACCGGCCTCACCCGCTCGATCGCACTGGACGGACGCGCCCACGGCATCAACTGCGGTCAGATCGATATCGGCAACGCCGCCAGCGATATGGCCGACGCAATGACGCAAGGCGTACCGCAGGCCGACGGCCGCATGGCTGCCGAACCGGTCATGGCAGTGGACAACGTCGCCACGGCGATCCGCTTCATGGCCGAGTTGCCCCCGGACGTCAACGTGCCCTTCATGACGATTATGGCCAGCGGCATGCCCTATATCGGACGCGGCTGAAGCCGCCCGACGCCCGGTCGGCCGGGCCTCCGCCCGGGCCGGCGCCGGAAAGCGGCGCTGTTTCGAACGCTGACCCAGCCTTCGCGCGGGGCGAGCGTGGTCGTCGCGACTGGCGTCGCTAAACGTAGGATCCTGACCGGGCAACAACGCCCCCCGCGGCATCCGCCCCGTGTGTCAGGACGCGGCCCGCAGCGGCGGCGCCTCGATGTGCAGACGCTGCGACCAGTCGCGTATTTCGGCTGCGAGGCCGGGCTCGATGGGGATACCATCGCGGCGGCGTTGTCGTTCGCAGCGATACTCGGGATCCCCAGGCGCCAGTACTTCCGCGCCCTCGCGAGCCGGCATCGCCCGAGCCTCTGCCGCCATGCGCGCGACTTCCACGGCAAGCGCATCGCCACCAAAAAACCGACCCGGATCGATGGCCATCATCAGCGAGCCCAGATTGCGTCGCGCCTCGAGATCGCCGTACATTGCCGCGATATGCGGGCCGAAGGTCATGCCGTTGAGCAGGCCACAGAGCACGTCGATCATGAAACCCAGCGCATAGCCCTTGTGCTCGGCGAACGGCAGCAGCGAACGCGCCGCCTCGGCGTCGGTCGTCGGTTCGCCCTCGGCATCGATCGCCGTACCCGGCGGGAGCGACACGCCGTCGCGGCGCGCGTTCATCACGCGGTTGAACGGGATAATGCTGGTCGCGGTATCCAGACAGACAGGCTCGCCCTCGGCGCTCGGCACGGCGATACAGATCGGGTTCGTGCCTAGAAAAGCGTGCCGGCCCGCATGCGGCGCCACGAACGCATCGGAATGCGTGAAGGCAATTCCGATCATGCCGCGAGCGGCGGCCTGCCGGCCATACAGACCGATCGCGCCGCAGTGACTCGAGTGGTAACACCCAACCACTCCGGCCCCGGCCTCCTCCGCGCATTGGATGGCCTGATTCATGGCGGCATCGCAGACCACCATGCCGAGCCCGTGGCCGCCATCCACCGAGGCCGTGGCCGGCCCGGTACGCTCGATCTTCAGCGCCGGCTTCGCCTCGATCGATCCTCGATCCAGGCGGTTCAGATAGTGCGGCAAGCGCGCGATGCCGTGGGTATCGATGCCCCAGAGGCTAGTCTGGACCAGGCAGTTCGCGACCAGCGTCGCGTCTTCCACGCCGAGGTTCTGGCGCTGTAAGACCTCTGCCGCCCAGCGCCGCAGTGCATCGGCATCCACGACATCGGAAGTCAAACCGGTTTCATCGCGCATCGGCGTTGTACGGTGGTCGAATACAACCCCGAACATAGCGGTTTTGGATCTGCATTGGTATAACAGCTCTACCTAAGTTTTAGACGGCTCGACCGAGCCGCGTCATAACAAAGCAGAGGAGATGGCCCGCCATGACCGCATCGCTTGCCAACGACGGCCCAACAATCCGGCTCCACGACGACGACAACGTGGTGATCGCCCGCCATTCGATCGCGGCCGGCGAAACGCTCGACGAAGCCGGCGTGACGGTCGCGTCCAACATTCCGGCCGGGCACAAGATTGCCGTGCGCGCGATCGCGGCGGGCGAGCCAGTACTGCGCTACGGGCAGATCATCGGCTTCGCGTCGGAGACGATCGAAGCCGGCACGCACGTACATATGCACAATCTTGCCATGGGTGACGTCACGCCCGACTATGCCTTCTGCGAGGACGCCCGTCCGACCCGTTTCGTCGAGCAACCGGCCACGTTCGCGGGCTATCGTCGCGCCGACGGCCGGGCCGGTACGCGTAATTACGTGGCGATCGTATCGAGCGTGAACTGTTCGGCCACCGCCGCGCGGCACATCGCCGACGGTTTTCGTTTTTCCGGCGAACTCGACGCCTATCCCGATGTAGACGGCGTTATCGCGCTGACCCATCAGGGCGGCTGCGGCATGGCGGACTCGGGCGAAGGCTTCGAGATGCTCAAGCGTACGCTGCAGGGCTATGCCGATCACCCCAACGTGGCGGCCGTGCTGTTTCTCGGCCTCGGCTGCGAAGTAATGCAGGTCGGTGGGCTACAACGTATCGAGGGCCTGCGATCGATCAAGCCGGTTCGCTCGATGACCATTCAGGCCACCGGCGGAACACGCCAGACGATCGAGCGCGCCACTGCGCTGATCCGAGAACTGCTCCCGGAAATCAACCAAGCCAAGCGCGAACCGATCCCAGCGGCCGAGCTGTGTGTGGCGCTGCAATGCGGCGGCTCGGACAGCTATTCCGGCATCACGGCCAATCCGGCGCTGGGCTATGCGGTCGATCGGCTGGTGGAACATGGCGGCACCGCGATTCTGTCGGAAACGCCCGAGATCTACGGCGCCGAGCATCTGCTCACACGCCGCGCCGTGTCACCGCAGGTCGCCGAGCGCTTGCTTGAGCGCATCCGTTGGTGGGAGGCCTACACCCGCCGCGAAGGCGCCGAAATGAACAACAACCCGTCGCCCGGCAACAAGGCCGGCGGCATCACGACGATTCTGGAGAAATCGCTCGGCGCGGTCGCCAAGGGCGGCACCACCAATTTGGTGGATGTCTACGAGTACGCCGAACGCGTGACCGCCAAGGGCTTCGTCTATATGGACACCCCCGGCTACGACCCGGTCGCCGCCACCGGCCAGGTCGCCGGTGGCGCCAACCTGGTCTGCTTTACCACGGGCCGGGGATCGGCCTTCGGCGCCAAGCCCTCGCCTTCGATCAAGCTGGCCACGAATACGACGCTCTACGAACGCCAGACCGAGGACATGGACATCAACTGCGGCGGGATCGCGACCGGCGACGAAACCCTGGCCGAATGCGGCGAACGTATCTTCGCGCACATGCTGGCCGTGGCCTCGGGCGAACCCAGCAAAAGCGAAGCATTCGGCTACGGCGACAATGAGTTCGTGCCGTGGCAGCTCGGCGCGACCATGTAGGCGCCGTATCGCGGGCTCGCCGCGAGGTCCGCCCAGTCCACCCGACACACACCGCAGAAAAATAAGCCGGCGCTAGTCCGGCTATTTTTTCCTACCGCTTACGCGAACGACAACCGTTGCCCGACGGTGCGTCCCGGTCGATTAGTAATCGCGGCTACCGGCCCGCATACGACGATAGACGCCGTAGTGCTGGTCGAGATGTTCGCGCATGGCGAGATCGGCGTCTTCCGGCTCGCCGCGCTCGATAGCCTGAAAAATCCGTTCGTGCGCCGCCAGCGCGATACGATCCTGCCCCGGTTGTTCGAGCGCCACCGCACGGCGATCGTCGAGCCACTGGGCCATGGCATCGTGTACGGCGGTATAAACCGGATTGCCCGGAATCGCCGCGATCACGCGATGAAACGCAATATCGGTACGCTTGAACTCGGCTTCGTCACCAACCGCTGCCGCATTGGCTGCCAGCGCCGCGTGGAGCGCTTCGACATCTTCCGCGCGAGCCTGCCCTGCCGCTTGGCGGGCCATGGCGGTTTCGAAAACAGCGCGGGCCTCCTGGAAATGATGCTGACCGGCCACGCTCGACAACAAATGCCCCATCACGCCGGATAGCCCTTCGAGCACGACGGCGGGCGTTGGCCGGATTACCTGGGCACGCGACCCACTGGCCAGCGCGACCAACCCCATTTTTTCGAGCGCGAAAAGTGCCTCGCGAATCGTGGGACGACCGACGCCGAACTGCGCCATGAGCGCGCGCTCCGACGGCAGGCGATCCCCCGGCTTGAAGTGCTCGGAGACGATATCGTGCTCGAGCTGGCGGGTGACCTGGTCGGAAAGTTTCGTGCGTTCGATCTGGTATCGGGCCATGGCATTCGCTTCGAAGAACGCATCCGGGATGCGTCGTACGGTTTCGGGACAAAGGGCACCAGCTCCCACGCTGGCTGATGCGCAGCACCCGTCGACAAGTCGACACTCTGCCGCCAGTTGCATCGTGCAACAAGCCGGGCCTAAACGAGCGGTCTAAGACCAAAGCGTATGTTGCTCATAGAGAGCCCCGCTGTTAGACATAACACGACTGGTATAACAGGCTGACAGGCTGGAGTGAACTCCGGGCTCGACGTTATGCCGGCACCACCACAACAAAGACTCGGCATCTCGGAGGAGACACGATATGAAACGAAGGGACCTTCTCGTACAGGCCGCCGGCGGCCTCGGTTCGGCCATGCTGCTCGGCGCGCTGCCGTCGATGGCCTGGGCCGACAACTCGGCCTGCTACAAGGCCTGGAGCGGCAGCACCAAGATGTTCTCCTGGCCGCATACCAAAAAGCCGCCGTATCGAATCGCGCTCAGCAATTCGTACATCGGCAACGAATGGCGCGCCGAGATGGCGACCATCGCGAAGATGTACGCCAACCGTCCGGAGGTCAAAAAGCTGATCAAGGACTTCAAGATTTCCAGCGCCGGCAATGACGTCAACGCCCAGATCGCGCAGATCAACCAGATGATCCTGTCCGGCGTGGACGCCATCGTGCTCGACGCCGCCAGCCCGACCGGATTGAATTCGACCATCGAACGAGCCGCGAACGCCGGCGTGCTTGTGGTGTCCTTCGACAACGTCGTGACCACCGACAAGGCGATCACGATCAACCAGGACCAGTTCGACATGGGCAAGCGCTGGGCCGATTTCGTGATCAAGCACACCGGCGGCAAGGGCCATGTGTTGGTGGTCCGCGGCGTGGCCGGCACCTTCGTCGACCAGCAGCGCTACAAGGGCGGCAAGTCGGTATTCGACAAACACCCCGACATCAAGACTACCGAGGTCTACGGCAACTGGGATAACGGCACGGCCCAGAAAGTCACGGCCAATGCCATTGCCTCGGGCGCCAAGTTCGACGCGGTGTGGAGCGAAGGCGGCGACAGCGGCGTGGTCAACGCATTCAAGCAGCACGGGCTCAAGATGCCGCCGATCGCCGGCGAGGCCGAGAACGGCTTCCGCCTCGCAGCCGCCAAGGACGGCTTCCCGATGATGTCGATCGGCCAGTCGGCCGGTCTGGTCGCGCTCTCGATGAAGGTCGCGCTCAGCGTATTGCAGGGCGAGAAGGTGCCCCAGTCGATCCAGTCGCCGCTGAATATCGTGACCAACGACAACCTCGAAAAAGGGAAGAATTACTTCACCGGCGTGCCGGACAGTTTCTTCGACGGGGTGAGCGTGCCCGATTGCGGTCTGCACTTCGACGCCAAACAGGTCTACCACGGCATCGACTGATCCGGCGACCGTCCGTACGACGGGCGGGTGCCGACAAGCACCCGCCCTTCGAGGCCTTTTGTGTAACCGACTATGAGCCCTCCCATGGCCGATTCATCCGAATCCGGCGCGTTCAACGATGCGCCGGCCCTCGAAGCGAGCGGCATCGCCAAACACTTCGCCGGCACCATCGCCCTCGACGACGCCGATTTCAGTTGTCGTCGCGGCGAGGTCCACGTGCTCCTCGGCGCCAACGGCGCGGGTAAGAGCACCCTGGTCAAGATTCTCTGCGGCGTGCAGCCGCCGGACGCGGGTACGATTCGCTTGGCGGGCGAGCCAGTCAAGCTCGAGAATCCGATCCGGGCCGCCGAACTCGGCGTGGCCGCCGTATTTCAGGAGCTGTCCCTGGCGCCGCATCTGACGGTGGCCGAGAACATCATGCTCGCGCACGAACCGACCGGGCCGCTCGGCCAGATCCGCGGTCGCGAACTCCGCCGCCGGGTAACCGAGCTGTTCGAGCAGATCGGCATCGATCACATCAAACCGAACACGCTAACCGGGCGGCTGACGCTGGCCGATCAGCAGCTCGTCGAGATCGCCAAGGCACTCTCCCACGACCCGAAGACGCTGATCGTCGACGAAGGCACGTCGGCGCTCGGCCAGGAAGAGGTCCGGCGGCTGTTCGATCTGCTGGGCCGGCTGCGTGAGCGCGGCACGGCCATCATCTTCATTTCGCACCGCATGGCCGAAGTCCGCGAAATCGCCGACCGGCTGACGGTGTTCCGCAATGGCACCAACGTCGGTACGGTCGACGCTGCGGACATGGACGAGAGTCATCTCGTCGAACTGATGCTCGGTGAACGCATCGAGCAATCGTTTCCCGAGCGCGCGCCGCGACCGACCGATAACGACATTCTGCTCGACGTAGACCATCTGAGCGCAGGCGAGCTGTTGCATGACATCAGTTTTCAGCTGCGGCGTGGTGAAGTCCTGGGTATCGCCGGCCTCGAGGGCCAGGGCCAGGGGGATCTGCTGCTGGCGTTGTTCGGCATGGTCCGTCGCCTGTCCGGCGACGTTCGTGTTGCCGGCAAGCCCGTGAATCTGGGCTCGCCCTGGAAGGCGATCCGGGCCGGATTCGCGCTCATTCCGGAAGACCGGAAAACGCAGGGTCTGCTCCAGCCCCAGTCGCTGCGCGAGAACATCGCGCTTGCCAGCCTGAAGAACCTGAGCCGCGGCGGGCTGATTGACCGCGCGCGCGAACGCCGTACCGCCGACGAAGGCATGAAGCGCATGGAGATCAAGGCGGCGAGCATGGAAACGCCGGTCGCCGCGCTGTCCGGCGGTAACCAGCAGAAGGTGGTCATTGCCAAGTGGCTGGAGACCGGCGGCGATATCTTTCTGTTTTACGACCCCACCCGCGGCGTCGACGTGGGCACCAAGCGTGCCTTCTACGAACTGATCGGCGAACTCGCGCGGGCCGGCAAGGCGGTGATGCTCTACAGCACCGAACTGTCCGAACTGGTCGGCGTTTGTCATCGCGTGCTGGTCATGAACGACCGCCGCATCGCCGAAACCCTCGAGGATACGGACATTACGGAAAACGCCATCCTCGCCGCCTCGCTGGGCGTGCGCGAGCGTGCCGGCGCCGACGCCGAGCCGGCCGCCACTCGGAACATCGGAGCCGCCTCGTGATCATCGAACGCTATTACAGTTCCCTGACCGCCGTCATCGGCCTCGTGCTGCTGGCGATCCTATTCGCCTACATCCAGCCGATGATTCTCTCGCCGTTCGGCGTCACCATGTCGGCCAACCAGGGCACCACGCTGGCGCTGGCCGCCCTCGCGCAGCTCGTAGTGGTGCTGACGGGCGGCGTGGATCTGTCGGTCGGTGCGATGGTCGGCCTGACCAATGCGATCGCGGCCACTTATATGGGTACCCACCCGGCGATCGCCACCCTGGTGATCATCGGCACCCTGTTCGCCGGCACCCTGGCCGGATTCGTCAACGGGCTGATCGTGGCCTACGGGCGTATTCAGCCGATCATCGTCACGCTGGCCACGCTCTATATCTATACCGGCATCGGCCTGGTCGTGCGTCCACAGCCAGGCGGGAGCGTGCCCAGCGGGTTCGCCAACGCGCTGACCGGCTCCTGGGGCTATCTGCCGTACGGGCTGATCTTTCTGCTCGTGGTGGTCGGTGTCGCCTGGGTGCCCCTGATGCGTTCGCGGCTCGGCCGGGCGATCAAGGCGGTCGGCGATAACCGCAACGGCGCGCGTGTGTCCGGCATCTCGGTCGCCCGGACCGAGCTCTGGGCCTATACCGCCGGCGGTTTCTTTGCGGCCTGCGCCGGCATCTTCCTGACCGCCCAGACGACCTCCGGCGATCCGACCATCGGCACCAGCTATACGCTGAACTCGGTGGCCGCCGTGGTATTCGGCGGCGCGGTGCTCGGCGGCGGGCGAGGCGTGGCGCTCGGCCCGATCTGCGGCGCCTATTTCCTGTCGCTGCTGATCAGCGTGTTGTTCGCCAGCGGCGTATCGCCCTTCTATCAGAACCTGCTGCAGGGCGCGATTCTCGTGATCGTGCTGGCCGCCGCCAACGTCTGGCGGCTGCGCACGCGGCACTGGCTCAACGTGATGTCCAACTAGATATGAACAACGTATCCGAATCCAAACGTGCGGTGGCACTACCGTCCTGGCTGCTCCAGGGCGTGACCATCTCCTATATCCTGCTGGTCGTGCTGTTCGCGCTCGCCGCAGCGATCAATCCGCACTACGCCTCGTGGGACAATATCCGCAATCTGCTACAGATCGGCGCTTTCATCGGCGTGATCGCGGTCGGCCAGACGCTGGTCATCATCACCGGCCAGATCGATCTGTCGGTGCCGTGGAATCTGACCTTCTCGGCGATCCTGATGGCGACCCTGATCAGCCATGGAACCAGCACGCCGGTCGCCATCGCCGCCGCGCTGGCCTCGGGCACGCTGGTGGGCATGTTCAATTCGATCGGCACGGCGATATTCCGTATCCATTCGCTGGTCTGGACGCTGGGCACCAATGCGCTGATGCAGGGCGCGACGCTGGTCTATACCCATGCGCAACCGCCCAAGGTCGATGTGCCTCCGTTCATCCGGGCGCTGGGCGCCGGCAATCTTTGGGGTATTCCGGTGCCGCTCATGGTGTGGATCGTGGCTGCGATATTCGCGCTGGTGATCCTCCATCAGACGCGCTTCGGCCGTTATCTGTATGCCATCGGTAACAACGAATCGGCCCTGTTCCTGTCCGGCGTGGACAGTCGCAAGGTCTATCTCGGCGCCTATGCGATCTCCGGCTTCTGTGCCGCGCTTGCCGGCATCATGCTCACCGGCTATTCGTCGCAGACCTATCTCGGCATGGGTAGCGACTATCTGCTGGTGCCGGTGGCCGCGGTGATCATCGGCGGGACCAATATCATGGGCGGGTCCGGCGGCTATCTGGGTTCGATTTCCGGCGCGATGATCGTCGTGCTGCTGCAGTCGGTCCTCTCGACCGTCCAGATCCAGGAAGCGGGGAAGAACATCATCTTCGGCTCGATCATCATCGTGCTGTTGCTGCTATACGGTCGCGAGAAACTCAGCACCCACTGATCCAAACCGAGGGAGTCGCGCGATGAGCGACACGATCGAATATCTCGATCCGCGTTTCTACGATCTGACGCAGCCGAATGCGC
The DNA here is from genome assembly GCF_000732535.1 of Salinisphaera hydrothermalis C41B8. Lineage (GTDB taxonomy): Bacteria > Pseudomonadota > Gammaproteobacteria > Nevskiales > Salinisphaeraceae > Salinisphaera > Salinisphaera hydrothermalis. Next base: position 62,377 of record NZ_APNK01000013.1, read on the forward strand.
ATCTGGAACAACTGCATACCGGCTCGCTATGGTGCGAGGGACCGGTTTATATCGCCGATGCGGACGTCGTGCTCTGGAGCGATATTCCCAACGACCGCATCCTGCGCTGGACGCCGGCCGGCGACGTCGGCGTGTTCCGCCAGCCCAGCCGGCACGCCAACGGCCATACCCGCGATCGACAGGGCCGACTGATCAGCTGCGAGCACGGCGGCCGGCAGGTCACCCGGACCGAGCACGACGGTCGCGTCACGGTACTGGCCGACCGCTATAACGGCGGTCGGCTGAATTCGCCCAACGACGTGGTCGTGGCCTCGGACGACAGCGTCTGGTTCACCGACCCGCCCTACGGCATCCTGAGCGACTACGAAGGCCACAAGGCCGAATCGGAACAGGCCGGTTGTTTCGTGTTTCGTCTCGACCCGCATTCTGGCGAGCTGACGGTCGTCGCCGACGATTTCGTGCGACCTAACGGGCTGGCGTTCTCACCGGACGAACGAACGCTGTATATCTCCGACACCGCCCGCTCGCACGATCCGAACGGTCATCATCATATCCGGGCCTTCGATGTCGTCGACGGTGGCCGGCTGGAGAATTCGCGCGTCTTCGCCGTGGTCGAGCCCGGCGTGTCCGATGGCTTTCGCGTGGATACCGACGGCAATATCTGGACCAGCGCGGGCGACGGCGTCCAGTGCTTCGCGCCCGAGGGCACGCTGCTCGGCAAGATCCACGTACCCGAGGCCGTCTCCAATCTCACCTTCGGCGGGCCGCGGCGAAATCGCTTGTTTATCACCGCCAGTAGCTCGCTGTACGCGATCTACGTGGCCCAGACCGGCGTCCAATGGCCCTAGCTTGAAACGCGCTAACTGGCCGAGGTGAGCGTCACCACGACCTGACGCGTATGCCGCGAACTGCGGTGTTCGTAGAGATAAATACCCTGCCAGGTGCCGAGATTCAGTCGGCCGTCGGTGATCGGTACGGTCACGTCCATGCCGGTGAGGATCGAACGGATATGGCCGGGCATGTCGTCCGGGCCTTCCATGGTATGCACATACATCGGATCGCCGTCCGGCACCGTGCGGCTCATCCAGGTCTCGACGTCCTCACGCACGGTCGGATCCGCGTTCTCGCAGATCATCAGACTGGCCGAGGTGTGCTTGATGAACACATGCGCCAGCCCGGTCTCGATGCCGGCATCGCGCACCACGGCATCGATATCGCGCGTGATGTCCCGGGTCGAACGGCCGGGCGTGTCGTAGGTCAGCGTCTGTTGCATGGCTTCAAGGGACTCCAGAATACTGCACTACAGGCTAACGCGCTCGGCAAATCCTGTGTGCCGGATCGACTCTCTTATCTCCCGCGCAGAAAATGTCGCTGGAAAGTGCAATTTCCGTAAGACAAGTCCGCAAATGAACGCTAAAAACGCAAATGAAGTCATAATTTTTAGATATGAACTTTCGTTCACCGAACCGCTTCGTTCAATGTTTTATTTGCGCTCATTCGCGTTCATTTGCGGACTGCAAACAGACCGTCCTAAGCCATCGCGTTGAGCTTCTCGACCATCATCTGGTTGACTTCCTTGGGATTGGCCTTGCCCTTGGAGGCTTTCATCACCTGGCCGACGAGGAAGCCGACGACCTTGGTCTTGCCGTCCAGATACTGCTGGACCTGATCCGGGTTGTTGGCGATCGCCTCGTCGACGAACGACTCGATCGCGCCGCTGTCGGTGATCTGCTTCAGCCCCTTGGCTTCGATGATCGCATCGGCGGATTCGCCCTCGCCGGCCACCAGGGCGTCGAAGACCTGCTTGGCGATCTTGCCGGAGATGGTGTTGTCGTCGACCCGCGCAATCAATCCGCCGAGCTGGGCGGCGCTGACCGGCGCCTCGCCAATCGACAGCCCGTCGCGGTTGAGCACGCCGGCCAGTTCGGTATTGATCCAGTTCGAGGCCGGCTTGCCGAGTTTGGCCTTGTCGGCCCCGGCTGCGGCCACGGTCGCCTCGAAATAATCGGCCCAGACGCGCGACGCGGTGAGTGCTGCGGCATCGGCCGTGGACAGGCCGTATTCGGCCTCGAACCGCTCTGCCTTGGCGCCGGGCAATTCCGGCAGCTCGGCGCGTGCCGCTTCGATGAACGCCGCGTCGATCGCCACCGGCAGCAGATCCGGATCGGGGAAGTAGCGATAGTCGTGGGCTTCTTCCTTGCTCCGCATCGAACGGGTTTCGCCCGTCGTGGGATCGAACAGGCGGGTTTCCTGCACGATCTTGCCGCCGCCCTCGATCACGTCGATCTGGCGCTCGATCTCGTACTCGATCGCTTTTTCCAGGAACCGAAACGAGTTGACGTTCTTGGTCTCGGTGCGGGTGCCGAACTCGGCCGAGCCGACCGGGCGCACGGAGACGTTGGCATCCACGCGAAACGAGCCTTCCTGCATGTTGCCGTCGCAGATGCCGAGATAGGTCACCAGCGAGTGCAGCTTGCGGGCATAGGCCGCCGCCTCGGCCGCGCTGGAGATCTCCGGCTCCGAGACACACTCCACCAGCGGCGTGCCGGCACGGTTGAGATCGATGCCGGTAGCGCGATCGAACACGTCGTGCAACGACTTGCCGGCGTCTTCTTCCAGATGCGCGCGGGTAATACCGATGCGCTTGGTCGCGCCCTCGCCCACGGTGATATCCAGATGGCCGTTGGCCACGATCGGCAGCTCGAACTGGCTGATCTGGTAGCCCTTGGGCAGATCGGGATAGAAATAATGCTTGCGCGCGAACACGGATCGCGGCGCGATATCGGCATTGATGGCCAGGCCGAACAGGGTCGCCATGCGAATCACCTGTTCGTTGATCACCGGCAGCACGCCCGGCATGGCCACGTCGACCGCGTTGGCCTGGGTGTTCGGCTCGGCCCCGTAGGCCGTCGGCGCGGAAGAGAAAATCTTGCTCTGTGTCGCGAGCTGGATATGCACTTCCAGCCCGATCACGGCTTCCCAGTTCATGGCGTATTCCTCGGCTGGGCCAGCTTTATTCAAAGCCCGGCGGACGGCGGGTATGCCAGTCCGTGGCTTGCTGATAGCTATGGGCGGCGTTGAGCAGACGGCCTTCCTCGAACCACGGCGCGATCAGCTGCAGCCCCACCGGCAGACCATCCACGAAGCCGGCCGGTACCGACATGCCCGGCACCCCGGCCAGGCTGGCCGGCAGCGTGTAGACATCGTTGAGATACATCGCGACCGGATCGTCGGCTTTTTCGCCGATCGGGAACGCCGGCGCCTGCGTGACCGGCGCGGCGATCAGATCCACTTTCGCGAAAGCGTCGTGGAAGTCGCCCGCGATCAGGCGGCGCGTCTTCTGGGCCTTCAGGTAGTAGGCATCGTAATAGCCGGCCGAGAGCACATAGGCGCCCATCATGATGCGGCGCTGAACCTCGGGCCCAAAGCCCTCGGCGCGCGAACGGGTATACAGATCGTCCAGATCGACCGGGTCGGCACAGCGATAGCCATAGCGCACGCCGTCGAAGCGCGCCAGATTGGACGAAGCCTCGGCCGGCGCGATCACGTAGTAGGTCGAGACCGCCAGATCGGTATGCGGCATGTCGATTTCGACGACATTCGCGCCCAGTGCCTTCATCTGGTCGATCGCCGCATCGATCACCTCGCGGCTGCCCGCTTCCAGCCCCTCGGCGAAGTATTCGCGCGGCAAGCCGATGGTCAGACCCGAGATATCGCCGGTCAGCTGGCTGGCATAGTCCGGCACGTCGCGTTCGACGCTGGTGGAGTCGCGCTCGTCGAAGCCGGCCATGGCCGTGAGCACATGCGCACAATCCTCGGCCGAGCGCGCGAAGCAGCCGCCCTGGTCGAGGCTGGAGGCAAACGCGATCATGCCGTAGCGCGATACCCGGCCGTAAGTCGGCTTGATGCCGGTCACGCCGCAGAACGCCGCCGGCTGGCGGATCGAGCCACCGGTATCGGTCCCGGTCGCCGCCGGCGCCAGGCCCGCGGCCACCGCCGCCGCCGAGCCACCCGAAGAGCCGCCCGGCACGAAGTCCAGGTTCCAGGGGTTTTTCACCGCCCCGTAGAAACTGTTCTCGTTGGATGAGCCCATGGCGAACTCGTCCATGTTCGCCTTGCCCAGCGTCACGGTACCGGCGGCGTGCAGGCGCTCGACCACGGTCGCGTTGTAAGGCGCGATGAAGTTGTCGAGCATGCGCGACGCACAGCTCGTCTTCACGCCCTTGGTACAGAAGATGTCCTTGTGGATGATCGGCAGCCCGGCCAGCGCGCCGTCGGCACGCGCATCGAGTGCGGCCGCGCGTTCGCGGGCAGCCGCGTCGGTGCGTGTGATCAGCGCGTTGAGCGTATCGGCGTGGGTATCGATCCGGTCGAGATAGGCCGCGGTAATATCCGCCGCGCTGAACTCGCCGGCCGCGCGCGCGGCGATCAACTCGGCAATGGAACGCTCGTGCATCATTCGATCACCTTCGGCACGCGATACAGGCCTTCGGCGGTATCCGGCGCGATCGCCTGGAACGCCTCGCGATCGACCGTGGCCTGAGCCACGTCGGGGCGCAGACGCGCCGTCAGATCCAGCGGATGCGACATCGGTTCCACGTTGTCGGTATCGGCGGTTTCCAGATGATCGACCACGTCCAGAATACTGGACAACTGGGTCGCATATTCGGCGATGGCGCCTTCGTCCAGCCCCAGTCGGGCCAGGCGGGCGACCTTGCGCACGTCATCGGCGGTCAGACTCACGGTGGTGATCTCGTGTTTTGGATTCGAACACACGGGCGCCATACCCGCGCGGCGGCAGAACGTAGCATAAAAGATGCCACGATCGTGCGCCCCCGGTTGACGGCATTCGACAAGTCGAGCGTTGCCGCGCTCGCCCCCCGTTGCTAGCATTGCGCACCTTTAAAGGGGCCTTCGTCTCATGCGCGCTCGAACCGCGCATCGAAGGCAGTTCGCGTCGACGCCCGTCGATAGCCGGTGCGCCCCACGCGCGTCATATTTGCTGTGCTCGGTGAGCTTCATGCTGGAAAACTTTCGCGGCCTGTTCGTCAACGATCTTTCGATCGATCTCGGTACGGCCAACACGCTGGTTTATGCGCGCGATCAAGGCATTGTGCTCAATGAACCGTCCGTCGTCGCGGTGCGCACGGATGCGCGCGGCGGCAAGCGCATCGAAGCCGTGGGCTCCGATGCCAAGCGCATGCTCGGGCGCACACCGGCGCATATCAGCACGATCCGCCCGCTCAAGGATGGGGTGATTGCGGATTTCACGGTCACCGAGAAGATGCTCCAGCACTTCATCCGCAAGGTGCACCACAAACGCTTCCTGCGCCCGATGACCCGCGTGCTGGTGTGCGTGCCTTACGGCTCGACCCAGGTCGAACGCCGCGCGATCCGTGAATCGGCCTCCAACGCCGGCGCGCGCCGTGTTTATCTGGTCGAGGAGCCGGTGGCGGCTGCGATCGGCGCCGGCATCCCGATCGGCGAAGCGCGCGGCTCGATGGTGCTCGATATCGGCGGCGGCACCTCGGAAGTCGCGGTGATCTCGCTCAACGGCATCGTCTATGCCGAATCGGTGCGCACCGGCGGCGACAAACTCGACGAGGCGATCGTCAACTACGTCCGCCGGCAGTACAACATGCTGATCGGCGAGACCACCGCGGAATCGATCAAGCACCAGATCGGCACTGCCTTCCCCGGCCACGAGATCAAGGAGATCGAGGTCGTCGGCCGGCATATGTCCGCCGGCGTGCCGCGCTCGTTCACGCTCAATTCCAACGAAGTGCTGGATGCGCTGCAGGAGCCGCTGTCCAACATCGTCTCCGCGGTCAAGCTGGCGCTCGAATCCACCCCACCGGAACTGGGCTCGGACGTCGCCGAACGCGGCATCGTGCTCACCGGCGGCGGCGCGCTACTGGCCGATCTCGACAAACTGCTGTCCGAAGAAACCGGCCTGCCGGTGATCGTCGCCGACGATCCGCTCACCTGCGTGGCGCGCGGCGGCGGCATTCTGCTGGAAATGATCGATCGCAAGTCCGGCGCGCTGTTCGCCCTGGAATAGGCGACGTTGCAAGGCCCGTGCCGCGAGCCTAACTTGATGCGACGATCGGGGTGACCGGTCGTCTCGATATTCGCTCCTCTGGGACGCCCGTCTTCACTCGATGAGCCCACTGTTACGCGTTGCTGCCCTGTTTGATCGCCCCGTCCGCGCTATCGCGCGCCGGACCGGGGACGCTCGGCGCCGGCCTGTGCACGCGGGACGGCGCTAGTGCTCGGACTATCGGACGACGACAAACCCCGCTTTCTCGGCCGACGGATTGCGCCCGGGCTGAAACTCGTGGCGCTGGCGATCATTTCGATCGTGCTGATGATGGTGGACAACGCCCACGACAGCCTGTCCACGGTCCGTGGTGCCCTCGCGGTCGCACTCGAACCGGTGCAAATGGCCGCCGAAATGCCGGGCGATGCCGCCAATTACCTCAAGAATTATTTCGACCGCGGCAACCTCATCCAGGAAAACGAGCAGCTGTCGCAGAAGGTATTGCTGCTTCAGGGCCGCTTGCAGCAGCTGGCCGCGCTCCAGGCCGAGAACGAACGTATCCGCGCGCTACTGGCCTCGGCCAGCTCGATTAACCAGAACGTGCTGATCGCGCGTATCCTCGCGGTCAGCCCGGACCCTTATCGCCAGTACGTCAAGCTCAACAAGGGCAGCTCCGACGGCGTCTTCGTCGGCCAGGCCCTGATCGACGCCCACGGCATCATGGGTCAGGTCACCAACGTCACACCGCTGGACTCGCGCGCGATTCTGATCAGCGATCCGAACAACGGGATTCCGGTCGAGGTCAATCGTACGGGACTACAGACCATCGCCCAAGGGACCGGCCGCTCGAACGCGCTCACGCTGCCCTTTCTGCCCAACAACGCCGATATCAAGGTTGGCGATCTGCTGGTGTCGTCGGGGCTTGGCGGGCGCTACCCGCCGAATTACCCGGTGGCGCGCGTCACGAAGGTGGTGCATCGGCCGGGCGAAGAGTTCCTGGACGTCACCGCCAAGCCGACCGCGGATCTCGACCGCGGCCGCGAGGCGCTGCTCGTATGGAACAGCAACAGCAACGATGATCCGCCGGCGCCGGACAATGCCGGCAAGTCCGGGCAACCGCCGGCCGCTGCGAAGGACGACGCGAGCGGCGCCAGCGACAACAAGGCCGCGCAATGATCATCAGCCAGCGCGTCAGCAGCCTGCTGATCGTGGTCACGCTGGCGGTGTCGCTGGTGATTACGCTATTGCCCATGCCCGCCACCATGTCCGCAGCCCGGCCCGCGTTCTATACCATGACGGTGCTGTTCTGGACCGCCAATCAGCCCCAGCGATTCGGGCCGATCGCGGCCTGGCTGGCCGGCATCGCCATCGATGTTCTGTACGGTACGCCGTTCGCCGAGCATGGTTTGGCCATGGCCGTCGCCGCCTATGTTGTGGTCAAGGGCCGAGAGCTGCTGTGGAGCTTTCCGCTGATCCAGCAGAGCCTGTTGATGCTGCCCGTATTCGCGGTTTATGAGTTCATGCTGTTCTGGATCGACGGGGTCGCCGGGCTGGACGTTAACCAGTGGTGGCGCTGGCTTCCGGTATTCTCGTCGGCACTGCTCTGGCCGATCTGGGCGTTCTTGCTGGAACGGATCGCCGAATTAGAGGTCGGATAGTCGACAAGGGGTTACATCAGAACCGACGCAGGCACGCAGTGGATCGTGCCACGACGGTCTCATGCCGAACATCAGGGTAACGACGAGCGGATATGGCCGCGGACGACGCAATCAAAAACCACGCGGCCGAGCGGCGCCTGTTTCTTATTCGCACGGTCGCGGCCAGTCTGTTGCTGCTGATACTGATCGGCATGCTGATCGCGCGCGTGGTCTATCTGCAGGTCTACAAGCACGGCTATTACGAGACGCGCTCGCAGGATAACCGCATGCGCGTGGAAGTCGTGCCCCCGGTGCGCGGCCTGATCTACGACCGACACGGCAACCTCCTGGCCAATAACGAACCGGCCTATCGGCTGGAAATCGTGCCCGAACAGGTCAGCGACAGCGTCAAGTCGACCATCGCGCGGTTGTCGAAGATCGTGAACATCAGCGAGGCCGACAAGCAGCGCTTCTATTCGCGCGAGAAGCAGACCCCCTCGTTTCGCGGCACGCCGATCCGGCTAAGCCTGACGCAGAGCGAGGTCGCCCGGTTTGAGGTCAATCGTGATCGTTTCCCCGGTGTGGATATCCGCGCCGGTCTTACGCGCAACTATCCGCTCGGCAAGTACGCCTCGCATCTAGTCGGCTACGTTGGCGGCATCACCGAATCCGATCTGGCCGACGTCAACAAAAAACGCTACCGCGGCTCTTCGCATATCGGCAAGGCGGGCGTCGAACTGTCCTACGAGTCGCGCCTGCACGGATACCCGGGCTCGCGCGTGGTCGAGACCAACGCGGCCGGCCGGGCGCTGCGCCAACTCGACATGCATCCGGCCACCGCCGGCGACAGTATCGTGCTGACCCTGGATTCCGCGCTACAAAAAGTGGCTTACAACGCGCTGGGCGACCAGGATGGCGCCGTGGTCGCGCTCAACCCCAACACCGGCGGCGTGCTGGCGATGGTGAGCAAGCCCGGCTACAACCCGGACCTTTTCGTCGACGGCATCAGCCACGCGAACTACACGCGGCTACTCAACAATCCGCACAAGCCGTTGTACAACCGCGCGCTCCAGGGCCAGTATCCGCCCGGCTCGACGGTCAAACCGTTCATGGCCATCGGCGCGCTGGAAACCGGCGTCATCGATCCGAACAAAAAGGTTTGGTGCCCCGGCTACATCACGCTGCCCGGCTCGAATCACCGCTACCGCGATTGGAAACGCTCCGGGCAGGGCTGGATTGATCTGACCCAGGCGATCGAACGCAGCTCCGACGTCTATTTCTACAAGCTCGGCATGAAGCTCGGCATCGACAACATCTACCGCTACGGCTCGATGTTCGGCTTCGGCCAGAAAACCGGCATCGACCTGCCGCGCGAGAACGCCGGCATCATGCCGTCACGCGAATGGAAGCATGGCAATCGACATCTGCCGTGGTATCCGGGCGAGACGCTGATCACCGTGATCGGCCAGGGGTTCATGACCGCCACGCCGCTGCAGCTGGCCCAGGCGGTGAGCGAGATCGCCGAGCGCGGCCACGCCTACAAACCGCATGTGCTCAAGGCCTGGAAGGATCCACAGACTCACACCACGACCGACTACAAACCGAAGGCGCTACCGCCGATCGAACTCAAAGATAAGCGCCACTGGGATATCGTCATCAACGCAATGAAAGGCGTAGTCGACAATCCCCACGGCACGGCCCACTACTATGTCGGCCAGCATCTCAAGTATCCGATCGCGGGCAAGTCGGGCAGCGCCCAGGTCGCCGGCCTGCCGCAGAACGAAGTCGCGCCCGATCTCGACAGCATTCCACATCGGCTGCGCGAGCATGCCCTGTTCATCGCCTTCGCCCCGATCCAGCACCCCAAGATCGCGATCGCGGTGCTGGTCGAACACGGCGGCGGCGGGTCGAGCGTAGCCGGCCCGATCGCGCGCCGTGTGATCGACAGTTATCTCGACAGCCTGCCGGATAGCAAGACGCTTCAGGTCAATTACTCCGGGAACAAATCCAAGACCGACTCATGAGCACGACCGCCCACGAACGTCCTGCGACGCTATCCGCCTGGCTGGCGCACTGGCGCATCGACGTCCAGCTATTCGCCGCGCTGCTGTGCTGCGCCTTGCTCGGGCTGTTCGTGTTGTACAGCGCCTCGGGACGTTCCGAGGACGTCGTGATCGATCAGGCCGTTCGCGTGGGTATCGGCTTGTTCGCGATGATCGCTCTGGCCCAGGTGCCACCGCATTGGTATCGGGTGGCCGCGCCTTGGGTATACATTTTGGGCGTGATTCTGCTGGTCGCCACCCTCGTGCTCGGCGACGCGGCCATGGGAGCCAAGCGCTGGCTCGACTTCGGCGTGGTGCGTTTTCAGCCGTCGGAGATCTCGAAACTGGTCGTCCCCCTGACGATCGCAGCGTATTTTCATCATCGCAGCCTGCCACCCAAGTTGACCGACATCCTGGTCGCCGGCGTCATCATGGCCATACCCGTCGCGCTCGTCGTGCGACAGCCGGATCTGGGCACCGCCCTGCTGATCATCGCGGGCGGCGGGTTCGCGCTGTTCTTTGCCGGACTGCGCTGGCGCATCATCTTGTTGCTGCTGGTTCTCGCTGCCGCCGCCGCGCCGTTGGTGTGGTTCAACCTGCATGATTATCAGCAACAGCGCGTGCTGACGTTCCTCAACCCTGCGCGCGATCCCCTCGGCGCTGGTTATCACATCACCCAGTCCAAGATCGCGATCGGCTCGGGCGGCGTGTTCGGCAAGGGCTGGCTCAATGGGAGCCAGGCCCATCTCGACTTCCTGCCGGAATCCGACACCGATTTCGTATTCGCTGTCTACGCCGAGGAGACCGGCCTGTTTGGCGTTCTCGGCCTGATGGCAATCTACGGTTTCATTGTGGCGCGCGGGCTGTTCATCGCGATCAAGAGCCAGGACACATTCCAGCGGCTGACCGCTGCCAGCCTGTCGCTCACGTTCTTCTTCTACGCGTTCGTGAACATGGGTATGGTCGCCGGGCTGCTGCCCGTGGTCGGGGTTCCGTTGCCCCTGATTTCCTTCGGCGGCACCTCGATGGTCATGCTGCTGGCTTCGTTCGGCATTCTGATGTCGATTCACACCCACCGGAAGTTGCTCGCGACATGACGATTCCCACGATCGAACGAGCGCTGGGCGCGGCCCTGGTGCCGCTTATCGCGCTCGCGCTGACCGCGCCCCCGGCGCTGGCCGATACGCCGCACGGCCACTACGCGCAGTCGGCTGCCGGCCGCAAGCTGATCGATCGTCTGCATCGCGACAAGGGGATTCCGAAGGCCACCACGCGGAAACTGCTCGAACAGGCGAAGTACAAGCCCGACATCATCGCCAAGATGCGCAAGCCGGCGGAAAAAACGCTGACCTGGGCCGATTACCGCCCGATCTTCGTCCAACCCAAACGCGCGCGCCAGGGCGCGGCCTATATCAACGCCCACCGCAAATTATTCGAAAAAGCGCAAGCCAAGTACGGCGTGCCGGCCTACATGATCGCCGCCATCCTCGGGGTTGAGACACGCTACGGTCGTTATATCGGCAAGGATCGTGTGCTCGATGCCTTGTCCACTCTGGCGTTCGACTATCCGGAACGGTCGGCGTTCTTCACCAAGGAACTGGGCGAATTCATCACGCTGTGCGTCGATGAGAAGCTCGACTGCACGTACGATGTTGGCTCGTATGCCGGCGCCATGGGCCTCGGTCAGTTCATGCCCTCGAGCTATGCGGCCTATGCTGTGGACGGCAACGGCGACGGCAAGCGCGATCTGTGGCACGAGCCGGCCGACATCATCGACTCGGTCGCCAATTATCTAGCCAAGAACGGTTGGCAACGCGGCGAACCGATTGCCCAGCCCGCCGAGTTATCCGATCCGAAGGTCATCGACGGCATCCAGACCAGTACGCGTAAGCCGAAGTACAGTTGGGCCCAGTTGCGAGCCCAGGGCGTACAGGTCTCGAATTCGCCGACCGCCAATACCCGGGTCGGCCTGCTCAAGTTCACCGGACCGCACGGGCCGGAATACTGGCTCGCCGAGCATAATTTCTTCGTGATCACGACTTATAATACGAGCCCGCTCTACGCGATGGCGGTGTATCAGCTCGGCCGCGAGATCGAGGCCTTCACCCATCCGGCGGTGGGCTCGTGAGCACCATGCGCCGAATTAGCGGGCTGGTGGTTCTTGGCGGACTGCTGGCGCTGGCCGGCTGCGCCAGCGGCCCGCCAGCGCATAAATCACGCGGCGGCGGGTATTACCAAAACGACGGCCCGCCCGACGATACGCACATTGATTGGTCGAAGGTCCACGACGCGGTACCGAAGAACGTGCCACCTTCGAAATACGGCAACCCGACCAGCTACACCGCGCTCGGCAAGCGTTACTACGTGCTCAAGAGTGCCAAGGGCTTTACCCAGACCGGGTTGGCCAGCTGGTACGGCCGCCAGTTCGACGGTGGTCGTACGTCCTCGGGCGAGCCGTACAACATGTTCGCTATGACCGCGGCCCATAAACGCCTGCCGATACCGACCTGGGTCCGCGTCACCAACCTGGACAACCACAAACAGGTGGTGGTCAAGATCAACGATCGCGGGCCATTCCATAAAGGGCGGATCATCGACCTGTCGTATGTCGCCGCGCGCCGTCTGGGCATCGTCGGGGAAGGTAGCGCGCCGGTTCGTATCCGCACGGTGACACCGGCCACGATCAACCAGCCGGACCCGGATAGCCAACCGTCGAGCGGCCCTGCGGTGCCATTGCGCCGGGCGGAGAATCCGCCCGAGGATGCGGATACCGGCCACACGACATCCGGCGCGCCTATCGCCCGGAACGCGCCCGCCGCGACGCCACGCACGAGCGGATCGGTCGCATCCTCCCGGCGCGTCGCCAACGCCGCGCCATTGCAGATCGGCGCCTTCTCATCGGCCGGGCACGCCAGCCGCGCCAAGGCCAAAGCCAGGGCGACTGGCGCCGGCCCGGTAGCGGTCATTCCCCCTTCAGCCGGCATGAGGCTGTATCGTGTCCGCGTCGGGCCTTTCAATTCGCTGGCTGCGCAGCAGCGAGCGAAACAGCAGCTCGCCGACGCCGGGTTCCCCGTGCGCGAGATCAAACGTTAGCTGCGTCGCCAGCAAGACGCTAAACTTTGCCGTTACCCCTGCATTACATGTCCGCCAAGAGTTCGAGCCTGATGCATCACGCCCAACGCCTGTTCTTGTTCGTCGCGGCCCTGCTGGTCAGCGTCGCCGCGTCGGCGGCCGACAATAATAGTCTGCCGATTCCGAGCGCCCCCTCCCTGGGCGCGAAGAGCTATATTCTGGTCGACTACAATTCGGGCCAGGTTCTGGCGGCCAAGAATCCCGACAAACGGATCGAACCGGCCAGCATCACGAAGCTGATGACCTGCTATATCGTCTTCGACGAGATCAAGAAGGGTAATCTCAAGCCCTCGGACATGGTCACGGTCTCCAAAAAAGCCTGGGAGATCCACGGTTCGCAGATGTTTCTCAAGGTCGGCGACAAGGTGTCGGTGGATGACCTGCTACAAGGTCTGATCACGCAGTCGGGTAACGATGCAGCCGTCGCCCTCGCCCAGTACATTGCCGGCACGACGTCGACGTTTGCCGACTACATGAACCAGTACGCCAAGCAGCTGGGCATGACGAACAGTCATTTCATGGATGTGAACGGGCTGCCGCATCCGGATCACTATATGAGCGCGCGCGACATCGCGACGCTGTACGCGGCTATCGTGCGGAAGTTCCCCAAGCTGTACGACCAGTACTTCCACGAGAAATCGTTCACCTACGCCGGCATCAAGCAGTACAACCGCAACACCCTGTTGTGGTCCGATCCGCGGGTGGACGGCGGCAAGACGGGCCATACCGAATCGGCCGGCTACAACCTGGCGGCCTCGGCCAAGGATCACGGCATGCGTGTGATCGCCGTGGTCACCGGCACCAACTCGGAAAACGCGCGTAAGAGCCAGTGCGAGGCGCTGATCAGCTATGGCTTCCGTTTCTTCGACGACGGCAAGCTGTTCGACAAGGGCAAGGAAATTTCCCAGATCCGCGTCTGGAAAGGTGCGGAGAGTGAACTGCCGGTCGTCGCCGACGGGCCGGTCTACGTGGCCTACCCACGCGGCCAGCGCGACTCGTTGTCGACCAGCGCCAAGCTGCCGAGCCATCTGACGGCGCCGATCAAGAAAGGCGAGCGTCTGGGCACGCTGTTGATCAAGTACAACGACAAAACGCTCAAGGAAGAGCCGCTGTATGCCGGCAAGTCGATCGCCGAGGGCGGTTATGTCACGCAATTCATCGACGACATTCTGATGATGTTCCAGTAAGTCGCCGCCCGGCCGCCCGCCCCGTCGCGGGCGGCTGGACGACTACGCTGGCCCCGGGGCACAGTAAAGCCATGTCCGATACCCACGATGAAACCCTGCTCGAATTCCCTTGCGAATTCGCCATCAAGGCCTTCGGCCGCCACGGCACCGCTTTCGAACAGACGGTGTACACCCTGATCAAGGCGCACGCGCCGGAGTTGACCACGGGCGATCTATCCAGCCGCGAATCCAGCGGCGGCCGCTATATTGCGGTGACGGCCTCGATCAATGCCAAAAGCAAGGCGCAGCTCGACGCCATCTACAAGGACCTGAGCGATCACGAGCAGGTGCTGATGTCGCTGTGAGCGCCGCGCCCGTCGTCCTTCGCCGTTTCGGCTGGCAACCGCAACCCTATCGTCCCGTCTGGCAGGCCATGCAACGCTTTACCGCCGAGCGTGGCTCGGAAGATCCGGATGCGTTGTGGCTGCTCAACCACGCCCCAGTTTTCACGCAGGGCCGCAACGGCCGCGCCGAACATGTGCTGGCCCCGGGCGACATCGAAGTCGTGCCGATCGATCGCGGCGGCCAGGTCACGTATCACGGGCCGGGCCAGCTGATGGCCTATGTCATGCTCGACCTCAAACGGCTGGGCATCGGCATCCGCAGTCTGGTCACGGCGCTGGAAAACGCCATGATCGCGACGCTGGCCGGCTACGATATCGAAGCCTATGCGAAACGCGATGCGCCCGGCGTGTATGTAGGCGCTGCAAAGATCGGCTCGATCGGCCTGCGCGTATCGCGCTCGAACAGCTATCACGGGCTGGCGTTGAACGTGGATATGGACCTGGAGCCGTTCTCGCGTATCGATCCCTGTGGTTATCACGGTCTGGCCATGACCCAGATCGCCGATCTGGGCGGGCCGAGCGATCTCGACCGCGTCGCCGATGATCTCGGCGCGCAGTTGTGCACCGAACTCGGGCTGGCCCGCATAGATTCGTCGGATACGCGAGCCGATCTGATAGGCTGGCGCGCATCCGAGTCCCAATCTCGCCCATGACCGACTCTACCGCGACGACGAGCACCACCGACAATCTGGTGGAAGTGCGCGACCTGCATTTCCGGCTCGGCTCCCGCGTCATCTATCAAGGCGTCGATATCGACATCGCGCGCGGGCGAATCACCGCGATCATGGGGCCGTCGGGCACCGGCAAAACGACGTTGTTGCGCCTGATCAGCGGACAGTGGCGCGCGGATTCCGGCAGCGTGCATTTCGACGGCCAGTCGGTCACCGGAATGTCGCAGAAAACCTTGTTCGAACAGCGCAAGCGCATGGGCATGCTGTTCCAGTCCGGCGCCCTGCTGACCGATCTTTCGGTGTTCGACAACGTGGCCTTTCCCATACGCGAGCACACGAAACTGCCCGAGCGTCTGATCCGCGATATCGTGCTGATGAAGCTCGAGGCCGTGGGGCTGCGCGGTGCGCGCGATCTCGCCCCGGCGCAGCTGTCGGGCGGCATGGCCCGGCGCGTGGCGCTGGCCCGCGCGATCGCGCTCGACCCCGAAATGATCATGTACGACGAGCCCTTCGCCGGGCAGGACCCGATCTCCATGGGCGTTCTGCTACGCCTGATTCGTCGCCTCAACGATGTGCTCGGGCTGACCTCGATCGTGGTCAGTCACGACGTCAAGGAAACACTCGGCATCGCCGACTATGTTTACGTGATTTCGGACGGACACGTCATCGACCACGGCGATCCGGAGCATATTCGGCATTCCGACTCGGCCTGGGTGCAGCAGTTCATCACGGCCTCCCCGGACGGCCCGGTGCCGTTCCATTATGCCGATACACCGTATGCCGAAGACCTGCTGGGCGGAGACCGCACATGAATCGGCTCACGCGTGTTTTCAACACGCTATTCGGCTGGCTGGCCGATCTGGGCCGAAGCGCCCTGTTTCTCGGCCGCATCATCGCCTCGCTCCCGGCTCTGCTGGCCAAGCCCCGGCTGGTGATCGAGCAGATCTATTCGGTCGGTGTACTGTCGCTGCTGATCGTGGTCGTGGCCGGTATATTCGTTGGGATGGTGCTGGCGCTATCGGGCTATCGCGCGCTGGCCGATTTCGGCGCCGAAAACGCGCTCGGCACCTCCGTGGCACTGGTCGTGGTCCGCGAACTCGGACCTGTGGTGACTGGCCTGTTGTTCGCCGGGCGTGCCGGCAGCGCGCTGGCTGCGGAGATCGGCCTGATGAAGGCCACCGATCAGCTCTCCGGCATGGAAATGATGGCGGTCGACCCGGTGCGTCGTATCGTCGCGCCGCGTTTTCTCGCCGGTGTCATAGCCATGCCGCTGCTGACCTGTATCTTCTGTGTCATGGCCATCGGCGCCGGTGGCGGCTATTTCGTCGGCGTGGACATGCTGGGCGTCGACGCCGGCGCCTACTGGAATGGCATCCAGTCGAGCGTCGAATTCAACCGCGATATTCTCAACGTCTTCATCAAGAGCGGCGTGTTCGGCGCCATCATCACCTGGGTTGCTGTATTCCAGGGCTATCACGCGCCGCCAACCTCGGAAGGGGTCTCGCGGGCCACCACCAATACGGTGGTCATCGCCTCGCTGGCCATTCTGGCCGCCAATCTCATGCTCACCGCCGTAATGTTCAGCGGTTAGCTGAAGGAAAGACGCTATGCAATCAAGAGCCGTCGAGCTTCTGGTCGGGTTATTCGTCTGTCTCGGAATCGCCGCGATCTTCATCCTGACCCTGCGGGTGAGCGATCTGGCCAATACCGGCAGCGCCGAGGGTTATACCGTCACCGCGGCGTTCAACGACATCGGCGGCCTGAAGGTGGGCGCGCCCGTCGAGCTGGCCGGCGTGCGCATCGGCCGCGTGACCGATATCAAACTGGACCAGACGACGTATCGCGCGGTCGCGACCCTGCGTATCCAGGATCAGTACAAGATCCCGAAGGATTCCGATGCCTCCATCCTCACTTCCGGTCTGCTCGGCGATCAGTACATTGGCGTCGGACCCGGTGGCTCGACACAGAACATGAAGAACGGCGACAAGTTCATCATCACCCAGTCCGCCATCGTGCTCGAAAACCTGATCGGCCAGTTCATGACCCGGATGTCCGGCGGCGACTCCTCCGATAGTGGAGGCGGCGGTTCGGGCGGCGGTCCAGGCGCGGGGGGTTCCAGCTCGCCGGCCGCCCAAGGCGCCGGTGGTTGAGCCGATGGGCCGCCTTTATGCTGGAGTCTGCGGCCTCGACGATCGATCGGCGCCAGGGCGGCCTTCAGGACAGATTCAGGGCGATGAAACAAACTCCTTGAAATTAGACGATCTATCAGCCTAGGGACTCCCGCTATGCGTTGGACTCGCGTTCTCATCCCCTTTATCACGGTCGCGCTCATGGCGCCGGCTCTGGCCAGCGCCAGCCCGACGCCGCCGGAACAACTCGCCCGGCAAACCGTGCAGAAGGTGCTCAACGACCTCGACGGCCGTCGCGCCGAGCTGCGCAACAATCCGCAGGAACTGCATGCGCTGATCAACCGCGACCTGGTACCGCTGATCGATCTGCCCTATATGTCGCAACTGGTGCTCGGCCGCTATTGGCGTCAGGCCTCGCCGGAGCAGCGCAAGCGCTTCCAGACCGCGTTCAAGAACATGCTGATCCGGACCTATGGCAGCGCCCTGCTCGGCTTCAACGACAATGTGAAGATCGAGTACAAACCCGTGCGCGCGGCGGACAATGCCAAGAACGTGACCTTCAACGCCGTGATCCATTCGCCCAACGGGCAGGACACCCCGGTGAGCCTACAGCTGCACGAAGTCGACGATCAGTGGAAAGTCTACGATGGCAGCGTCGGCAACCTGTCGTTCGTGACCAACTATCGCGGCCAGTTCAATTCGGCCATTCGTCGCGAAGGCCTCGAAAAGTTCATCGAGCAGTTGGAAAACCGCTACGACGGTAATTCCTAGGCTACCCATCGTGAGCGAGACCCGCGAAAGCGACGTGCACACCGTTCAGGTCGAAGGCCAGCTGGATGCCGAGAGCGTACCGACCCGCCTGCGTAATTCGGCCGGCTGGTTCGAGCAGGGCCGCGACACGGTAATCGATCTGAGCGGCGTCACCCGGGCCGACAGCGCTGGCGTGGCGTTGTTGCTGGAATGGATCCGCGACGCCGACCAGGCCGGCTCGCCCCTGGTTTTCGCCAACGCGCCGACCCAGATGCGGGCGATCATCGACTTCTGCGCACTCGACGACGTTATCCCGCTGCGGTGAGCGCCCGCGGCGTTGCCCATGTCGCCGGGAAGCCGGGCCGAATCACGGCCCGGCTTTTTTTACGAACGACGTAGCTCCGGGTGTTCGGCGATGGCGACCAACGATTCCGGATTGGCGATCGCGCTGGATTGCTCGACCTCGCGCCCGTTAAGCAGGCGTGCCACGGCAACCTCGACCTTCTTGCCACTGCGCGTGTAGGGCAAGGCCTCGACACCGACGATGAGCTTCGGCACGTGCCGCGGGCTGGCCTGTTCGCGCAGGCGGCGGCGGATCGCATCGCGCAGTGCATCGTCGACGACATGGCCTTCGGCCGGCACCACGAGCATGACGATACGATCGTCCTCCCCGGTTGCCTGCGCCGCGACCAGGCAGTCCGCGATTTCGGGCATGGGCTCGATCTGACGATAGATCTCGGCGGTGCCGATGCGGACGCCGCCCACATTCAGCGTGGCATCGCTGCGACCATAGATTACCGCCCCGCCCGATTGACTGAAGGCAATGAAATCGCCGTGCGCCCAGACGCCGGGGAAGCGCTCGAAATACGCGGCCCGATAGCGCGCACCATCGGGATCGTTCCAGAATGCAACCGGCATCGACGGGATCGGCTGAGTACAGACCAACTCGCCGCATTCGTCGATGACCGCTTCACCCGCTTCGTTGTACGCCTCGGCGGCCACGCCCAGCAGGCGACACTGAATCTCGCCGCGGCGTACCTGCAGCGTCGGACAGGAGCCGACGAAACAGGCCACGATGTCGGTACCGCCGGAAATCGAGCCCAGCAGTACGTCGGGTTTCACCTCGGCGTACACCCAGTCGTAGTCCGCATCGAGCAACGGCGACCCGGTCGAGAAGATCACGCGCAGCGCCGACAAATCATGCCTCCCCCCCGGCGCCAACCCGGCGTTGCGACAGGCGCCGAGCCATTTCGCACTGGTACCGAAATGGGTCACGCCGCGCGTCGCCGCCATGGCCCACAGCATGTTCAGATCGGGAAAGCCGGGATTGCCGTCGTAGGTGATCAGCTCGGCGCCGGTAAACAGCCCGGAGACATGCCAGTTCCACATCATCCAGCCACAGGTGGTGAAGTAGAAAAAGACATCGTCGCGGCCCAGATCGCCGTGCAGCACCTGCTCTTTGACGTGCTGAATCAACGCGCCGCCCGCGCCGTGCACGATGCACTTGGGCACGCCCGTGGTGCCCGAGGAGAACAGGATATAAACCGGCCGATCGAACGCGCCGCGATCGAAACTCGGCTCGGCACCGGCGTACGCGGCCAGCGCGTCGTCCCAGCGGGTGACATCGGCGTCATCCGGCAACGCCTGCCCGCGGCCCGTGTTGTCGGTAACGACGACGTGTTCGATCGAGGGGATACGCTCGCGCAATTCGACAATGCGATCGGCGCGATCGAATATCTTGCCGCCATAGCTGTAGCCGTCGACCGTCACGAGCACGCGAGGCTCGATCTGCGCAAACCGGTCGACGATGCCGGACACGCCGAAGTCCGGCGACGCCGACGACCAGATTGCCCCCAGGCTGGCACAGGCCAGCAAGGCGACGATTGGTTCGTGCGTATGCGCAACCACACCGGCTACGCGATCGCCGGCCCGTACGCCGCAGGCCCGCAGGAATGCCTCGAACGCGCCGACCTGGCGATACAGCTCGCCGTAGCTCAGCGTGATCGGCGCCCGCGCCTCCGACAGCGCGGTGATCGCGGTGCGATCCGGATCGCCGGCAATGGCTTCGCGCAGCAGATTTTCGGCGAAGTTCAGCCGCGCGCCTGTGAACCAGCGTGCGCCGGGCATCTCGAGCGTATCCAGCACGTCGCCCTCGCCGCGGTCGCCGACGATGCCGAAATAATCCCAGAGGCTAGCCCAGAACGACGCCGGCTCCGCGATCGACCAGGCATGCAGCCCGGCATAATCGTCGACTGCGAAACGCGGCATGCCATCGCGCCGGGCCAGCCAGCGGACATAGTCGGCCAGGCGGCTGTGTTCGATCGCGTCTTGCGACGGCTGGAAAACGATCGGATGTTCGGCGTCTACGCTCATACGGGGCTCTTGTCCGGAAACCTGCAGCATCGCTCGGGCGTCACCACCGCGCCCGGGCTTACCGTCGATGGGTCGCTACGGTCGTTTGAAGGTGCCGACGATCTGGGCATGGGCAATGACATGGCCCTTCATGGCTTTCACGAGCGCCGCGCGATTGGCCAGATCCGACGGCAGGCGCGTATCCAGCGCGAACAACTTGAAGTGATAGTGATGGATTCCGTCACCCGGCGGCGGACACATACCGTGATAATTCGCGTGATGCGTGCTGTTTTTCGCCGTCACGGCCGGCCCCGGCAGCGGCTGGTCGCTGGCGCCGGGCGCCAGCACCACCAGATCCGGCGCCATGTTGTACAACACCCAGTGCGTGAACAGGCCCGACGGCGCGTCCGGGTCGTCTACGATCAGCGCAAGACTTTTGGCGTTACGCGGCACACCGGCAAACGTCAAAGGCGGCGACTGGTTGTCGCCACTGCAACTGAAACGCTTGGGAATCGGCTGTCCGTTCTTGAACGCCGACGACTGGATCGACAAACCGGCCGCCGATGCGCTGGCCAGCCATAGCGCCGCAACCATGGCCAGACACGAACCGATCCACTTCATCTTCGATCGACGGGACATCTACGTTTCCTCGATACAACGCAACCAACGGGGCCCAGGCGGCACCGCCGCGACTCACGCTTTATCGTAGATCACGCGACAGCCGCCGCCCAAGCACGATCGTTCGCGGCCCGGGGCGCGCTCGTCTCCGAGCTGGCCTCGTGCGTCGCCCCAGCACGCCACGCGCCGTTACTCATCGGCGCACGGCTCATCGCGGCGATCGCCGGGCACGTCAAACGTCAGGGCCGAGCGGCGAGGCACCGCTCGGCCCTGACGCCCGTTTTCTACCCGACGAATCGACGCGCGTTGGCGAACAGACGCGCCCAGGGGCTGGCCTCGCCCCAAGATTCCGGTGCCCAGGAAAGATTGACCGTGCGCGTCACCCGCTCCGGATGCGGCATGCAGATGAATACACGGCCGTCGGCGTTCGACAGCCCGGTGACCCCACCCGGCGAGCCGTTCGGGTTGGCCGGATAGGATTCGGCCGCGCCGCCGGCATTGGCGGTGTAGCGCATGCCCACCTGGCCGGCCGCGACGAGCCGCTCGAGGTCGCCGGCCTCGGCGAAACGGGCATGCCCTTCGCCATGCGCCACCGCGACCGGCATGCGCGAGCCGGCCATGCCATCCAGCAGCACGGCATTGGAATCGAGGATTTCGACGCCGCTGGTGCGGGCCTCGAACTGGCGCGAGGCATTGGCCACGAACGACGGCCAGCCGTCAGTGCCCGGAATGAGCTCGGACAGCGCCGCCAGCATCTGGCAGCCGTTGCATACGCCCAGCGCGAACGTCTCGTCACGGGCGAAGAAATCGGCGAACGCCTTACGCGCATTGCGATTGAACAGGATCGACTTGGCCCAGCCCTGGCCGGCGCCGAGCACGTCGCCATAAGAGAAACCGCCACAGGCCGCCACGCCCTGCACGTCGGCAAGCCGCACCTTGCCCGATACGATCTCCGACATATGCACGTCGATCGCATCGAACCCGGCGCGCGTGAACGCAAACGCCATCTCGTTATGCCCGTTCACGCCCTGCTCGCGCAGGATCGCCACCTTCGGCCGCTCGGTGTTGATATACGGCGCGGCGACATCCTCGGCCGGATCGAAGCTTGGCTTACCCGGCAATCCGGGATCGGCGGTATCCAGCAGCGTGTCGTATTCGGCATCCGCGCAGGCCGGATCGTCGCGCAGCGCGGCCATCGCATGGCTGGTCGCCGCCCAATGACGCTGGGCATCGACCCGCGACACCGACAATACTTCGGCGTCGCCTTGGCGCGCCACGATGCGGTCGGTCGAGGTCACACTGCCAATGTCCGTCGCTGCCACACCCGCATCGCGCAGGGTGATGAGCGCGACATCGACATCGCTCGCCGCAACCTGAAGCACGGCCCCCAGTTCTTCGGCGAACAAGGCCGCGAGCGGATCGCCGTCGAGCTCGTCAAGCCCGACATCCACGCCCAGGCGCGAGGCAAAACACATTTCGGCCAGGCAGGCCGCGAGACCGCCGTCGCTGCGGTCGTGATACGCCAGAATCCGGCCGTCCGCGGCGAGCGTCTGCACGGCACGAAAGAACCCGCCGAGCGTGGCGGCCGAATCCAGATCCGGCGCACGATTGCCGAGCGCGCCATAGACCTGGGCCACGGCCGAACCGCCGAGTCGGTTCCGGCCGGCGCCGAGATCGGCCAGGATCAGCCGGCTTTCGGTGCGCTCGGGCGACACGAGTTGGGGCGTGAGCGTCGCGCGGGCCGAGACCGTCGGTGCGAACGCCGAGACCACGAGCGAGACCGGCGCGCTCATCGTGCGCGGCCCGTTCTCGCCGTCCCAGCTTGCGCGCATGGACAACGAATCCTTACCTACCGGAATTGCCAGGCCGAGTTCGCTACAGAGTTCTTCGCCGACCGCACGCACCGTGTCGTACAGCCGGGCGTCTTCGGCCGGATCGCCGCAGGCGGCCATCCAGTTGGCCGATAAGCGGACGTCGGTGAGCTTGTCGATCCGGGCGGCCGCCAGATTGGTGATCGCTTCACCCACCGCCATGCGGCCGGAGGCTGGCGCATCGATCAGCGCCACCGGGCTGCGCTCGCCCATGGCCATGGCTTCGCCGGTATCGCCGGTGAAGGCCGTGGTGGTCACGGCGACGTCGGCCACCGGCACCTGCCAGGGCCCGACCATCTGGTCGCGCGCGGTCATGCCGCCCACGCTGCGATCGCCAATCGTGATCAGAAAGGACTTGCTCGCCACCGTCGGCAGCTGGAGCACGCGTTCGAAGGCCTCGGCGATATTCACGCCGCTGCGATCCCAGGCGGCCAGCGCCGGCGTGGCGTGTTGCGCCTCGCGCTGCATGCGCGGCGTACGCCCCAGCAGCACGCCCATCGGCATGTCGACCGGACGCGCGGTTTCCGCCGTGGCGGCCTCGCCGTCCTCGACCACGAGATTGGGCTCGGCCGTCGCCCGGCCCACGATCGCATACGGGCAGCGTTCGCGCGCGGCCAGTTTCTCGAACACCTCGATGGCATCGGCCGGAATCGCAATCACATAGCGTTCCTGCGATTCGTTGCACCAGATTTCCATCGGCGACAGGCTCGGATCGGCCGACTGAATATCGCGCAGGCGGATGGAGCCGCCGCGATCGTCGGCGTCGATGATCTCCGGCAACGCGTTGGACAACCCCCCTGCGCCAACATCGTGGACCGAGGCGATCGGGTTGTCCTCGCCGAGCGCGATGCAACCCTCGATCACTTCCTGCGCACGGCGCTGCATTTCCGGATTCGCGCGCTGCACGGAGGCGAAATCGAGCGCTTCCGAGCCCGTGCCGCTGGCCATCGACGAGGCCGCTCCGCCGCCGAGGCCAATCAGCATGGCCGGGCCGCCGAGCACGATCAGACAGGCTTCGACCGGCACTTCGTGTTTTTCCACATGGCCGGGGCGTACGTTGCCCATGCCGCCGGCAATCATGATCGGCTTGGCGAAGCCGCGCAGGCCGGTGGCCTCGGATTCGTACTGGAAGGTGCGGAAATAACCGCCCAGCGCCGGCCGGCCGAATTCGTTGTTATAGCGCGCGGCGCCGATCGGCCCTTCGAGCATGATGTCGAGCGCGCTGGCGAGATGGCCCGGCGCGTCGGCGTCGGTTTCCCAGGGCTTGATATCGCCCGGCAGCCGCAGATCCGCAACCGAGAAACCGGCCAGCCCGGCCTTCGGCTTGCCACCGCGGCCGGTCGCGGCCTCGTCGCGGATCTCTCCGCCCGAGCCGGTCGCGGCACCCGGCGCTGGCGCGATCGCGGTCGGATGATTATGGGTTTCCACCTTCATCAACAGATGGACGTCTTCCTCGACCAGGCGATAGGTCCGGTCCCGGCCGACCGTCATGCGGGTCGCGGCCGGCCCGGCCACGACCGCCGCATTGTCCCGATAGGCCGACAAGACGCCCTCGGGGGCCGCCTTGTAGGAACTGCGGATCATGTCGAACAACGAGGCGGTCTGGGTTTCGCCGTCGATGGTGAATTCCGCGTTGAAAATCTTGTGCCGGCAGTGCTCGGAGTTGATCTGGCCGAACATCATGAGCTCGACGTCGGTCGGATCGCGATCGAGCGCGGCGTACTGTTCGGCGAGATACTCGAGTTCTTCCTCGGCCAGCGCCAGGCCCCAGTCGCGGTTGGCGCTGCGCAAGGCCTCGATGCCCTTGCGCGCCAGCGGCACGCGCCGAAGACGGCGGCGTTCCGGGACAGTGAACAGCGTATTCAGCAGCGCCCAGTCGTCGACCAGCGATTCGGTCATCGGATCATGCAGCGCACCGGACTCGGTCAGCGCGGCCGTGCTCGGCGCCTCGCCGCCAAAGCGATAGACCAGCGCGCGTTCCAGCCGCACCAGCGTCTTGATGCCGCTATTGTGCGCAATGTCCTCGGCCTTGCTCGACCAGGCCGAGACGGTGCCCAGACGCGGCACGACCACCACGCCTTCGGCGCGCGGTGCATCGCCGTCGACTGCCAGCAGGCGGTTCAGCCGCTCATGCGTCTTGTCGTCCGGCTCTTCGGAAAACGCGGCGATATAGATCGCGCGCGCGTCCACGTCGGCCACATCGAGACCGGCACGGCGCAGACCCGCGACCAGGCGCTCGCGTTCGAAGTCCGCCAGCGCGGCCTCGCCGGCATAGATTTCGACCGCAGTTATCGATTGACCAGACTCCGCCACGACAGACCCTCGTTTTGGTTGGCGACATGCACCCAGTCCGGCGTACAGGCCAGCGCTTCGGCAAGCGCGGCCCGGGCCAGGTCCGGGCGATTGTTGGATTCGGACAGATGCGCGACCACGACATGCTGGAGCGCGCCGGTATCGATTTCCGATACCAGCGCGGCGGCCTCGGCATTGCTCAGGTGGCCGAGACGACCACCCACGCGTGCCTTGAGGCTGGGCGGATACGGTCCGCCCGCCAGCATGTCCGGATCGTGATTGGATTCAATGATGAGTGCATCGCAGGCGTCGACCATGGCACGCACATGCGGCGTAACGTGGCCGATATCGGACAGCACCCCCAGTCGATGCTCGCCGTTGCCGATCACGAGCTGCGCGGGTTCGCGCGCGTCGTGTGGCACCGGATAGGGGAAAAGCTCCAGATCGCCGATGGCGAACGGTTCGTGCGGCGAATACAGCTCGGTGGCCGCGAGTTCGCTGCCCGGTTTGGCCGCCTGGGTGCCGGGTGTCAGCCAGACCGGCAGATCGTGGGCGCGCGAGAAACGCGATACGCCCTTCCAGTGATCATCGTGTTCGTGGGTGATCACGATGGCGTCGATATCGCCAGGCGTCAGTTCCAGCCGGGCCAGACGCTTTTCGATTTCGCGCGCGGAAAAGCCACAATCGATCAGAAGCCGCGTGGCGCCCTGCTCGACCACCAGCGCGTTGCCCTTGCTGCCACTGCCCAACAGGGCGAAGCGCATGGCCGTCATCTAGGTGTTCGAGCCGGAGCCGTGGCCTCCCGAGCCGGGCCCCTGTCGGGTATAGACCGGAAACGGACGCACCTTCGAATCGCTGTCGGCCGGGGTGATCTTGGCCGTGCCGCGCCGCTCGACTTCGTCGATGCGGATGATCGAATGCATGGGAATATAGCTGCGCTTGACCTCGGAGAACTCCTCGGCCAGCTTCTCTTCAGCCGGGTCGATCACGAGCGTGGTGCGTTCGCCGAAGACCAGCGCCTCGATCTCGACGAAACCGAACAGCCCGCCCTGGGATACCGAGCGCGCATAAACCTCGTAGACTTCGCCTTGATTGTAGAACGCCACGCGATACAACCGGCGATGGGAATCGGCGTTGGCCATGGGGCGAGTCGATCGATGATCGGATAGAGAAATGGCGGAGAGGGTGGGATTCGAACCCACGTGGGGCGGTTAGCCCCCAACCGATTTCGAGTCGGTGCCGTTATGACCGCTTCGGTACCTCTCCGTTGTTCCTTCGCTGTCGGTATCAACACTGACCCCGGCTGCGAAGTCGCGTATCTTAAACGATCCGGATCGCTTTCCCAACACTTGATTCGATAATTATTTTCAGAACGTGCCCGATACAACCCGCGGGCCGGGCGCCGGACCGCGGCGCGCGGCCACCAATCAAAATCGAGGACGTCGTCTCGTCCACCTGTTCGCGCTGATCGTACTGATCGGCGGCGGCGCGCTGTTGACCACCTGCGTGCATCGGCCCGACGCGCTGACCCAGGTTCAACGCAGCGGCGTACTGCGCGTGGCCACCATCAACTCCGCCACCACTTATTACCTGGGCCCGCACGGTCCCAAGGGCTTCGAGTACGATCTGGCCCGCGGCTTCGCGAAATCGCTGGGTGTAAAACTCAAGATGGTGGTCGTGCCCGATCGGGCGGCCATCATGCACGCCGTGGAAACCGGCCGTGCCCAGATCGGCGCCGGGCTCGCGATCAGCCCGGCACGCGACGCGCGTGTTCGCTTCACGCCGCCCTATCTCAGCAGCAAGCTCGACGCGGTCTATCGGCAACACGAAAACAAACCGAAGAAACTGGCCGATCTCTCGGGGCATCTGGTGCTACCCGACGACACCGCCCTGGCGGACTGGCTGCGCCAGCGCCATCCCGATCTGCACTTCACGGTCGATCACACGGCCAATACCGAAGAATTAATGGCGCGCATCGCGCATGGCGATATCGATGCGACCGTGGCCAACGCCGACGTCGTGGCCATGAATCAGCGCTATTATCCGAAACTGCGCGTCGGCTTCACGCTGCAGCACATCCGCCAGCAGATGGCCTGGGCGTTTCGCGGGCTCGATCGCGGCAGACGGCCTGACGGGCTGTACAACAAAGCGATCGCTTATCTCGAACAGGCCAAGTCCAGGGGTCAGATCAAGATCCTGCACGACCGCTATTTCGGGCACGCCGCCCAGCTCGGCTTCGTCGGCGGCGCCGAGTTCGCGCGTCAGGTCAAGAACAGGCTGGGGCACTGGAAATCCTATTTCAAAGCGGCCGGCCAGCAGTACGGCGTCGACTGGCGGCTACTCGCCGCCATCGGGTATCAAGAGTCGCGCTGGAACGCCAAAGCGGCCAGCCCCACGAATGTCCGCGGCATCATGATGCTGACCCGCGACACCGCCCAGCGCATGGATATCGACAATCGCAGCAACCCGCAGCAATCCATCGATGGCGGCACGCGCTATCTGTTGCAGCTGCGCAAGCGACTCCCCAAGGCCGTCAAACCACCGGACCGCACCTGGTTCGCGCTCGCGGCCTACAACCTGGGCCTGGGCCACGTCCTCGATGCACGTCGACTACTCAAGCGGGCCGGGCGTAACCCGAACGTCTGGGTGAATCTACGTGAGGCCCTGGGCTGGCTCACGGAAAAACGCTATCTCGCCCACACCCGTTATGGCTACGCCCAAGGCAAACAGGCCGCAGCGTACGTCAGCAATATTCGAGCGTACTACGACATCCTCACCTGGATGACCAACAAGAAACGGCATAAAAAGCCGGCCGCACTCGACGAACAACCCTCGGCCAGCGGCGCCGATGAAGGCGACGACAAGAACACGCCCCCGGACATCAGCATCACGTCGCCCGCTTTCTGACATTAGTCTGGGGATTGAACGCCTCGTCCTCGCTGCAGTTCCCTCAAGAACACGGTCCGCAGATCGACACAGATTCACGCAGATGCGGTTGTGCTTTTGCGACGTAGCAGGATTCGAGGCGCGAACGAGCTGTAGAGTCGATCGGGCTCAAAGTCTTGTAGGCGGGATTAGCGAGGCGTAATCCGACATGGATGCCATTCCAGAAGTGATGGCCCGATCGGTCATGTCGGCTTACGGCCTGCGGCCTAAGCCGACCTACGTCTGTGGCGGGGCGCCGTCGCATTTTCGGCTTCGTTCATCGAAGAGAACTGTCCGCAAATCAACACAGATTCGGTTTTGCTTTCGCGGCATAGCCGATTCGAGGCGCGAACAAGCAGCGGAATCGAACGAAGCTTGCGACTCGAATAACGCGTTAAAGAACGAAGCGCATACCGTCTTTCGCGCCCCGGCCGAGCTGGCGTCCCTAACGATTAACCGCCATCTGCGTAGATCTGTGCAGGTCTGCGGACAAATGCCTTGAGGAACGAAGCGCAGCGTCATACGACGCCACGATAGACCTCTTGTCTCGAACGGTTAACCGCTATCTGTGTCATCAGCGCAATCTGCGGATAAACGCCTTGGGGAACGAAGAGAGCCATACTGCTACGCCTCGATGCCACGGATGCCGCTAATCCATTCCGCCAATCGTGGAGCGGATGTTCCAAACCCCGCACGCTATAAACGCTGGGCAAAAAAAGAGCGCATGGGTCGCCCCCATGCGCTCTTTGAGTCCGAAACGGGCCCGGATCAGGCCGAGAAGCGGTTATGCAGGCCGCACTCGCGGTTGCCCAGCACCTTGGTCGGGTCGTAGTAGTTGGTTTCGTTCGGCAGACCGTGCTCGATGAGATAGCGCTCCATGTCGATCTCGGTCCATTCCAGCACCGGGGCGACCTTGATCACGCCGCCGGCCTTATCCTGCGACACGATGTCCATGCCCTGGCGGAAGGCGGTCTGATCGCGGCGCACCGCGGTCAGCCAGACGTCCGGGCTCATCTCGCGCATGGCACGGCCGAACGGCTCGAGCTTGACCTGATGGGTGAACTCTTCATGCTGCGGATCGTCGACGTCCGGAATGCCCATGAGCGCATCCCGACGGGCCGCCGACATCAGCGGATTGAACACGTGCACGTTCAGCTCGAGATCGTTGATCAGCTTCTCGGCGAACAGATAGGTCTTGCGCGTGGCATAACCGGAATCGATCCAGACCACGTCCATGTCCGGCTGCGCCTGCACGGCCATGTGCAGGATCACCGCCTCGTACGGACCGAAGTTGGTGGTCACGATGGTGCGACCGTCCAGGCCGGCAGCCCAGTTCACGATTTCCTGCGGATGCCGACCGGCGAGCTCGGCGTTGACCTTGGCGGTATCGATATCCATAAGACAAAACCTCACGGGGTGAAGTAGCAGCCGTTGCGTCGGCCATGAATGACTTGCCGGAGATTTTAAAAGCTATTCGGTTATTTTGAAGAGCAGTTTCAAGACCATTTGGTTATATTCTTAGCATCACGCCCGCGTGCGAATCACGATCCGTGTATCGGCCGCCAAACTTGGCTACACTTGCCGGTCTACTTGTTTTCACTGCACGCGCATCCTATGGCCCAGTACATCTACACCATGAATGGCGTGGGCAAAGTCGTCCCGCCGAAAAAGCACATCCTGCGCGATATCTCGCTATCGTTCTTCCCCGGCGCCAAGATCGGCGTGCTGGGCTACAACGGTGCGGGCAAATCGACGCTGCTGCGGATCATGGCCGGGGTCGACAAGGAATATGAGGGCGAGGCCCGCCCCATGCCCGGCATCAACATCGGCTATCTGCCGCAGGAGCCGGAGCTGGATTCCTCCAAGGACGTGCGCGGCAACGTCATGGAAGGCCTGGGCGACGTCGCTGGACAGCTCGCGCGCTTCAACGAGATCAGCGAAGCGTTCGCCGAGCCCGACGCCGACTTCGAAGCCCTGCTGGCCGAACAGGCCGAACTGCAGGAAGCCATCGACGCGGTCGACGGCTGGGAGATCAACAACACGCTGGATCGGGCCGGCGAAGCCCTGAACCTGCCGCCGTGGGATGCCCACGTCGACAACCTGTCGGGCGGCGAGCGCCGCCGCGTGGCGCTGTGTCGCCTGCTGCTGTCCAAGCCCGACATGCTGCTGCTCGACGAGCCGACCAACCATCTGGACGCGGAATCGGTCGCCTGGCTCGAGCGCTTCCTCAAGGATTTCGACGGCACCGTCGTCGCGGTCACCCATGATCGCTACTTCCTGGATAACGTCGCCGGCTGGATTCTCGAGCTCGACCGCGGTCACGGCATCCCCTGGCAGGGCAACTACTCCTCGTGGCTGGAACAGAAGGAAAAACGCCTCGAACAGGAGCAGAAATCCGAAGACGCCCACCAGAAGGCGATCAAGTCCGAGCTGGAATGGGTGCGCTCGAACGCCAAGGGGCGGCAGTCCAAGTCCAAGGCGCGCCTGCGCCAGTTCGAGGAACTCCAGTCGCGCGAATACCAGAAACGCAGCGAAACCAACGAGATCTACATCCCGCCGGGCCCGCGCCTGGGCGATCTCGTGTTCGAGATGAACGACGTGACCAAGTCGTACGGCGACCGCACGCTCTACGAGAACGTCTCGCTGAAGGTGCCGCAGGGCGCGATCGTCGGCATCATCGGCCCGAACGGCGCCGGCAAGACCACGCTGTTCCGCATGCTCAACGGCGAGGAAGAGCCGGATTCCGGCGAAATTCGCGTTGGCGATACGGTCGACCTGGCCTACGTCACGCAGTCACGCGAGGAACTCAACTCGGACAAGACCGTCTGGCAGGAAGTCTCCAACGAACAGGACATCCTGACCATCGGCAACTACGAGATCCCGTCGCGCGCTTACATCGGCCGCTTCAACTTCAAGGGGTCGGACCAGCAGAAACGCGTGTCCGAACTGTCGGGCGGTGAGCGCAACCGGCTGCAGCTGGCCAAGCTGTTGCAGAAAGGCGGCAACACCCTGCTGCTCGACGAGCCCACCAACGACCTGGACGTCGAAACCCTGCGCGCGCTGGAAGAAGCCCTGCTGGAATTCCCCGGCGCCGTACTGGTGATCTCGCATGATCGCTGGTTCCTGGATCGTATCGCCACGCATATCCTGGCGTTCGAGGACGACGACGTGGTCTTCCTCGAAGGCAACTATCAGGACTATGAAGCCGATCGTAAACGCCGGCTCGGCAGCGCCTCGGAAGGCTCGGCCAAGGCCAAGCACCGCAAGCTGGCCTGAGCCGTCGCTCGTCGTTGTCGATTGAAAAAGCCCTCGCCGCCACGGCGGGGGCTTTTTTCAGGTTCATCGCACTTTACCGGGAAACGCGGCTTTGATTTTGAGGAAGAAGTAGTCGGCGTTAC
>NZ_APNK01000014.1 GCF_000732535.1 Salinisphaera hydrothermalis C41B8
GTAGCAATCCAAGCTTAAGCCATGCGGTCACCGCCGCCTTTCACGCTTATCTGCGAAGAACCTAAAAAAAGGGCGCATCCATCGTGACGGATGCGCCCTTGAATGCTGCGGCGGCCGCCACGGGCCGCCTACAGTGCCTGCGGCCTAGCAGGAATAGTACATATCGAACTCGGCCGGGTGCGTGCTCATCTTCAGACGCAGCACTTCTTCCATCTTGAGATCGATGTAGCCGTCGATCAGATCGTCGGTGAACACGTCGCCCTTCTTGAGGAAGTCGCGATCGGCCGACAGCGCCTGCAGCGCTTCTTCCAGCGACTGAGCAACGGTCGGGATCTTCTTCTCTTCTTCCGGCGGCAGGTCGTACAGATCCTTGTCCATGGCTTCGCCCGGGTGGATCTTGTTCTGGATGCCGTCGAGGCCGGCCATCATCATGGCCGAGAAGGCGAAGTACGGGTTCGCGGTCGGATCCGGGAAACGCACTTCGATACGACGCGCCTTCGGCGAGGAGACCCACGGAATACGGATCGACGCCGAGCGGTTACGGGCCGAGTAAGCCAGCAGCACCGGCGCCTCGAAGCCCTTGACCAGACGCTTGTAGCTGTTGGTCGAGGCATTGGCGAAGGCGTTGATGGCCTTGGCATGCTTGATGATGCCGCCGATGTAATACAGCGCTTCTTCGGACAGACCGCCGTATTCGTCGCCGGAGAAGATGTTCTTGCCGTCCTTGGTCAACGACTGGTGCACATGCATGCCCGAGCCGTTGTCGCCGACGAGCGGCTTCGGCATGAAGGTCGCGGTCTTGCCGAAGGCATGGGCGACGTTCTGCACGCAGTACTTGTAGATCAGCGTTTCGTCGGCCTTCTTGACCAGCGTGTTGAACAGCATGCCGATCTCGCCCTGGCCCGCTGTGCCCACTTCGTGGTGGTGCACTTCGACGGTCAGGCCCATCTCTTCCATCGCCAGGCACATGGCCGAACGGATGTCGTGCTGGGAATCGACCGGCGGCACCGGCACATAGCCGCCCTTGATGCCCGGGCGATGGCCCATGTTGCCTTCGGGATAGCGGGTTTCGCTGTTCCAGTACGCTTCTTCGGAATCGACGGAGAACCCGGCGCCGCGCATTTCGTTGTGCCAGTTCACCGAGTCGAAGATGAAGAACTCGGCTTCCGGGCCGAACAGCGCGGTATCGGCGATGCCGGTCGAGGCCAGATACGCCTCGGCCCGCTTGGCCACGGTCCGCGGATCGCGTTCGTAGCCCATCATGGTGTTGGGTTCGAGCACGTCGCAACGAATGTTGACGGTCGGCTCTTCGAAGAACGGATCCAGCACGGCCGAATCGTCGTCCGGCATCATCACCATGTCGGACTCGTTGATGCCTTTCCAGCCATCAATCGACGAGCCGTCGAACATCTTGCCTTCTTCCATGAACTCTTCGTCGACGACGTGCGCCGGCATGGTCATGTGCTGCTCTTTGCCACGCGCGTCGCAGAAACGAAAGTCCACGAATTTCGCTTCGGTCTTCTTGATTAGTTCGAGCGCCTTACTACTCGCCATGATGACTCCTCTTGGATGGAACTCAGCTGCCCGGTATCGCCCGTACAACAGACGCACTATAAAGGCAGGTTCCGTGCCACGTCATCTACAACGCATCCGCAAACTGGCGACCGGCGTCCGCACCAAAAAAGATCACAAACCGCACCAAAAAAGAGCCGCTCTATATTGGTGCATTAAAATGGTGCAAAGCCCCGGCCCCAGCGGCGGCAAGCCTTCCGGTACAATCGCGGCCTGATCAAACGGTGCACTGGCATGGATTTCCAACAGCTCATTTTCACGCTGCAGCAGTACTGGGCCGAACGCGGCTGCGTCGTCGTGCAGCCGCTGGACATGCCCGTTGGCGCGGGCACGTTCCATTCGGCAACGTTTCTGCGCTCGATCGGCCCGGAACCCTGGCGGGCGGCCTATGTCCAGCCGTCGCGGCGTCCGACGGACGGTCGCTACGGCGACAATCCGAACCGGCTGCAGCACTACTACCAGTTTCAGGTGTTGCTCAAACCGTCGCCCAAGGACATCCAGGCCCAGTATCTCGGGTCGCTCGAGGCACTCGGTCTGGATATGTCGATCCACGACGTGCGCTTCGTCGAGGACAACTGGGAATCACCGACGCTGGGCGCTTGGGGTCTGGGCTGGGAAATCTGGCTCAACGGCATGGAAATCACCCAGTTCACTTATTTCCAGCAGGTCGGCGGCCTCGATTGTCGTCCGGTGTCCGGCGAAATCACCTACGGTCTGGAACGCATCGCGATGTACATCCAGAACGTCGAATCGGTGTACGACCTGGTGTGGTCGGATTCGTCTTACGGCACGGTCTACTACGGCGACGTGTTCCATCAGAACGAAGTCGAGCAGTCGACCTATAACTTCGAGCATGCCCCGGTCGAGGCGCTGTTCCGACGCTTCGACGAACTCGAGGCCGAATGCCTGACGCTGGTGGAATCGAACCTGCCGCTACCGGCCTACGAGCGCATGCTGGAGTGCTCGCACACCTTTAACCTGCTGGACGCACGCCATGCGATCTCGGTAACCGAACGCCAGCGTTTTATTCTGCGGGTTCGTACGCTGGCCCGTGCGGTGGCCAAGGCTTACTACGACGCGCGTGAAGCGCTCGGTTTTCCCATGCTCAAGAAGGACGACGACGCGGCATGAGTGCAGACCTCCTGATCGAAATCGGCGTCGAGGAACTTCCGCCGAAGGCCATGCAGCCGCTTGCCCAGGCATTCGCCGACGGGCTGGCGGCCCAGTTCGACGAGGCTGGTCTCGCGCATGGCGCCGTCCGTTGTCTGGCGACGCCGCGACGGCTGGCGGTGTATATCGTCGATGCCGCCTCCGCCAGTGCGGCCGAACGCGTGGAAAAATACGGGCCCACCGTCGACATCGCCTACGACAGCGACGGCAATCCGACCAAGGCTGGCGAAGGTTTCGCCCGCTCGGTCGGCACCACGATCGACGCGCTGGAAATCGAGGATAGCGACAAGGGCCGACGGTTGGTCTATCGCGGCACGGCCGAAGGCCGGCCCTTGGCGGAGCTGTTGCAACCGGCGGTGGATGCCGCGCTGCGCGCACTGCCGATTCCGAAACGCATGCGCTGGGGCGATTCCGAGGCGGCGTTCGTACGCCCGGTGCACTGGGTAGTCGCCCTGCACGGCGACGCCGTGCTGCCTCTATCGGTGTTCGGCGAACACGCGGATCGCCAGACTCTCGGGCATCGTTTTCATCATCCCGACACCATCGAGATCGCCAGCGCGGGCTCGTACGTCGAACAGTTGAGAAACCCCGGCCGTGTCGTCGTGGATATCGACGAACGGCGTCAGCTCGTGCTCGACGCCGTGGTCGCCGCCGCTCAGTCGCTGGGCGGACAGGCGTTGATCGACGATGAACTCGTGGCCGAAGTGACCGCGCTGGTCGAGTGGCCGGTCGGTATCGCGGGCCGCTTCGATACGCGCTATCTCGAGCTGCCGCGTGAAGTGCTTATCGCCACGCTCGAAGGACACCAGCGTTATTTCCCGGTCGAAGGTGAATCGGGTGCTCTGGTGGCGGGGTTCGTCACGGTCGCCAACATCGAAAGCCGGGATCCGGCGCAGGTGGTCGCCGGCAACGAACGCGTCATTCGCCCGCGCCTGGCGGATGCCTTCTTTTTCTGGGAACAGGATCGTCGCCACGGCCTGGCCACGCGTATTCCGGATCTCGGCCGTGTGAGCTTCCAGCAATCGCTGGGTTCGCTGGGCGACAAGAGTGTGCGCCTGGGCCGTATCGCCGGCGAGCTGGCGGATGCCGTCGGCGCCGATCATACCGATGTTGCCCGCGCTGCCGAACTGGCAAAAACGGACCTCCTCACCGAGATGGTCGGCGAGTTCCCGGAGCTTCAGGGCGTGATGGGCGGCTATTACGCGCAGCTTGAAGGCGAAAACGCCGCGGTTTCAGAGGCCCTGCCGGAGCAATATGCGCCGTCGGGCGCCGGCGCCCCGATCGCGACCACCGCCGTCGGACGCTGTATTGCACTGGGCGATCGCCTCGACACCCTGGCCGGCATCTTCGCCATCGATAAACGTCCGAGTGGCGACAAGGACCCGTTCGGGCTCCGCCGTGCGGCTCTGGGCGTTGTGCGCACCTTGATCGAAGGTGAAATCGCGATCGACCTGCGCCGGCTTCTGGACACCGCGCTGGACCTGCAACCGGTGGCGGCCCCGGAAGGGACAGCCGAAGCGCTATGGATGTTTCACATGGAACGTCTGCGCGGTTATTACACCGAGCAAGGCGTGCCGGTGGCTCACTTCGAAGCGATCGCGTCGCTGCAAATTTCGGATATGCTGGATTTCGATCGCCGAGTACGTGCCGTCGGCGAATTCGCGCAGCTGCCCGCCGCACCCGTCGTTTGTGGCGCGCACAAGCGAATTCGCAATATCCTCAAGCGCAACGCCGACGCCGAAGTGGCCGATGCAGCCGACCCCAATAGCATGGTCGACGCCGCTGAAAGCGCCTTGTATCGCAGTCTATCGGACAGCTCGACTACAGTTGAGGATGCGGCCCGTACGGGCGATTATGCAACGGCGCTCTCGGCAATCGCGCCCCTCGCCGAGCCGCTCGACACGTTCTTCAACGAGGTCATGGTCATGAGCGACGACCCGGCCCTACAGCGCAACCGGCTGGCTCTGCTGGCTCAGATCGACCGGCTTTGTCGGCGTGTTGCCGACATCTCTTGTCTCTCGGTGGAGGCCGCCTGAATGACCGTCTCGACGGCGATTCTCGACCGCGACGGCGTCGTTAATCACGACAGCGAAGCGTTCATCAAATCGCCCTCGGAATGGCAGCCAATCCCCGGCAGCCTGGAAGCCATTGCCCGGCTGAAACATGCCGGGCTGCGTGTCGTCGTGGCCTCGAATCAGTCGGGGCTCGGCCGCGGCCTGTTCGACTACGACGACTTGTTCGCCATCCACGACAAGATGACACGCCAGTTGTCAGAGCTAGGGGTCGCGCTGGACGGCATCTTCTTCTGCCCGCATACCGCCGATGATGCGTGCGCCTGCCGTAAACCGCGCCCCGGGTTGGTGGAAGACATTCTCCGCCGCTGGAACCTCAAACCACTCGACTGTGTGATGATCGGCGACAGTGCCACGGATATCGAGGCGGCGCGGGCCGCTGGCGTCACCGGGTTCGGCGTGCGTACCGGCAAGCCGATCGACCCGAGCGATCCCCGCTGGCGCGACACCCGGATCTTTGACGATCTGTCGTCGACGGTCGACCACCTGCTTGCCGCACGCAGCCGAGCCTGATCCTCCCTGAAGCCCCGGCCCGCACCGGGTTGTTGCGGCGTCGTGAAAGTCGAGGTCGCGTGCGGCTCACCCCATCGTCTCGATTGCCTGTCCGCCATTCCTCGACGCGACGCTCGTATCCGACGTCGATCATCCGCGCGCCGAGACGACACTCCCCGCTTCGGACGCACGCCGTGTGCAGGCACCTCACACGAAATCGATAGGCGTCGGAGCGTGTCGCCCTGATCTACACCCCACTCGGTCGGATCCTGGATCTGGTCCGGTCGGCTCCGTAAAAAGACGCTTCGTCCGTTCACGAACGCCAAACGTCGACCCAACCGACGCGCCACAAGGCCGCTGAGCCAACGATCGAACACCATGCAGGGCACCGGCCGCGCCAAGCCACTAAAAAGACCCTCAGCGAACGCTGAGGGTCTTGGTGCGAGGCGGTGCTTATCTTAGCGCTTGCCGGGACGCCAGGATACGCGGTCGGTCCGCGCTAGACGTCCAGATTCGACACCATCAGCGCATTGCGCTCGATGAATTCACGACGGGGCTCGACGTGATCGCCCATGAGCGTGGTGAAGATCTGGTCGGCGCCAACCGCGTCGTCGATTTTTACTTGCATCAAGCGGCGGCTGTTGGGATCCATCGTGGTTTCCCAGAGCTGCTCGGGATTCATCTCGCCCAGCCCTTTGTAGCGCTGGACGTTGAGCCCGCGTTTGGCCTGCTCGAGCAACCAGCGGTAGGCCTCGTCGAATGTCGAAACCTGCTGCTCGCGCTCACCGCGGGTCACATAGGCGCCTTCGCCGATAAGCTGGATCAGCTCCTGGCCCAGACCGGAGATGCGCGTGTATTCCGGGCTGGTGAAGAAGTCTTCGTGCCACACAAAAATATGCGGAATACCATGGCTGTAGCGCGTGACCTGCAGATGCAGCGGGTGCTCGTCGTCTGCCGGCTCGATTTGTACCTCGTAGCGATGCCGCGGCTCGTCGCGGGCATCGAGTCTTGCCTGTAACGCATTCGCCCATGCCTGCATACGATCGGCGTCGGCAAACAGGCTCGGCGAGACCGGCTCGAGATACGTCATTTCGGTGAGCGTCGCCGGGTCGAACCGACGCGCCAGGCGATCGATATCTTCCAGCATGGCCATATAACGATGCGCCAGATCCGCCAGGGCGTCCTCGGCGATCGGCGGGGCGTCGGCCGAGACCCGGAATTCCGCTTTGTTCAACGCCAGGCGCAGGAGATAGTTCGACAGCTCCTTGTCGTCCTTGACGTAGTATTCCTGCTTGCCCGACTTCACCTTGTACAACGGCGGCTGGGCAATATAGATATAGCCGGCCTCGATCAACTCGAACATCTGACGATAGAAGAACGTCAGCAACAGCGTTCGAATATGCGAGCCGTCGACGTCGGCGTCCGTCATGATAATGATGCGGTGGTAACGCAGCTTGCTCGGGTCGTATTCGTCGCGCCCGATACCGCAGCCCAGAGCCGTAATCAGCGTGCCGACCTCGGCCGACGACAACATCTTGTCGAACCGCGCTTTTTCGACGTTCAGAATCTTACCCTTGAGCGGCAGGATCGCCTGATTATGACGATCACGCCCTTGCTTGGCGGAACCACCGGCCGAGTCGCCCTCGACCAGAAACAGTTCGGAGGCCGACGGGTCTTTCTCCTGACAATCGGCCAATTTGCCGGGCAGGCCCGCGATATCCAGCGCGCCCTTGCGCCGCGTCATATCGCGTGCACGCCGCGCCGCATCGCGTGCCCGAGCGGCGTCGACTACCTTGGCCGCGATCAGCTTGGCTTCGCGCGGATTCTCCAGCAGGAAGTCGTTGAGCTGCTCACTGACCGAGGATTCCACGGCCGCCCGCACTTCGGAAGACACCAATTTTTCCTTGGTCTGCGAGGAGAACTTCGGATCCGGCACCTTGACCGAGATCACGGCAGTCAGTCCCTCGCGGGCATCGTCGCCGGTGGGCGAAACCTTTTCTTTCTTGGCCAGACCCTCGGATTCGATATAGCCGTTGAGCGAACGGGTCAAGGCACCACGGAAACCGGCGAGATGCGTGCCCCCATCCCGCTGCGGAATATTATTCGTATAGCAGAACACGCTCTCTTGATAGGAGTCGTTCCACTGCATCGCGACTTCGACGACGATCTCGTCGCGCTCGGTCGTGAAATAGAACACGGTGTCGTGGAGCTGTGTTTTGTTTTCGTTGAGGTTCTCAACGAACGCCCGAATACCGCCTTCGTATTCGAAGACCACATCGCGTTCGCTGGCCTCCTCGACCAGACGAATACGCACACCGGAGTTCAAAAACGACAGCTCGCGAAGGCGCTTGGCCAGAATGTCGTAATTGAAGGTGATATTCGTAAAGACTTCCGGGCTCGGGTGGAAATGAATCGAAGTCCCGGTTGCATCGGTATCGCCAAGAACGCTGAGCTCGTCCAGCGGTTCGCCCATGCTATACGTCTGGCGATAATGATGACCGTCCCGATGAATGTTGAGTTCCAACTTATCGGATAGCGCGTTGACCACCGACACGCCAACCCCGTGCAGGCCGCCCGACACCTTGTAGGAATTGGCGTCGAATTTACCGCCGGCATGCAGAACGGTCATGATGACCTCGGCGGCCGGCTTGCCTTCACCTTCGTGCATATCGACCGGAATACCGCGCCCGTCGTCAGACACCGTAATGCTCTGGTCACGATGGATCGTGACCAGGATCTCCTTGCAATATCCGGCAAGCGCCTCATCGATAGCGTTGTCGACGACTTCGAACACCATGTGATGCAAACCGGTGCCGTCATCGGTATCGCCGATGTACATACCCGGCCGTTTGCGCACAGCTTCCAGTCCTTTCAGGACCTTGATACTGCTGGAGTTGTAATCGCCGTTGGAATCAGCCATCGAATCAACCCGAAGGTTAGAAATAAACACTTGATTTTAGCACGACTGCCGTGCTTACGGCCCGATCATGTTGATGTGAGCCGTGAATTCGAAATCATGGGACGGGACACACCGCCGGGTTCTGCGTTGTGCCAAGCACCGACCTAATAACCCGCCACCAGCCGACATGTCGCAAACAGCCTTTGCCCGGTGACAGTATTGGGAATCCACTCTCGGATCCGTGTCGGCCAGGAAACGGTTTTCCAGGGATCAGGCCATTGCGATTCGCCCCTGTTTCACGTGGAACATTCGTGTCTCACTCAACTCTCGCGGGATGAGATCGGGGCTCAAAAATGTCAGAAAACATTGTACGCCGAGACGCTCGATTTCCGCGGCGAGAGCAGCACGATAAGTCTCGCCAAGCTCCGCGGCCATGTCGTCGAGTAGCAGAACGGGTTGAACGCCTCGCGTCGATTGGAGAATATCCGCTTGCGCCAACAGCAGCGCCGCAGTTAAAAGTTTTTGTTGTCCACGCGAAACCCAGTCCCGCGCGTTTGTCGAAGCAATGGAAACGCGGATATCCGCCCGGTGCGGTCCTTGTTGGGTAAAGCCAGCGCGTAAATCCTGTTTCAGGCTGCTGGCCATCGCATGGCCAAATCCCTCGTCACCACGCCAGCCCGGGTGATAAGTCAGATCCAGCTCATCGTCGCCGACGAGCTGTCGCGCCGTCACCGGTAATCGGCGTTTTATATGTTCGAGGTATTGTCGGCGACACGCGTCGATAATTTCGCCTTGTTGCACTAACTCGGCGTCCCAGGCGATGACTTGATGTTTGGGGCGGTGAGCACGCAAGGCGCGGTTACGTTGTTTCAGAGCGCGGCGATAACGTCGCCATGCCGGGAAAAAAGCGTGTTCCACGTGAAACACACCCCAGTCCAGAAAATGCCGTCGATATTTCGGGCCCTGTTCCAGCAGTCGATGAACATTGGGGTCGATGTGCTGTAAAGGCAATACGCTGATCAGATCGTAGCGTCTTGTTTCAGCCTGATCGTCGAGCTTTAACTGATGCGTCTGACGGGTCACATGGCAGCCGATGCGATGGCGACTGCCTTCATGATTATTCAGACGTGAACGAATCGTCAGCGCATCGCTGCCATGACAAATAGCTTGCCCCAATCGAGACTGGCGAAAAGACTCACCCCGACCGAGGATATAGATCGCTTCGAGGAAACTGGTTTTGCCGGATGCGTTATCGCCGACAATGCAATTGACCCCGGGCGACAGCTCGATATCGCAGCGTTCAATACATCGAAAATTCTCGATATAAAGCGACTCGAGTCGCATGCACAATCCTGAGTCGGCTACAACCGCATCGGCATGACGACATATCGGCTGTACTCGTCACCCACCGCCTGGAGCAACCCGCTGCTGTCCGGTCCCGACAGCGATAAGCGGAATTCTTCTGTATTCATGGCGCCGAGTGCATCGAGTAAATAGCTGACATTGAAACCGATTTCCATCGGTTCGTGGTCGTAGCTGACCTCAATCTCGTCTTCGGCTTCTTCGCGTTCGACGTTCTGTGCCTGCAGCTTGAGCGTATGTTGGGACAGGGATAACCGCACGCCACCGAATTTTTCGTTCGACAGAATGGCGGTTCGTGATAGTGCCTGCCGGATCGTATCGCGATGCGCCTGCATCTGGCGTTCCGGGTTGTCCGGAATAACGCGCTCGTAATCCGGGAAACGACCATCGATCAACTTGGTCGTGAAATTCAACCCGGCGAGCTGTAAACGAAGGTGTTTGTTCGACAACCAAAGCGTGATCTCGGCTTCGCTGTTACCGAGCAGGCGAACCAGTTCAGTAATCGCTTTACGGGGAACGATTGCCTGTTGCGCTTCTTCGATATCGAGATCGATTGGAGACTCACTCATAGCCAGGCGGTGGCCGTCGGTTGCTACACAACGCACGTGATCGTGCCGCAGGGATAGCAATAACCCGTTGAGATAGTAACGAACATCCTGGTGTGCCATCGCGAAATGAGTCCGGTCGAGCAATTGCTTGAGCATGCTCTCGGGAATATTGATGGCTTGTCCCGATTCGACTTCGTCCAGGTGAGGCCAGTCTTGTGCTGAGAGACTCGCTAACGTGAAGCGTGACCGGCCTGACTGAACACGGGTCTGGTTGGCGTCCTGTCGGCATGTGATCTCGGCGTCTTCCGGCAAACCTCGACAAATGTCGAGCAGCTTGCGAGCCGGTACCGCGATCTCACCGGGTGCCTCGATTACCGCCGGGCATTGGGTCACCAGTTCGAGTTCCAGGTCGGTTGCCGTGATCGTGAGCTGGTTGTTGCCCCCCTGGATCAAAACGTTCGACAGGATGGGCATGGTCTGCCGTCGTTCCACCACACCGATCACGGTCTGTAGCGCGGACAGGATATCTCTGCGTTGGACTGAGAACTGCATGGCTTGGGGTCTCCGAACGGTCTCCGCCTTGTTGTCTTAAGCGCTTAAAGAAAAGTCAGTAGTAGTCACAACAGTTGTGACGAAAATCTGTGAATAACTCGTTTTTATTTTTATATTCAATTATTTACTTTGCTTCTTATGTTGTTGTGAGTGCGGTGTCGAAGCTGTTGTCTGCCTGTGGACTTTTTGTGTGCTGTTTTTCGTCCCGGGGCAGCCTTCGATAACGCACTCGAGTTATGCACGACTTACCCACAACTAGCTGGTGAGAATTCGACTGAGATTGACGTAATCCTCGTCCATGCGGGTATCGGTCTCGCGTAGTTCCTTGACCTTGCGGCAGGCGTGCAGAACCGTCGTATGGTCGCGTCCCCCGAAACCCTGGCCGATCTCCGGCAGGCTGTGGTTGGTCAGTTCCTTGGCCAGTGCCATGGCCAGCTGACGCGGCCGTGCGATCGACCGGGTCCGTTTCTTACCGAGCAGATCGGCGAGCCGGATCTTGAAATACTCCGCGACGGTCTTCTGGATGTTCTCCAGCGTGACCAGCCGGTCGTAGACCGCGAGCATGTCGTAGAGCGCCTGTTTGGCGAAGTCGACGGTGATCGGGGCACCGGTGATCTGGGCCGAGGCCTTCAGGCGATGCAGGGCCCCTTCGAGATCGCGCACATTCGAGCGCACCCGCTTGGCGATGAAGAACGCCACTTCCTGCGGCAGATCGACGTTGTGGGCTTCGGCCTTGGACAACAGGATGGCGACCCGGGTCTCGAGCTCGGGTGGCTCGACGGCCACCGACAGGCCCCACGAGAAACGGGATTTCAAGCGATCCTCGAGGCCTTCGACTTCTTTCGGGAAGCGATCGCAGGTAATCACGATGCGCTGGTTCGCTTCGAGCAGAGAGTTGAACGTGTGGAAAAACTCTTCCTGCGAGCGGTCTTTGTTGGCGAAGAACTGGATGTCGTCGATCAACAGCGCTTCGAGGGTGCGGTAATGCTCCTTGAACTGATCCATCCGGTTATGACGGATAGCCGTGATCATTTCATTGACGAAATGCTCGGAGCGCACATAGGCGATGCGTGCCCGCGGATTATTGGCCAGTAGGCGGTGGCCGACACTCTGCATCAGATGCGTCTTGCCCAG
This sequence comes from Salinisphaera hydrothermalis C41B8, assembly GCF_000732535.1. GTDB lineage: Bacteria > Pseudomonadota > Gammaproteobacteria > Nevskiales > Salinisphaeraceae > Salinisphaera > Salinisphaera hydrothermalis. The sequence goes on from NZ_APNK01000014.1 coordinate 11,802, forward strand.
CCCCACGCCGCCATAGATCAGCAGGGGGTTGTAGGCCATATTCTCGGGGTCGGCGGCTTGTTCCGCCGCGGCCCGGGCGATCTGGTTCGACTTGCCCTGAACGAACGATTCGAAGGTATAACGCGAATCGAGATTGTGGCGTTTGGTATCGGTGAGAGCCGGGCCCTCGTCGATTTCGGCTGCCTCGCTGCGCCGGCCACCGCCGACCAGCACACGAATACGCCGGGGTTGCTCGCCGAGTTCGCTCAGAGCATTGGCGATGGGCGCCCGCAGCTCGCGCTCGACCTGATCGCGCACCACCTCGTTGGGGGCCATCAGATCCAGTCCATCTTCGCCGAAGTGGGCCTCGAGCGGGCGCAGCCAGAGATTGACGTCTTTTTCCGGAAGTCGCGTCTCGATGTGGCTCAGACAGCGCTGCCAAAGGGTATTCGCCAACTCGATCGCTCCATTGCGGCAAAACACGGCGTGCCCCGCCGAGCACGACGGCCCGACAAGATAACCCAGCAATCACAACTTATCCACAGTGTTATTCCAGCTTGCAAGCGGGCTCGGACGAGACTAGAATCCCGCGCTCTTTTCCTTGCAATGCGCCGACGCAGGCGCGAGTCGAGAACGTTATGAAACGCACTTTTCAGCCCAGCAATCTGCGTCGTAAGCGTACGCACGGTTTCCGCGCACGCATGGCGACGAAAAACGGCCGTCGTGTCCTGGCCGCCCGTCGTGCCAAGGGCCGCAAGCGCCTGACGCCGTAAAACCGTGAGGCAGCGGCAGGCGACGTTTCCACGCGCGGCGCGCCTGCTTCGACCGTCGCAGTACACCGCCGTTTTTGCCGGCGGTGAAAAATTCGTCTGCGATGGGTTTGTGGTCATTGCCGCCGCTAACGGCAACGATCACGCGCGACTCGGGCTGGCGCTGGCCAAGCGGCGAATCCGCCGTGCCGTGGATCGCAGCCGCGTCAAACGCGTCGTCCGCGAATCCTTCCGGCATGTGCGGGCCGATCTGCCGGCGACTGATATCGTCGTGCTGGCTCGTAGCCGAACGGCCACCATGGACAACGCAACGCTGACCGCGCAGCTCGCCCGCATCTGGCGACGGCTGGCGCGGACCGCGGACTAGCGCCCAACGTCAGGGATACACGCCTCGCATGGACAATATTCGTTTCGCACTGCTTTGTGCGGCCGCCGTCATCTGCTTCTTCCTCTACCAGGCATGGCAGACGGACTACGCGCCGAAGAATTCGCCCGGCAGCGCGCAGCAGACGAGTCAGCAGGCCCAGTCCGACAACGGTTCCGACGTGCCCGATATCGGCACGCCATCGAGCCAGGGCTCCAGCACGGCCAGCAGTGGCAGTGGCGGGAGTGGCACGCCAAGCGCGACGGCCGCTGCACCCGGCGCCGAGCCGACCCCGGTATCCGATGCCGGCCAGAAGGTGCATATCGTCACCGACAAGCTGGACGTCACGATCAATACCCATGGCGGCGATCTGCGTGAGGTCGCGCTGCGGGGCGTACCGCTGTCCGACAAGCATCCCGACACCAATCTGCGCCTGATCAACGATTCGCTGCCCGATTTCTTCATCGAGCAGAGTGGTCTGATCTCGCAGGGCGGGGATGCGCCCAACCACAACACGACTTATCAGTCGGCGAAGACCGAATATCGCATGGCCAAAGGCCAGGACACGCTCCGCGTGCCGCTGACCTGGACCGATAACAAGGGCCACAAGGTCACCAAGATCTACGTCTTCCACCGTGGCAGCTACAAGATCGGGCTCGACTACAACATCCAGAACCAGTCGTCGCAGCCGTGGCCGCTATCGCAATACGTGCGCTACTGGCGTGCCCCGCACGAGAACACCGGCGACGTGCCCTTCTCGCACGCCTTCTTCGGCGTGGGCTGGTATCAGCACAAGAACGGCAGCGACTACTCCTATCAGCAGCGCGGCCGCGACGATCTGGCCTCCGACAAGCTGTCGCTGAACCAGCAGGGCGGCTGGATCGCGATGGTCCAGCACTACTTCATTGGCGCGGTCATCCCGCCATCCGATGCCAAGGTGCGCCTGTTTGCCCAGCCCAAGTCCATCAAGGGCGCCTCGGGCGGTTACGCCGCAGGCTTTGTCGGCCAGCAACACAGCGTTGCGCCGGGCAGCACGAGCGAGCTCAAGTCCACACTGTTCATCGGCCCGAAATACCAGGACCAGCTCGACGCGGTCGCGCCCGGCCTTGGCCTGACGGTCGACTATGGCTGGTTCTCGGTGCTGGCCCGCCCGATTTTCTGGGTGCTGGATCATTTGCACTCGATCGTCGGCAACTGGGGCCTGTCGATCATCCTGTTGACCTTCCTGATCAAGGCGCTGTTCTACAAGCTCTCCGAGATTCAGTTCCGCGGCATGGCGCGCATGCGCAAGTTCCAGCCGCGCATGCAGAAACTCAAGGAGCAGTACGGCGACGACAAGCAGGAACTGCAAAAGCGGATGATGGAGCTCTACAAGAAAGAGGGCTTCAATCCGATGGCCGGCTGCTGGCCGTTGCTGGTCCAAATGCCGGTGTTCATCTCGCTGTACTGGGTGCTGCGTGAATCGGTGGAACTGCGCCATGCGCCGTTCGTGCTGTGGATCCAGGATCTGTCGGCGCCAGACCCGTACTTCATCCTGCCGATCATCTTCGGTCTGGTGATGTTCGCCCAGCAGAAGCTGAACGCGAACGTCGCGATGGACCCGATGCAGCAGCGGATCATGCAGATCATGCCGATCGGCATGGCGGTGTTCTTCTGCTTCTTCCCGGCCGGCCTGGTGCTCTACTGGTGCACCAACAGCCTGCTGACCATCGCCCAGCAGTGGTACATCTACCGCAAGCTGGATGCCGAGGGCCTGCATCGGGACGCGCCCAGCAAGAGCTGATCGCATGAGCGGCGCGGCCGCCAACGACACCATCGCCGCGCTGGCGAGCGCCGCCGGCCAGGCCGGCGTGGCGGTGGTACGGGTCTCCGGGCCCGCGGTGCCCGAAATCGCAAAGCGCCTGATCGGGCGCCTGCCGGTACCGCGCCGGGCCGAGTTGGCGCGATTCACGGACGCCGACGGCGCCACCATCGATCAGGGCGTGGTGCTGTATTTCGCGGCCCCGGCCTCGTTCACCGGTGAGCATGTGCTCGAGCTGCAGGGCCACGGCAGCCCGGTTCTGGTGGATGAACTGCTCGCTCGGCTGGTCGAACTCGGCGCCCGGCTGGCCGGCCCTGGTGAGTTCTCCCAGCGCGCATTCCTGAACGACAAGCTCAGCCTCGATCAGGCCGAAGCGATCGCCGATGCCATCGCTGCCGGCAGCCGGGTATCGGCCCGTGCCGCCATTCGATCGCTCGAAGGCGCCTTCGCCCGCGAAGTGGAAGCGCTGGTCGAGGCCCTGACCCGCCTGCGCGTCTATACCGAGGCGGCCATCGATTTCCCGGACGAGGACGATGTCGATTTCCTCGCCGACGGCGAGATCGAGGGTCGTCTCGCGGCCATCACTCGGGATCTGCAAGCACTGCGTGCCCGCGCGGCCCAGGGCGCGGGTTTTCGCGACGGCCTGCGGCTGGTCATTCTCGGCCGGCCGAACGTGGGCAAGTCCAGCCTGCTCAACCGGCTGGCTCGCCGCGAAACCGCCATCGTCACCGAGATCGCCGGTACCACGCGCGACGTGCTCCACGAGCAGTTGTCGATCGACGGCCTGCCGCTCACCCTGGTCGACACGGCCGGGCTGCGGGAGACCGACGATCCGGTCGAAGCCGAAGGCGTACGCAGGGCCCGGGCCGAAGTCGCCGCGGCCGATCGTGTCCTGCTGGTGATCGACGATCAAGCCGGACTGACCGATGCCGATCGCGCGCTGCTCGACGAGATTCCGCCCGATATGGGCGTGACGATCGTGGCCAACAAGATCGATCTGTCCGGCCACGCGCCCGGACCGGAGACGCTCGGCGGCCGCACAGCCGTCCGAGTGGCGGCGATTGACGGGCGCGGCTTCGAAGAGCTGACGGCGCATCTCAAGTCGCTGGTGGGCGTCGAGGGCGATGCCGAACCGGCCTTCGTGGCGCGGCGTCGCCATCTGGCTGCGCTCGATCGGGCAGCGGAGGCGCTGGCCACCGGGCACGAGCGGCTGGTGGTCGATGCCGCCGGCGAGTTGTTGGCCGAAGAGCTGCGGCTGGCCCAAAACGCGCTGGCCGAAATCACCGGCCGGGTCAGCAGCGACGATCTGCTCGGCGAAATCTTCTCCAGCTTTTGCATCGGTAAATAAACGGTTGGAGCCGCCGCCGGGGCGGGTGCATGATGCTCCGATCAATTTCGATGCCCGGGAGCACGCGGTATGTTCGGCTATCCCCGCCTCATCTACGCCATTTATTTATTGTTCACATTGGCGGTGGGGGCCGTACTCGCGATATTCGCACCGGTCTGGCTCTGGGCCTGGGGCGTTCTGTTGTTGCTGGCGGTGCTCGGCGCGTTCGATCTGCGCTCGCACCACAACGTGTTGCGCAATTTCCCGGTCATCGGACACCTGCGCTACATGATGGAATTCCTGCGCCCGGAGCTGCGCCAGTACTTCTTCGAGTCCGAGACCAGCGGGCGGCCATTCAATCGCGAGCAACGCGAAGTTATCTACAAGCGCGCCCGCGGCGAGCCCGATACCTCGCCGTTCGGCACCATGCGCGACTTTGAGGACGCCGGCTTTTCGTTCTCGCAGCATTCGATGGCGCCCAAGACGCTGGACGACAAGCACGCGCGCATCACCATCGGCAACAGCCAGTGCTCCCAGCCCTATAGTTCGTCGCGCCTGAATATCTCCGCGATGAGCTTCGGTTCGTTGTCGGGCAATGCCGTGGCGGCCATGAACCGCGGCGCCAAGCTCGGCAATTTCGCCCAGGACACGGGCGAGGGCGCGATCAGCGACTACCATCGCGAACATGGCGGCGACCTCATCTGGGAGATCGCCTCGGCCTATTTCGGCTGCCGGCACAAGGACGGCTCGTTCAACGCCGACGAGTTTGCCGAGAAGGCGAACACCGAACAGGTAAAGATGATCGAGATCAAGATCTCGCAGGGCGCCAAGCCGGCCCACGGCGGCTTGCTGCCCGGCAAGAAGGTGACCGCCGAGATTGCCCGCGTACGTGATATCGAGCAGGGCCAGGATTGTCAGTCGCCGGCCACTCATCCCGAGTTCGATACGCCCCGGGGCCTGCTCGAGTTCATGCAGAAGCTGCGCGAACTCACCCACGGCAAACCGGTGGGCTTCAAGCTCTGCCTCGGTCATCAGTACGAGTTCATGGGCATCTGCAAGGCCATGCTCGAAACCGGCATCACGCCCGACTTCATTACCATCGACGGGGCCGAAGGCGGCACGGGCGCGGCGCCGACCGAGTTCGAGGACTTCATCGGCACCTATATCAACGAAGCCCTGCCGTTCGTGCACAACTGCCTGACCGGCATCGGCCTGCGTGACGATATCGTCGTTATTGCCAGTGGCAAGGTGGCGATGGGCTACGACATGGTGGTCAAGATCGCGCTCGGCGCCGACATGTGCAATTCGGCGCGCGGTTTCATGTTCTCCACCGGTTGTATCCAGTCGCGGCGCTGCCATACCGATACCTGCCCGACCGGCGTCGCCACCCAGGATCCGCGCCGGGCCAAGGCGCTGGAAGTGATGAGCAAATCGTTGCAGGTACGCAACTTCCACGACGCGACCATCAAGTCGTTCATGGACATCACGGGAGCGTTGGGGGTGGCCTCGCCGGAAGAGCTGTCGCCGGTGCACGTCTACCACCGGCCCGAACACGGCCCGGCCGCGACCTACGAGAGCATGCATCCGAAAGTGGGCTCGGGCGATTTCCTCAACGACCGGGTCCCCGAGGCTTATCAGCGCGACTGGCAGCGGGCGTCGGCCGACGCTTTCTGAAGGCCGGACGGAGCGGGCGGCGGGGCGATGCGGAACAGCGTCGGCCAGTACTTGCCGGTGATATAGACGCGATCGCGCCGGGCGTCGTAGGCGATGCCGTTGAGCACGTCGGCCGACGCCGGCATCGAATCGGCCAGCGCTGATACATCGAGGCGATCGACCACGTGCCCGTCGGCCGGGTCGATCCGCACAATGTCGTCCGTGAGCCAGACGTTGGCCCAGATCAGCCCGTCGATCGTTTCCAGTTCATTGAGATGGGTCACCGGTGAGCCGTTCTCGGTAACACGGAGGCGGCGCTGGACCGTGAAATCGGCCGGATCGACAAATTGCAGCGTCGCCGAGCCGTTGCTCATCACCAGCTGTGCCCCGCAGCGCGTCAGCCCCCAGCCCTCGCCGGCATAGTGAAACCGCCCGACCGGGCGCAGCGTGTCGGCGTCATAGATGAAACCGGTGCCGGATTTCCAGGTCAGCTGATACAAGCGTCCGCCGAAAAGAGCCAGACCTTCGCCGAAGTAACGATCGGCCAGCGCGTGCCGGGCCAGGACGCGGCCGCTGGCGAGGTCCACGCGTCGGATGTCCGAGTGGCCGTAGTTGCCCGTGCTCTCGTAGAGCATGCCCTGACTGATTAGCAGGCCTTCGGTGAACGCGGCCGGGTCGTGCGCGACGCGCGCGAGCGCGCGTACAGGCTCGACCGTGGGCGGAGCCGCGCAGCCCGTGCCACACAGCAACAGCCAGAATGCAACGGCCGCCGTCACCGCACTGCGCCAGCGCGCTCGAAAGCCCGTCGCGGCGCGGTTTTTCGGCGTAACATGATGCATCTCTTCGACCCTTCCCATACCCATGACTGAACAATCCCGGGCCGATGTCGAGCACGACCATAAACCGACGCCCGAGCCCGACGAACGCGACCACGATCTCGATTCACGCCAGCGCCGCGATGCCCGTCGTCGCGAGGCGCCCAGTGCGGCCGTGGTGTACGAGGCGATCCGCGCCGAGGCCGAATCCGAGCTGACGCGGCCGCTGCCGGGCCTGGCGTGGTCGGCGCTGGGCGCTGGCCTGTCGATGGGCTTTTCGTTCGTCGCCCAGGCGTTGCTCATGGCCTATACGCCCGACAGCGCGTGGCAGTCGATCATCTCCAGCTTCGGCTATTCCATGGGCTTTCTGTTCGTCATTCTAGGGCGCCAGCAACTGTTTACCGAGAATACGCTGACGCCAATCCTGGAAGTGCTGCGCGTGCGCCGGATGGACACGGTCAATCGCACACTCAACCTCTGGGCGGTGGTGTTGGTCGCCAATATCGTCGGGACCGCCATATTCGCGGCCGTGCTCGCCTACGGCCATGTACTGAGCGCGGATATCAACGGCGCGCTGGCCCGTATCGCCGGTACCGAATACGAAGCCTCGTTCGTCACCACCATGATCCGCGCGGTGTTCGCCGGTTGGCTGGTCGCGCTCATGCTGTGGCTGATGCCGTTCGCCGAGACGGCGCGCGTCGGCGTAATCATCATCGTGACGTTCCTGATCGGGCTGGCGCACTTCCCGCACATCATCGCCGGCTCGGTGGCCGCGCTCTACGGTGTCTTTCACGGTAGCCACTCCGTATTCGAATACCTGCTGCATTTCTTCCTGCCGACGCTGATCGGCAATATCGTCGGCGGTATTCTGATGGTGGCGGTCATCAACTACGCCCAGGTCGCCTATAGCGATTCCAGCCGGGAAAGTTGAGGCCGTGCGTCATTCATATGGGGTACGGCTGGCCCGGTTACGATCGAGCTTCGTTCTTCAGCAATAAGGACAACTGCCATGGCGCAATCCAGTGATAAATGGGAAGGTCGTTGGGACCGAGTCAAAGGCAAGGCCCGCGAGCATTTCGGACGTCTCACTGACGACGATGTCGAAGAGGCGCGCGGCAAGCGCGAGAACCTGCTCGGCAAGATCCAGGAAAAATACGGCGAGACCAAGGAAAAAGCCGAGGAAATGCTCAAGGACTTCGAGCGCCGCCACTTCTAGCGGTATTGCACGGTTCCAAACAAAGCCGGCGGGGGGCGACCCTCGCCGGTTTTTTTGGTTCTTCGCGGATCACCGAGCCATGGCGCTCTGCGACTTCCGAGGGTTAAAGCATCGGTAGATACCAATAAGCAGTTCAATGGGGCGGCAACAGTCCCTGGAAAGGCCTACCCGCGCGTTTTCGCCGACCTTTGGTTTCGCGCTGCAGCGCGAGTCACTTCTCTTGCTTGCTCGGCAGATGTAACCAAGAGAAGAGCACCCGGCGCGGCGCCGGCTTCGCCGGTTCACGTCGAGGCGTAGTGCCGGCGGGATGCGCCCAACTAGTTAATAGCGATGGCGCGCCGCTTTGGCGGCGCTCAGACAGGCTGGCCGCACCGGCGCCGTGCGCCGGACACCCGCCGACACCGCGCCTCGCCGTCGCCGCACAACGGGCCTGGAATACAGACACGGCACATCAGGGATTAGCGTATTCCGTAGACAATGGCATCGCGGTCCATCTAACCATCCAGCCGAGGCCATGATCCGGCTCGCCTTGGCCCTGGTAATTCGCGAAGCACCTTTTTCATGAACCCCGTTGGCGCGCCACTGTAACGAGGGCGGTGAACAGCCGCCGCGAAGCGCGTCGATAGATCAGATATTCGGGGTGCCACTGAACACCCAGAACGGGAGCGCCGGCACGATCCTCGATGGCTTGCACGAAGCCGTCGGCGTCGCGCGCGGCGATTATCAGCCCTTGGCCGAGCCGGTCCACGGCCTGATGATGCAGGCCGTTTACACGCAGGCGTGAGACGCCCAGCACCCGGGCCAGGCCCGTGGCCGAGCGGATTACGATCGTCTTGCAGGGCAATGGGTTCGCGCGCGCCGAGGTGGACCGGCGCCGGGGCGTGATGTCAGCGTGCAGGCTACCGCCGGCGGCCACGTTGAGTAGCTGGGCCCCGCGGCAGATGCCGAGAATCGGCTGGCGGCCGGCCCTGGCCACGCGGATGGCCTCGAGCTCAAAGGCATCGCGGGCGCGATCGGCACCCTGATCGGTCTCGACGCTGGCGGCATACCAGTCGCTGGCGATGTCGTCACCGCCCCCGATCACCACCCCGGCGACGTCACGTGGCCAGGGTCTCGTCGGTGTGGCACGTACCGGCCAGCCGCCGGCCAGCACGATCGCCAGCCCGGCACACCACCAGCCCGGTGCCCAGCGACTGGCCTTGCCGGTAACGGCGATCCGCGGTCGGCTCATCGCAGATACTGCTCGAAGCGTTCGCCCCAGCGGCCGAACGGGTCGCCCAGGGGCGCATCCAGCACGTCGCAGTAGTCGGCACAGATCATGTCGAGCCGATCGCGATCGGCGGCCAGTTCCTCGATCACGCACCAGTGCTCCCAGGCCGGGTGCAAGTCCCAGCCCGGCTGCTCGATTTCGCAGTTCGGCAAACGGTAGTGCAGCGTGGGGCGGGCCTTCACCAGGGCATCGTCGACCACCGCGCCGACGCGCTCGGCGTCCAGCCAGGCGAACAGCGGCAACATGTCCAGCGCGCGGTTGCGGCTGGCATTGGCGGCCAGATAATCCTCGATCAGCGTAGTCTGGTCGGGCTTGTAGGCGGTGTCGCAGATGCGGCGCACATAGGGCGTGGTATAGGGCTGGATATAAGGGAAAACGCGGCGGCTGATATCGATCGCGCTCACTCGCTTGAGCCAGTCAAAGGCCACGGCAAAGGCGCGCATATAGTCCAGCAACGTTTCGGGCGCGGTGTCGGGCACCTCGATATTGAAATGCAGACCGAAGGCATAGATCGCGGACACATTCGTGCCACGTGCCCCGGCCGCGCGCAGATCGGCAATCAGCGGATGCAGTTCGTGCACCCGGTCCAGCACGATCGGCGGGGCCACGATCTCCAGTGGCACGATATGCTTGGCGACTGCCCCCAGCAAGTCGTCCGACAGCTGCGCGATCTCGTCCCAGAAGCCGGAGCCGCCTTCTTCGCGGCCGCGCGCCTTGAGATAGGCGTAGTCCAGTTCGACCGCGAAATCGCCGAATGTGGTGTCGGCCACCGTGTATTCATATGCGCTATGCGGTACGATCCGTCCGCCGAGCACGGCTTGTATGCGCGTTGCCATGCGCTCGATCGATAGGCCGGTTAATTCAAGTTCCACGCCGAGCCGACGCTGAACATGCGCTTGCGTATGGCGGCGCGAAGGCTGTCGCAGCGGTCGATTCGCCGTATCGGCGGCAGTGTGGCTCATCAGATCGTGCAGTGCAGCATATTCAACCCAAGCCTGAATATGCCAAGCCCGGCGCATATCGGCTAGTTGTCGCTGTTCCGAGTGCGGGCGTAATATTTGCCCGCAATAGACCCACGAAAAATGCTTTGTCGAAGGAGCATGGTATGGCTCAAGCGAGCGCCCACCCCGAGCATGTGGATGACGCCAACGACGTCGATCCCCAGGAATCTGCGGAATGGCGCGATGCGCTTGACGCGGTTATCGAATACGAAGGCCCCGAGCGCGCCCACTTTCTGCTGGAGATGCTCATCGAGCGCTCCCGTCGCTCCGGTGCCCAGATCCCCTATTCGCCGAACACGGCGTATGTGAACACCATCCCGCCGCATATGGAGGCCAAGTCGCCCGGCGACCCGGCCATCGAGTGGCGGATCCGGTCGTACATCCGCTGGAACGCTATGGCCATGGTGGTACAGGCCAACCGGCACCACGCCGGCGTAGGCGGCCACATCGCCAGCTTCGCCTCGGCAGCCACGCTGTATGAAGTCGGCTTCAACCACTTCTTCCATGCGCCCAGCGAAGAGCACGGCGGCGACCTGGTGTTCTTCCAGGGCCATTCGGCGCCGGGCTTCTATGCCCGCTCGTATCTGGAAGGCCGGCTGACCGAAGATCAGCTGTACAACTTCCGCGCCGAGTCCACCGGCAAGGGTCTGTCGAGCTACCCGCACGCCTGGCTCATGCCCGACTACTGGCAGTTCGCCACCGTTTCGATGGGTATCGGTCCCATCAATGCCATCTACCAGGCGCGCTTCATGCGCTACATGGAGAACCGCGGCATCGAGAAGACCGAGGGCCGTAACGTCTGGTGCTTCTGCGGCGACGGCGAGATGGACGAGCCCGAGTCCAAGGGCGCCATCGGCATGGCCGCTCGCGAGAACCTCGACAACCTGATCTTCGTGGTCAACTGCAACCTGCAGCGCCTCGATGGTCCGGTGCGCGGCGACTCCAAGATCGTCGACGAGCTGGAAGGTTTCTTCCGCGGCGCCGGCTGGAACGTCATCAAGGTCCTCTGGGGCGCTCTCTGGGACGGCCTGTTCGCTCAGGATCACGACGGCAAGCTCGTCCAGCTGATGAACGAGACGGTCGACGGCGAATACCAGGCCTACAAGGCCCGCGGCGGCAAGTACACGCGCGAGAAGTTCTTCGGCAAGTATCCCGAGCTGGAGAAAATGGTCGCCTCGATGTCCGACGAAGACATCGGTCGGCTCAACCGCGGCGGCCACGATCCGCACAAGGTCTATGCCGCCTACCACCAGGCGGTCAACCAGAAGAACGGCAAGCCGACGGTCATCCTGGCCAAGACGGTCAAGGGCTACGGCATGGGCGAGGCTGGCGAAGGCCAGAACATCACCCATCAGCAGAAGAAGATGGCCGAGGACGCGCTCAAGGAATTCCGCGATCGCTTCGAGATCCCGATCTCGGACGACAAGATCGCCGATGCGCCGTTCTACAAGCCCGATGACGACTCCGAGGAGATCAAGTATCTCCACGAGCGCCGCAAGGAACTCGGCGGCTACCTGCCGCAGCGTCGCACCGAAGGCGACAAGCTCAAGATTCCCGAGCTGAAAGCCTTCGACAAGCTGCTGCAGGGCTCCGGCGATCGTGAGATGGCCACCACCATGGTCTTCACGCGCATTCTGCAGATCCTCACGCGCGACAAGAACATCAAGGACCGCGTCGTCCCGATCATTCCGGACGAAGCGCGCACCTTCGGCATGGAAGGCATGTTCCGCTCGCTCGGTATCTACTCGCCGGTCGGCCAGCTGTTCACGCCGGAAGACTCCGACCAGCTCGCCTTCTACAAGGAAGCCAAGGACGGCCAGATCCTGGAAGAAGGCATCACCGAGGCGGGGGCGATCTCGTCCTGGATGGCGGCGGCCACGTCGTACTCGAATCACGGCAAGACGATGATCCCGTTCTATGCCTTCTATTCGATGTTCGGCTTCCAGCGCGTCGGCGACTTCTGCTGGGCCGCCGGCGACATGCGCGCCCGCGGCTTCATGATGGCCGGCACCGCCGGACGCACCACCATCAACGGCGAAGGCCTGCAGCATCAGGACGGCCATTCGCACGTCATGTTCGAGTGCGTACCCAACGCCAAATCGTACGACCCGACCTTCTCCTACGAGATGGCGGTGATCATCCACCGCGGTCTGGTGGAGATGTACGAAGAAGGCCGCGACGTCTACTACTACCTCACGATGATGAACGAGAACTACAGCCACCCGGCGATGCCGGAAGGCGTGGAAGACGACATCATCGCCGGCATGTACAAGTTCTCCGAGTCGGGCACCGACAAGAAGAACCAGGTCAACCTGCTGGGCTGCGGCACCATCCTCCGCGAAGTGATCGCCGCCGCCGAGATGCTGGAAGAGGAATACGACGTCGGGGCCACCGTGTGGAGCGCGCCGAGCTTCCCCGAGCTCAAGCGTGAAGGCGCCTCGGTCGAGCGCTGGAACATGCTGCACCCGGAACAGGATCCGAAGCAGAGCTTCGTCGCGCAGAAGTTCGCCGATGCCAAGGGTCCGGCGATCGCGGCCACCGACTATGTCCGCGCCCTGCCCGAGATGATCCGGCCTTATATGCCGGTCGCCTATCACACGCTGGGCACCGACGGCTTCGGCCGTTCGGATACCCGCGAGGCGCTGCGCGAATTCTTCGAGGTGGATCGTCGCTGGATCACGGTCTGTGCGCTCAAGGCACTGGCCGATGAAGGCAAGGTCGAACGCAAGGTCGTGGCGGATGCCATCAACAAATACGGCATCGACCCGGAAAAGCCCGAACCGCTGACCCATTGATCCGCGCGTATCGCAAAGGGTAGAACGAACCAACCGAGACAAGACGGTCGGATGTTTCACATGAAACATTCGGCCCGTCCAGCCAAGGAAACGCTTTATGGCGGCGCAGGAAATCAAGGTCCCGGATATCGGCGATTTCGACTCGGTCGAAGTGATCGAAGTGCTGGTCTCCGAGGGCGACACGGTTGAACAAGAACAACCACTGATCACGCTCGAGTCGGACAAGGCGACGCTGGAAGTGCCGTCGACGGCCGCCGGCAAGATCACCGAACTCAAGGTCAAGGAAGGCAGCACCGTTTCCGAGGGCGACGTCATCGCCCTGGTCGAGGCCGCCGAAGACGACGGCGACTCGGATGGCGACGAGCCGGAGTCCGACGACTCGGACGACGCCCAGGCCGAACAGAAGGCCGACGAATCGGACGAGCAGCCGTCTGATGACCAAGCCGAAGGCGACGCCTCCGGCGGCGGCGAGACCGTCGAGGTGAAGGTCCCCGACATCGGCGACTTCGACTCGGTGGAAGTCATCGAAGTGCTGGTGGCCGAAGGCGATACGGTCGAGAAGGAACAGCCGCTCATCACGCTGGAATCCGACAAGGCCACGCTGGAAGTCCCCTCTTCCGCTGCCGGCACCATCAGCGAGCTGAAGGTCAAGGAAGGCAGCACCGTCTCCGAAGGCGATGTGATCGCCCTGGTGCAATCCAGCGGCGGCGGCCAATCCTCGGGCGGCCAGAGCCAGAAGAAATCCGGCGGCGACCAGCAGTCTGCCAGCCAGTCGCAGGCCCCATCGGGCAGCGGCAAGGCCGCCAAGAAGGACGACGACAAAGACAGCGAAGAGCCGTCGAAGTCGCGTTCGGGCACTGCCTCCAAGGACGACAAGCCGCTCGACCGCAGCGCCCAGGCCGCGAGCGGCGGCGATCCGTCCAAGCTCAAATCGGTGGATGAAGAGCGCTTCGGCAAGGCCCATGCCTCCCCCAGCGTTCGCAAATACGCCCGTGAGCTCGGCGCCGATCTGGGCAAGGTCCAGGGCTCCGGCCACAAGGGCCGTATCACCTTCGAGGACGTCCAGTCCTATGTGAAAGGCGCGCTCGATCAGGTCCAGAGCGGCAAGGGCGCCGGAACGGCCGCGCCGGCCGGTGGTGGTGGCGGCGTGCCCGCGCAGCCGGATATCGACTTCAGCCAGTTCGGCGAAGTCGAGATCACCGAGCTGCCGCGTATCCGCAAGATCTCGGCCAAGGCCGTACACAAGAACTGGCTGCTCATCCCGCATGTCACCCAGTTCGATACCGCCGACATCACCGAGATGGAGCAATTCCGTCAGGCGAACAAGGAAAAAGCCAAGGCGGACGGCGTCAAGCTGACCCCGCTGGCCTTCCTGCTGAAAGCCGCGGCGGCCGCGCTCAAGCAGTTCCCCGATCTCAACAGTTCGCTCACGGCCGACGGCGAATCGCTGGTGCACAAGAAGTACGTGAACATCGCCGTGGCGGTGGACACCCCGGGCGGCCTGCTCATGCCGGTGATCAAGGATGTCGACAAGAAAGGCATCTACGAGATCGCACGCGACCTGGACGACGTCTCGTCCCGCGCCCGCGACGGCAAGATCAAGGGCGACGACATGAAGGGCGCCTGCTTCTCGATCTCCAGCCTCGGCGGTGTCGGCGGCACGGCGTTCACGCCGATCGTCAACTCGCCCGAGGTCGGCATCCTGGGTGTGTCCAAGCACAGCTGGCAGCCGGTCTGGAACGGGTCCGAGTTCGAACCCCGCCTGATCCTGCCGTTGTCGTTCTCCTACGATCACCGCGTGATCGACGGGGCCAAGGCGGCACGGATTACCGGGTTTATCAGCGAGAAGCTGTCGGATCTGAGAACGTTGTTGTTATAGGGCCGCGGCCGGTTCGTCGCAATCCGGCGTTGCGGCTCACTCGTGTAGCGTGGCTACACCGCGATCGCCGCGCCTTGGCTTGCAACGAACTGACTCGCGCCGGGTCGACCGGATTGTCGTACGAATTCCGGTCGGCCCGATTACCAGAACGCAAGGATCGGCACGTAGTCGGTCGAAGGTGCTAAACCATGGCGCAGGAAATCAAGGTCCCGGACATTGGTGATTTCGACGAGGTCGAGATCATCGAAGTGCTTGTCGCCGAAGGCGACACGGTCGAGAAGGAACAGCCGCTCATCACGCTGGAGTCTGACAAGGCCACGCTGGAAGTGCCGTCGACGGCCGCCGGCAAGATCACCAGCCTGAAAGTCTCCGAGGGCGACAAGGTCTCCGAAGGCGACGTGATCGCCACCGTCGAGGCCGAGGACGAATCCGGCGATGACGATGGCGACGAAGAGCCGGCCGGCGACACCGCCGAAGCCGACAAGCAGTCCGACGAGCCCCGCGGCGCCGACGAGCCTTCCGGAGAAGCCGACGACAGCGGCAGCGGAGAAACCGTCGAGGTGAAGGTGCCCGACATCGGCGACTTCGACTCGGTGGAAGTCATTGAAGTGCTGGTGGCCGAAGGCGATTCGGTCGAGAAGGAACAGGCGCTCATCACCCTGGAATCCGACAAGGCCACGCTGGAAGTGCCCTCCACGGCCGCCGGTACCATCAGCGAACTGAAGGTCAAGGAAGGCAGCACCGTCTCCGAAGGCGACCTGATCGCCCTGGTGGCCTCGAGCGGCGGCAGCAAGCAAACCCAGAGCGAATCCAAATCCGGTGGCAACAAGCCGGCCAGCGGCGACAGCGCCAAGGCCTCGTCCGGCAGCGGCTCGAAGTCCGAGCCCAAGGCCACCACGTCCGCCAGCGACGACCATAACTACGATTGCGATGTGCTCGTGCTGGGCTCCGGCCCGGGCGGCTACACCGCTGCCTTCCGCGCCGCGGACATGGGCCTGAACGTCACGCTGGTCGAGCGCCACAGCGTGCTCGGCGGTGTCTGCCTCAACGTCGGCTGTATCCCGTCCAAGGCCCTGCTCCACTCGGCCAAGGTCATCGAGGACGCCGCCAACATGGCCAGCCACGGCGTGACCTTCGGCAAGCCGGAGATCGATCTCGCCAAGCTGCTGGACTACAAGCAGTCGGTCATCGACCAGCTCACCGGCGGCCTGAAATCCATGGCCTCCAAGCGCAAGGTCAACGTCGTCAACGGCACCGGCACCTTCGCCGACGATCACACGCTCAAGATCGACGGCAACGACGACGTCAGCCAGCTCACCTTCAACAAGGCCATCATCGCGGTCGGCTCCGAGCCGGTCATGCTGCCCGGCTGGCCCGAAGACGAGCGCATCTGGACCTCCGAAGACGCCCTCTCGCCCGACGAAATCCCCGGCTCCCTGCTGGTCGTCGGCGGCGGCATCATCGGCTGCGAAATCGCCAACGTCTATGCCGCCCACGGCACCGAGGTCGACATCGTCGAGATGACCGACTCGCTCATCCCCGGCGCCGACAAGGACCTCATCAAGCCGCTCACCAAACGCATGAACAAGCGCTGCGGCAACATCTGGGTGTCCACCAAGGTCACGGGCCTGGAAGCCGGCGACAAGCTCACCGCCAGCTTCGAAGGCAAGGACGCGCCCGAGTCCAAGGACTACGACCGCGTGCTCGTCGCCGTCGGCCGCAAGCCCAACGGCAAGAAGATCGGCGCCGAAAACGCCGGCCTCGAAGTCAACGACCGCGGCTTCATCCCGGTCGACAAACAGTGCCGCACCAACGTCGATCATATCTTTGCCATCGGCGACGTCTCCGGCGAACCCCAGCTCGCCCACCGCGCGACGCACCAGGGCAAGGTTGCGGCGGAATGTTGCGCCGGCGAAAAATCCGCCTTCGACGCCAAGGTCATTCCGTCAGTGGTCTATACCGACCCGGAAGTTGCCTGGACGGGCGTCACCGAAACCCAGGCCAAGAAAGAAGGCATCGAATACACCAAGGGCGCCTTCCCCTGGGCCGCCAACGGGCGTGCCATCGGCCTGGACGCCACTGACGGCAACACCAAGCTCCTGTTCGGCAAGGACGGCCGCATCATCGGCGCGGGTGCCGTGGGTAGCGGTGCCGGCGACCTGATCGCCGAAACCTGCCTGGCGATCGAAATGGGCGCCGACGCCCACGACATCGGCCTCACGATCCATCCGCACCCGACGCTGGCGGAAACGGTCGGCATGGCCGCCGAGGCCGAGGCCGGGACGCTGACGGATCTGTATATTCCGAAGAAGAAAAAGTAGCGGCGTTACCGGTTGCTACGACTAAAGGCCGGCTTTTTGCCGGCCTTTTTATTGGTGCTTCGCGAATTATCGGGGCTATTGCGCCCTGCGGGTCCCGAGCGTTCAAGCAGGGGAGTAGATCGGAGTCAGCAGTGCATTGGGCTGGCAACGCCGAACAGGCGTTCGGGAAGTCCCACCCCGGGCGTTTTCGCCCACCTTTGGTTTCGCGCTGCAGCGCGAGTCACTTCTCTTGCTTGCTCAAGAGAAGTAACCAAGAGAAGAGCACCCGGCGCGGCGCCGGCTTCGCCGGTTCACAGCGAGGCATGGTGCCGGCGGGATGCGCCCAGAACTCGCATCGCTTTGGCGATGCTCAAACAGGCTGGCCGCACCGGCGCCGTGCGCCGGACACCCGCCGGCACCACGCCTCGCCGTCGCCGCACAACGGGACGGGAATACAGACGCAGCGCATTAGGGCTTGGCGTATTCCATGCACCGTGGCACCGCAGCCCATCTAGCCATCCAGCTGTGGCCATGGTCCGGTTTGCATCGTCCCCGCAATACGCGATGCATCTTTTATTTCGGCACTTGCCAAGGGCATGGTTCGAAGTCGGCCCGTTAATTTACTCATGCAGCTGATGGCTCTATGCTTTTTAGAACCGCATCGAGCTAATTGAACGCCATGGCTACGAACACCGACAAGGTACTGGAAGACGCGCTAAGCCTATCGGCGAATGAGCGCGCTGCGTTGGTAGAAGAGCTGATCGCCAGTCTCGATCAACCCGACCGGGACGTAGACTCCCTATGGGCTAAAGAAGCGGAGGCACGTATCGACGCCGTCGACCGAGGCGAAATGAAGTCGACTCCGGCGTCGCAGGTATTCGCTAAATACGATTAGCCTTGGATATCCGCTTTTACGAGGCCGCAGAAGCCGAGCTCGACGAAGCGATTGCATACTACGAGCATCAGCTTCCGGGTCTCGGCGTTCGCTATCGACTCGCTATCCAGGCAGCCCTGCAACGAATTGCACAGTTCCCCGAGGCTTACCCGCCACTCAGCCGACGAACGCGGCGCTGTCTCGTCAACGGTTTTCCGTACGGTGTGATCTATCGAATAGAGGAGCGTACGATCAGCATTGTGGCGATTGCTCACTTGCATCGGCGCCCGAACTACTGGACTAGTCGGAGTTAGCTGTCGATGCACCGTAAGATCTGCGCCGGCGATTGTTCTCAATCGACGATGGCAGCAACGGTCGGCATGGCCGCCGAGGCCGGGACGCTGATGGATCTGTATATTCCGAAGAAGAAAAAGTAGCGGCGCTGCTTTTCGCGTAAGACTAAAGGCCGGCTTTTTGCCGGCCTTTTTTGTGGGCGGCGTTATTTACAGCCGTGGCGGGATTGCCTAACGTCTGTATGAGGCAACGAGTGATCGTGCGCCGAGGGGGGAATCTTGACCGAGCTTGCCAACATTCATCCAGGTGACGTGTTGCTTGAGGAATTTCTCAAGCCGATGGGGATTGGTGTGTCTCTATTTGCTGACGAGATCGATTTGTCGCTGGATAGCGTCAATCAGCTTATTGCTGGTCGGAGAAGCGTGGCGCCGGCTGATGCTCACAACTTTGCGAATTACTTCGGGATCGCGGTTTCGTTTTAGGTAGGGCTTCAGCGTAACTTCGAGGAAGAGATTGATGCACAACGCAAGATCTGCCTCGAACCTGAATCAGCATTGGCGGCTCTGCGTCATCTGGAACTACGGCCAGATCGATGATGTGGAAATCGTCGATTTCCACTGAGGTATTGTCATGACGGAATTAGCGAACCTTCATCCCGGAGAAGTCCTGCTGGAAGAATTTCTGAAACCGATGAAGCTCAGCCAGACAAGCCTTGCCAATGAGATTGGCGCGCCGCCTCGTCGTATCAACGAGATAGTGCGGGGTAAGCGGGCTGTTAGTGCCGATACCGCGGTCAGGCTGGCGAGGTACTTCGGTACGAGTGAGAAGCTCTGGATGGGATTGCAGGCTAATTACGACTTGGAAGAAGTGCATCGGCATGACGCGGATGACTGTTAGCCGTGGTCTGTCTCCTATTATTCCCCGATGCGGCTTGAAGTGGATTACGGTTCGCCGTGGCCTGAGCTTTAATCTTTAAATACTCAAACTCGATATGACGATCGATAGAACGCAGGAATTTCTCCGTAGCTTGCTAAACGAACTCAGGCGCCTGCCTGCAGAAACTGAGTGGCTCGAATTTAAGCAAAAAAACAAAGACCCTGAAATAATCGGAGAATATTTGTCAGCCTTGGCCAACTCAGCTGCTCTGGTTGGAAAAGCTCACGGATATCTAGTTTGGGGCATTGAGGATAAAACCCACGAAATCGTGGGATCAAATTTTTTTCCAAAGAAAAAAAAGGTTGGTCAAGAAGAGCTTGAAAATTGGCTTTTGCGATTGCTTGCTCCTAAAGTTAATTTCCATTTTCACGAGTTCGAAGTAGAGGATAAAAACGTAGTTGTCCTTGAAATAGGAGCAGCTTTTAGACACCCAGTTCAATTCAAGAATATTGAATATATTAGAGTCGGTTCTTACAAGAAAAAGCTCAAAGATTTTCCTGAAAAAGAGCGAGAGTTATGGCGAATATTTGATCAGGTTCCATTCGAACGTGAAATCGCGGCAGAAAATGTTAGCGCTGAAGATGTAGTTAAGTTACTTGATTATCCTTCTTACTTTGATCTTATCGGGACACCCTTGCCGGAAGGTCGTGCCGGTATAATTGAAGCGTTCGAGTCCGAAGAAATGATATTGCCAAGCACAGACGGAAAGTGGAATATAACAAATCTAGGGGCAGTGCTTTTTGCTAAAAAACTTGCAGATTTTAGGTCGTTAAAGCGGAAAGCAATTCGAGTAATCCTCTATAAAGATGAGAGTAAAGTGCATACCGTTCGGGAGCAGGTGGGGAACAAAGGGTACGCATCTGGTTTTGAAGGCTTAATAGATTTTGTAAGTGGACTATTGCCGAGTAATGAAATTATCGGTCAGGCAATTCGGAAAGATGTCCCCATGTTTCCTGAGCTTGCTATCCGAGAATTAGTGGCGAATGCTTTAATACATCAAGACTTCCATGCCACCGGCACTGCTCCAATGATAGAAATATTTTCGAACAGGATGGAGATAACTAATCCCGGATTGCCTCTAGTCAAAACCGATCGGTTTCTTGATAGTCCACCGAAATCTCGGAATGAAGCGCTTGCTTCTTTTATGAGAAGAATAGGCGTATGTGAAGAGCGCGGAAGTGGCGTAGATAAAGTTGTGTTCGAAACTGAATTCTATCAATTGCCAGCTCCTCTCTTCGAAACTACACCAGAGCATACTTGTGCTGTACTCTTCAGCCATCGCGAGTTTCGTAATATGGATAAAGAAGATCGGGTTAGAGCTTGCTACTTGCACGCATGCTTGCGTTATGTTCAGCGCGACTCGATGACTAACGGTACCTTGCGTGAACGTTTTGGAATCGAGGAACGTAATAGTTCGATGGCATCGAGGATCATAAAAGACACGATGGTGGCTGGATTGATTCGCTGTTACGACGATACCGTTGGCAGTAAGGCGAGGAAGTATTTACCTTGGTGGGCATAGGTGAGCGTGGTTTTGCTTGACCGTTGCTTGACTGACGGCTGGTTCGACAGGCCAGTTTTCATGATAAACATTGTAAAACAATAACTTGTGGGTTTTATTTGGCTGACCGGAGGTTGCTTTCCTCAGTTGCAAGCCTTCCAAATCCGGAGAACAGTATTGAGCTGGTTCAGTGGTAATCCTCCCAAGAATTAACGCAGGTCAAGGAGCTTTTGGGGTCACGTCTTGCGTTTTGCCTAAAGCTGGGTAGATCCAACGCCCAACTGCAGCACGAAGACCCTTTCTTAGCGCCATTCGGGACAGGCCACGGTTTCGACTGCGCCGTAAATGATCGTCCTTCGTCCGGTTTAGTTCGCTGGGTAAGCGTTATAGATCGGGCTCGTTTTTTGCATTGGGTTGCTTAAAGTCTTTTGGCTAGGTGCGCTGCATCGGCGTAATAATGACGCCGCAACCAGCGCCATCCGCCGTTGCGAAAGGGATTACCCGCGAGGTGTTTGAACCGGACGAATTACGTGAGGCGCCCGCCACGGTGCGTCCGGACGTCGAGATGGTCAGTGCCACGCAGATGCAGCGCCGGTCCACCGCCGATATCGACGCTTGGGTATAGGTCTTCGGCTAGGGATTGTTGCTTGGAAGCTCGTGTGTGCCGGTCGCTGAGTGGCTCCATGCGCTGCTTTACCGCTTTTATCTCCGTTTCCGCATATGGCTGACGTCGGATCGCGGCTCGGTTCAAGCGCTACGATCCCGAGTCGCGCCGATCGCCTTAACCGAGTGGCGGTCGTCAGACCCGCGTTTCCGCTTTAGCGGCCAATCAGCCCGCCTGATCGTCTTCGAGCAAGTCGATCGCCATTCGGACGTAGTCCACCACGGACAGTATGCCGACCAGCGCGTCGTGGTCGACCACGGGCAGACTGGCCTGACGATGCTCGAGCAAAAGGCGCCCGGCGTCCGCCAGCGATGTATCGCCGGACAAGGTCTTGAAGTCTGCGTCGAGAACCTCGAAGACCGGGATTTCGGCCATTCGATCATCGAGTTGCTCGTAACCATGTGCGTCGGTAAGCCGCAGGGCTTCTCGCAGTATGATCTTCTGATTCACTAGGCCAACGAGGCGCCGATTTTCATCGAGCACCGGGACATTGCGAATCTGGTGTTCGCCCATCAGGCGACGGGCATCACAGAGCGTGTCGTGGCGGCCGAGCGTAATGACCTCTCGGGTCATGATGTCTGCCACACGGGCGTAGGTCGGGGCGCTCATGGGTGGCGGTCATCCTTTATCTATTGCGAAAAATTCGGGCAGCTCAACACAACCAGTAGTCTATGATTACCGGGTTTCGGCAAACGGGCGGAACACGGTGATCATTCAATAGTGGTCCGTATAGAAATCGATCACGGGTCGCGTGTTGGCGGTTCCGGGGTACGGGGTGCTGGCCACCATGCCTAGACAGTCACGATCTATCGGCCGAATCGGCGCGAGCGTGAGCCTTGCGCCGCCGGTTCCGGGTTTTTTTGGCCGCGACGACGGGGCAGCGTAATAATGACGGTATGACACCATCCGATTCTCGCCATCGTCCGTTGCCCAGCGGGATTACTCGCGAGGTGCTTGAACGGGACGAATTACGGCAGGCGCTGGCCACCGCGCATCCGGGCGTCGAGATGGTGAGTGATGCGCAGATGCAGCGTTCGATTCACACGATGCTGGCGCAGCGCCCGGCGAACGCCGATCTCGATGCGGGCGCCTGGGTGTTCGGCTATGGCTCGCTGCTTTGGAACCCATGCGTGCCGGTCGCCGAATGGCTGGATGTTTTGCTTTATGGCTTCCATCGCGATTTCCGCATCCGGCTGACGCACGGTCGCGGTTCGGCAGAAGCGCCGGGGTTGATGCTGGGCCTGGTGCCGGGCGGTTCCTGCCGGGGCATGGCGCTGCGGTTGCCGCCGGATGATGTGGAACACGAGCTGCTGATGATCTGGCGGCGCGAAATGCTCACCGGCGTCTATACGCCGCGTTGGGTCACGTTGTATGACCGCGCTGGCGCGTCGCTGCCGGCCATGACCTTCGTCGCCAATGCCGAACACGACAGTTTCTGCCGACGTCTGGAAGACGCGACGGTGATCGAGATGCTGGCCACCGGCCACGGCATGATCGGTTCGGCCGCGGAATATCTCAACAGCACCGTGGCCCATCTCGACGAGCAGGGCATTCACGACCGACGGTTGCGCACGTTGCGTGCCCGGGTGAATGCGGCGGTGGCCGAGCGTCGAGCCGCCGACTGAGGCGGGCCGTGTTCGGCGGCCCGGCGCTGCCGGCATACGGGCTCGCCGATCCGGGCTAAGTTAGTGCGCTGCGGTGCTGTTTACTGATCGCGAAGGATGGTTATGTCACGACCTGCCCGGTTTGTCGCCGCGCTGTCGGTTCTATGGATCTGTGGATTGTCCGGCTGTGCCCAAACCTCGGCGGGCGGCACAACCGTCGACACTTCGCCCGCCTCGCCCAGGGTGGCAACGTTGCCGTTGCACGAGGGCACTTTCGTTACCGAAGACTCATCCTGCGGCGATCCGCCGTTGGCGGCGTTGCTGGTATATAACGGCCAGGGTTTTGACGGCGCGCATTCGCATGCCTGCCGAGCGCACGTGGTGAAACGCCGCGGAAATCTCGTGACGCTTGCCAATAGTTGTATCGACGCCGGGGTCGGTGAGGCGCCACGTACGACCATGCCCCTGACGATCAAGCTGATCGATGCCGATCATTTCGCCGTGGATTCGAAGGCAGGCGACGTAACCTATCGACGTTGTCCGGCGGATCAGCTGCCGCCCAGCCTCCGGCAGCGTGCATCGGCCGAGAACTGACGCCCGGCCGTCATATATCCTGAGACGAAGCGCTGATCGAATACGCCGCGATCATTGAATACCCGCCGCGGATTCAATTCCGAGCCTGTAACCGAGGTGAACGTGGGTTCTCGGCGCGCTGCGGTCACGACCGCGAGGCGGATGGCTTCCTCTTTATCGCTGCATGGCCCGTAGCCTAGGGTCTGTTGAGGTTTCGTGCGGGTCCGCGCCAAGCGCTGTTTTGCGGCAAGACGAGGCGTAGCGAACGTGGCGTAGTTGTTCTACGCGAGAGAGCTATAGCGCTGGATTGCCGCAAAACAGCGCTTGTCCCTTCGGGTTGGGCCGCCCATAAAAAATTAACTAGGGGCGCCCGGCGGCGTTGCGAGTCTGGGTCGTGGCACGCCACGACGCGGCGACTCACGCCTTGCCGGTCACGATTTGCGGACGCCAACGCGGCGCTCGCACGAAACCTCAACAGACCCTAAGGCGTTCGGCTTCGCTGTTGTTCCCGTAACTGTTGCTGCTGTAGCCGTTGTTGCTCGCCGCGCTGCTGGAGTTGCAATTGCGAGCGCTGTAGCTGTTGCTGGTTCTGCAGCGTGTTTTGGCGCGCTTGCTGTTCAAGGCTCGGCGGGCCCGAGAACGAATGCTGTTGCAGCTGCAGCTGTTGGCGTTCGTGGGCTTGCTGGCGTTCCAGGCTTTGGGATTGCATCTGCTGGCGGCGGTTCAGTTGCTGTTGTTGCCGCGTCTGCTGTTGTGTAAGTACTTGATGGGGTGCCGTGTCGCGCTGAGGCGGCGTGGTATCACCCGATAAGCCTGCCGCTGATGCAACCGATGCAATGGCGGGGAAGATAAGACCGATTGCGGCTATCGCCAGTCCGTGACGACGTTTCCGATAAAGCTTCATTGCATCCACCTCTCGACGGTTCCAGTCATCGCTCGCTGGCATTGTTTTTCGGAATAAGTATTTCTACTTAAATTTGGAGCCGGACTCTTCAAGCACAATAGGGCCTGGCTCGGGGGCAAACAGACAAGCACGAAGTCATGTGCATGGGTACGGAGTCGACGATCCTGCTGATGCGCCGTATGACGTGTCGGCGTCTTACGGATTCAAGCGGTTGAGACACGTACTGTCGTCGCTTATGGGAGGAGAAAAGAGCCACAAGCTCGAACCTCGAATGCTCCGTTGGCCTTGGCATCTTGTCTGTAGTTCGCATGAAGATAGAACAGTCAAACATCAAGGCTCGACCTCACCTCGCGCTGCTCCTGGATAACCTGACAACGGGCGGGGTTCAGCGCGTCATACTTTCGCTGGCCGAAAAGCTTGCGAATATGGGGTATCGCATCGACCTACTGGTGTGCGACACCCCGGTCGCGACCGACATGGCGGTTCCGGCCAATATCGCGGTTATTGAGCTTACGAAATCCCGCAAGATCGCCCGCATGGGCCAGATTGCATGTGGCCAAGGATGGCAGACTTCACGTTATACGTTGCTGCCCGTTCCGGCGTTGCGTCGCGCGTTGCGGTTTCTGGGCTCGCTTGAGCGATATCTGCGGCAGGCCCGGCCGGCGGCGTTGCTTTCACCCAAACCCGCTCTGAATGTGCTGGCGATTCTGGCGCGCGAGCGCGCCGATTGGTCGGGCCGGGTGGTCGTCTCGGAGCACACCCAGTTTACCGGCGGTCAGGCCTGGGAAGCATTGGCGACGGTCGCGGCCGCGACGTATCGACGTGCCGACGCCGTTACCGCTGTATCCGAAGGGGTCGCGTCGAATCTCGCCGCGACGATCGGGCTCAGCCCCGATCGCATCACCACGATTTACAATCCCGTGGATATTGCGTCTATTCGGGCCTCGAGCGGCGCCGAGATCGATCGGCCCTGGCCGACGGATGCGCACGCATGCGAGATGATTCTGGGCGTCGGCGAGCTGACCGAGAGAAAAGACTTCGCCACGCTGGTCCGGGCATTTGCCCGAGTACGCGCGCAACGCCCCTGTCGCCTCGTTCTTCTGGGCGATGGGCCCGAGCGTGACCGGCTCACGGAATTGAGTCGCGATTTGCGGATCGAATCCGACGTCTATATGCCGGGCGCGCAAAAGAATGTGTATGCCTGGATGGCATGCGCCAACGTTCTGGTGTCGTCGTCGCGGCGTGAAGGCTTCGGCATGGTTCTCGCCGAGGCACTCGCGGTAGGCTGCCCGGTCGTGAGCACGGCGTGTCCGAGCGGGCCGGCGGAAGTGCTGCGCGACGGGCGCGATGGCCGGCTTGTTCCGGTGGGCGACGATCACGCGCTCGCCGCTGCTATCGTGGCTACGCTGGAGCGGCCGCCGGATCCGGCAGATCTTCGAAAACGGGCCGCCGATTTTTCCATGGACACGGCAGCTCGCGCTTATCTCAATCTCTTGTTGCCGAGTTACGACGAACTCCCACGACCAGACACGGGCGAACGTTTGGCTCGATCAACGCTCACTTTTCCCGATCAAGGATGCCCGCGGCACGCAGACCATGTCGACCCTTCGCCTACTGAATAAGCTGATCAAACCCTTCCGCTATGAAATTTCACGCATCGACGAGTTCGAGAAAGCTATACGGAAGACGCTGAGAAAACAGGAACAGTTCTACTTCGTGCAGGTCGGCGCCAACGACGGCGTTCATTTCGATAATCTGTTCGCGCTGGTATCCAACGACAAATGCCGCGGGCTCGTGGTCGAGCCTCTTGAATATTATTTCGAGAAACTGGAACGGCATTACGCCGGTTTTCCCAACATTCAGCCGATTCGTTGCGCCATACATGAATCGGAGTCCACGGCGGTGGTCTACCATATCGACCCGGATAGCCTGGACTCGTTCCCGCCCTGGTTCGCGGGGCTAGGTTCGTTCGACCGCGAGCACTTGATTCGAGCCGGCGTTGCGCCGGAACAGATCGCTGCCGAGCAGGTCGATTGCATGCCGCTGACGCGGCTGATCGAGGACTATCGGCTGCCCCGTGTGGATCTGCTGCAGATCGATACCGAGGGTTACGACGCCGAAATCGTAAAATCCATCGACTTCCAGCAATATCCGCCCCGGATCATCAAATACGAACAGACCCATCTGTCGCCGGCGGACGTACAAGACACGCGACGTCTTCTGCGCGACAACGGCTATCGCGTCCTAACACAAGGCAACGATTGCGTCGCGCTGAGACTTGAGTGACCGCGCCAGGCCGGCCGCGATGCGCTGGGATGGATCGAGAGGCCGTGCTGTTCAACGATCGACCGCGAACGCAAACGCGGCGTCGCACTGCAGGGTCAGAGGATCGAGCAATGGCAAGGGACTGGTTTCGGCATTCGTTGCCGCGGGCAACTCGGTGCAGGCGAGTACCGCTGCGTCACAGTTGGCATGACGCGACAGAAGATGCTGGAAGTAAGCCTCGGCGTCATTGGGCGTGTGGCCTGCCGAGATGGCCGACTGGATGTGCTGAATGCGGGCGCGCTCCTCGGCTGCGGGTATATCGACCGTCAGGCCTGCCGCCTCGAGGCGCCCAGCGTAGTAGCCGTTTTCCATCGTGAACTGTGTCCCGAGCAGCAGGACACGATCGTAACCGCGGTCGATGGCGACACGCGCTGTTTCGTCGACGATATGGATGATCGGAACATCGGTTGGCCAGCGGTCCGCCAACTCGTCGATCGCTCGATGCAGCGTATTACAGCAGACCACCACGCAGTCGGGGCGCATCGCGAACAGTTCGGCGAGTTCCGGTTCGAACAGCCGGAGCACGCCGGGCCAATCGGTCCCGTAGCAATCGATGAAAGGCGCGTAGTCGATGCTTTTGAGCAGCAACCGAGCGGAATGCCGCGGGCCGAATTCGCGCTGCGCGAGCTGGTTGAGATACCGGTAATACTCGAGGGTCGACGGCCAGGCCGTGCCGCCCGGAAGACCGATGGTTTTCATGAGGATAATCGGGTTTTCACGGGTTGCGGCTCGGCAGCCGGCGTCGAACGAGCGATGGTGGCTCGCCAGCCCTTAACCGTACAACAACGCACGCAAACCGAGCATGAGACGAAAAAAAGGCCGCATTAACTGCGGCCTCTATCGTTTCAAAAACATACGGCCGAATCGCCGTCAGGCGTAGGTATTGATCTGCGTACCGATCGATCCGGTGGTGGCCAGTGCCGGCTGCGTTTCCAGCGACGACATGAGCTGGCTCATCTGCGAGGCCTGACTGTTAAGCGATTTGCGCAGCAGGTTGGCCTGCACATCCTGGTTCTGGTTGTGTTGTTGCAACGCCATGGCGGTGCTGACGGTCGAGTTCACACTTCCTGCGTCCATGCGAGATTCTCCAAGTCCGGAAAATAAGAACCGGATTCGCTATATCGGCCGGCGGTCGGCGGACTTTAGGCACCGGTTGATGCGTTTACCGTGAGCGTTCTCCCCGCCGCGTCGTCGAGTCGACCCCGCGGCCGGGGCGCCCCGCGTTATCCTGACTACCCACGCCTCGCAATACGAGGCCTATCAATTTTCGTAAAGGAGCGCCCAATGCGCTGGAACATCCCCGCTGACAGGATGCCCATGGCGGCGAGTGGTGACGCCGCCGCCGGTGGTGTCCGTGATGTGCCTTTGATCGAACGCGAGCGGTTGTTCGGCAACCCGAGCCGTATTCAGGGGCGGCTGAGCCCGGACGGCCGCTGGTTGTCGTGGATCGCGCCGTCCAACGATGTGCTGAACCTCTGGGTTGCGCCGGCCGACCGTCCCGATGAAGCCCGCGCGTTGACGGACGAGCGCGTTCGTCCGATCCGCAGCTATTTCTGGTCGCCGGACAGCCGTCAGCTGTTGTTCGTGAACGATCAGGGCGGCGACGAGAACTTCCGCCTGTTCGGCGTGGACGTGGAAAGCGCCACCCAGCGCACGCTCACGCCACAGGAAGGCGTGCGGGTCCAGATGTTCGGCGTCAGCCGGCACGTGCGCGACCATATCGTCGTCGGCATCAACGATCGCGATCCGCGCTGGCACGATGTCTATCGTCTGGATCTGGACAGCGGCGCGCTGACGCTGGCGATGCAGAACGACGGGTACGGCGGTTTTCTGGTGGATGAGAGCCTCGAGATCCGGCTGGCGCAGCGCCCGCGCGAGGACGGCGGCGAGGATTTCTTCCGCGTGCAGGACGGCATGGTGGAAGACGAGCCGTTCGCCCGCATCAGCTTCGAGGACAGCGCCAACACCGGCCCGGCCGGTTTCACTCGCGACGGCAACACGCTGTACTGGATCGACAGTCGCGGCCGCGATACCGCCGCCCTCGTGGCCCAGAATCTCGACACCGGCGAAATGCACGAGATCGCCGCGTCGCCGAAGGCCGACGTGACTGGCGTGATGGCCGATCCGGACACCCACGAAATCCAGGCCTGGGCGGTGGATTATCTGCGCACCGAATGGCACGTGATCGACCCGGCCATCGGCGACGATCTGGCGTTTCTGGACGGCGAGCTCGAAGGCGACGTACACGTCACCTCGCGCACCGACGACGATCGGCGCTGGGTGGTGGTCAACGACCCGGTCACGGCGCCGCCGATCACGCATCTCTACGATCGCGATCGCCGCACGCTCACGACGTTGTTCGTTAGCCGTCCGGAGCTGGTCGGCGCGCCGCTGGCCGGCATGACGCCGCTGGAAATCACCGCGCGCGACGGGCTCACGCTCACCGCGTATCTCACCTTGCCGCATGGCAGCGGCGCCGACGGCTTTACCACGCCGGATCGGCCGCTGCCGATGGTGCTGCTGGTCCACGGCGGCCCCTGGGCACGCGACGACTACGGCAGCAACCCATACCACCAGTGGCTGGCCAATCGCGGCTATGCCGTGTTGTCGGTCAACTATCGCGGCTCGACCGGTTTCGGCAAATCCTTCACCGCCGCCGGCGACGGCGAGTGGGGCGCGGCCATGCACGACGACCTGATCGACGCCGTCAACTGGGCGGTCGAGCAGCGCGTGGCCGATGCCAAGCGTGTGGCGATCATGGGCGGCTCCTACGGCGGCTATGCCGCGCTGGCCGGGCTGACGCTCACGCCGGAGACCTTTGCCTGCGGTGTGGATATCGTCGGCCCGTCGAACCTCAAAACGCTGCTGGACAGTATCCCGCCCTATTGGGAAGCCGGCCGCCGCCAGATGTACCGCCGCATGGCCGATCCCGAGACCGAGGCCGGTCAGGCCTGGCTCAGCGAGCGCTCGCCGCTGACCTATGCCGATCGCATCGTGCGGCCGTTGCTGATCGGTCAGGGCGCCAACGACCCGCGGGTGAAACAGGCCGAGAGCGACCAGATCGTGAATGCGATGGCCGAGAAATCGATCCCGGTCACCTACGTGCTGTTCCCCGACGAAGGCCACGGCTTCGCCCGCCCAGCCAACAATATCGCCTTCAATGCGATTATCGAGGCGTTCCTGGCGGAGTATCTCGGCGGCCGCGCCGAGCCGATCGACGACGCGCTCAAGCCGTCGACGGCCACCGTGCCCCACGGCGCCGACTACGCGCCCGGGCTGGCCGCGGCCTTGCAGACCGCTATCGTCTGAGCGGTGTCTGCGGGTGGTGCGGCGCCCGCAGCGCCCGGGATGTTGCCGCGGGCCCGGTTTTCAGGCGAGCGGGCCCAGCGAGGCGGCGTATCGTCGAATCGCGGGGGCGTCGTGCGTGCCGACGCCCCTCAGGCTCGCTGGCGTCGGCGATGATGGAGGAATGCGGGCAGCGTCAGGGTCAGCACACAGGCCAGGGTATACACGACGTGCAGCGCCGGGCTGCCCAGCGCCTCGACCCGGAAGCCGATACCCATGTCGAGATAGACGAGGAGCACCTGGAACGTGAATACCTGGATCGACGAGCGGCCGAGATAATCCAGCCACGGCACCCGGGCCGTGCGCGGCACGAACCGCAACAGCCCGGCGGTGAGCACCAGCAGACCAAGCGTATCGAACAGTCGCAGCCAGCCCATCTTTGTGCTGTCGAGCGCCGAGTCCTGTGCAGAGAGCCCGATCGACAGCAGATCGTGGCGGGCCAGGCACAGGGCGCCGAGAAAAACGAGCAGCGCCAACCACGCCGAGGCGGGCATCCGGCCGAGTGCACGCCGCACGGTGTCGCGATAACAGCCCAGTAGAAGCCCGAGCGTCCATAGCAGCTGCCAGCACAGCAGATTGAAATGGCCGGCCCGGTAGTCGCCGGCCAACAACGCGGTGAGTGGCCCGGCCGGATGCAGCAGGCTGCCGATTGCCCAGATACCCACACTCGCTGCCGCCACGAGCCCCGCATAGCCGCGCCGAATGCCCAACACGGCAAACGGCGTGACCAGTACGAACACCACGTACATGGGCAGAATGTCGAAATAAGCGGGCTGGTTGACCATCGCGAACGACAGCAGATTCCAAACCCAAGGGTGATGGATGGTCCCGCCCAGATGCCAGTACACGCCGAGCCGCGGCAATAACCAGGTCAACCCGACGAGCAGCGCCAGCGCGGCAATGTAGTAGCGATAAATCAGGGCCGCGCGGCGGATCGAGGTACGGCGCAGCGTACGCAGGTCGGGTGCCCGCAGAACATACGCCAGCGCAAACATATAGCCGGACAGAAAGACGAAGCCTTCGGCCGCGGTCACGAATCCGAGCGGCGAATAGCTGATGGCATACAGCGGCCCGCCGAGATGGTCGATCGTCATGATCACCAGCAACAAGCCGCGCAACGTGTCGATGCGATTGTCGCGCCCGGGGCGCCGATGCTCGCCGGGAACCTCGGGCTCACGAGCAGGGCGGTGTGCGCGACGCGGGTCCGTATTGCGCTCGTCGGGGGATCGCCACAATGCGTGGCCCACGGTCTGCAAGGACGGCTTCAACACAAGTGCTCCCCAAATATCCGCCGGGCAGTTCGCAACGGTTGTGCCACGCCCGGCGATGTCACGGCTTGGCGGCGACGCGACGGCTGTAAGTGCCTGTTGTCTCCAAGCGGCGCGAGCCGAGCCTGACCCGACGCCCCGCTCAAACCGGATCTGCGTCGCGAAAAGGGTTCTGGGCCGCCATGGCGATTGGCTTGCGACGTCATGAAGACCGACGGCCCTGGGACGGATCGATTATTTAAAATCAATCGAATCAAGACGTTGAAAAATCACAGCTGGAATATACGGCGTCGATCCTGATGACAGCCGGAGGCCATTCTATGATCGCGGGAGGCGAGATGCTCGATTGCTATACCCCTGTATAAGATGCTGAAAATAATAATTATTAGCAGCATATTAGTAAGCCGACACGCGGATCGTCACGCACGTCGAAATGGCTTACAGAAGCGGCCTGCGCCCATGTCCGGTCGCTAAAACCAGCGATCCATGAAAAAAGCCTCCGCTGTCGAATCAACAGCGGAGGCTTGCGATCGGACGTGTATCCGAAGTCGAATCCGCCTAGCCGTCGAGGTGGCCGAGCAACTCGTCGCAAGCGGTGGCGCAACGATTGCAGGAATCGGCACATTCGGCGCAATGCTGGTGTTGATCGCGATGCGATTCGCAGTCGCGGGCACAGGTCTGGCAGGCATCACGGCAGGCTTTGACCAGCGTGGCGGCCGCCGATTTGTCGATATGCGTCTGTCGCGACAGCACGCGCACGGTGGTGCTGCAAATGTCGGCGCAATCGAGATCCGTTCGAACGCATTGCGCCATGCCGTCATGGCCGAGGCAGGCGTCGGCGCATACCGAGCAGCATTGGCTGCATTCTGAGGGCCTGTTGCCGTTTCGTGCGAGTCCGCGCCAAGCGCTGTTTTGCGGCAAGACGAGGCGTAGCGAACGTGGCGTAGTTGTTCTACGCGAGAGAGCGACAACGCTGTATTGCCGCAAAACAGCGCTTGTCCCTTCGGGTTGGGCCGCAAATCGCGCCCGGCGGCGTTGCGAGTCTGGGTCGTGGCACGCCACGACGCGGCGACTCGCGCCTTGCCGGACACGATTTGCGGGCTCCAACGCGGCGCTCGCACGAAACGGCAACAGGCCCTAGCACGCGGCGATGCAGTCGGCCAGTTCCTTGTTGAAGTCGACGGGATTCGAATGCGTGTTGAGTCGTTCCTGAATCTGCATGGCAGAGTCCTTTATCGAGTCGATGAAGCCGTGTCATGCAAACGCGGCCGGTAAGCTCGGGTCGATAGGTGCAACTCCATAGTCGATCGGTGCGATTCGACTATCTTCGGACCGGCCGCGTCCGCGAGCGGTGACTCGGCGGCTAGCGGCACATCACGACTGCGGCGGGAATAGTAAGATGCGCCGGTCATTCGAAAATCCGGCGCGGACAGTACATGGGTACGGCCGCCGTCGGGCCTCAACGCGGAGCCGGTTGTGCAGATATGGGTCGATGCCGATGCGTGCCCGGTGGTGATCAAGCAGATTCTGTTTCGGGCCTCGAAGCGGACCGGCATGCCGGTAACGCTGGTGGCGAATCAGCCCTTGCAGGTGCCGCGCCAGCCGCAGATCCAGGCGGTGCAGGTCGCGAGCGGGTTCGACGTCGCGGACAACGAGATCGTCCGGCGCATGACGGCCGGTGATCTGGTGATCACCGCCGATATCCCGTTGGCCGCCGAGGTGATCGACAACGGCGGCCAGGCGCTGAGCCCACGCGGCGAGATGTATTCGCCTGATGACATCGCGGCCAAACGCACGATGCGCGATTTCATGGACACGCTGCGCGCCAGCGGCATCCACGGCACCGGGCCGTCGGCGCTCGGCGAGAAGGAACGCCAGGCTTTTGCCAATGCACTCGACCGCTGGCTCGCGAAAGCACGTGGCTGAATTCCATCCGGGAACGGCGATCGGGCCGCCTCTTCAAGGCGCTCGTGTCGCTCCGGCCGGAGAGGCGCTCTGCGGGTCAATGCGCGCCTGGAACGCAGAAATCGCGCAATTTCGGCCTGCGGGCGAAAAATCTCGGCCCCGGCGAGATGACATTTTTCGGTGCCGAGTCTTTTCCTTTGAGATGGCCGTAAGATTATGTTTATAAAATAATTGTTTGGGTATATAAACGCTCTCGATACGGCCCGTGAGCGGTCGATCAAGCGGCGCGGCTGGCAAATTCACCACATCAATGCTCGTGTGTTGGAGCCGTGGTGCGTATGCTTGATCGGGCAGGCAACTGCACTTATCAAAATCGTAGTACCAAGAGTAAATTATGGCCAAAGGCACAGTGAAGTGGTTTAGTTCGGAGAAAGGCTTCGGCTTTATCGCTCCTGAAGATGGCAGCAAAGATCTGTTCGTCCATCATTCGGAAATCAAAATGCAGGGTTTCGCCTCGCTCGAGGACGGACAGGCAGTGGAATTCGAAGTCGGTGAGGGCAAGAAGGGCCCTTGCGCGACGAGCGTCGTCCCGCTTTAAGGCGCGGATAACGTTTAAGCAAAAGCGGGCTGCGTAAGCAGCCCGCTTTTTTTATGTCCGGCGTATGGCATTGAACGGCGCCCCGCACCAAGCCACGCCGCCGGTCGGATCGGCTTGGGCCGTCGCGCTCCACCCGACCACAGCCCGGAATTGCCGTAATATGCGCGGTCCGTGATTTCTCGAAGCAGGAGCTTTCCCATGGCTAAAGCCAGTGCCCGTCATATCCTCGTCGACAGCGAGGACAAATGCCTCGAACTCAAGCAGCAGATCGAAAACGGCAGCGATTTCGCCGATGTCGCCCGCGAGCATTCAACCTGCCCGTCGGGCAAGCAGGGCGGCGAGCTGGGGACGTTCGGCCGCGGTCAGATGGTGCCGGCGTTTGACGAAGTGGTCTTCAGCGCCCCGTTGAACGAAGTGCAGGGTCCGGTGAAGACGCAGTTTGGCTATCACCTGCTGGAAGTGACCGCACGCGGCTAAGCGTTTGTTGTCTCGATCGACGGCGGCGGAGGCTCAGACCTCGCCGCTGTCGATGGTCAGGCGGCCGTTGAGCCGGGCGTCCAGTTCCGCCAGATCGGCCGCGGCATCCAACGGCCAGTCTACCGCCAGCGTGACGCCCTCGGCATGGTATGCCGCGTCAGCGATGACGCCTTCATGTCGCGCCAGCCAGTCGCGGGCGGGTTGCTCGTCGGCAAAGGCCAGGTCGAGCGCGACGCGCCGGCGCGGGATGTATTCGCGCGTGGGAAGATCCGCGAGCAGTTCGCTCACGGTCTGGCCGTAGGCTCGTGCCAGGCCGCCGGTGCCGAGTTTGATACCGCCAAAATAACGGATGACCACGCAGGCGATTCGGCCGAGCCCGCTGCCCTCCAGCACCTGATACATCGGTCGGCCGGCGGTACCCCCGGGTTCGCCATCGTCGGAAAAGCCGATCGCCTGATCCTCGCCGGGTGGCCCAGCGATGAAGGCGGAGCAGTGATGGGAAGCATCCGGATAGTGCGCGCGGGCCCGCGCGATCAGTTGTTCCGCGTCGTCGCCGTGCTCGATGTGGGCGCACCAGCCGATGAAGCGGCTTTTCTGGATCTCGAGCGTGGCGGTGTGAGGCACATCGACGCTCGTTGCCGGTATGGAATAGCGCATCGGCACTCCGCGGAATGAAGTCGGCGGCTGTTTGCACGCCGATTAACATGAACAGTCGCTTGAGCCGGCATGCTAGCGGTTTTCCGTGCCGCCAGGGTATGCCGCTGTCATACGTGGACCCGGGCGGCACAGGGGATGGCTTTTTTCGTATAGTGAGGCGCCTTTTCTTCGCGCCATTGGACTCCGCCTTGATCACGCATCGTCGACGCGAGCGAGCGATTGCGGTCGCCCTGACTGGGCTGGCCGGTTATGTCGATGCCCTGGGCTTCATGACGCTCGGGGGCTATTTCATTGCCTTCATGAGCGGCAATACCACCCGACTGGGCGTAGGCGCCGTGCGCAGCGTATCAACGGCGGTCGTACCGGCCGCGGTCATTATTCTGTTCGTGCTGGGCGTGGTGGGCGGATCGCTGGTCAACCATCGGGTCGGCGCGCACCGGCGGGCGGTGGTCATGGGCCTGGTGACGTTGTTGCTGGCGCTGTCGGGCGTTTGTCAGCGGGTTGATTTTTTCTGGGGCGCCATCGTGTGCATGGCGCTGGCCATGGGGGCCGAGAACACGGTATTCGAGCGCAATGGCGAGGTCAGCCTGGGGGTGACCTATATGACGGGCACGCTGGTCAAGCTCGGCCAGCGCCTGACCAGTGTGCTGCTGGGCGGCGATCGCTGGGCCTGGGCCTGGTATTTCCTGCTGTGGGTGGGGCTGCTCGCCGGTACGGTGCTCGGCAGTCTGGCCTATCTGCACTTTGCCCTGGATAGCCTCTGGTTCGCCGTAGCGCTCGGCGTGGGATTGACCGGTCTGCTGTTGTGGTGGGCTCCGGCCAGCGATTGAGCGATCAGTCGGCGCGGCGGAGCCGGCGTGGGGCGCGTTGATCGATGGTCTCGTCGCCGGACAGCGCGACGCGGTTGCGCCCGCTGCGCTTGGCGCGATAGAGCGCCGCATCGGCATCGGATAATAGCTCGTGGGCCCGGCGACGCTGGGCGGTCGCCGCGCTGACCCCGATGCTCACGGTGGTGCTGATCGTGGCGCCGCATTCCAGCCGGATGCGTTGCTCGGCGACGGTACGACATAACCGTTCGGCCACCATGAGCGCCTGGGACGGGGTGGTGTCGTAGAGCAGCATGGCGAATTCCTCGCCGCCGAGGCGGGCCAGCAGGTCGCGCCGTTTGATGCGCTCGCCGCAGACCCGGGTCACGGTCTGGATGACGCGATCCCCTTCGAAGTGGCCATGGCGATCGTTGATCGTTTTGAAGCGGTCGATATCGAGTATCAGCAGCGCGATGTTCGACCGCTCCGGGTCGTAGTCGCACAGCATTTCGTCGAGCCGGGCCAGGAATAGCCGGCGGTTCGGTAGACCGGTCAGCGCATCGGTCTCGCTGAGTTGTCGTAGACGCACTTCGAGATCGTGGCGGGCGGTGATGTTGCTGGCGAGCCATGCCACGGCGCGTTCGCCATCCACCTGATAACGCATCGGCTGGATGCGGCCTTCGAACCAGAGCTCGCCCTCGGGCCCCTCCGCGCCGCTCAAACCTGTGACGTCGGCCGCGGCCAGCGTGTATTCGACCACGCGTAGACGATCCTCGGCGAGCGTGCGGCGAATTTCGCCGAGAAACCAGTCGGCCTTGGCTTCGGGCAGCACGTCGTAGAGCGTGAAATCCACCAGGCAGGAACCATCATGGTACAGCCCCCGGTCGTTGCCGCCGATGATGGCGGCATACCGGCCGCTTTCGGTAAGCACGAAGATGGGATCGGGTAACGCCCGGAGTGCTTCGAGCTTGAGACGTGTCTCGCCGTCGTAGTCGTGGATCGCCATCGTTGTGCTGTCGCCCCCCGTTTGCGGCCTAAATGTCGCTGCTTGCAGCGCACGGCGCAACTGTGGCGGGGTGCCGCCAGCAATCACATGGGCTTGCGTCGGTCGCCGCCGAACATCAGGGCACGATACGAATACGGGTTGCGCAAATAAGCACGGCCCGGAGCGCATCGCAGGGCTGGGCGCGCCTGTCTGACGCGAGTCTTTGGCTCGTCTTGCATGATCGAGGCCGGGGCCTCGATCATGCCCGCGATGTCACGCGCGCAGTACGCCTTTCTTGAGGATGATATTGCCGTACAGCCGGCGTTCGCCGGTGGCGACGACGGCATAGGCCTGTTTCGTGCGGTCGTAGAAATCGAAGCGATCGATGAGTTCGATCGGGATCTCGCGGCCTTCGGCATCCGCCAGCATGCGATCGAATTCGGTATACATCGCCGGGCGCCCGTCGGGCGCGTCCATTGCCGCTGTCGGCGTATCGACGAAGTCGTCCAACGGTAGCAGGTCGAGCACCGCTTCCAGCGTCGCCGTGGCCGTGATGCCGGGCAGCTGGACCAGGCGCTGCGCGAGCGCGTCGGCGGGGAAATTGGCATCGACAATAACCAACTCGTCGCCGTGTCCCATGTCGGCGAGGATAGCGAGAAGCTCGCCTGTCAGCAGCGGGTTGATGTGTTTGAGCATGGTTTCGTTCCTTGATCGCGTCGCCGCCACCGACAGGGGTCGCGGCCTCGGGCGCCGGAGCGGCGCATCATTTCGGGTGCGGCAAAACTGGCGGTTTGCGGCCCGTCCGTCCATTGCACCATCGACGCATTTTTCTGGCGCACACTCTGAGCCGTCGGCGGCTTTGATCTAGCTCAATCGACGGCGCGGTCGAGCCGCATAGGATGAGTCGGGTCCCGTATTTACTCGATTGACCGATGCAACGGTCGACGGCTCGCGAACCATGACCATGCCGGTATCCGATCGTTCGACGCGGGGTGATCTCACCCGCGACACATTGCTGCAAGCCGCGATGCAGGCATTTGCCGCCGAGGGCTACGACAAGGTGAGTCTGCGCGCGCTCGCGGCGCGGGCGGGGGTGAATCAGTCGTTGATCGGGTACCACTTCGGCCACAAGCAAGGGCTGTATCGCGCCGTGTTCGTGGAGATCGCCGCGCGCATTCGGGCCCGTCTGGATCCGGAAATGGCCGCCGTGGAGGCGGCGTTGTCCGAAGGCGAGGGGGCTCGCGACCGGGCCGCCGATTTCGACGCCCTGTTCCGTCTCACCGATGGCGTACTGGCTTTGATGACCGGCCCGGGCTCGGATGCCTGGGCCCGGTTGATCATGCGCGAACAACAACGCCCGACCGAGGCTTTCGATATTCTCTACGACGGCTTCATGGGCCGTTTTCTGGACCTGGTCGAACGGTTGGTGGCGCGCTTGGCCGGGCCGATCGAACCCGAGGCGGCCCGCGTGCTGGCGCTGACCGTTCTCGGTCAGATTCTGGTGTTTCGCTCCGCACGCGCCAGCGTGCTGCGCGCGATGTCCTGGCGCGATATTGACGCGGCGGCGATGGCCACGATCCGCACTGCCCTGCATCGCAACCTGCAGGCGCTGCTTGCTGCGGCCCCGCCATGAACCACCGACGCAGTGCCATCGCGGCGGCCGTGCTGCTTGCGACCGCGGTCGTGGCGGGGCTGGCGTCGTGGTGGGACCGCGATCGTGGCCCCACCGGGCTGCGCCTCTACGGCAACGTAGATATCCGCCAGGTAGAACTCGCTTTCCGGCAGCCCGGGCGTTTGACGTCGGTGGCGGTCGAGGAGGGCGATCGGGTCCATGCGGGCCAGTGGGTGGCCGCGATCGATGCCGCGCCCTATCGCCAGGCATTGGCCCAGGCCGCCGCCCAAGTCCGGGCGGATGCCGCCGTACTGACCAAACTGGAGGCCGGCAATCGCCCGCAGGAGATCGCCGAGGCGAAGGCGGCGGTGGAACGTGCGCAGGCGACTTATCGCAACGCCGAGCGCGATTATCGACGTGAACGTCTGATGCGGGCCTCGAACGCCGCGGCACAACGTAGCCTGGATGCCGCGCGCGCGGCCCGCGATCAGGCGGCCGCCGAGCTGGCCTCGGCCGAACAGGCGTTATCGCTCCAGCGGGCCGGGGCGCGCAGCGAGGACATCGCGACCGCCCGGGCGACGCTAGCCGCGGCCCGGGCCCAGCGCGATCAGGCGCGCATCGCCCTCGGCGATACCCGGCTTTATGCCCCGGCGGCCGCCACCGTACTGTCGCGGGTGCGCGAGCCGGGCAGCATGGTGGGCCCGAGCGAGCCGGTGCTCACCCTCAACCTGCGTAATCCGGTATACGTCCGCGCCTATGTCGACGAGCCGGATCTGGGCCGTATCGTGCCCGGGGCAACGGTGACGCTGCACACCGATTCGTCGAAACGCGTCTACCACGGCCGTATCGGTTTTATCGCGTCGCAGGCGGAATTCACGCCGAAATCGGTCGAAACGCCCCAGTTGCGGACCGATCTGGTTTACCGGCTGCGGATCGTGGTGTCCGATGCCGACGAAGGGCTGCGCCAGGGCATGCCGGTAACGGTCGATGTGGCCGAACCGAGGTCGTGACGTGGCCACGTTGCCGGAACCGGGCGCGGCCCCCGTCGACGCGCCGGGCATCGAGATCACGGGGCTGACCAAGCGCTTCGGCGAGACCGTGGCCCTGGCCGGCATCGATGCCGAAATCCGGCCGGGTCGACTCACCGGGCTGGTGGGCCCGGACGGCGCCGGCAAGACAACGCTGATGCGAATCCTCACCGGGCTGATGACGCCGGACGGTGGCCGTGCGCTCGTGGCCGGGCGGGACGTCGCCGCCGGGGGCGACATCCACTCGATCACCGGTTACATGCCGCAGCGTTTCGGTCTGTACGAAGACTTGTCGGTGCTACAGAACATGCGTCTGTATGCCGAACTGCGCGGCGTGGCGGCGGCCAGCCACGATGCGGTTTTCGCCCGGCTGCTGGCATTCACCCGGCTGGCCCCGTTCACGAGCCGGCTGGCCGGCCGGCTCTCCGGCGGCATGAAGCAGAAGCTCGGCTTGGCCTGTGCGCTCATGGGCCAACCGCAGGTGCTGCTGCTCGACGAGCCGGGCGTCGGCGTGGATCCGCTCAGCCGGCAGGATCTGTGGCGCATGGTCAACGAGCTTACCGGTGCCGGCATGACCGTGGTCTGGTCTACCGCCTATCTGGACGAGGCCGAGCGCTGCGGTCATGTGTTGTTGCTCGACCGGGGGCGGCTGGCCTTCGACGGCCCGCCGGAAAAACTCACAGCGCGCCTGGCCGGGCGCAGTTTCCGGCTGGAGGCCGTGAGCGGCGAACGACGCGCCGTGCTTGCCGAGGCGCTCGAGCTGCCCAGTGTTTGCGACGGCGTGATCGAAGGCAGCGGCGTACGCGTGGTGCTGCGCCGTCAGGCCCGGCGCGACGAGATCGAGGCTCTGGCCAGCCGGTCCGGCGCCACCGTCGTGCCGGTGGCCGCGCGCTTCGAGGATGCCTTCGTCGATTTGCTGGGCGGCGGTCCCGGCGGCACGTCGGCCCTGGCGGCACGCATGGAACCGGTGACGCTGGCCGATTCGAGCCCGGTGGTCTGTCGCGATCTCAGCAAACGCTTTGGCGATTTCACCGCCACCGACCGGGTGAGTTTCGAGGTCGGGCGTGGCGAGATCTTCGGTCTGATCGGCCCCAACGGCGCCGGCAAGTCCACCACCTTCAAGATGCTCTGCGGCCTGCTCAAGCCAACCGCGGGCGAGGCCCGTGTAGCGGGCCACGATCTACGTCGGGCGGCGGGGGCGGCCAAGAGCCGCCTCGGCTACATGGCACAGAAATTCTCGCTCTATGGCCTGTTGTCCGTGCGCCAGAATCTCGACTTCTTTGCCGGCGTCTATGGCCTCGACGGCGCGCTCCGGCGCGAGCGCGTGGCCGAGATGATCGAGATCTTCCAGCTGGCGCCGTATCTGGATGCGGCACCGGAATCGCTGCCGCTGGGTTTTCGGCAGCGCCTGGCAATGGCCTGTGCATTGATGCATCGCCCGCCGGTGCTGTTTCTCGACGAGCCGACCTCCGGCGTGGATCCGCTCACCCGACGCGAATTCTGGACCCATATCAACGGGCTGGTGCGACGCGGCGTGACCGTGATGGTGACCACGCATTTCATGGACGAAGCGGAATACTGCGACCGCGTGGCGCTCATGTATCGGGCGCGGCTGATTGCGCTGGATACGCCCGATGCCCTCAAGCACGCGGCGGCGACGGCCGAATGCCCGGAGCCGAGCATGGAACAGGCGTTCATCCATCACATCCAGGCCGCCGACCGCGAAGACGAGGCCACGACGCGGTCGGCGTCACCATGAGCACGCCGCTCGTGCGCCGACACGACGGGTTCAGCCTGCGGCGTCTGGTGGCGTTGATCCGCAAGGAAAGCCGGCAATTGATCCGCGATCCGTCGACGCTGCTGATCGCCGTCGTGCTGCCGGTGGTGCTGTTGTTTCTGTTCGCGTACGCGGTATCGCTGGATATTCGCAGCGTCCGCCTCGGCGTGGTGCTGGAATCCGACAGCGCGCCGGCCCAGTCGCTGGCGGCGGCCTTCGCCGGTACGCGTTATTTCCGCGTCACGACTGTCCACGATCGCCAGGCCGTGGGCGACGCGTTGGTCTCGGGCGCGCTGCGCGGCATGGTGGTGATCCCACAGGATTTCGATCAGCGCCTGGCCGCGCGCGGCGACCGGCCGCTGGTGCAGATCATCACCGACGGGTCGCAGCCGAATACCGCCAATTTCGTGGCGAACTATGCCCGTGGCGTGGTGAGCGGCTGGCTGGCACTACAGGCACGGCCGCCGGCCGGCGCGGCGCCGCCGATCGCACTCGCGGCTCGGTTCTGGTTCAACCCCGAGATCGACAGCCGGCGCGCGCTGATTCCCGGCGCCATCGCCATCGTCATGACCATCATCGGCACCATGCTGACCGCGCTGGTGGTGGCTCGCGAATGGGAACGCGGGACGATGGAGGCGATCATGTCCACGCCGGCCTCGGTAGCCGAGATCCTGCTTGGCAAGCTGTTGCCGTACTTCGCGCTCGGTCTGGCCGCCACCGGGGTGGCCGCCTCGCTGGCCGTTTTCATGTTCGACGTACCGCTGCGCGGCTCCTGGGCCGTGCTGCTGTTGTTGTCGTCGGTGTTTCTGGTGCCGGCGCTGGGGCAGGGCTTGTTGATCTCGGCCCTGGCGCGTAATCAGTTCGTGGCCGCACAGATCGCGTTGATGACGGGCTTTCTGCCGGCGTTTCTGTTGTCGGGCTTCATCTACGAGATCGCGGGCATGCCGTGGCCGATTCGCTGGCTGACCTGCGTGGTGCCGGCGCGTTATTTCGTGGCGTCGTTGCAGACGGTGTTTCTGGCCGGCGACGTGTGGCCGCTGCTGCTGCGCGATCTGGCGGCCATGCTGGCGATCGGCGCATTGTCCTTTGCGGTCGCGCTGTGGCGTACGCGCAAGAGTCTGGATTGATGTTCCGGCGCCTGTTCAACGTCCGGCTTCGGGCTCAGATCGTCAAGGAGCTGCTCAGCATCCTGCGCGATCCGCGCAGCCGCCTCGTGCTGATCGGCCCGCCGCTGATCCAGCTGCTGGTGTTTTCCTTTGCCGCGACGCTCGAGGTGAACCACGTCGATCTGGCGGTCTATAACCGCGATACCGGGCGTGCGTCGTATGAACTGCTGGCCGAGATCGGCGCGGCCGGCTTCGTGAATCGGGTCTACGCCGTCCATAGCCCGGCCCAGCGCCGAGCCCTGATCGATCGCGAACAGGTGATCGCGGCGCTCGATATTCCGCCGGATTTCTCGCGCAACGTCGCCGCCGGGCATACCGCCACCGCGCAAGTGATTCTGGACGGCCGACGGGCCAACGCGGCCCAGATCACGCTCGGCTATCTCGACCGGATCGCGGCGCGAACGGGCGCCGAACTCGTGCCCGACAGCCCGGGCGCGCGCGATCCGACCGTGGTGCGCCACTGGTTCAATCCGAACCTGATCTATCGCTGGTATATCGTGCCGAGCCTGTCCGGCATTCTGAGCACCATCATCGCGCTGATCGTCACGGCGTTGTCGATCGCGCGCGAACGCGAACTCGGCACCTTCGACCAGCTCATGGTGTCGCCGACGACCCCGTTCGAGATCATCGTCGCCAAGACCGTGCCCGCGGTACTGATCGGCACCGTGCTCGGTCTGGTGATGATCGGTGCGGCGGTGTTCGTTTTCGGCGTGCCGTTCCGCGGCTCGTTCGGGTTGCTGTTGCCGAGTCTGGTCCTGTTGATCCTGTCGATGGTGGGGATCGGCCTGATGATCTCGGCAATCTCCTCGACCCAGCAACAAGCGATTCTCGGCGCCTTTGCGGTCGCGGTGCCGATGGTGGTGATGTCGGGCTTCGCCACGCCGGTGGACAACATGCCGCGCGTGTTGCAGTGGGTGGCCGAATGCCTGCCGCTGACGCATTTCCTGGTGATCGTGCAGGGCTGCTTCGTCAAGGCGTTGCCGCCCGGCGTGGTGTGGGGCCAGGCCTGGCCAATGGCGGCCGTGGCGGTCGTCACACTCGGCATCGCCCATGTCGTGGTACGAAGCCGGCTGGGCTGAAGCCGGCTTCGGGCGGTCACGCTTGCGGCTGCTGCATGAAGCGCTGCAGCGCGTCGATCTCCGGCTGCGAGACCTGGTGTCCGCCGTCGGTGATCAAGGGCTCTACCGCCGCACCCTGCGCCCGCAGCCAGTCGATCAGTGCGTCGGTGAGTGCGGGCGGGCAGATCGGGTCGCGAAGGCCGGCGCTGACGAACACCGGCAGGCCGTCGAGCGCCGGCTGGGGCTTGGGCGTCCAGGGAATCAGCGGGTGCAACAGCGCCACGCGCTCGAATAACCGCGGCTGCTCGAACATCACGGCGGCCAGAATATTGGCGCCGTTGGAATAACCGAGCGCCTGGATCGGCCGGCCGGGATGCGCCTCGCGCGTGGCCCCGATGAAAGCCGCCATGCGCTGGGTGCGTGTGGCCAGATCGGCCATGTCGTAGACGCCTTCGCCGGTGCGCCGGAAAAAACGCAGCGCGCCGCCTTCGGAGACATCGCCGCGTGGGGCCACGATGCCGGCACGCGGCCACATCTGCTGGATCAGGCCGACGAACTGGTGTTCATCGGCCCCGGTGCCGTGAAAGGCCATGACCACCGGCGCATCGGGATCGCCGGCCCGGCGGTAGGCTGTATAGAAGGATTCGGACATGACGGGCTCCGGGGCAACCGAGCCCCACGGCTCGGCTGCGTTGTGGCGATCGATCAGTCGGCGATCGGTTCGAGACGGGACTCGATCCGGTCGCGATACGGCTCGTAGCGCTCGGGCAGCTTGAGCGCCTCGCCGAGATGG
Organism: Salinisphaera hydrothermalis C41B8; assembly: GCF_000732535.1. Taxonomy (GTDB): domain Bacteria; phylum Pseudomonadota; class Gammaproteobacteria; order Nevskiales; family Salinisphaeraceae; genus Salinisphaera; species Salinisphaera hydrothermalis. Next base: position 56,122 of record NZ_APNK01000014.1, read on the forward strand.
GCCGTGTCTTCGTCGCGATCGAAACCCGGTTCGTTGGTGGCGATCTCGAACAGCACGCCGCCCGGCGTACGAAAATAGATCGCCCAGAAATAGTCACGATCGATCACCGGCGTGACCTGATAACCGGTATCCAGCAGCGCCTGGCGCACCTCGGCCTGGGCCGCACGATCCGGCACGGCGAAGGCGATGTGATGCACCGACCCGGCGCCTTGGCGCGAGGCGTCGACGCTGGGCAGCACTTCCACGTCGATGGTGTCCGCGCCGTTGCCGTCGGGCATGACGAAGCGGGTGACCTGATCCTCGCGCTCGGCGCGCTCGTAGCCCATGAATGCCAGCAGCTCGGTGGTGGCGCCGTCATCCTTGAGCCGCAGCCGTGCGCCGGCAAAGCCGTGCACCGCCGACTCGGCCGGAACACCGCCGCCGGTCCAGACCGGGCGCGCGTCGTTGGGCCGCTCGATCAGCGCGAGCGCATCGCCATCCGGGCCGATGAAGCGCAGCCGACGCTGGCCGAACGTGGTGTCGAGCGTCGGTTCCGTTGCGCCCATCGCTGCGAGCCGGTCGGCCCAGAACTCGAGTGCGCCGGGCGCTACGGCGAACTGGATTTCTCCTACTTCGCCGGTGCCCGCCGTGCCGCGGGCGGCATGCGGGAACGGGAAATAGGTCATCACCGAGCCGGGCGTCCCGATCTCGTCGCCGTAGTAGAGATGGTAGACGCTGGGCTCGTCGAAGTTGACCGTTTTCTTGACCCGCCGCAGGCCGAGCGCGTCGGTGAAGAACCGATTGTTGCGATTGGCATCGGCGGCCAGCGAGGTGATGTGATGCAGGCCCTGAATCTGCGTGATCATGCGAGTCGTCCTGCCAGCATGGCGCTGACGTTGTAAGAATCTTCATGATCAATCTAGCAACGCGCCGCCCGACAGAGAATTGGCATAATCCTTTTTATATTATTTCGTGCAGCGCAATAAACGGCATGGACGACTTCAAGGCGTTACGGACCTTTCTGTTGGCGGCGGAGCGCCATAATTTCACTGCGGTGGCCCGTGAACTCGGGGTCACGCCGGCGTCGATCACGCGCACGATCGCGGCGCTGGAACAGGATCTGGGCGTGCAGTTGTTCGTACGCACGACGCGCCGGGTCAGTCTGACCAGCGCCGGCGCGGCCTATGCCGCCCGCCTGCGGCCGGCGATGCAGGCGGTGGAAGACGCCCGCAGCGAATTGATCGATGCCCATCGCGCCGATGCCGGCACGCTGCGTATCAACGCGCCCATGTCGTTCGGCATGCGCGTGCTGCCGGCGGTTCTGGCCGATTTCCGGGCCGCGCATCCGAACATTCGGGCGGAAGTGTCGTTGTCGGACGAAATGGTCGATATCGTCGACGCCGACTTCGACCTGGCCGTGCGGATTTCCGGGCCGCCGTCGGACAAATTCACGATCTGGCGCAAGATCTGCCCGATCGCACGCTATCTGGTCGCCGCGCCGGATACACCGTTCGCTGCCGTGTCCCATCCCAACGAACTGCCGCGCGACGCTTGTCTGGCCTTCAGCCCGGACAGCCGCGGCGAGACCTGGCCGTTGTCGCACGGCACCACCCACGTCGAGATCACGGCCGGGCGGCCGATCTGTGCCAACAACGGCGAGTTTCTGGCGAGCATGGCCGCCGCCGGGCAGGGCGTGGCGCTGTTGCCGGATTTCATCGTGGCCGAGGCGCTGGCGGCCGGCCGGCTGGTGCGGGTGCTGCCCGACTGGGCCCCGCCGCCGATATGGCTGACGCTCTATTACCCGCCATATCATCGACTGCCGCCGCGCGTGGCGGCATTCTCGGATTTCTTCGAATCGCGGATGCAGGCGGGCGAGCGCTCGACGCCCGGTGCGGCGTAGCGAGAACGACTCGCACCGCGGCGCTATCCTGAGCGGCCTGTTTAACCATTGGAGCACGACATGGCGATACGCAAGATCGCGCGCATGGGCCACCCCGTGCTGCGCCAGCCCACTACACCGATCGCCGATCCAACCGACGGCGAGATCCAGCGCCTGATTGCGGACATGAAGGAAACCCTGGCCGACGCCGAGGGCGTCGGACTGGCGGCGCCGCAGGTGTATGCGACGTGGTCGGTGATGATGTTCTTCGTGCCCCCGTCGCGAGCGGCCGAAGACGCGAACGACGACGGCGTGCCGCTGACGGTGCTTGTTAACCCCGAGATCGAACCGATCGGCGACGAGCGCGTCGGCGGCTGGGAAGGCTGCCTGTCGATCCCCGGATTACAGGGCTATGTGCCGCGCTGGCGCCGGATCCGCTACCGCGGGCTCGATGAGCGCGGCGCCCCGATCGAACGCGAGGCGGCCGATTTCCATGCCCGAGTGGTGCAGCACGAATACGATCATCTGCAGGGCGTGCTCTATCCCGAACGCATGACCGACATGACGCAATTCGGTTTCGTCGAGGAGCTGATGCGCCATCCGGCAGGCGCTCCGGACGACGTCTGAGCCGGAGCCCTGTCGACCGCCCGCCGGGCCGCCCGGCCCCATCCAGCGCTGGATGGGGCCGGTTTTCATGGGCGCACTACAGCAGGCCCTAGTTCCACTGCGCGTGGAAGCTGCCGTCCTTGTCGACGCGTTCGAAGGTATGGGCGCCGAAGAAATCACGCTGCGACTGCAGCAGATTGGCCGGCAGCCGCTCGGCGCGATAGCCGTCGTAGTAGGCGATCGCCGAGGCGAAGCAGGGCACCGGCACGCCGGCTTTCACCGCCGTGCCAACGACTTCGCGCAGGGCGTCCTGATAGCGATCGGCGATGTCCTTGAAGTACGGATCGAGCAGCAGGTTGGTCAGCTCGGGGTTGTTTTCATAGGCATCGGTGATCTTCTGCAGGAAGCGCGCGCGGATGATGCAGCCCGCGCGGAAGATGCCGGCGATCGCGCCGTAGTCCAGAGGCCAGTCGTATTCCTCGGCCGCGGCGCGCATCTGGGCGAAGCCCTGAGCATAGGAAATAATCTTGGAGAAGTAGAGCGCCTTGCGCACCGCCTCGATAAACGCCGCCCGATCGCCGACGTCGACCGACGGCTTCGGGCCGGTCAGCTGCTTGGACGCCGCCACGCGCTCGGTCTTGAGCGACGACAGCACGCGTGCGAACACCGATTCGGTGATCAGTGGCAGCGGTACGCCGAGATCCAGCGCGCTCTGACTGGTCCACTTGCCGGTGCCCTTCTGGGCGGCGCGGTCGAGCACCATGTCGACCAGATCGTTGCCGGTTTCGTCGTCCTTCTTAGTGAAGATCTGAGCGGTGATCTCGATCAGGTAGCTGTCGAGTTCGCCGGTGTTCCATTCGGCGAACGTTTCGGCGAGCTCGGCGTTGGACATGCCGACCACATGCTTGAGCATGGCGTAGCTCTCGGAGATGAGCTGCATGTCGCCGTATTCGATGCCGTTGTGCACCATCTTCACGTAGTGGCCGGCGCCGTCCGGGCCGATATAGGTCACGCACGGCGTGCCGTCCGGCGCGCGGGCGGCGATTTCCTCGAGAATCGGGGCGACCATGTCATAGGCTTCTTTTTGCCCGCCAGGCATGATCGACGGGCCCTTGAGCGCGCCTTCCTCGCCGCCGGACACGCCGGTGCCGATGAAGTGCAGGCCCGATTCGGCCAGCTCCTTGTTGCGGCGGATGGTGTCCTGGAAGAAGGTGTTGCCGGCGTCGATCAGGATATCGCCGTCGTCGAGCAGCGGCTTGATCTGCTCGATGACCTTGTCGGTGCCGGCGCCGGCCTTGACCATCATCAGCACCCGGCGCGGTTTCTCCAGCGACTCGACGAACTCCTCGAGCGAGAACGTCGGCACGAGATTGCGCCCTTCGGCTTCGGCCATCACCTCGTCGGTCTTCTCGCGTGAGCGGTTGTAGATCGACACCGCATAGCCGCGGGATTCGATGTTCAAGGCGATATTGCGGCCCATCACGGCCATGCCGATCACGCCGATCTTCTGTTTGCTCATGACAACATCCAGTAGGGGTAAACAGAAAGAAAATACCGAAAAATACCCAGGCTTGTCTGGCTCGGGGGAGCCGTCGAGCCGGGAATACGACGACGATGGCCGCTCCGCGTCGCATGATCGGGGCGGTTTTTCAGCCGGAGCACCATGATTTTGCGCGCCGCGCTTCAGGCCACGTCCTGGCGCTTGTGGCCGCAAAACCGGCGGTCTCGGATCCCGTCCGCCAATGAACGCAAAACAGCGCAAACGGCGGACCGGGATTTCTACCCCGCTGATGCGGCGCACCGTTGCGTGTTTCGGGCTTCGTTCGGCGAAGAAAACAGTCCGCAGATCAACGCAGATTCACGCCGATGCAGTCGTGCGTTCGCGGCGTAGTAGATTCGAGGCGCTAACCCGCGGCGGAATCGGTTAGAACATCTCACTCGAAGACTCTCATCGAGAACGAAGCGCACGCTGGTGTTCGCGCCAACGGCTCATAGCGCCGCCGACACCTAACCGCCATCTGCGTGAATCTGCGTCGATCTGCGGATCAATGTCTTAAGGAACGAAGAGACAGGCCAGACACGGCGCCCCGAGCCCGTGGAGATCAAAAAAACCGGTCCGCGAATGAACGCAAATGAAGCAAATAGCGGGCCCGTATTCCGACTCGGCTGATGCTGGGCGCCGTTGCGCATTCGGGCTTCGTTCGGCGAAGAAAACGATCCGCAGATTGCGCAGATGACACAGATGCGGTTTTGCTTTCGCGGTGTAGCGGATCCGAGGCGCGCTAATCGGCGGCCGCGGAGTCGGCGAGAACATCCAAATCCAAAACTCTCGTTGAGGACGAAGCGCATACAGCCGTTCGCGCCACGAGCCACTCGTTGCCCGAACGCTTAACCGCCATCTGCGTCATCTGCGAAATCTGTGGATAAGTGCTTTAAAGGAACGAAGAGACAGGTCAAGCGGCGCCCAGAGTCCGTGGCGGTCGCAAAACTCAGTCCGCCATTCGCGCTGTTTGCGTTCATTGGCGGACTGAGAATCTGAAATCCCGGCGGATCATCGCCCCGAACGATGGAATGCCATCGGCGTTGACTTGTGGATAAATGAATTCGGTAGCGAAGAAAGCAGTGGCGCGTTATGCCCCTCCGGCTATGTGCTGGACGCGTTCTTCAGCTGATCGATGAAGGCCTGTGCATTCAGCGAGCCCCAGCCGGTGCAGGCATCCCAGCCGGGAACGGCCTGAAAGCCCTCGACTCCGGCAAAACTGTTGTTGCCGGCGGTGATGTCGTTGAACGGCAGGCTCGATGCGTGCTGGTACAGATACTGTGTCAGCCCGGTCAGCGGCTTGCCGCCCTCGTTGGCGCGGGCCTGATTGGCCAGGGCGACGATGGCGGCGAATACCGGGCAGGCGACCGACGTACCGCCGACCACCGTGTTCTTCTGTTGAAACACGATCTGATAGCCGGTGGCCGGATCGGCGTTGAACGCGACATCCGGTAACCCGCGTCCGGACGGGCCGTCCAGCGCGCTCTGGAAATCCGGGCGCGGGAAGACGTTGCTGAAGCCGCCGCCCGTGGCCCCGCCGTTGCGACGGTCCTTGTAGGTCCAGGCGCTTTCGCTGCCGTCGGCCGCCAGCGAGGTGCCGCCCACGGCGACACAGCTCGGGATACTGGCAGGCGCGTCGGCATTACGGCCGGCACTTTCGCCCGGGCCCGGCTGGGTGTGCCGGCCGTAGGCGCCCTGGTCGCCGGAGGCCACGCATACGGTTACCCCAGCGGCATCCAGCTGATCGATCAGATCGCTCCATTCCTTGATCGCCGCGTCGCCGAAGCTGGCTTCGGCATCGCCGTAGGAGATCGACAGCACCGAGGGGGCGTGCTCGCTGTCGTTCAGAACATAGCGCAGGGTTTTCGACATGGCGTCGGAAAAACTCTGGTAATCGCGCCCGCCCGCGGCCTCGTAGACGAGCAGCTTGGCGCCCGGCGCCAGCGCGCCAGCCCATTGTAGATCCAGCGAGGCTTCCTGGTCGGCGCGGCTCTGGCCGTGATCGTTGCGCGTGCCGTCGACGGAAATGAATTCCACGTCCGGGGGCGTGATGTTGTGCATCTGCCAGAACGACTGTGCGTCCGGCAGGCTGAAGCCGTTGGAGAACTCGAGAATGCCGATCGATTGGCCACTACCGTCGAGATGCTCCGGTATGCCATAGGCCTGGCGGATATCACTCGGGTAATAACCCTGGCCGCCGTGCGCGGCGTCCTCGCCGCTGCCAAAAATCGCGTATTTACGCCACATGCTGCACCTCTGCTGTTTGCACTATGCATCGACCCTACAGCAGATGATGCACTGGACCGCATACGGTGATTTACGTAGATTTTCGAGGCCAAATGTTTGATCGAAAGGCTATTTTCTCCGGTGTCATGGTCGAGGTGCCGGCGCTGGATCGAGACGATCGGACCTGATCGGCGCCGTGCCAGTCGTCGTCTCCGGCTGGGCATTGCGTCTTATCAATACGTGCGTGCAGACCAGTGCTAAAGTCCGGGCTGATTCCCGTTGGCGCAGGCCTGCTTATGTCCAATCGACGGCTATGGCTTCGGATTCTGGTGGCGGTGATCGCGGCTGCCCTGGTCGCGGGCTGGTGGTTCGTGCACGGCGATCCCGGCGCTGGCCCGCGCACCCCGTCGACGGCCGCCTCGGCAGGCGGACATTCGCCGCTGGGCGAAGAGACGGTCATGCAGCGCTTCTCGCCAAAGGGCTGCAAGGATCAGTGCCCGACGGTGAAGGTCAGTACCCTGCGATTCGATAATGCGCCCAAGCTGACGGCGACGCTGCGTCGTCAGCTGCTGGGGATGGCCCAGCTCGGGGGCGACAAGCCGCACAAGACGCCATCCGATTTCAAAGCCTATGCCGCCCAGCTGTTCGCCGACAGCGAGGCCATGCGCCGGCAGAATCCGGAGATCGCGCCTTATAGCGCCGACTTCAAGGCAAGGGTGGTGGCCCGGCGAGATGGCGTGCTGGTCGTACGTCTGGATACTTACACGTTTCTCGGCGGGGCCCACGGCATGCCGGTGACCTATTACCGGGTCATCGACGAAGGCCAGCAACGGATTCTGTCGCTGGGCGACATGCTGGAACCGGGCCAACACAAGGCGTTCGAGGCCAAGCTGCGCGCGGCCCATACGCGGTGGGCAAAGCAGCAGCCTTTGGATATGTCGAATTGGCCGTTCACGCCGAGCGACAACGCCGCGCCCGTGGCGGACGGCATGGCGGTGACCTATCAGGCCTACGATATCGGCCCGTATGCCATGGGCCAGCCGACGCTCACGATTCCGTACGACCAGCTCCACGGCATTCTCAAACCGCGTTTCATCCCGGGTAGCAACGCGGACTGAGCCGGATTTCGCTCAGATCCGTATGAACCAGGCCAGGCCGATCAACAAGAGGTCGGCCGCGACAAGGAGGTAGGCGTTGGTGATGAACCACGGGTCGATCATCAGCCCGGTGCCGACCATCCAGGGCACGATAGCTTTCTGACGCGAGCCGTAGGCGAAAAAGCCCATCCCGATCGCGCCGAACAGCACGCTCCAGATCATCAACGCCGAATTATTCATGGTGTGGGCAGCCTGTGGATAAGATGCGCGTCATGGTACGGCAGGCGGGGTTACAGGACGTCTCGACAAGCTATGGCGCGGCGCCGCGCTTTGCGGCAATATCTCGCGGTTATCCTTGCCGCGCCGCGGCTTTTCGATTGCCCATGCACCCCTGTATGACCTGTGGCGCGTGCTGCGCCACCTATCGTGTTGCCTTTCATTGGCTGGAAGCCGAAGCCTCGCCCGCGGGCGCCGGCGTGCCCGTCGAACTGACCGAGCGGCTCGATCCGCATCGGCTGGTGATGCGCGGCACACGCCAGGCGCCGACTCGTTGTGTAGCGCTCGATGCGGTGATCGGCCGTCGAGCCTGTTGCACGATCTACGAGCGTCGCCCGAGCGTGTGTCGCGAAGTCGCCGCCTCCTGGGAGTTCGGCGAAGCCAGCTCGCAGTGTGACCGTGCCCGGGCGGCGCATGGTCTGGCGCCGCTGACGCCCGCCGACTGGGCGTCGCCTGTCCGTCCGGCAGCGGCCGCCAACGACGACAACCGCGATCCGAACTCGCCGCCGGGGTCGCCCGTGGCGGCCTGATCGAATCTATCGTCAACGGCACGGCCCCCTGCTACTGTGATCACATCCGGCGCGGCCGGGTTCGGGGGCGAATCGCTGTTGCAATCGACGAGGCAGGGTCGGCGCGCGAGTTGTGGGGCGCGTTCGGCATCATCCTGTTGTCGTGGTCGAGACAGTCTGCTCGCCATCGGCTCGTGCCGGGGATCTTAATAAACGCACGAAAAGGGAGCCATCGATGAGCGCAACGACCGACGACCAACCCACTCTGCAACGAAGCCTCGGGCTCGGCTCGGTGGTGCTCACCGGGGTGGCCTACATGGCACCGATGATCGTGCTCGGCACGTTCGGTGTCGTGGCGGAGGCCTCCAACGGCACCGTGCCCACCGCGTATATCGTGACGCTCATCGCCATGCTGTTCACGGCCTACAGCTACGGCCGCATGGCGCGCGCCTATCCGGTCTCCGGTTCGGCTTACACCTATGTCGGCAAGGGCATCGGGCCGAAGCTCGGCTTTCTCGCCGGCTGGCTCATCCTGCTGGACTACTTCTTCCTGCCGCTGGTGATCTGGCTGATCGGTGCGGCGTTTCTCTCGCCGGAGTTTCCGGGCGTGCCGAACTGGGTGTGGATTCTCGCCTTCATCGGGCTGACCACCGCGCTCAACATCATCGGCATCAAGGTCGCCACGGGTGTGAACTTCGTGCTCATGGCGTTTCAGATTCTGGTGCTGGTGATCTTCGTGGCACTGAGTTTCGGCCATTTCTTTGCCGGCGATACCGGGGCCACCGCGCTCACGCCGTTCTTCAACCCGCAGACCTCGGTGGCGGCGATCTCGGCCGGCGCGGCGCTGGCGGCTTATTCGTTCATCGGCTTCGATGCGGTGACCACGCTCACCGAGGAAACCAAGGACCCGAAACGTAATATCCCGCGGGCGGTGGTCATCACCGCGCTGATCGGTGGCGTGGTGTTCATCATCACCAGTTATGCGGTGGAGCTGGCGCATCCGGGCACGCACTTCAAGGAAACCGACTCGGCGGCCTATGAAATTGCGATGACGATCGGCGGCAACCTGTTCGCTTCATTGTTCATCGCCGGCATGGTCGTCACCCAGTTCTGCTCGGGCATCGCCGCGCAGGCCACCGCCTCGCGCCTGCTTTATGCCATGGGTCGCGACGGTGTGCTGCCCAAGCGCGTATTCGCGTACGTGGCGCCCAAGCTGCATACCCCGGTGTTCAGCATCGCGTTGATCGGCATCGTTGGCCTGGCCGCGGTCTGGATGAGCGTGAGTACCTCGACCTCGTTCATCAACTTCGGCGCCTTCAGTGCGTTCACGCTCGTGAACCTGAGTGTGATCGTGCATTTCTGGCGTGAACGCTCGACCACCGACGTCGGCAGCATCATTGGTTGGTTGATCGTGCCGTTGATCGGCGCCGCGATCGATGCCTATCTGTTGTTCAGCCTCGACACGCCGGCACATGTGGTCGGTGGCATCTGGCTGCTACTGGGCCTCGGCATGCTGGCCTGGCTGACGCGTGGCTTCAGCCAGGCGCCGCCCGAGATGGCGATCGGGGAATAACGATCCCGGGCCGCCCGCGTATCCGGCGCGGGCGGCAGGCATGCCGGGCCTGTTATCCGTTCATGCGCCAGAAATCCAGGCTATAACGGACCTGCCGGCGTAAGGCGGCCCATTGATCGTCGTCGACCGGCGGTGTGGCCGGGCCGTTCTCCGGCAGCACGATCTCGATCATGATCGGGCCGGCGAACCCGATTCGGTCGAGCACGCGGCGTTGGGCCCCGAAATCGATGTGGCCCACGCCGATGCCGCCGCGGTTCGAATCGGCGATGTGGTAGCCGGCGAGCGCGTCGCCGTGAGTCTCGAGCGCATCTTCCGGATCGGTTTCTTCGATGTTCATGTGGAAGCTGTCGAGCACGAGCCCCAGCTTGGCCTCCGTCACATCGTCGCGCAGTCGGCGAGCGGCTGCGGCCGTGCGTACCACGGGGCTTTCGTAGCGGTTGATCGCTTCGTACACCAGATCCATGCCGGCGTCGTGGGCGTGGGTGCCGAGCGTATTGCAGTATTCGACCAGACGGGCCCGGGCCGTATCGGCGTCGGTCTCGTGGCGCACCCATGAGCCGAGCCCCTGCAGTGCCACCCGGGGACACTCGAGTTCGGCCGCGAAGTCGATCACGCGCCGGTAATAATCGATCGCGCCTTCGCGGCTTGTCTGTGCCGGCTCTGCCGATGCGCCGTAATACGGGTCCAGCCCCAACAGTTTCAGGCCGTGATCGTCCAGAGCACGACGGATCTCGGCGGCCGTTGGGCCCGCGCGATGGTCGCCGGAATACTGCAGACCGTCCAGGCCGAGATCGGCACATTCCGCGGCCAGTGCGGCCGGGTCGTGATCGAGCCCGAGGGTCCAGCTGCAAATGCCGATGGGGTTGTTCGGATGTTTCATGGCGCCGCCGGCGATCGTGAATGACAGCTCTCATTCAAGCACGATCGGCGTCACACGATGGCGCCGGGCACAATCGAGCGGCAGGCTCGTCAATCGGCGATTCGCGGTACCGGCAGACGCCAGCCGTGGCGCAGCGCCATGAAGCGCAACCCGAAGCACAAGGCCGCGCCGGCGATGGCGGTAATAGCTGGCGGCAGACCGAGCACGGCGCCGACCACGACGACCGCGGCCCCGGCCAACGCGGCCACGGCATAGAGTTCGGCATGCAAGACCGCGGGAATACGCGCGAGTAGGACATCGCGCACGATGCCGCCGCCGATGCCGGTGAGCATGCCGAGCACCGCGGCCATCACCGGATGCAGCCCGAAATCCAGCGCCTTGCGGGCGCCGACCACCGCAAACAGGCCGAGCCCGGCGGCATCGAAGATCGACACCGGGCTCTGGACGCGTTCGACCAGACGGTGCCCGAAAAAAGCCACGAGGGCAGCGATCAGCGAGACCACGACATAACGCCAGTGGCCGATGGCGGCCGGCGGCGCTGCGCCGATCAACAGATCGCGTAGGATACCGCCGGCGTTGCCGGCTGCGAACGCCAGCACGGCGACGCCGAACACGTCGAGCCGCTTGTTCACGCCGGCCATCGCGCCGCTGATCGCGAACACGAACGTGCCGGCCAGATCCAGCACCGGCAACAACGTATTCACGAGGCGCGCCGCGCCGGCTGGCGACGTTGACGCACCGCGAACCGAGCCACGCAGCCGGTGACCACGATGCGGACATCGTCGAAGCGCGCTTCGAGGGCGTCGCGCAGGTCGATCAGGCTGTCGTCGGCGTTATCGAAGATGCCGCGCTCGTTGTAGAACGCCATCAACTGTGTCGCGGCCGCCGATGGACGCACGCCCTGCGCCAGGATGGTCGCCCCGAACAGCACCCCGCCTGGCGCCAGATACGGCATCAGGTGATCGAAGGCTGCGGCCTTGTCCGGGATCGGGCCGGGCAGGCAATGCAGCAGGTAGTTCATGGCGATCGAGCCGAAGGGTTGGGTGTCGACCTCGATCGGTGCCAGAACATCCACTTGCTCAGCGCGAGGGGCATAGCGTTCGATGCGCCCGGCGGCATGCGCCAGGGCTTCGGGGTTCAAATCGAACAGCGCCAGACGGGGCTTGGGGACCGGGAAACGACACTGGTCCAGGAAATAACCCGTGCCCACGCCCACGTCGAGATGAGCCGCCGCCACGTGGCGTTGGTAATCGGCCCGCAGTTTGGCGGTCGGGCAGCGCCAGACCCATCGGTTCGACAGGCGCAGCACCACGGTGTCGTACAACGCCAGGTTGCGCCGCGTATAGATCGCCTGGCCGGCATGCGTGGACGGGGTAGGTGCGTTCATAGCGTCGACGGTGGCAGACGCACCAGATTCGCGTGCCGGTTATCCGTCGTCAAGATCGGTCGTCGCACCCGGAGAGCTTAGTGCTCGGCTGGTTGATCACGTATTCACGCGGTCCACGGACCAGGCGATGGCTGTGGTTGCCGGTCGAGATCATCAGGCCGACCCGTGAGGGCGCCGACTCGCACGAACCCTCAGCAGCGCTGGCGTCATGACGCTGCCGCTCGCCGGGCCGGCGCAAGAAAATCAGCACCACCGACCCGGGCGATAGCGCCGAGCCTGTTTCATCGGGTATCGGTTTTCTCGATGAGACGCATACGAGAAGCGCGGTGGAATGGTGGCTGGTCCCGTTCGGGCCGGGATCGGTACCGTCGCGCAATGCCGAGAAAGATTCGGCGTGCCTGGTGGATGGTACGGGTTATTACGCACAAATCTGCCGAGGCGATCGCTTCGCAGGACATAGTGCGACCTTGAAATCGCGACGATACCGGCACGGGAATGGATTAGACCGTTTGCTTTTTGCTCGAAAACACCGTAATTAGTATTTCCCTCGATACTAGATAGACGGCCCTGTGCCGCGACAGGAGATACTCGATGCGTTTCAATCAACGCTCCGCCAAACCCGCGTTCATCGCCACTGGCCTCGTGGCTGCCGTGGTCGGTCTTACGGCCACCAGCATGGCCATGGCCGCCAGCACGAAGAACGAAACGGCCCCGAGCAAGACCGTCAGTACCAAGGCAGTCAACAAAGCCGGTACGAATACGATGAGCTCGCGCATGGCGCCAACGCAGAACACCAAGGGCACGGGCGCCAACCCCGAGGCGAATACCGCGCCTACAACCGGCAGCGCTAAAGCGATGAAGAAGATGCCGAACGACAAGATGAAGGGCGATTCGAATATGCCGCGCATGGCGCCGACCCAGAACACGAAAGCCACCGGTACCAACCCGAAGGCGAACGACTGATCGAAGGTCGGTACGAAACGGCCATAGGCCCAAAAAAAGCCGGGTTCATCTGAACCCGGCTTTTTATTTGGAGACGTCGAAAGCAACCGCGTGTCAGCTGTTGTTCGCCGGGTTAATTTTTTCGATCGCTCTCGGTTCGACGCTGGGTGCAACTCCAGATGCTCTGGTAATCGGGCGAATAATGATCGATACAGTATTTCGCCGCCCGCGCGATCGGCGTATCCGGCCCACGGCCCGAAAAGAGGTCGTTTTCCTTGATACCGTGATCCGTCAGGAACTGGCGGAACGCCATATGATTGCGGGTCTGCAGCTGCTGACAGAGCAGATATGTTTCGCGGTCGTTGGGCCATTGGCGCAGACAAGCGAGGCCGGAATCGGGAGGTTGCGCTTGAGCGGGTGTCGGTACGGCCGCGTTGGTGGTGAGCGAGGCCACCAGCAGTAGACCGACGTACACGACGCCGCCTCCCCATCGTGCTGCGAGGCGTGTATTCATGGTCGGTCCCACCTGCCGGCGCCGCCCGCGGGGCGCCTGGTGCACAGCGTGCTTCATCGCTTGAAGATGCGCTTTTCGTCGATGTCGCGCAAGATGCCGAGATGTCTTGCGAGGCAGCCCGCAAGTGCTGCTCGCGATTGCAATTGCGAGTGCGCGGCTACGGGGCGGCGAACTCGATCCGGGTGCCATCCCAGCGCAACACGCGATCGGCCCGATGGGCGCTGGCCACGATGCGCTCGGCATTGGGCCGGTCGGTCGCGACCATCCAGGCGCGGGCCTCGGCCTCGCCGCGGCCGAAGCGCATATGCCGGGCCACCAGCCATTCCTCGCGCAGCGGCGTATCCACATCCAGATACCAGACGGCATCGAGCTGGGCGGCCACATCGGGCCAGGGGGCATCGTCCAGCAGCAGATAATTGCCTTCGGTGATCACCAGAGGCGTCTCCGGTGCCACGGCCAGGCTCGCCGCGATCGGTTCCTCGATCTCGCGGTAGAACCCGGGCGCATAAACGATTTCGTTGCGTTCTGCCGCGGCGCGAATACGGCCCAGAAGCGCGCGGTAACCGTCGGCGTCGAAGGTATCCGGGGCGCCCTTGCGGTCCGCACGGCCCAGGATGTCCAGCTGGTGCTGCGACAAATGGAATCCGTCCATCGGCACGCTCGATGCGCGCTCGCCGAGCGCGCGCGCCAGCGCCAGTGCCAGCGTCGACTTGCCGGCCGCGGGGGCGCCCACAATCCCGAGCAGGCGTCGCTGCGGTCCGCCGGCCAAGGCCTGCACAGCCTCGAGAACGGCAGGGTCGAGCGTGATGCGGTCGTCGATCGTGTCGCGGCTCATGATGGTGTTTCTTGGCAAGGGGTGCGGGCTAGTCGGCCGATCAGTATTGCGAAGGCGCCCAGCGCCTGCAATGCGCCAACGTGTTGCAGGGCACGGTGGCCTGTCCGATATTGGTTCGTCGAATCCGGACCGTAGCGTACGCAGCCATGTCGAATCCTGTATCTCGTTCTTCTTCCACCTCGCCGTCGGGGCGGACGGCCCTGGTCACCGGGGGCGCCAACGGTATCGGGTTGGCCGTGGTGGAGGCCCTGCGAGCCCGCGGCGATGACGTGCTTGTCGTCGACCTGCCGGCCGCCGAACCGGAGGGCGCCGAGGCGCTGGGCGCGGCTTTCTTCGCGGCCGATCTCACCTCGGGCGAGGCTTGTCGCGACGCGGTCGCCGAGGCGATACGCCGATTCGGCCGGCTCGACATCCTGGTCAACAATGCCGGTATTCAGCACGTCGCCGATATCGAAAGCTTCCCCGAAGACCGCTGGCGGACGATGATCGATTTGATGCTCACCGCCCCGTTCGTACTCACCCAGGCCGCTTGGCCCCACATGCGGGCGGCCGGTTGGGGCCGGATCGTGAATATGGCCTCCATCCACGCCAAGGTCGCATCGCCGGGCAAGGCGGCCTATGTGAGTGCCAAGCACGGTTTGATCGGGCTCACCCGCACCGCGGCCCTGGAAGGGGGCGAACACGGCATTACCGTGAATGCGCTATGCCCGGCCTATGTGCGCAGCCGTCTGGTCGAAAACCAGGTGGCCGATCAGGCGAAATTGCACGGTATGGACGAAGACGCCGTCATAAGCGACATCATGCTGGCCGGTGCGGCCATCAAGCGCTTGATCGAGCCGGCGGAAGTGGCCGCAACCGTGGCGTATCTGGCCTCCGATGCCGCGGCGGCCGTAACGGGCGCGGCTTGGGATATGGACTTGGGCTGGACGGCGCGTTGATCGGGCCGCTGTTATTTTGACGAGAAATGGCCATGCAATAGGCCAGCGTATAGGTAACGATGAATGTCGGCACTCGGTGTGCGATTATTTTATTTATAATTATATTGTTATCGGTTTTTCTCTGCGTTCTGACCGATCGATTTTTCGGGGCATCGCCGTGCAATTTGCTCGTATCGCAGGCGATATTAAAGCCGCATTCATGAGTCCTCCCGAATACTCTGCCCCGTTGTAATTTCCGCCCGCCAAAGCGGCGGTGATTCGAACAAGAACGGGAGAGCGTCATGATCAAACAGATTCTGGGTTCCGTGGCTATTGCCGCCACCTTGATCGGCTCGAATGCCGCCTTTGCGGGCGACACGCTGGATGCGGCCATCGGCGGTGGTCTCGGCGGCGCGGCCGGTGCCGCGGTGGGCAATGAAGTGGCCGGACGCGACGGCGCCATCATTGGCGGTGCGCTCGGCGGTGCCGGCGGCGCCGCAATCACGACGCGCGGCGACGACCATCATGATGACCGCTATCGGCACGATCACGATCGTTACCGCCACTACGATCGTGACGATCATCGTCACGACTATCGTGGCCATGGCTGCCCGCCGGGCCTGGCCAAGCAGGGTCGTTGCTGATCGACTTTCTGCTATAAAAAACGGCAGCCCTCGGGCTGCCGTTTTTTTCGTGTGCTGAACGCGATGCGCGTGATTATTCGGCGATCATCACCGACTTGATATTCACGAACTCGCGCATGCCGAAGCCGCCATGCTCACGGCCGTAGCCGCTGTCCTTGACGCCGCCGAACGGCAGTTCCGGCTGGGCCATGTTGTAGCCGTTGACGTTGACCATGCCGGTATCGAACAGATCGCGGGCAATATGAACGGCGCGCTCGCGGTTGCCGGAAAACACGCCGCCGCCGAGGCCGTAGCGTGAGTCGTTGGCTACGCGAATCGCCTCGGCCTCGTCCGCGACGCGAATCAGCACCGCGACCGGGCCGAACAGTTCTTCTTCGTAGGCCGGCGTGCCGGCGGTGACATCCTCCAGTAGCGTGACCGGATAGAAGCTGCCGGGCCCCTTGGGCAATTCGCCGCCCAGCGTGCAGGTCGCGCCGGCCTTGATCGAACGCTGGACCTGATCGTGCAGATTGTCGCGCAGATCCGCACGCGCCAGCGGGCCCAGCGCGGTCTCGGGATCGCTCGGGTCGCCGAATTCGATCGCCGACAGTTGTTCCACGAGACGCCGCCGGAATTCGTCGTAGATCGCATCGACCACGATGAAACGCTTGGCTGCGATACAGGTCTGGCCTGCGTTGTAGATACGGCCCTGCACACAGGCTGCGACCGCGCTGTCGAGATCGGCATCCTCGAGAATCATGTAGGCATCGTTACTGCCCAGTTCCAGTACCGATTTCTTCAGGCAGGCCGCAGCCTTGGCGCCGACCGCGCGGCCGGCCGCCGGGCTGCCGGTCAGGGTGACCCCGCGCACGTAATCGTTCTCGATCAGGCGCTCGGTCTGGTCGGTATCGATCAGCAGCACGGTGAACACGCCTTCAGGCAGGCCGGCGTCGATGAACAGTTTTTCCAGGGCCAGCGCGGTACCCCAGACGTTGGGCGCGTGTTTGAGCAGCACTGCGTTGCCCGCGATGATGCTGGCGATGGCATAGCGCACGACCTGGTAGACCGGGAAATTCCAGGGCTGGATGCCCAGGATCACCCCGATCGGCTGATAGGTGATCAGCCCGCGCCCGCCGTCGAAATCGCGTTCCTCGTCGCCGAGCACCTCGTCGGCGTGGTCGGCGCTATAGTCACAGATCGCCGCGCACAGGCCGGTTTCGCCGCCGCACTGGGAAATCGGCTTGCCCATCTCGCGGGTCATCAGCTCAGCGAGTTCGGACTCGCGTTCCCGCAGCAGCGCGCCGATACGACGCACGATCTCGCCGCGCTCGGCCAGCGGCACGGCCCGCCACTGTTCGAAGGCGGCATGGGCGGCGGCCACTTTGGTGTCCGCGATTTCGTCGCTCATCAGGGGATAGGTCTCGATGACCTCGCCGGTCGCGGGATTGATCGTCTGAATGCTGCGTTCCACGGTCGAGTCCGGGGCTACGAATGGTGGCCTCAGTGTACGCCGGAAAATGTGATCACAAAATACAGTGGGCGTATACAGCGACCCGGTTTGGCGCGTTTTGCCCCCGCGTTCGATAATGCGACAAAGACCGACGGAGAAGCGTGTGACGACATTCTGGACGGTGGTTGCGGTAGTCGTGGTGATCGCGATCGTGGCGGTTCTGTTCTTCTGGTATCAGAACCGCCGCGCCAGGGAATCCATGAGCCATGTCGATCGAAGCAAGCTCAAGGACCTCGACGACGACGGCTGGGACGACTGGTAGCTCAGCCATGCGGCATGGCGCCTATCGCCTGTAGGCCATACCTTGGCATCTCGTTCGGTGGGATGACGCTTAGGTGGCAGCTTGGCTCGCTGCGGTCGGCTCGGCGAGCGGGGATTTGCCATGCTCGAAGGCCAGGACGTAGTCCGACAGCGCCGAGGCGACCAGCTCGGCACAGATCGCGGCGCGAATGACGAGCCGACGCTCGGCTTGGCCGTCGAGCGCGACGCCGTGCGCCAGCAGTCGCTCGGCCAGCTGGTGAATGGCCTGGGCGCGATCGGCGATTTTGTCGATCGAGCCCGGCCGCCGCCCGGCGAACAGCCCCCGCAAGGCATCCATTTCGGCGCGCACGCCGTCGTCGAGCGTTTGCGGCAGCGAGACGCGCTCGGCCAACACGACCAGCGAGCGGGCCTCCAGGCCGATATTGATCGCGGCCAACACCGCCTGGCGCGCGGAAAATCGGAACGGTTCCTCGATTTCGCTCAGCGCGAGTGCATTCAGCCGATCGTACATGCGGGTTTCGAAGCGCTCGCGCGTATGCCGTCGTCCGTCGGCCAGTTCGTCGAATACGCCCCGCATCTGTTCACGCAGGCGCTGGCGCGGCGACACCGGCAACACGATCTTGAATGCAAGCACGGTCAGGCCGATGGCGCCGAAGATGCCGAGCACGATCTGGATATAGGTCGTGAAGCTGGGCAGGGCGCCGTTCTGGACGTGTACCAGCAGCGAAAACATCACCACCGAGATCCGTCCGGGCAGGGCCAGGCCCGGATCGGGCACGGCCATCGCCAGCCCGCCCACGAACACCACCGGCAGCATCGCCAGCATCAGCATGGCGAAGCCGGCGGCCTGCGGCAGGACCAGAAAATCGATGACGAACGCCGCGGTCGCGGCCATGGCCAGGCCCTTGGCGAATCCGCCGGCGGCCGCCACCGGGTTGGGCAAGGTGGCGAATATCGTGGTCAGCGCCGAGAGCAGGATCATCAGCAGTACGGCCGGCAGCTGGTTGTGGAAATTGACCCAGAACACGCCGCCCAGCGAGACCGCGGTCAGCGTGCGCAGACTGTTGCGCAAGGCCTGGCGCACATCCATCGGCTGGCCGAATTCTGAGCGCCGCGAAATGTGATCACTAGGATGTTCGCGCTCGGCGATCAACAGGCCATGCGTGGTCATTGCGGCGCGCCCGCGGCTGGCCAGACCCAGCGCCCGGCTGAGTACCACGTAGTCGGCGAGACTCCGAGGCTGGCCATGTTCGGCGGGTTCGTCGGCGAGCGCGCGGATTGCATCGTGGGCATCGTTGAACGCCTGTTTCGCGCCCTGGGCGTCTTCCGGATGCGCCGATAGCCGCTGCGCCGGCTCGGCGAGCGCGGCGACCGGTCGCGTATCGACGGTGTCGGTTCGGCCCGCCAGATAGATATGCAGAGACGAGGTCGCGCTGATCAGCGAGAGGATGTCGTAGTCCAAGCGTCGGGACAGGCGGTCGAAGTTGGCGAACTGTGGCGCTTCGTAGCGCAAATACTGGCGGGTCTGTTCCAGAGCCAGGGTCTGGGCGGCCAGCGCCTGAAGCGCAGGGTGCGGATCGTCGTCCGCACTCGGTTGCCCCGGCGCGGCGGGCTGGCGCGACGATAATGCGGCCAGGCCGACGAACTCGCGGCCCAGATCGCGCAGCAGGGCAAGCCGGCTGTTGAAGTAGTTGCGGATGCCGGTGGGCGGGGAAAACAGTACGTTGACCGCCGCGGTCACCAGTGCCGCCAGCACGCATTCGGATACCCGTGCCACCGCAATATCGAACGGCGGCGTCGATAGCGAATGTGACAACATCACGGTCACGCCGGCGATGAACCCCGCAATGGCGAAGCCATAGGACAGGTTGTTGCGCAGCAGATTGGCCCAGAACGCACAGAAGGCGACCCAGAGCGCGAGCGCCGCCGCACTGAGCTCGTAGTACTGGCCGAAAAAACCCATGATCGCCAGGCCGGCACAGCCGGCCACGATGGTGCCGGTGGCCCGCGCGAAGCCTCGGGCCACGGCCATGCCGGGCACCGGCTGGATCATCACCGCCACTTCCAGCGATGCCCAGTACGGCCGGTCGAGTTCCAGCCACATCGATAGATACAACGCCAGGGCGATCGCCAAACACAGCCGCAGGGCAAATAACAGCTGATCGGTGGAGGGGGTAAGCAGCCAGGCCAGACGCTTCATGCGCGTTACTATGCCGCTTAGTGCCCTGGCGATACAGGGTTATTCATCAAGGGAGCGGCCCGGACCATGGTCGCCGCGACGGACCCGCGTCCCCGCCGGGGAACCGGAGCGGGCGCGTCCCGCGTCGGACGCGCCCTGTGCGGCTCAGACCTCCGGCTTGGCCCACTCCGGCAGCCGATCCCGGCAATAATCGGCGGCGCTGGGCGTATCCGCGGCGTGGAAGTCGGGCGTGTCGCCGCGTTTGCCATGGGTGTAGCGCGGGCAGTCCTTGAGCTGCCCTTTATCGTCGTAGAACACCCAGATGCCGTCTTTGCCGCCTTTGTCGTTGTAGTTGCCCGCCACCCGGAGCTGGCCGGTGCTGTCCCGGGCTTCCCAGTGTCCGACGCGCCACGCGTTGTCGTAGCGCCCCTGCCAAATCAAATCCGAGCGCGGTGAGGCAACGGTCCAGTGTCCGACGCGTTTGCCGTTGCGATAGGTCCCATGTTCGTTGATCTCGCCGTCCGGGGTATAGCCGGTATATTCGCCGTTGAGCTGGCCGTCGACGTAGTGCATCACGGCCACCCGGTTGCCGTAGCGATCGATCCGCGTCGCTTTGCCCTGCTGCTGACCGTCCGGGCCGTACCGGCCGTGTTCGACATGGCCGCGGCCGACCGGTGCGACGTAAGCACCGACCCGCTTGCCGTCGCGTTTTTCTTCCAGGTAGGTCAGACGACCGTCGTCCGCGAACTTGATCCGGCGCCGCCGCTTGGTCTCGAGATAAAGCGTCGACCGACTCTCCAGATAGCCATGACGATCGAAGCTCGCCCGGACGAGCCGGCGATCGTTGCCTTCGCCGGTGCGATAGACGTGCCGCAGCAGATGGCCGGTGCGCGAATTGAAGCGTTTGCGCTCGATGATCTCTTCGCTGCCGTCGTCGGCATAGACGATGGTTTCCGACGGTTTGCCGGAACGGCTGTAGGAGTGCGAGGTACCCACGCGCTTGCCGTCTTTGTAATGCTCGATTCGGCGCAGTTGGTCCGAATTGCGGTAGAAATAACGCGCGGTGCCGTCGGTCTTGCCGGCGCTATAGTGGATCTCGTGCTCCAGCTGGCCGCCGCTGTAAAAACGGAACCAGCCGTCGGGCCGGCCTTCGTGATAAT
Organism: Salinisphaera hydrothermalis C41B8; assembly: GCF_000732535.1. GTDB lineage: Bacteria > Pseudomonadota > Gammaproteobacteria > Nevskiales > Salinisphaeraceae > Salinisphaera > Salinisphaera hydrothermalis. The sequence continues at coordinate 77,015 of NZ_APNK01000014.1, forward strand.
GCGTCTGCGCGATCCGTTCCGTTTTGTCGCCGTAATGCACGTACTTTTCGGCGACGCCCTCCAGCGCATCGTTATGGTAGTGCTTGCGCCAGTACAGATGGCCCTGGACGTAGGTCTTTTTCAGCCCCTCGCGTTGACCGTCGACATAGTGCGTTTCGGTATCCAGGCGGCCTTTGCGATCGAAAAATCGGCTCCAGCCATCGCGTTTGCCGTGGGCGTATTCGGTCTTGGTCCTGACCGCCCCGTCGCGCCGGTAGGTCGTGATGAGGCCGTCGAATTTTCCGGCGGCATCGTACTGGCCGCTTTCCTGCCGGGAATGATCGTCGTCGCGATAGGTCGTGTATTCGCCGACGAAATGAGTGTCGTCGGCCGCATAATCGGCGGCGTTGATATGGCCACGATAGATTTTACCGCCGTCGTCGATGTCATCGATCGCGATCGGCCAGGAGTCGCCGTCCTGCTTGCCAACGGTTGCTTTGTAGGCCGCCTGGCTTCGCGGCACGATGCCGTAGTCCTTGTTCAGCCAGTACACCGAATCCGATTGGGCCGCCGCCGGCGATGCGGCGGTTTGCGACTCGGGCTGGCCGGTAGCCTGGTCGGATGTGCCGTCCTGGGCCTGGCTTTGGGCCGCGATCAACAGCCCAAGCAGAATGCAGCCGTGAGATACGACGCGCTTCATTCGTAGTCTCCGAATTCCGTGTGCCAGTGCTTGTCGATGGGTTCGCCGCTGAAACGGATCGTCTGCACGCCCGCGACTCGGCCCCAGAAGCGCACGGTCCCATCGTCGGCCAGATAGTCGGCCAGCGTGGTTTTTTCGGCTTCGTCATGCCAGGAGCCCAGATGATCTCCGGGTTGGGCATCGAGCCGCATCGGCCGCAGCGGCGTCCCGCGGTCGTCGACAAACCGGAACTGCCGGAAAAACGTCGCGGCCGGCGTATCCGGGTCCACCGGCTGACCGGTGGCGTCGGCGATCTTGACCAGCCAGGGCGTATCGCCGTGTTGATAGTCGCTGCGCTGCCAGCGTGGTTGCCCCGGGCAATGCAGCGTGGTGTCCACGGTCGTGTTGTAGAAATAATGCCGTTCGCCGTCGTCGGTCGTCAGTTCCCAGTCCTGCGTCGCGGTCGTCTCGTCCGGCGCGTCGTCGCCGCCTTGGGGGCGGGACGAATCGCGGTGCTGCCACACCAACGCATGGCCGTTCAGGTCCGGGGCCTTGGCCTTGAGATGGCAGGCCTCGCCCACGCCGACCGGCAGGCGCAGCCGCAGACGGTGCAGGGCGGCGTCGCGCGGAGCGACGTCGTCGAGCGCGATGGGCTTTTGAGGAACGTCCGGCAGGCCGAAGATATGATGCAGGTCGGGTGGCGGCGCGCTGTGATCGCGATATCGCCGCTCTTCGTCGGTGAAGGTCACGGGCAGGCGCTCGAGCGTGTCGTGGTAGCGGATATAAGCCAGCGGAAAGCGCGTCGCCTCGCCTTTCACTGAATATTGCACGCGCTCGGCCAGCGGCTGGGAGATCCGATCGATCATGCCCACCTCGGCCGGCACCAGCCGTTCGCCATAGCGTGCATCGCTGGATCGGACCTCAAGCCCCTCATAGGCTTGGCTGTGATCGACGAAGAACTGGCCCTGGCCGTTGGCCAGCTCCACCCGCCATTGATGCGGCTTGCCCTCGACCGGAATCGCCCGGGCCACGGCGTCGCCGCGGCGCAGTTCGGTGGGGTGATCGGCCAGTTCGATGCTCGTGTGAGTCTGCGGGCCGAGGCCCCGACGCGTGAATACGGCTTTGACGCCGTGGATGGCCGACAGATCGGCCGCGCCCCAGCCCAGCGGCCGCAGAGTGACGCGCGTGCCGATCTTGTCGCCCGCCAGGCCGAGGCGCATCTCGTCCATCACCATCGGCAGTTCGAGCGTCTTGCCATTGGCGTCCGTGAGCGTCAGATCGGCCAGCGCGAGATGACCGGCGGCCTGGTTTTTCTTGAGGTCGTAGGGCGCGCGCAGCAGCAGTTCATGGTCCCGGGCATCGACCTTGAACATCGCGCCTTTCGAGGCGAACAGTTGCTTCGGGTTGGTTATTTTCTGGTCTTTTGCGTCCGCGGGGATATCGTCTTTGCTTTCGGGCAGCTTCAGCCGGTAGCCGGGTCGGTCGTCATCCTCGTCGCCAGCTTGCATGGCGATGTATTCGAAGCGCGACATGCTGTTGTTGCGATCGCCGGCGGCCGGATTATCGTCCAGGGCCTGCATCGACAGATCGAGATGTAGCGGGATGCGCTTCCCGTCTTTCTCGCCGGTCTGATCGGCCACTAACGCCAGTGAGCGGATCCAGCCGGTCGAACGATCGATCCGCATACGCCCTTTCAGCGCATCGAGGGTCATGGTGATGGCTTCGTCGCTGCCTGGCACGATCGGCACGCGCACCGGTTGGGCATCGGCAGCACGATCGATGGCTACGACGATCGAATCCGGGCGGACTTCGGTGACCGTCAGCTTGATCCTCGGCAGCGTCTGAAAGCCGCCCGTCGTCGTGCTGGCACCGACCTGGGCCGGCAGCGCGCTCATCACGCCGGGTGCGTTGAGCTGTTGTTGGAGTTGCTCCAGGCGGCTGACGCCGCCGTCCTCCACCAGCCGATCCCAGGCCTGTTTATTCGAGGGTTTGAACTCGGTGTCGCCGTTTTCGCCGATCGTCACATCGAAACCGTCGCGCATGGCCGCGACGATGGTTTCGTCTGCCTCCGCCCGGGTGCTGTCGAACAGCGTGCGATGACCGGATTGGCCGACCATATAGCGGGGTTCGACGTGCACCGTGGTCTGGCCGTCGCGGCGGTCTGCAACGCGATAACGCACCACGCTGTGCAGGACGACACTGCGGTCGAACACGCTTTCGCCCGGCGCGAGGCCGACTCGCAGACCGATACGGTACTGCTGAGTGTCGCCGACCGGCGGTGCGAAGCGTACGACGTTGCTCGGCCCGCTGCGAAGCCAGAGCACACCGGCGACGATCGCGATCAATACGGCGGCCACACTCGCGCCGGCGATCCAGACTTTCTTGGACAAGAAACCCCAAATGAGATAGCGCCGAATAGCGTCAATCCGCGCCGATCGAACACGATTCTCGAGTGAATGGTCGCGATGCCACCGACATCACGGTGCCAAACCTAGCAGCAAAATCCGGCGACATCAGCAAACCGTTGGGCGCCATATACTAGAGCGCGTTAATTTTCCGTAACATTTCGGGGTTGCCAGTCGCCAACCGGGGCATCCGGGGCGGGGTCGCCGCGCTCGTATGCGGGGTCGATCAGCCGGCGGTCGGGCGCGTTGCACGCCGAGCAGAGTGACTGTCCCGATGATGAGTGACGGCCCGGCCAGCCGCGGCATGGCGGCGCCTGCGCCAGGATCGGTCGCCTATTCCGAGCGACCAGCGCCATGGCCTGAATTGCAGTGCGTTGTGTTGCAGTTTGGCTGCAGGCCGATTGCAATGGGGAAGGGCGCCGACTGTCGCGACCGCTTGTTATGCGCGCTTCAATGGCAGCGCCGCCGCAGGCGCCGGTCGAATCGCGACGGCCGCGGCGGCGCTCAAGAAGAGATCAGCGGCGAGGGCGCGTCAGAAATGCCATTGCATCACGATGGCGCTGGTGATGAGCAACGCCATGGCCTGATGGAAGGCCACCACCGCGCCCGGCGCCTTGGGTTTGAGGTTTACCGACTGAAACAGGATGAAGCCGATGGCGATCTGTACCAGCACGAGTGCGAACGCCACCGGATAAGTCGGCATGTACCAGCCGAGCGTGCCGAGCACCATGAGCCCGGCGAGGCCGTGCAGCGCAAAGATCCACTGCGATTTGCGCTTGGGCATGGCGAACTGCTCGATCGGCTGGCCGAAGCCGCGGCTGCCGGTGACGATACCGCCCATGAAGATCGCGAACAGCAGGGCATGGGTCGGCACGATGATCTTCAGATACAGCCCCAGTCCGATGTCGGCGTGGGCCAGCGGCACCAGATAGGCCAGGAAGACGAGATAAGCGAGCAGTCCGTGCGTGCCGTGCACGATCGCAGGGGCCCGGCCGGCGAGCACGTACAGCACACCCATGCCGAACAAGGCGGTGGTCACGATCAGACCAAGGCCGAGAAACATCTCGTATACGGGGTTCGCGATCGCCAACGCGACCCCGACCAGCCCGACCAGCGTCGCCACCACGCGATGCGCGGCCTCGGGGTCGCCGCGCAGGGTCAATATCACGATGTTCTTGGTATACGGCCAGCGCGTGCCGAGCGCCAGGCCGAAGCCGAAGCCTTCGACGATGCTGCCGAGCATGATCAATACGGCGGCGAACACGATCTGAGCCACCAACAGACCGTGCGCGATCTGTTCGCGAAGCCCTCCGGTATGGGTCAAGCCTTGATACAGCCCGAGCAGCACGCCGAAGGTCAGCGCGGCGCCAATGGCGAGGCCCACGGCCCGGACCAGCCAGGTCAGCTCGCCTTCGACGACATGATGCGGATCGGCCGCGGGATCATCGGAATGCGGGGCGGAATTCGCGTGTTCGAAAGCCATGATGTTCCTCGTCAGGGTCGGTCGGTCCGCTCGGCCGGCGCCTCGCGGCGGGGCAATGATGTATTCGATGCCTCGAACGGGCAACTGCGACGGACGGCCACCGTTGCCCGTTATGCGCGGTTGAATACGCGGCCGCAATGGATTCGGAGGCAACCCGAGCTGGCCAATACGCGACGCCGCCCCTCTCCGAGCCGCCGACGCTATATTATGCACCGCTTTGATCCCGCTGGCCGTCACCGCGGCCCGCGTAGTGCCGGCCTGGCGACTGACGGTTGCGGACGCCACGTCGGCCCGTGGTTGGGATATCGAGAGGAATGGCGGAGCGCGACGCCTGGCGAGCACGCGAGGAACGGGCGCCCAAGAGTCTTTGCGAAGGCGTTTTACGCCCACGCGAACCGCGGGCACCGGCCGTATGGCGCGGCGCCCGATTGTCGGTCAGTGCATGGTCGGCGATGAGGCGTCGGGATCTTCGATCAGCGCTTCGACATCGGCCGGGCTGAACACATAGGTGGTGTTGCAGAAATGGCACTGCGTCTCGATTTCGCCGCGCTCCTCGATCAGGCCGCGCAGCTCGTCGGCGCCAAGCTGGTGCAGGGCGGCGCCGAAGCGCTCGCGCGAGCAGGTGCAGGCGAACATCACGGGCGCCGGATCGAACAGGCGCGGCTGTTCCTCGTGAAACAGGCGATAGAGCACGTCGCGCGTGTCCAGGCCGGTGAGTTCATCGTCGGTGATGGTGGCCGCCAGATGATTCAGCCGGTCCCAGGCATCGCCGTCCGCGTCGGCCGCCAGCGAGGTGGATTCCGCCGGCAGCTTCTGCAGTAACAGGCCGGCGGCGCCCTGGTTGTCGGCGGCCAGCCAGAGCCGGGTCGGCAGCTGCTCGGACTGGGCGAAATAAGTTTCCACGCAGCCGGCGATGGTCGGTTGATCGAGCGCGACGATGCCCTGATAACGCCGGCCTTCGCGCGGGTCGAGTGTGATCACGACCTTGCCGTCGCCGAGCAGGCCGTGCAGGGAGGTATCGCCGGCCGCAGCGACGGCTTCGTGATCGAAACGGGCGATGCCGCGCAGGCGCTGAGCCCGTTCATGGTTGCCCGGGTTGGATTCGGCCATCAACAGATTGACCGCGCCGCTGCCGCGAATCTCGATGCCGAGCGTGCCGCCGAGCTTGACCGTCGCCGTCAGCAGCGCGCAGGCCGCGAGCAGCTCGCCGAGCAGATGCTGGATCGGCTCGGGGTAGTCGTGATTGGCGAGGGCTTCCTGATAGGTCGACTCGAGCTGGGCGATCTCGCCGCGCACAGCGGTCCCGTCAAAGAGAAAGCGTTGCAGTTGATCGGCGGCCATGCGACGTACTCCTGAAGTCTATGCCCGTGAGATAGGCATTGTGGGCGACTTATTCAATGTCCGCGGGCATGCCGTAGGCGGCGCTGGACGAGGGCGTTAGGTCATGCGGGCTTCGCTTTCTCGCCATAGGGCGGCCGCGAGATCCATGTCGCGGGCCGCCGCCGTGGTACGCGCCGGCTGGCGTTTCACGAAGTATTCGCCATTGAATCGTCGGGCCTCCTCGGCGGTGGCCAGCCAGATACCCGTGTCGGCGCCTTCGGCGGGGCCGATCAGCACCGAGCCCAAGGCGCGCTGGATGATGACCGGCAGTTCGCTCCACAGGCCGGTGGCCACGGGCCCCGGATGAAAACAGTTGACCGTGACCGATGTATCGGCCAGCCGACGCGCGAGTTCGCGCGTGAACAGGATGTTGGCGAGCTTGGCCTGGCCGTACGCGAATACCGCGGCCCAGTGTTTACGCGGCGCATCGAAGGTTTCGAAGCGCAGGCGACCGAGCCGATGAGCCAGCGACGCGGTCACCACGATACGCCCGGCCGGCGCCGCGATCACCGCATCGCGCAGCTTCTGTACCAGCCGGAAATGGCCGAAATGCATGATACCGATCATGGCCTCGAGGCCGTTCGGCAACGAGCGCGTGCCGTGGGTGTACAGACCGGCGTTGAGAATCAGCACGTCGATGGTCGGCATGCGCTGGAGCAATTGTTCGGCGAAACGATCGATATCGGTGAAATCGCCGAGATCCAGCGCCATGGCCTCGATCTCGGCGTCCGGGTCATCTTGGCGGATTTCGTCGGCCACGCGTTGCGATCGCGCCAGATCGCGAGAGGCGATTATGACGTGATCGCCACGGGCGGCCAGCGCGGCCGCCATCTCCCGGCCGATGCCGCTGTTGCCGCCGGTGATCAATACATTGCGCGCCATGTCGAAGCCCGGGCTGCGGATGTGATATTCGACTATCAAACATACGTGAGCGCCGCGTAAAGCGGGCCGTTCGTCCGGGTGTGTTGGGGGTTCGTGCGAGTCGGGGCCGTGGCTCGCCCAGAGCCGGCGACTCACGCCTTGCCGGGCACGATTTGCGGACGCCAACGCGGCGCTCGCACGAAACCTCAACAGACCCAGGGCGTGTTGAGGTTTCGTGCGAGTCCGCGCCAAGCGCTCCCTGAAAATTAACTAGGGGCGGCAAGACGAGGCGTAGCGACCGTGGCGTAGTTGTTCTACGCGAGAGAGCGATAACGCTGTATTGCCGTCGTGTCGTTAATTTAAGGGCCCTTGTCCCTTCGGGTTGGGCCGCCCATAAAAAATTAACTAGGGGCGCCCGGCGGCGTTGCGAGTCGGGGCCGTGGCACGCCACGACGCGGCGACTCGCGCCTTGCAGGGCACGATTTGCGGACGCCAACGCGGCGCCCGCACGAAACCTCAACACGCCCTTGTGTCTTGCCCCGGGGGGCTGATTAGCTACCAGTCCACTGTGCTCGGCCGGGGGAGCATCCACACGCCCTGAGGCCCATAGCCTGCGCGTTAGATCATGCCCCCGGTCGATTTCATCTCGATAGTTTGAATGGGTTCCAAGCCCCCGCCAGAGGCGGTGAGGCTGCACGAACAAGGAGAACGCGCGAGATGACCGCTTATATCGGTATCGATGTCAGCAAACGCAAGCTCGATGGCGCCTGGCTACGGGATCCAGCGACCGGCAAGATCAAGACCAAGGTCTGGAACAACGATGCGGCCGGGTTCGCCGCCTTGCAGGATTGGGTGGAGCACCAGACGGGCCGGCCGCTGTCGGATATCCACGTCGTAATGGAGGCCACCGGGGTCTATCACGAGGCGCTGGCCCAGACGCTCCATGCAGCCGGTGCCCAGGTCTCCGTAATCAATCCGGCGCACATTCGGGATTTTGCCAAGAGTCTGGGCGTGCGCGGCAAGAATGATAAGAAAGACAGCGTGGTGCTGGCGCGCTATGGCGCAACCCAGCAACCGGCCTTATGGGCGCCCGAGCCGACGGCCATCCGGGAACTCAAAGCGCTCGTGGCTCGTCTTGAAGCGTTGGATACCGACATCCAGCGCGAAGCCAACCGACGAGAAAAAGCCGAAGTCACTCAGGCGACCGAGGTCATGACCTCGATCGACACCGTATTGGCAGCGCTACGCGCCGAGCGCGACCGGCTGGCGCGCGATATCGATGATCATATCGACCGCCATCCCGATCTGAAAAACGATCAGCAATTGCTGCAATCGATTCCCGGCGTCGGGCCGGCGGTGTCTCTGCGCCTGATGACGACGCTGCGCAGTCGCGCCTTCGCCAGTGCCCGCCAAGCCGCTGCTTTCATCGGCGTGGTGCCGATACCCTGGGAATCGGGCGATTCCGTACGCGCCCGGCCCCATCTTTCCAAGACCGGCGCGCCCAAACTGCGGCGGTTGCTCTACATGGCCGCCGTCGTGAGCCTGAGATACACCCCGGATATCGCAGCGCAATCCCAGCGCCTGCCCCGCCGTGGCAAGCCGGCGATGAGTGCCCTCGGGGCCGCCATGCGAAAACTCGTACACACGGCCTTTGGCGTGCTCAAACACCAAATGCCGTATCAACCCCAAGCCGCTTCTCTATAGCCCTTGGGTTGGGGCACGCAAGATGGTATCTAGCATGATGACCGCCCGCGGCAACGAGGAGATCGACATGCGTGCCTACGTAATTCATGGAGCCGGCGATCTGCGTCTTGACGAGGTGCCCGAGCGCGAGCTCGGCCCCCGGGAGGTGCGTTTCGCCTTGGCCTACGGCGGGATCTGCGGCTCCGATCTGCATTATGTCGCCGAAGGCCGGGCCGGCAATTCGATCCTGCGTGATCCCATGGTGCTGGGCCACGAACTGTCCGGGCGCGTGGTGGAAACGGGGGCGGAGGTCGCCGATCTGGCGATCGGCACGCCCGTGGCGGTTAATCCCGCGTTGTCCTGCGGCACGTGTCGAATGTGTCGGGCCGGCCGCACGAATCTGTGTTTTTCCATGCGCTACATGGGCAGCGCGGCCTACCGCCCGCATACCGAGGGTGGCTTTGCCGAGCGCCCGGTAGTCGATCGCAGCCAGTGCGTCGTGTTGCCCGATGACGTCGATCTGGCCCGCGCCGCGCTGGCCGAGCCGTATTCGATCGCCGCTCATGCCGTGAACCGGGCCGGCGTGGCGCAGGCGCGCGTGCTGGTCACCGGCGGCGGCACTATCGGCGCGCTGACCGCGATCGCGGCGTTGCGCGCCGGTGCTGCCCGCGTGACCGTGGCCGATATCGAAGCCGGGGCGCGTGAGCGTGTGGCGAACTTGGCCGAGGTCGACGTGCTGGATGCGGCCGATGAGGCGGCGATCGACGCGCTGGCGGCCGATCCCTGCTTCGATGTCGCGATCGAGGCCGCCGGTGCCGCGCCGGCGTTGAACATGGCGATGCGCCTGGTCGAACCGGGTTCGCGTATCGTGCAGGTGGGGTTTCTGCCGACCGCCGGCGTCGATCTCAACCGACTGATCACGCGCGAGATCGATCTGGCCGGCAGTTATCGCTTTGTCGACGAGTTCGACTCGGCCGTGGCCGCGGTGCTGGCCGACGATCGCCTGGCTGCGGCTATCACCGGCCGGCATGCCTTCGAGGATTTCGAGGCCGCATTTGCCAGCGCGGCCGACAAGGGGCGGCATTTGAAGGTGATGATCGGCACCGCCTGATGCATCGATTGTGCCGGCCTTGGCGGATGCGTGCCGTTCGACGCATTTGTGCCCGGACATCAGCGGTTTGGCCGGTGGCGTTCAATAGCGGTCGCGTCTGGCCGGCTCGTGGCCGACTGCGGCATGATGCACGCATTGTTTTGATTTCCGGAGGCCCACATGCCAAGCCAGGGTGAGTCGCGCGGCACCGGCTCATCGCGCCGGGAATGGCCCAGCGATATCCCAGCGGTCGGCTGGGCGGCCATTCTGCGCGGTGTGGCGCGGGGTGTGGGACGGCATCAAGTCAGCATCGATGCGGCGGCGATTTCTTTTCTCGCGCTGTTTGCGATCTTCTCGGCCGTCTCGGCGTTCGTCGCGTTTTATGGGCTCCTGGCCGATCCCGCGTTCGTCGTTCAGCAGATGAAGTCGCTGTCGGGTTTCGTGCCGGCCGACGTGGTCATCTCGATGATCAACCAGATGCACAACGTGGCCACGCGCGCCGCGCCGACGCTCTGGGGGGCCGGCGTGTTCAGCCTCGTCGTCGCCGTCTGGTGTGCCCAGCAGGGCGTCGGCGCGTTGATGGTGTCGCTCAACGCGGCCTACCGCCAATCGATTGCGGTCGGCGGCTGGCGTCATTTGTTTCGTTCGCTGGCACTGGCGCTGGCGGTGATTACCGGCCTGGTGGTCGTGTCCATGCTGGCGATCGGATTTCCCATCGCCGCGCAGGTGTACTGGGGCGATCTATGGCTGTCCGAGTGCGCGCGCGCGGGCGGTATGATTCTGGGCGGCCTGATGCTGTTTTTCGGTCTGGCGGCGTTATATCGCTTCGTACCCGATCGGCCGTCGCCACGCTGGCGCTGGGTTCGGGTGGGCGCCGGGCTGGTGGTGGCCTTCTGGGCCATCGCGTCGATTCTGTTCTCGGTGTTTCTGGCCTATTCCGATTCCTATACCGCGATGTACGGCTCGTTGTCCGGCGTCGTGCTGTTGCTGACGCTCACCTACGTCACCGTAATGACGGTGCTCGTGGGCGCCGAGTTCAACGCCCAGCTCGAAGCCTACTGCGACGTGCCGCCGGAAACCTAACCCGACACCACGACAGCTGTAGGTCTAAGAAAATAAAAGAGTTTTCGTGGATAAGCGGGCCCAGCCGCCTGCTGGCTACAGTGCCGACGAGCACTGGGTGCCGGACGTGTCCCGGCCCCGGCCCTACGCGCCGAAGCAAACAGAAGACGGACAGGCCCCCGCTGTATTGCAAGCCGAGGCTTGGCCACCTTCGGCCAAGCGGGCGTCATTCGCGAGGGGTATCGCCCGGCAGATGGGGCTCTTCGCCGATCACATCCTGAACATAGGACAGTTGGATCGTCACGGCGATCACGAGGGCGATCGGCGTGGCCAGGGCGATGCCGAGCACTCCGGCGATGGCGCCGCCCAGAACCTGGACCGAGAGCAGGAACGCGGGCGCGATCGAGGCGGTGCGCCGCTGGATCAGCGGGGCCAGGACATAGCCTTCGATCAGATGAAGCGCGAGATAAAGCGCGCCGACATAAAGCATGGGCCAAACGCCGTGCATGCCGGCGATCAGCAGCGCGGGAATCGCCGAGACCAACGCGCCGAGATAAGGGATGAAGGTCAGCACGCCGGCCAACAGGCCGAGCAGCAGAGGGAACGGAATGCCGATCGCCCAGAGGCCGGCCATGCTGCCCAAGCCGACCAGACCCATGGAAATCGCTCGTCCACTCAGCCAACGGCGCACAGCGTCGGTGGCTTCATGGGCGATCAGGTCGGCTCGATGCTGGCGCGCCGGTGGAAACAGGCGAAGCAGGCCGTCGTAATAGAGGCTCGGCCGCAGCGCCAGATAGATACCGATGATCAGTACGACGAACAGATCGGTGACCGAGGTGATGGTGACGGTCGCCGCGCTCGATAATTCGCTGGTCAGATGTTCGCCCAGCGACGGCGTAGAGCCGGAGCTGCTGCCGCTCTTCGATCCCATCGACGAATCGAACAGATGGGTAGCGATCTCGTAATGGCGCAGCTTGCCCTGCAAGGCATCGATCGACTGTGCGACCTGATTCTGCAATTGAGGCGCCTGGGCGGCGACGTTCATCGTGCCCAGCGTCATCGCCGCGGCCACCAGCAGCACCATGGCCGTGATAACGCTGATCACAGCGGGGTGACGCGACAGGCCGGTCAGCTTCGAGACCAGTCGGGCCAGCGCACCGAGGCCGACGGCGACGAGGAAGGCGGCGAAGATCAGCAGCAGCGCGTGGCCGACCGTCCAGACGAACCACAGCAGGGCGATGCTGCCCATACCGGTCGCCGCCACGATCAGGCAACGGCGCCAGAAATCACGGAGGTCGCGCGTGTCGCGCTGCGATCGGATCATCGGAATCGGTCCTGTATCGTCGTCGGCCATGCTCGCGATCGCTCGCGCGGGTTGCCTCGGGTTTGCTTGCGTCATCATCGCCCGATCCGGGACCCCGGGTCATCCGGACAACTGCCCAAGCGTCGGACCGCGGGTGATATGGCAAACTGCGCGGCTGCTCCGATGCGCGATCCCGCATGGCTGAATCGACTGCCGAAACCGAGGTCACACTGCGCCGCATCCTGGCGCTGGCGGTGCCGGCGCTCGGCGTGCTCGCGGCCGAGCCGCTTTATGTGCTGATTGATACGGCGGTGGTGGGCCATCTCGGTGCCGTGCCGCTGGCCGGGCTCGCGCTCGGTGGCACCATGCTCAGCGTGCTGACCAGCCAGCTGACGTTCCTGTCCTACGGCACGACTGCGCGTACGTCGCGGCTGTACGGCGCTAACCGGCGGGCCGAGGCAGTGGCCGAGGGTGGCCAGGCCACATGGCTGGCGATCGCGGTCGGCGTGCTCGTGTTCGTGCTTGGCGAGCTGTTCGCCCACGATCTGGCCCAACTGCTCGCCGGCCGCGCGCCGATCGCCGATGCCGCGACCGAATGGCTGCGTATCGCACTGCTTGGGGCGCCGGCCATTCTGATCACGCTGGCGGGCAACGGCTGGATGCGCGGCGTCCAGGATACGGTGCGCCCGCTGCGCTATGTGCTGGCGGCCAATATCGCCTCGGCCATCGCCTGCCCGATCCTGGTTTATCCGGTCGGGCTGGGGTTGGCCGGTTCGGCGATCGCCAACGTGATCGCCCAGACCATTGCGGCGATTCTGTTCGTGATCGCGTTATGGCGCGAGCGGGCCATGACGCAGCCGAGCCTCGCAGTGATGCGGGCTCAGATGGTGCTCGGGCGCGATCTCATCCTGCGCAGCGCGTCGTTTCAGATCTGTTTTTTGTCGGCGGCCGCGGTCGCCGCGCGCTACTCGGCCGCGGCCGCCGGCGCGCATCAGATCGTCTACGAGCTATGGTCGTTCCTGTCGCTCGTGCTGGACTCGCTGGCGATCGCAGCCCAGGCGCTGATCGGCGCCGCGCTCGGCAGCGAGCGCACCGATCATGCCCGCGCCGTGGCCTGGCAGATCACCGGCTATTCCCTGCTGCTGGGCATCGCACTTGGCGCGCTCTTCGCGGCGGCTTACCCGGTGTTGCCGCATGCGTTTACCGACGACGCGGCCGTGCTGGCCCAGATCCCCTATGCCTGGTGGCTGTTCGTCGTCCAGCAGCCGGTGGCCGGCATCGTGTTCGCGCTGGACGGCGTGCTGCTCGGCGCCGGGGATACGGCGTTTCTGCGGACGACCACGCTGGGCGCCGCGCTGCTCGGCTTTCTGCCGCTGATCTGGTTGTCGTATGCCTTCGGCTGGGGGCTGCTGGGCATCTGGGCCGGCCTCACCGTATTTCTCCTCGCGCGGCTGGTGGCCACGGTCTGGCGGACGCATTCCGGCGCCTGGGCCATCGGCGGCGCCTGAGCGCCTGTTCGCGTGATCTGCCCGTCTGAGCGAGCGCTGGCGTTGTCGTAGCTGCCCCGCTTAGACGGACCCGTCGGCGTCGAGTGCGTCGCGGCTCAGTCTGGCCTGCGTCAGATAAAGTCAGAGAAAACAGGATCCTGGAACAAAAATAGCCCGGTCGTACATACGACGATCTTATTATTTGTATGTTGCACATATAAGCGCAGAGTTTAAGGGGGATCGACCCGCGGTACGAGGACCATTCCGCCGCGCCCAGCTCCGATCGTCTATGGACAGGGGGCGGCCGTCATATTGAGGAGAGGTCATGGCTCGCGCAGATATTCCCGAGAAACCGGCAGCCAAGGCGCGTTGGCTGCGCCTGATTCCGCTCACCATTCTGGTCTACATCATTTCGTTCATGGATCGAACGAATATCGGCTTCGCCTTCGATGGGATCGAGAAGTCGATGCATATTCCTGCGGCGGGCGCCGGCCTCGCCGGCGGCATCTTCTTTATCGGCTATTTGTTCCTGCAGATTCCGGGTGGGCATCTGGCCGAGCACTGGAGCGCCAAGAAATTCGTCGGGATCATGATCCTGAGGGCGTGTTGAGGTTTCGTGCGAGCCCGCGTTGGCGTCCGCAAATCGTGTCCGGCAAGGCGCGAGTCGCCGCGTCGTGGCGAGCCACGACCCAGACTCGCAACGCCGCCGGGCGCGATTTGCGGCCCAACCCGAAGGGACAAGCGCAGGTGCTGTTGTG
>NZ_APNK01000015.1 GCF_000732535.1 Salinisphaera hydrothermalis C41B8
CACCCAGGGGGGGGGCAAAATTATGTCGGCGTCAGGGGGTCATTTTTACATCGGCGGTAACACATCGTGGCCGGCGTCGACCAGTGCCACACCCTCGATGTCTAGATGATGCGCATCCGCCACCGTCCTTATTTCCGCCTCCCGACCCACCAGAATGGGTTCGATCAAGCCGCAACGCATTGCGTCCAAAGCTCCGCTCAGCGAAGACGGATCGCTCGGCTGGACCACGGCGGTCGCCAGATGTTGCGCATCCTTGGCCTGCTTGATAATGATATTGAGACGATGACCCGAGGCCGTTTCGAGGGTTTTTTTCAACGGAGCATCCATATTGCCTCCGACGCCTGGTGCCATCACACCACCCGGATGATCCTGGGTTCTCGCGGCAGAACCGACCATTCGCCCGGCGTACGCGCTCACCCACCCGCTCGTGATCCCGCCGCATCATGCAATTCGCGATGCTACGACGCGTCACTCACGCCATTCCTGCTTTCGAGCCTATGACTGCGTGGGGAAACAGTCGTTGATCTGAATCATCGGTTTGCATGTTCGATATAGCGACCATTCGATAGCCATAAGAAAAGAAACCGGGCCCGGCCCAGGAGAATGTCCGATGTCGATGCCTCCGGGAACCAACACGCCGAGCGATTCGTCTGCGCGAAATACGGCGCCCGCCGATCGCATGCAAACGTCGGGACGCGGCAACTGCCGTGTCTGCATTTTCAAATCGCGTTGCCTGCCCGCCGAACTCGAGGGGGAAAGGCTGCGCGCGTTCGAACAACAAATCTGGCGACAGAGCCGGCCGGTCAAAGCCGGGCAGATGCTGGTGCACCAGGGCGATATGATCGACTCGATCTACGCCCTGCGGGTCGGATCGCTCAAAGCCTTCATCGACGAGCCCGACGGCAACGAGCGCGTTATGGCGTTTCGTTTCCCCGGCACCATCATCGGGCTTGCCGAGCCGTATCAGAAACAATGGGGCCGGAGCTTCGCCACGCTCGAAGACAGCTGGCTGTGTCGTATTCCGCTGAGCGCGATCACCGAGGCGCTGCACCGGCAACTCATCCATCTTATGAGCGTGTGTCTGCGGCGTGAATATGAAGCGCATCTCACGCTGGCACTCAGTAGCGGAACCCGTAAGGTCGTATCGTTCCTGCTCGAATTGAGCGCGATCTTCAAATCGCTCGGTCAATCGCCCACGCATCTGCGGCTGCCCATGACCTATCTGGACGTCGCCAGCTATCTCGGCATGCGGCACGAATCGCTCTCACGCACGCTCGCCCAGTTGCAGAAACAGACGTTGCTCCGCAAGAAAGGCAAGGAGATTCATATCGATGACTTGCCCGGCCTTTTACGTCTGAAGACAGAGGACGTGATCGGTGCGGCTCCGATGGCCGTCGTGCCAGCCGGGACGCCGGATTCCTATCGCGGCTCCATCGATACCGATCCTTCGCTCGCGACCCATCGGCGCTCGAAGTAAGAGCACACCTCAGCACTTCCGTGGTGATCGGACGAACGAAATCGTCATCACCACGCTTTTGCGGAGAAAGAGCCGCTCACCTCTTCTATTCACCCCGCATAAAACAAACTAAATATCCGTATCGAAATTGTTAAAGCTATTCGGGCAACCGTAGTTCGATTTCTAATGCGTGCGCCGCAGCGATATCGGTTTGATGACCTGCTTTATATGCATCCAGGCATGAGCGCCAGACCGCGGGTACACATCCAGGAAACGATAAGTCTTGAGCTTCACCCAATCCATAACCAGCATCCAGCCCAGCGCGTAAAGCCAGATCAGCCCAATAGACAACCATGAAATAGCGGGCATCAGCCAGCCAAAGGCAACGAAGCATACGCCTACGATTTGCGTGCCGATAATGGCGATGGATAGTTGCCAGGACGGATACGGCGGCCGCCACAATGGATGGCGTGTGCGCGTGACAAACAATAGAAGATGGCCGCCCACGATAAAGCGCAGGAACATCATGCTCTGCGTCTCGGAAATCCCGATATGAAACCAATGCCGGGCCAGCCAATACAGGCCAAGACTTTGTATCAAGGCCAGCAGACCGAGTACGGCCGAGATGGTCAGCAAACGATCCATCTGCCAGCGCACGGGCTTTGGACTCAGCTCTGCGTTATCCCAGGCGATCGTCATGATCGGGATATCGTCGAGCAGAGCGATCAAAATGATCATGATCGTGGTTAGCGGATAGCGGTTGTGCAGCAGCATGACCAAAACGACAAACGCCATGATGCTCAAGGTCATCGCGATACGATAGATCGTATAGCTCATCATGCGTTCGAAGATGCGGCGCGCTTCTTCGACCGCCGCGATGATGACCGATAGGCCTGGCGCGGTGAGGATCAGGCTGGCCGCACTGCGTGCCGCGTCGGTCGCCCCGGACACGGCAATCCCGACTTCGGCCTGCTTCAAGGCGGGCGCATCGTTAACGCCGTCGCCCGTCATGGCGACTATATGGCCACTATCCTGAAGTGACTTGACGATGGAATACTTATGTTCGGGAAAGACTTCAGCAAAACCGTCGGCTTGTTCAATGGTGCGTGCCGCTAATGCCGGGCCATCGGCGTCATCCGCCGCCGCATCCGCCAGGCGGCCGGCCGGCTGAATATTGGTTCCCATATCCAGCTGCCGCGCGATTTCGCGCGCGATTGCCACATTGTCACCGGTGACCATTTTGACGTCGATGCCATGATCGCGAGCGACTGCAATCGTTTCTTTGGAATCATCCCGGGGCGGATCGTATAACGGCAAAATCCCCAGGAACTGCCACCGCGTCTGTCCGTCATCCAGGCGCGCCACGCCCAGCGTCCGATACCCTCTTTGCGCCGCGTCATTAACCGCCTTGGTTGCTTGATCCAGCATTTCCCCTGATAGCGCGCACAGTTCGAACACGACTTGCGGCGCGCCTTTAGTGGCTCGGAAGGCCTGATGATGACCATCCGCGATCGCGGCTTCGGTACGTTTGTGAACCGGATCGAATGGAGTGAAATGGGTCTGCTGATACCCCTCCAGCACCGATGCGTCGGACAGTCCCTGGATGATGGCGTTGTCGATCGCGTCCCGGTCTTCGGGCTTGGACGCCAAAGCCGCGCATAGAACGACATCGGCCGGCCCGGTCTCGGCGAACACAACCGGTTCACCCAGGGTCAGCTGATTTTTTGTCAGCGTGCCGGTCTTGTCGCTGCACAGCACATCGACACCGGCGATCTCTTCAATGGACTCGAGTCGCGAGACGATGGCTTTCATCCGAGACAGCGCTAAAGCGCCGAGCGCCATGGTGACCGACAGCACTGCCGGTAGCGCGACCGGAATCGACGCCACAACGACAATCAGCACAAAAGAAAGCAGTTGCAGTATCGGCATGCCACGTGCGATTTCGACGCCGATCAGCAACAATGAAAGCGCCGCCGCACATACAATGAGCATGTTGCCGATACGCAGTACCGCCTTTTGAAAATGCGATACGGCGCCCGCCGTTTGTACGAGCTTCGCCGTTTGCCCGAAATAGGTCTGAGCCCCGGTGGCGCAAACGACCGCCACCATCTCGCCTTCCTTGATCAGCGTGCTCGAATACGCGATGTCTCCCATATTCTTGGTGACCGGCAGCGATTCGCCGGTCAATGCTGATTGGTCAACGGACAGATAATCGCCTTCGAGCAATTTCACATCGGCCGGGGTCACGTCGCCAAGCCGGAGCCTGACAATATCGCCTGGAACCAGATCGGCGGCATCGATCTCGGCCCACTTTCCGTCCCGGCGTACCCGGGCCTTCAAGGCAAGCTGTCCTTTTAACGCATCCAGCGCATCGCCAGCCGACTTTTCCTCCCAGAAGCCGATGCCGCCATTGATCAGCAGCATGGCGAGAATCACGATAAAACTGTCCCAATCGCCATCGACGGCCGAAAGCACGGCAGCGAGCTCGATCATCCAGGGGATCGGCCCCCAGAAATAGGAGACCAGCTGTCGCCATAGCGACCGCTTCTTTTCGCTCAGCGCATTCGGACCCACAGACGCAAGACGGCTACGGGCGCTTTGGCTGTCCAGCCCATCCATCCGTGTATCGAGTTTTGCGAGCGCCGCGGCCGTATCGAGCGCGGCGAACTCGTTCACTCCATTGTCTTTTCTCTGCTTCGCGGCCTGGGTTGCCATATCGATACCTGTCCCGACACATCAGATCCATAACGACCGGAAACCGGGTCCGGTCCTTCGGCGTCGCCGCCGCGGCTCGCCCTGAGCCAACCCACGAGAGCGGCCGGTCAACACACGATGAATAGGCCCTCTCAAGTCACGCATCAGATGGCGGGTGATACCGGCCGGCGGCCACTCTTGCAGACGTGAGTGGCCATGCACAGCCCATCGATATTTCGGTCGGCCACAATCGAGGTCAGGACCTCGTCCACGCTGTGCGAGCCAGCCCCGGTTTCGACGACGTGATATACGCCCTGCCTCGCGATCGATATTGGGCGTCTTCCGAATAATCACTTCGCATCAAACTCTTAGGACCCACCTACTATTGGCTAGAGTTAGCTTGACGTTGCATCAATATAAGTCCGTGAGTCACCACGCCGATTGATGCAGGTCAAATACAACAGATACGACCAAAAACGCGCTGATCGGCATTCCGTTGGTCTGGTCCGGATAACTCGTGGCACCTCGCGGCCACGACATGGGCGGCGGCTCGCGCGCATCGACTACCGGCCCGGCGTTCGGAATCGCCTGCACGCCCCGTTTGCTGTCACCGCGGCACGAAGCCGGTGGAGCGGCCCGACTCCGCATCGGCATGAACAGCGCCAGTCGGAGGGCGGAAAAACGCAAGCGGCCGTCGGCCCCACCCGACCGATCGCGGCGACCATGCGCCCGACGACATTGACTGACTGGTCGCCGCGCGGACGCTGCTGCCGGGGCCCGGCGCTGCCCTCGGACCTGTGACCGGCACCGTAACCGAGCCTGTCGCCGGGGCGTCGATGACCGTCAAAGACTCGCACCGCGTCGCGAATTGAACGGCTTCAGCGGTCTGGTGGACACGATATGAACGCCGGCCCGGTACGCATCGGGGCCTATCACCCGATCGAGATGCGCATTGACGTGCACAACCGCGGTTTTGAAACGCCCCTAACCCGCAGCCATCCAAGCGCGCCTTTCATGCATTGGGTTTGCGCTGCGTCGAATCGGCGACGGGCGCCAAATCGCCGGCCGGGAGAGAACGGTGCAAACGGGCAGCAAAAGACTTCAGCAACGCCTCGTCCGGCGGTAGCCTGGTGAACAGACGCCGCTCACTGCGCCCGTACGCGGCCAGAATCGCAATCAGCGCGCGCAATTCAACGCAACACGTCTCGGTCTGCTGTTGCGACACCCCGACCGCAACGCGTCTCCGTCGTCGCTCTATTTCGTTCTGTTGGCGCCTGAGACGGTTCAATCGCGCCCGCCCGAGCAAGGCGCCTTCGATCAACCGTGGATATAAGAGTTCTTCCCCGGCCGCCCGGTAACACACCAGGTTGGCCGTGAATTCCTGCAGCCGCGTCTCGGCCGTCGGCCACGCTGCCTCGATAATCGCCAGCTGTACTTCGTTGAGCAGCGAGACGCAGTACTGATTGCTCAACAGTGCCAGTACACCATACGTCGTCAATGCGATATCCGGCCGTGGAACACTGAATGCATCGTCGCGCCAAAATCTTCGGAACGCGTTGATCTGGCTCAAGATCGAACCGATCTCGCAACGGACGATAACGCGGCCATCTGGCAGCAGGATGACGCCCACGAGCACAAAGACGCCATGCTCAGTCGTGCTCCGACCAGCCAGCGACCGCGCATTGAATCAACAGCGCGGCATCCACGATCTGTAGTTGCTTGCCTTGCACTTCAAGGATTCCGGCTTTTTCCAGACGCCGGAAGGCGCGTGACACCGTCTCCTGCGCCAAACCGAGATAATTCGCGATTTCCGCTCGCGACATCGATAGCCGGAAGGTACGGGCAACGCTGCCATTGCGGCCGAGACGGCAGGCGAAGCTGAGCATCAGGATGGCAACACGCTCGGTCGAACGTCGCTGGTTGACCACCAGCAAAAGCTGTTCGTGCTGTGCCAGCGCTCTTCCGACCAGCGCGACCAGTGCATCGCGCAGGGCGGGCGCCTGCTGCATCGCATCCTGTAGTCGGTGCAACGGCAGAACGCGCACCCGAGTCGTTGTAATGGCCGTGGCCATGCAGACGTGCTCGCGTCGCGGCAGCGCATCCAGGCCGACCAGTTCGGTACGAAAATGAAACCCCGTGATCTGTTCACGCCCTTCATCGTCGACGATCACGGTCTTGAGCATGCCGTCGATGACGCAGTAGAGCGCGTGCATGCCGTGCCCCTGCCGGAACAGCCGTTCTCCGCGAACCAGCCGGCGTTCGCGCGATACATCGTCGCCGAGCTGGGCCATAGCAAGCGGCGATAGCGCATGCGGCAGGCACAACTCGTTGATGCTCGCGCTGCGACTGTAGTGCAGCAGATCGGCAACCCGAAGCGTGGCGTGGGAATTCAGGTCCGCCACGCGTCAACAGACCACGAATGTCGGCACCATCATCCGGCGCATGAGGGCGGCGCTAGTCTGACCCACCGCGACCTGGCGTAACTTGGGATGCCCGTAGACCCCCATGCACAGCAAGTCGGCCGCCTTATCCGCGACCATCGAAAGCAGCACTTCACTTACTTCAAGAACACCGGCAGGCACCGTTGTTACCGAGGCGTTTACGTGATGCCGTGCCAGATAGGACTTGATCTCATGGCCGTCGGCCGATTGCACCTTCGCATCGAGACCGGGCGTGACGTCCTCTTTCACGATGACGACGTCCACGGTGGTCGCATTGACGAGAAACGGCAACGCCGCACTCACCATACGGGCCGCCTGCGGCGAATCGTTCCAGGCGAGGATGACGCGGCTTGCGATGTGGGCAAAACGATCGGAACGCGGGAGCACCAGGACCGGGCGCCCGGACATCAACGCAATTTCGACCGGATCTTCGTAGGTTCCCAGTCCCCCTCGATCGGAGGGATCGAACTGCCCCATGACGATCAGATCCGCATACAATCCATGCCGGGCGACTCGCTCCACCCGATCGCCCTCGTCGGAACGCCATTCATACTGCACGCCGGCGTATCGCCGTGCCAATGCTTCGAACTTGTGCACGAGTTCGGTCTCCCTACGTTCAGAATAGACGTCGAGTTGCCCTGGATCGCCGCTGTGGCCGATCTCGGGCGCCCCCTGATGAATCGCCGTCACATAGGCCCCATGCTGAACGGCCAACCGTAGCGTGTAGTCCCAGATCGTTTCGCGGTGTTGCACCGAACTTGCATCCAGCAGGACCGTTTCGTAACCCATCGTTGCCCCCGCAGCGCCATGACCGTTGGACAGAATACCGCTAGGCATTCTGTCCAACGGTTGCCCCGGCGAGGCCGATCGCTCGCAATCCCGGGGATCTCGGCTGAAGCATGCGCGAATCCGGCGCCCCGGTCGTTGATTTCAATCAACTGAAAAATCAGCGGAATCGCGACATAGCCGGAATGTGGCATATATGAGCGCCGGATTTATGACATAGGTCATAAACGCCATGCGCCGTCCGACTAGCATCGGGCTATGCATTTCCGCGGTCATATGGATCAGATATGTCGAACGGGAACCATGACCGGCGACGGCGGCTTGCACCAGAGCCCATCCGAAAGCCATCCGGGTCGCCGCGTGCCGTACCGTCCGCCAACTGTCACGCCTGTGCATTCAAGCCCACCTGCTTGCCCGCGGAACTCGACGGCGAGGCGCTGACGCGCTTCGAGCAGCGGGTCTGGCGCTCGTCACGGGCAGTGCGTGCCGGCGAGGTCCTGGTCCGGCAAGGCGAAACGATCGATGCGCTGTATGCGCTACGCGTCGGATCGATGAAGGCTTTTTTCGATGAGCCCGATGGCACCGAGCGCGTATTGGCGTTCCGCTATCCGGGCGCCATCATCGGCCTGGCCGAGCCTTACCAACAATGCTGGTCGCGCAGTTTTGCCGCCCTCGAAAACACCTGGGTCTGTCGTATTCCGAGCACGGTAATCGATGACGTGCTGCAGTATCAGTTGATCCACCTGATGAGCGCCTGCCTTCGCCGTGAATATCAATCCCACCTGACGCTCGCACTGACCAGCAGCACGCGTCGCGTGGTCGCATTCCTGCTGGAGACGAGCGCGACCTTCGGCGCACTCGGCCAGTCTGCGGTTCGTCTTCGTCTGCCCATGACCTACCTCGATATCGCCAGCTATCTGGGCATGCGTCATGAATCGCTCTCGCGCACACTCGGCCAGTTGGAAAAACAAGGCCTGATCCAGAAAGACGGCAAGGTCATCGAACTCAACGATCTCGCGCGGCTTCGGCGGATGAAAGACGAATCGACACGCGATTGAGCGGCAGCGACCGGCCCCGCTCTGCTTCACACCGATCATTCGCAGAGGGCCGCGTCGCGCGTATTCCGAGATCAGTGGCGCCGGTCGAGCGCTTAGCGGGGCTCTCTCCAATAATAGGCACACTCGCCCTTGGCGCCCGCCTCGATACGCGTGCCGGCCCGGCCGTTGAGCAGTAACAACGCATCCTCGAGCCGACCAATGGCCGCCATCCCGCCGGTCCGGGCGACGAAATCCCGGGCCGCGGCAATCTTGGGCGCCATCGAGCCGGCGGCGAACGTCATATCGTCCAGGGTCCCGGCGCTGACGCGCCGGATGCGGCGCGCCGCCGGCGTGCCGAAATCCACTTGCACCGCATCGACATCGGTCAACAACAACAATGCATCGGCGTTCAGGCAGCGGGCGAGCAATGCGGAGGTCGCATCCTTGTCAATGACCGCCTCCACACCGCCGTAGGAGCCGTCGTCGCGTCGAACCACGGGAATGCCACCGCCGCCGGCACAGATCGGGATCACGCCTTCGCGTAACAGCAGCGCGATCACGTCCAGTTCGAGGATGTCCACCGGGGCTGGCGAGGCCACCACACGACGATAGCCACCGCCGTCCGGCGCGATGGACCAACCGTGCTGCCGGGCCATCGCTTCAGCATCACGCTGGGTGTAGACCGGCCCGACCGGTTTCGTCGGCTGCTGGAAGGCGGGATCGGCCGCGGCGACTTCCACTTGCGTGAGTAGCGTCGCGATGCCGCGATCGCGCGGTAGCCGGTTCGCCAGCTCCTGCTCAATCAGATAACCGATCATGCCTTCCGTCTCGGCGCCGAGCACATCCAGCGGATACAGTTCGTCAGCGTTGTAGGCCTCGCCCTGAAGCGCCAATAGTCCGACCTGCGGCCCGTTGCCGTGCGCGATGACGACTTCGTGCCCGCCGTTAACCAGTCGGGCCAGCGCTTCGGCGGCGATTGCGGCATTCGCGCGTTGATTCTCGGCCGTCAGCGGCTGGCCTCGCCGCAGGAGCGCATTGCCGCCGAGTGCCACCACTACGCGCATCTCAGCGCCCCAGCGTGGCGACCATGATCGCCTTGATGCTGTGCAGCCGATTCTCGGCCTGGTCGAATACGATGGAATGCTTCGATTCGAAGACCTCCTCGGTGACTTCCATCGAATCCAGCCCGTAGGTCTGAAAGATTTTCTCCCCGTACTGCGTGTCGCGGTTGTGAAACGCCGGCAGACAGTGCATCACGCGCACCGCCGGGTTGCCGGTCGCATCGAGCATCGACCGGTTGATCTGATACGGGCGCAACAGCTCGATCCGCGACGCCCAGGCCTGTTCCGGCTCGCCCATCGACACCCAGACATCGGTATAGAGAAAATCCACGCCGGCGACGGCGTCGTCGACATCGTCGGTCACCACGATGCGCGCGCCGGTCTGCTCGGCGAGCGCGCGACAGTAGTCCAGATGTTCGGCGGCGGGCTGACGCTCGGCGGGAGCCGCGATACGGCAGCCCATGCCGAGCTTGGCCGCCCCGATCATGAGCGATACGGCCACATTGTTGTGGCCGTCGCCGACGAAACAGAAGGCGATGTCCTTGAGCGGTTTGTCGCAGTGCTCGGTCATGGTGAGGAAATCGGCGAGCACCTGGGTCGGGTGGAACTCGTCGGTCAGCCCGTTCCAGACCGGCACGCCGGCATGGGCTGCCAGATCCTCGACGATGGACTGGCCGAAACCGCGATATTCGATGGCATCGAACATGCGCCCGAGTACCCGCGCGGTGTCCTTGATGCTCTCTTTGACGCCCATATGCGAGCCGCTCGGGCCGAGATAGGTCACGTGGGCCCCTTGATCGTGGGCCGCGACCTCGAACGCACAGCGCGTGCGGGTACTGTCTTTTTCGAATACCAGCGCGATGTTACGTCCGGCCAGCCGCGGCTGTTCCGTGCCGGCTGCGCGCGCGGCCTTGAGCTCGCGCGAGAGGTTCAGCAGATAACCGATCTCCGCGGGCGAAAAATCCTTGAGCGTGAGAAAACTGCGGTTGTACAGATTGAAAGCCATGATGAAATTTCCGGCAAAAACTAGATCGGATCGCGTTCGAGCGGGCAGCTCATGCAATGGGCCCCGCCCCGCCCGCGCGAGAGTTCGAATCCGGGAATCGTAATCACTTCGATCCCGGCCTTGCGCAGCTGGGTATTGCTGTAGACGTTGCGGTCGTAGGCGATGACCACGCCCGGCGCGATCGCCAGCACGTTGTTGCCGTCGTCCCACTGCTCGCGCTCGGCTTCGTACTCGTCGCCTCCGGTCGGAATCACCCGCAGCGCCTTGACGCCCAGCGCATCGGCGACCGCGTCCAGGAAATTGTCCTCCGCCCGTAAATCGAGCGTGCCCTCGCGCTCGCCCGGGCGCAGGCTCCAGGTCCGAAACGACTCCACCGCGGCCGGGAACATCGTGGCCGCATCGCGATCGAGCAATGTGAACACCGTATCCAGATGCATGGCCGCGCGCGCCTTGGGAAAGGCCGCGGCGATCACGCGTTCCGCGCCCCCACGGGCGAACAGATTCAACGCCAGAGATTCGACGGCCTGGGGCGTCGTACGCTCGCCCATTCCGACCAGCACGGTGCCGTTGCCGATGGGCATCACGTCGCCGCCTTCGATCGTCTGGCCGTCGTAGCTGCGGTCTTCCTCTCCGAACCAGAAGGCGAACGGTTGATCGCGGAATAACGGATGAAAGCGGTAAATCGTTTGGTAGTTCAGGGTCTCGCGTCGGCGCGCGGGCTTGGCCATTGGGTTGACCGATACCCCGTTATAGATCCAGCACGAGGTATCCCGCGTGAACAGATGATTCGGCAACGGCGGCAGAATGAAGTCGTGCCCATCCATGGCCTCGGTGGTCAGCCCGGTACCACGGAACGGGCTTTCGGCGCGCGCGAGACCGCCGATGAGCATGTCCGTGAGTTCGCGGGCCGGCCGTTCGGCCAGATAGGCGCGCACCTCCTCGCATAGCGCCACGCCCACGTTGCCGGGCGTGATCGCACGCGCCAGCAGCCAGCGCCGTGCCTCGGCGTCCTCCAGCGTCTCGGTGAGCAGATGTTGCAGGTACAGCACTTCCACGTCGCGCTCGCGCAGCGAATCCACGAACACGTCGTGCTCCTCCCGCGCTCGCTTGACCCAGAGCACATCGTCGAACAGCAGGCTTTCGCGATTACCGGGCGTGAGCCGCTGCAGGCTCAGATCCGGGCGATGCACGAGCACGCGGCGCAGCGTACCGACTTCGGAATAAGTGCCCAGCTGGCTCATGATCGAACTCCTTGCAATGACAAAGCATCAACGGCGCATGCCACCTCTCGTGGGCACTTCATTCCTGCACCACGTAGGTATAAAGACGGGTCCGGCCATCTTCGGTGACGGCATAGAGGCCCTGAATTTCGTTGGCGAAACCCGGGAAACGATTGGCCGCCGCCTCGAACATGCGGAAGTAATCCAGCATCGGGCGGGCGGCGGCATCGTAACGCTCGCCCGGCACGACCACGCCGATACCCGGCGGGTAGACCAGCGCGAGCGTGGCCGCGATACGGCCCTCGATGTCGTCGATCGGCAGGAAATCGACATCGTTGGCGATCAGCCGATCGGTGGCCTGTTTCGGCGTAAGCGCGATCTCGGGAAAATGAGCCGCGCGGAACTGGTCCCGCTGCAGTGCCGCGGTATCGGCGTCGCGATAGAAGGCATGCATCTCGGCGCACAGATCGCGCAGGCCGAGCCCGGCATAGCGATCGCCGTGTGCCGCCACGAAGGCCGGAATGACCTCGGCCAGCGGCGCGTTGGCATCGTGCAGCCGTTTGAATGCCATCAATGCACTCAACAACGTGCCGGCTTTGCTCGACTCCAACCCCGGGGTCAGCAGAAACAGCAGGCTGTTGAGATCGTTCTTCTCCGGCACGATGCCCTGCTCGCGCAGATACTGCGCCACCACCGCGGCCGCGATGCCGTGATCCGCATACGCGCCGGTCGCCGGGTCCAGCCCGGGCGTCAGCAGCGTGAGCTTGTTGGGATCGGTCATGGCGTAGTCGGGCGCCAGATGCCGAAAGCCGTGCCAGGCCGCGTCCGGCGCCAGCGCCCAGCACGCCGGGTCACTGGCCAGACGTTCGGTCTCGACGTCTTCCCAGGCGATGGCTTCATCCGCCGCCTGCCATACCCCGGAGCGCGGTAGCCGCAGCTGGTCCGGTACGAAGGGATCGAAGAACCAGCGCCGGGCCGGGTCCGATTCGGTCGCCTCGTAATGCCGCTTGAGCTGGCGGATTTTCTTGCGCAGCTCGATGCCCAGACGAATCGTCTCGTCCCAGAGCACCTGGCCCGAGCGGCCTTTCATCATCTGCGCACCGACGTCGAGCGAGGCGAACAACGGGTAATACGGCGATGTCGAGGCATGCAGCATGTACATCTCGTTGAACCGCCGATGCTCGATGCAGCGCTTCTGGCCTGTGATATGCGCGTCGCGCACATGGATCTGCGACGCCTGCGAGAAACCCGCGAGCTGCTTGTGGGTGGACTGCGTGGCAATGATGCCCGGCTGGTCCGCGCCCAAACCGGCGAGTCCCATGGCGAAGTGATCGGCGAACAACGGGTGGAACTTCATGAAGCCGGCCCAGGCTTCGTCGAACAGGATGTAATCGCACAGCGGCCCGAGTTTTTCGAGAATCATTCGGGCGTTGTAGATGCTGCCGTCATAGCTGCACTGCTCGACCACCGCGACCCGAAACGGGCGCGGGCGATCGGCGATCGCCGGATCGGTCACCTGTGGATGCTCGCGGATCGCCTGGCGGATACGCGCTTCGTCGAGCGCGTCGTAGTCGATCGGCCCGATCAGGCCGTAGCCGTTGCGCTGGGTCGGCAGATAGACCGGAATCCCACCGGCGAGCACGAGCGCGCCGTGGTGTGCCGACTTATGGTTGTTGCGATCGAACAGCACCAGATCGTCGTGCCCCACGAGCGAACTGAGCACGATCTTGTTCGAGGTCGAGGTACCGTTGAGGACGAAGTAAGTGCGATCGGCGCCAAAGATCTTCGCGGCCTCGCGCTGCGCGGCGAGCGCCGGACCTTCGTGGGTGAGCAGGTCGCCGAGTTCGACCACCGAGTTATCCAGGTCGTTGCGAAAGATCGCTTCGCCGAAATGCTCGACGAACACGCGGCCGATCGGGCTCTTACTGTAGAACACGCCGCCGTTGTGTCCCGGGCAAGTCCACACCTGATTGCCTTGCGCAGCATAGTCCACCATCGCGCCGAAGAACGGGGTTTTCAGCGATTCGGCGTACGCATCCAAATGGCGCGCCAGATTCTCCGCGATGAACGGGGGCGAATCCTCCGCGAGAAAGATCGTGCCGGTGACGCGGTCGAGCGTGCCCGGGGCGATTTCGGCCAACTGCATCCGCTCCGTGAGCAGGAAAATCGGACATTCGAGCCCGCGGTCGCGAATCCAGGCGACCAGCGCCTCGGTGTCGGCGGTATCGCCGCCTTCACGATCCCATTGAAGCACCAGGCAACCGAACGACGCGTTGCTGCGAATCAGGAAACGCGTTTCCTCGAACGAGCCCGCGCGAACCACGTCGTAGGCCAGATCCGCGAGCGCGTCGACAATGTGTTGCAGCTGGCGCTGCTCGGCGGTATCGCGTTCGCGCCCCGGGGCGAAGAACAGGAACTGAAACAGATGATGGTAAGACATGCCCTCTCCCACTCAGCCGATGCTCACGGTGCCGTTCGCGATCAGCGATACCGACACGAGCGCGGCGATCACCAGCACGATCACGGCACCGGTTTCCCGCGGGCTGAACACTTTCGCGCCGCTCCCGTGCTGGCGCCGTGTGTACCAGTACACCGGGATACCCAGGGCGAAAATGATGGTCGACAGCAGGATGAACTGCGGACCGGCGGCGTACAGCATCCACAACGCGTAGATCGTGCCGAGCACGCCGCTGATCAGAGCCGGCCGGCGATGCTCGTGACCATGCGCGCTGGCGAACCCCGGCGACCGGGAATAGCGCCACAGATAAGCAGCACTGGCGAGATACGGCGGCAGCACCGTGACGCCGGTGATCGCGATCAGCCACAGCCAGGCGTTATGCGCAAACAGCACCACGAACATGGTGACCTGCATCACTGCCGACGACAGCCATAGCGACGGCGCCGGCGAGTGGTAACGGTTCTCGTGCGCCAGGACCGCTGGAAACACGCCATCCTTGGCGCCTTCGAACGGCAATTCCGCGACCATGATCGTCCAGGCCAGCCAGCAGCTCAGCAGCGATACCAGCACCGACACGATCATGAGAATAGCGCCCCACTGCCCGACGACGTGCTCGAGCACATACGCGGTCGACGGGCTCTTGAGGCCGGCCAGGGCCGTCTGCGGCATGACCGCGAACGGCAGCACCGAGATCAGGAAATACAGCAGCAGACAGAGAAACAGGCCGATAAAGGTCGCCCGCCCGACATCATTGCTGTGACGGGCACGACCGGATACGACCACCGCGCCCTCGATGCCGATGAAGACCCAGAGCGTGACCATCATCGTGCTCTTGACCTGGGTCAGCACATTGCCGAGATGGGCCTGTTGTCCCCAGATATCGGTAGAAAATTGGGCACTACTGAAAAATACGGCCAGAATAACGATAAACGCGACAATAGGGATGATCTTGGTCGCCGTGGCCACGGCGTTGAGAAACGCGGCGCGCTGGACGCCGAACAACACGATGAAGTGCATGGCCCAGATCAGAATCGAGCCGCCGATGATGGCCGGCCAGCCGGTCGCCACCTGGGGGAAGTAGTACCCCAAGGTCTGCATGATCAGCACCGCGAAAGCGACGTTGCCAAATGCCGCGCTGAGCCAATACCCCCAGGCCATTTGAAAGCCGGCAAACCGGCCGAAGCCTTCGCGCGCATAGGTATAGATACCGGCGCTCAAGTCCGGGCGCTTGTCGGCCAGGGTCCGGAACGTATTGGCAAGAAACCCCATGCCAACCCCGGTCACGATCCAGGCAATGATCACGGCCATGAGCGAAGCGCCCGCGGCCATGTTCTGCGGCAGACTGAATACGCCGCCACCGATCATGGCCCCAACCACCATGCCGATCAGGCTGAGCAGCCCGACCCGGCGCCCGGCCGGCTGTTCCGCCGTGGCCGCCTTGTCTTCCACCGTCCCACTCATTTTTTTAAATCCTTTCCGCGCCCTTTGGCGCCGCGAATTAATGGTTTTTATAAACCCAGCGTAGCCGGCGCTTTTCACCGACCGGAAGATCAAAATATCCGGATTGCCACCGGGCCGAATTGATTCGCATCAAATACGTCGAAAAAAATCGATCGGGCGATCAATCCATACGAATACAAGGGATGGTGTAAGTCGTGCCGGCGGCGGATTGCGCGATCGACAGCCCATGCACTTCGCTGGCGAAGCCTGGGCACGCCGTCTCGGTGTCGCGACAGAATTCCAGATACGCCGCGACGCTCCGATCGTCGGTACCGAATCGCTCGCCGGGCATGATCAACGGGATACCCGGCGGGTATGGCACCACCATCACCGCGGCCACCCGGCCGGCCAGCGCGTCGATCGGCACGTTGTCGACGTGGCCGCGTACCAGCGCATCGTAAGCATCGGCCGGCGTCATGACGGCCGTCGGAATCGTGGTATAGATGTCCTGCATCAATCGCAGGGCATCGTGCTGCGCGATCAGATCGTGCATGCGCCGGCAGAGATCGCGCAGACCCAGCCCCGCGTAGACGGACGCATTCTCCGCGTACAACGCCGGGAACACGTCCTCGACCGCCGCGTTGGCATCGAACAGCGCCTTGAACTCGAAAAGCTCGGCGAGCAGGCTGCCCCACTTTCCGCGCGTGATGCCGATCGAGAACAATACAAGGAACGAGTACAACCCGGTCTTTTCCACAACCAGGCCGCGGGTCCAGAGAAAACGCGCCACCACCGCGGCCGGGATGCCCCAGTCCGCGAGGGCGCCATCCGATCCGATACCCGGGGTCAGAATCGTGACCTTGATCGGATCGAGCATCACGTGCCCGCTCGCCAATACCTCGAAACCGTGCCAGGACGCCTCGTGACGAACCAGCCATGCCTCGGGCGCAGGCGTCGTCGCCGGCTCGGCCGTTCCGCTGTCTTGCCGCGTACCGACGGCCGTCGGCGGCTGCCACAACCGGAACCACCAGTCGGGGGTTTCCAGCTCATCCGTTACCCGGGCAAAACGTTCCCGGAATGCCATGGCCTCGTCGAGCGTATCTTCGACCAGCGCGCGTCCATTGGCGCCCCGCATCATGCGCGAGGCCACATCGAGCGAGGCGATGATGCCGTATTGCGGCGAGGTCGAGGTATGCATCATGAACGCCTCGTTGAAGCGTTCGGCGTCGTGGGGCTGCGCGTCGCTTGCGCGGACATGCACCATCGAGGCCTGCGAAAAAGCCGCCAGCAGCTTGTGGGTGGATTGCGTCGTGAATGTGGCCGGCGCCCCAGGCTGCGCGGCCCCTTCGGCCATACCGAAACGCCCGGCATAAAACGGGTGGAAGCGCGCGTAGGCGAACCAGGCCTCGTCGAAATGCAGCACGTCCACACTGCCGGCGAGCGTGGCGCGCAAGGCGTCGACGTCGTAGCAGAGGCCGTCGTAGGTGGAATTGGTGATCACCGCCAGCCGCGCGTGCCGGCAACCTTCCGGCACCAGCGGGTGTTCGGCCAGCCGCTGCGCGATGCGCTCGGCCGTGAGTTCGGCACGCGGGATCGGCCCGATGATGCCGTAGGCGTTACGCGTGGTCGGCAAGTAGACCGGTATCGCGCCCGTCATCACGATCGCGTGCAGAATCGACTTGTGGCAGTTGCGATCGACCAGCACGACGTCGCTGCGGGCGACATTGGCATGCCAGACGATCTTGTTGGCCGTGGATGTGCCGTTGGTGACGAAATACGTCCGATCGGCACCGAAAGTCCGGGCCGCCTCGCGCTCGGCCTCGCCCACCACACCCGAATGTTCGAGCAGCGAGCCGAGTTCCGGCACCGAGACCGACAGATCCGAACGCAGCACGTTCTCGCCAAAATATTCGAAGAACGCCCGGCCCACCGGCGATTTGAGAAATGCCACGCCGCCGCTATGGCCGGGGGTGTGCCAGGAATACTTGTACTCCTCGCTGTAGCGTACGAGCTGAGCGAAGAACGGCGGCAGTAGCCGATCCAGATATTCACTGGCCGCCTCCGCCACATGCCCGGCAATGAACGTCGGCGTGTCTTCGAGCTTCCAGAAATAGCCGCGCACATGACGCAGCGCCTCGATGCTGATCGACTGCAACGCGACCTTGTCGGTACAAAGGAAAATCGGCACGTCAGTATTACGGGCCCGTATACGGGCAATCAGTGCCTCGAGGGGGCCGCTGGCGGCGGCGCCGTCGATATCGCCGTTGATGACCACCGCTGCTATTTCCGGGTGCGCCTGGATCATGCCGGCGCCAGCAGCCGCGCTATCGGCAACCAGCACACCGTCGTGCCGCTGTTCCAGCTGCGTTTTCAGGGCATGGATCATCGCCGCGCCCGCGCTCCGCTCGGTCCACTCGGGATCGATCACCAGTACCGGAAACTGCTCTCGCCAACTCATCGCGTATCACCCGTATTCAGTGGAGCCATCGAATCACCAAGCCGCCGGGCGTCGGAAGACGACGGTATAGGCGAGCGTGGAGGCCATGCTGCACCTTGGGCGCACGCGGCATTCGAGGCGGCGCGAATGGCGCCCGACGATCTGCCCGGGGGTCGGTGTTTCGCGAAGTCTAGGCCCGGGCGTCTGAGGCGACGTTGACCTGAATCAAGCGCATTCGACAGCGCGCTCAGGCCATCGTGGCGATGGTCCGGCGAAAGCGCAGAAGCGATGCGGCGAACAGCACGCTGCCAATCGCCAGAATCGCGGCAAGCTGCGGCCAGACGGTGGCGAGCCCAGCGCCGCGATAGAGCACGGCCTGGGCGAGTGCGACGAAATGCGTGGTCGGCGCGGCCAGCATGATATCGGCCACGGCCGTTGGCATGCTCTCGCGCGGGGTCATGCCGCCGGACAGGATATCGAGCGGCAACAACAACAGAATGAGCAGCAGACCGAACTGGGGCATGGAGCGTGCCACCGTGCCCAGGAATATGCCCATCGACGTGGTCGCGAACAGATGCAATGCCACCGCCGACAGGAACAGCAGCGTCGAACCGTGTACCGGCACCGCCAGCAGCCCCCGGATCACCACGAACAACGACACCGCCGTGGCGGCCAGCACCACGAGCGCCATCGACCACACCTTGCTGAGCATGATTTCCAGCGGCGTGACCGGCATGACCAGAAGATGCTCCACCGTACCGTGTTCGCGCTCGCGAATCAGCGCGGCGCCGGTCAACACGATCGAAAGCATGGTGATGTTGTTGATCAGCTCCATCACCGCGCCGAACCATTTCTCGCTGAGCTGCGGATTGAAACGAGCGCGCAGCACCAAGCCGACCGGCAGAACCGGCTCGTTCTGTCGACGGCGCACGAAATCCGTGACCTCGTCGTTGACGATGTTCTGGATATAGCCGGCGCCGGTAAACGCCTGACGAACCTGGGTTGCGTCGACGTTGAGCTGCATGGCCGGCACGCGCCCCGCCATCACGTCGCGTTGGAAATCCGGCGGGATGTCGAGTGCGAAGGTATCCCGGCCGGTGTCCAGACGTGTGTCCATCCGATCCGCTGCGATCAGGTCGGGCGGTCGGAAATAAGGCGGTTGAAACGCATCCACGATCCGTTGGGAAAGCGGGGAGCCATCTTCGTCGACGATCGCGATGGCCGCATTGTGCAGGGTCTCGGGCATGGCGGTGGCGGCACTGTAAATCGCGAACGTAAAGGCATACAGAATGAGCACCAGCATGCCGCGGTCGCGCACCAGGCTGCGCAGTTCCTTGATGCCGAGATGCCATATGTTGGCCGCGCGCACGCTCAACGCTCTTGCTTGTGCAACAACATGGCGGTCAGCCCAAGCAGAATCGGCACGCTGACGATCATCGGCCAGAACGAACCGTACAGATCGGCGAAGCCCAGCGCCTTCGAGAACGTGCCACGAGAGATAGTGATGAAATGCGTGGTCGGATAGAGTTGACCGATGACACGGCCCGCCCCTTCGAGCGAGGCCACCGGGTTGATCATTCCCGAAAAACTGACTGCCGGCAGTAGTGTCAGCACGGCGGTGCCGAAAATCGCCGCGATCTGGCTGCGCATGAACGTAGAGATCAGCAGCCCGAGCGCGGTCGCGCAGATGACATAGATCAGCGCCGCCAGCGTGATCGCGGCCAGGCTGCCCTTGAACGGCACCGCAAACAGCGTCACCGCCAGCCCCATGAGCAGCGCGAAATTGATCATTGCGAGTACGACATACGGCAGCTGCTTGCCGAGCAGGAATTCGAGCCGCGTGGTCGGGGTGACATAGAAATTCGTGATCGAGCCGAGTTCCTTCTCGCGCACGACGCTAAGCGCAGCCAGCATGGCGGGGATCAACATCAGCAGCAGCGGAATCACCCCCGGCACCATGGCCGTAAGACTCTCGATATCCGGGTTGTAGCGATAGCGCGTCTCGATATTCACGCGCCCCGCGGCCTCCGCGCCGCGGCCCGCCTCACGGGCCTGTCGTGCCAGCCAGTGCTGGTGCATGCCCTGGACGTAGCCGCGAATGGTTTCGGCCCGACTCGGCATGGCGCCGTCGATCCATGCCCCGATATTCACAGCGCGCCCGCGGGCAATATCGCGGGCGAAGTTCGGCGGGATCTCGATCGCCAGACTCAACTGGCCGTTACGCATGCGCCGATCGAGATCGGCATAGTCGGTGATCGGCGCTTTCTCGGTGAAATAACGCGATCCGGCGATGCTGTCGGTGTAGTCGTGGCTGAGGGGGGACTGGTCGTGATCGAGTACGGCAAAGCTCAGATTCTCGACGTCCATATTGATGCCGTAGCCGATCACCAGCATGAGGATCACGCTGCCCACCAGCGCCAGGGTCAGCCGGATCGGGTCGCGTCGCAGCTCCAGCGCTTCCCGGCGCGCATAACTGAGCGTCCGGCGCAGATCGAACACGCGTCGAACGCCCGCCGTACCCGCGACGGATGCAGCGGACGGCACGGCTGCGGTCACCGCTTCAGCGGGCTCGGCTGACGCGGCGGGGGCGGCCGCCTCTTGCAGGTACCCGATGAAAGCATCCTCGAGTGTGTCGGCGGCGCGCTTACGGGCCAGCTCGGCCGGCGGGTCGGTCGCCAACACCCGCCCGGCATGCATGAGGGCGATCCGATCACAGCGTTCGGCTTCGTTCATGAAATGGGTGGAGATGAAGATCGTCACGCCGTCATGTCGCGACAGATCGGCCAGAATCCGCCAGAACGCGTCCCGGGCCACTGGATCGACGCCCGAGGTCGGCTCGTCGAGGATCAGTATTTCCGGCTGGTGGATCATGGCCACCGCGAGCGATAAGCGCTGGCGATGGCCCAGTGGTAACGCCGTCGGCAGCGCATTGACGACCTGCGCCAGATCGAAGCGGTCGAGCATGGCCGCCACGCGGGCGGCGCGGTCCGCGGCCGGAATGCCGAACAACCGGGCATGCAGCACCAGATTCTGGCGTACCGTCAGCTCGGTATAGAGCGAGAACGCCTGCGACATGTAGCCGACGCGCCGGCGCGTCGCCATATCACCGGCATCCACCGGGCGGCCGAATAACCAGGCCTGACCTTCGCTCGGTGGCAACAGCCCCGTGAGCATTTTCATGGTCGTGGTCTTGCCGCAACCGTTGGATCCGATAAAGCCGAAGATCTCGCCGCGGCCGATGGAAAAACTCACATGGTCGACGGCCATGAAATCGCCGAAGCGCATGGTCAGCCCACGCGCCTCGATCGCGATCGGCTGCGTTCCGGCCGACAACGGCGCGATCTGGACGGCGTGGTGCTCACGCCGGCGCTCTTCGGGCAGCAGCGCAATGAAGGCGGTCTCCAGATCGTCGCAGCCGGTCCGTTCGAGCAGCCCGGCCGGCGTATTGCAGGCCAGAATACGGCCGGCATCCATCGCCACCAGCCAATCGAAGCGACCCGCCTCCTCCATGTAGGCCGTGGCGACCACCACGCTCATGCCCGGACGCTCGGCGCGGATACGGTCGATCAGATCCCAGAACTGGCGGCGCGACAATGGATCGACGCCGGTCGTGGGCTCGTCGAGCACGAGCAGATCCGGATCGTGGATCAAGGCACAACACAGCCCGAGTTTCTGCTTCATCCCACCGGAGAGCTTGGCAGCCGGCCGATCAATGAAATCGGCGAGCCCGGTGCTGGCGGTGAGATGCGCGATGCGCGCACGTCGCTCGGCGGCGTCCTGGCCGAACAACCGGCCGAAGAAATCGATGTTTTCGAATACCGACAGCGTCGGATAGAGATTCCGCCCCAGCCCCTGCGGCATGTAGGCAATGCGGGGGCAACTGCGCTGACGATGCCGGGCATCCGCCATGTCTCCGCCGAGCACTTCAACCTGGCCACTCTGAACCGCTCGCGCCCCGGCCACGAGCGATAACAGGCTCGACTTGCCCACGCCGTCCGGCCCGATCAGCCCGATCATACGGTCCGATGGCAAACTGAGATCGATATCGATCAGCGCCGGGCGATGCCGATAACTCAGACCAACCCCGCTCAGGCGAGCCACCGGCACGACGCCGCCCGCCCCATCGCGCATGGGCGTTCCCGTCTCAGCCACGGGGCAATTTGACCTGCAGATCGGCCGGCCATGGCGTCGCGGGATTCAGACGCACGTAAACCATGCCCGGCAAGCCGGTCTTGACCTGCTTGAGATGTTGCTGCAACAGCGCTGGCGCGATCCGCGCCTTGACCCGGAAAGTGAGCTTCTGGCGCTCCTCCGCGGTTTCGACCGTCTTGGGCGTGAACTGCGCCACATCGGCGACATACGAGATCGTGGCGGGAATCACATAGCCCGGTGCCGCATCGAGCACGATACGGGCCTCGGCCCCCAGGGCCACGCGCCCGGCCTTGGCCGTTGGCAGGAAGAACGTCATGTAGACATCGCTCAGATCCACCATGCTGAGCACGCTGGCGCCCGCGGCCAGCACTTCGCCGGGCTGGGCCACGCGATACTGGATGCGCCCGGCACGCGGCGCGTGCAGCACGCTGTCCGCCAGCTCGGCCTTGAGCTCCTGCGTCGCGGCCACGGCCGCCTGGATCGACGCCTCGGCCTGGCCCACCGATGCCTGAGCGGCCTCGATCGCCGCGCGGCTGGCCTGGACCTGCGCACGCGCGGCGGCGAGCGTAGCGCGTGCCTGCTGGTAGGCCGACTCGCTGTCATCGAGTTCCTGCTGTGAACCGGCCCGCTCGGCCAGCAGCGCCCGGGCGCGGCGGAAGCGCTTGCCGGCGACGTCGGCTTCGGCCTTGCGCTGCGCCACCACGGCTTCGGCGTTGGCATACTCGGCCCGCCGCAGCGCCACGTCGGACACTGCCGAGGTGCGGGCGCTGCGCGCCTGTAGTACCCGTGCCTTCGCCTGCGCCAACTGGGCATCGAGCGTCGCGGTATCCATATGGGCCACAACCTGGCCGGAGGCGACAAAATCGCCCTCGTCCACCGCGATGTCGTGAATGCGGCCGGCATATTTGGTGGCGAGCTCGATATCCACCGCTTCGATACGGCCGTTGCTGGCGGCGAAATCCGGCCCCGGCCCGTCCGGCTGCCAGCGCAGCCACGCCCATACGCCGATCGCGACGATCACCGCCGCCACCGCGCCCCAGAACAGCCCCGTCTTCATTTTCGGGCTTACGGTCATGTACTCGCTCCCGTTGGCAACCGGCGCTCGACCCGGCCCCCGCCGAGCGCGCGATACAGATCGACCGCGTTGGTCAGCTCGGCTCGACGCATCTGCACCAGCCGCTGCTGTTCGGTGAACAACGCGCGTTGGGCATCGAGGACTTCGATGAAGGCCACGGAGCCGTTGTCGTATTGATGGCGGGCAAGGCGCACGCGGGCGCGCTCCGCCGCCACGGTGTATCGCAAAGCCTCGACCTGTAGCCGCAGCCACTTGCGCGCGGTGAGCCCGTCGCGCACCTCACGAAACGCCTGCTGCACGTCCGATTCGTACTGGGCCACCGCCGTATGTCGCCGCGCCCAGGCGAGATCGAGATTGGCGCGACGCTCGCCGTAATCGAATAGCGGCACCGTAAGACGCGGCACGAACAACCAGCTGCTGGTCCCAGCTGCGAACAAGTCGTTGAGCTGCGCGCTCGCCGTGCCATAGCTCGCGGTGAGCGTGATCTGCGGCAGAAAAGCGGCACGAGCAGCGCCGATGTTGGCGTTCGCACCGCGCAATCGCGCCTCGTCGGCCCGCAGATCAGGGCGATTGAGCAACAGGTCGGACGGTAAGCCGGGCCCGAGCGTCGTTACGACGCCCTGGCCCGCCAAAGAACGCGGCGGCGGCAGCGCGCCGGGCCACTCGCCCACGAGTTGCTGCATCAGATGTCGATTCCTGTCGCTGTCCTGATGCAATGCCGCAAGATCCGCTCGCGTGCTGCCGGTCAGCGTCTGCATCTGGCGCAGCGCCAGTTCGGACGTCGCCCCCAACTCATAGCGCCGCCGCGCGATACGCAGCGACTCCTCGCGATTGCGCAGCGTCTGGGTTGCCAGCGCGATCCGCTCGTCCAACTCGCGCTGCAACAGATACGTATCGGCCACCTGGGCAATCAGGCTGATCTCAAACGAGCGACGCGCTTCGTCGGTGGCCAGGTATTCAGCCAATGCCGCTCGCCGGAGGTTCGCCACCCGGCCCCAGAAATCGAGTTCGTATGACGGTACGAGAATCGCCAGCTGGTGCTGCTTGATATCGTCGCCGCCGATCAACGGCGTATTACCCGGCACATCGCCACGGATCACGGTCCCGCTGGCGTCGATCCGGGGCAGCTCGGAGGCACGCTGGATTCGATACTGAGCGCGGACTTCATCGACCCGGCTCACGGCCACTTGAAGATCGCGGTTATGCGCCAGCGCGGCTTCGATCAGCCGCTGCAGACGCGGATCTCGGAAGAAATCCCGCCAGCCGACCCGAGCGGCGTCGAGCGCCGGCTCCGGCGCATTCGCGGCACCGGCATCATAGCGTGGCGGTATGGGCGGGACCGGCATGCGCTCGGCCGGCGCCAGCGAGCAGCCAGCCACCGTGAGGGCACCGATTATCAGCGCCACACGACGCCAGTAGAACAGCGACAACTCGTCCACCGATCCGTTCCGAATTCGATGCCGTATGGTTGCGGATCGACGCCGGGAACGACTTGATCCGCATCAACCCGCCGATGTGCCCGAACCGTTCTGTGCCGGCCTTGCCCGCGATCTGTCGGCGCCGCGCACCGCTTTATTTCGCGGCCCCGGCACGTAGTGGCGTCACCGATTGTCCGCCGCCAACCAGATCGGCCGCGAGCCGATCCAGATCGGCGGCGTCCAGCGTTTCGTGCTCGAGCAATTCCCTCGCGCCAGCTTCCAACACGTCGCGATTACGCTCCAGCGCGGCATAAACGCGCTCGAATACGTCGTGAATGATGGTGCGCACGGCGCCGTCGATCGCGTCGGCCGTGTGCTCGCTAAAAGACCGCTCGCCTGGCCCGCCATAGCCGCCCGGACCCAGCAGGCTGGCCGGCTCGTTGTCGTAGGTGACATAACCGAGCTGCTCGTCCATGCCGTAGCGTGTGACCATGCTGCGCGCGAGATCGGTGGCCTTGGACAGATCGTCGGCGGCACCGGTCGACAGGTGGCGGTAAACCAGTTTTTCGGCCGCCCGCCCGCCGAGCAACACCGCGATCTTGTTCTCGAGCTCTTCCCGCGTCATCAGGAAACGATCCTCGGTCGGTCGCTGCAACGTATAGCCCAGCGCCCCGATGCCGCGCGGAATGATCGAGACCTTGTGCACCGGGTCCACGCCGGGCAGCAGCCGTGTCATCAGCGCATGGCCCATTTCGTGGTGCGCCACGATCTCGCGCTCGCGCGGGTTGAGAATACGGTTCTTCTTTTCCAGCCCGGCCACGATGCGTTCGATCGCGTTGTTGAAATCGATCATCGTGACGGCGTCGGCGCGACGCCGGGTGGCGAGCAGCGCCGCTTCGTTGACCAGATTGGCAAGGTCGGCACCGGTAAAGCCGGTGGTGAGCGCCGCGATCTGTTCCAGCGCCACATCCTCGGCCAGGCGAATCTTCTTCACGTGCACGCGCAGGATCTGGATGCGCCCGGCCTTGTCCGGCCGATCCACCAGCACCTGGCGATCGAATCGGCCCGCGCGCAGCAACGCCGGGTCGAGAATCTCGGGCCGGTTGGTCGCCGCCAGCAGCACGAGTCCGCCGCTCGGGTCGAAGCCGTCGAGCTCGACCAGCAGCTGGTTGAGCGTCTGTTCGCGTTCGTCATTGCCGCCGGTCTGGTGGAACACGCCGCGTGCGCGCCCCAGCGCATCCAACTCGTCGATGAAGATAATGGCCGGCGCCTTGGCCCGCGCCTGCTGGAACAGGTCCCGTACCCGGGCCGCCCCGACGCCCACGAACATCTCGACGAACTCGGAGCCGCTGATGGAAAAGAACGGCACCTCCGCCTCACCGGCCACCGCACGCGCCAGCAGCGTCTTGCCCGTGCCCGGCGGGCCGACCAGCAGCACGCCCTTGGGGATATGGGCACCGAGCGTGCTGTAGCGCTTCGGGTCCTTGAGAAATTCGATCAGTTCGACCAGTTCTTCCTTGGCTTCGTCGACGCCGGCCACATCATCGAAACCGACCTTGGTATCGGTTTCGACATAGATCTTGGCGCGGCTCTTGCCAACCTGCATGAACCCGCCAGCACCGGAGCTGCCGCCGGCCATCCGACGCATCAGGAAGATCCACACGCCCAGAAACAGGCCCATGGGCAGGACCCACGACAATAGCGTCCCGATCCAGGTCGTATCGGGCGCGCCGCGATACGTCACGCCTGCCTTGTCGAGCTCGGTCCGCAGGTCTTCGGGCACCCGTAGGGTCGTGAAATGGGTCTTGCCGTCGCGCGGCTGCTTGAAATCGCCACGTATCGACTGCGTTCCGATCGTTACATCCTTGATGTTGCCCTGGTTCAATTCCTTCTGGAACGCGCTGTACGGCAAGCTCACCGACTCCGTATTGCTGTGGGTGAGCTGCATCATGGCAATCAGCACCAACACCGGGATGAGCACTGACCAGATGTATGGATAGATATTTTTATTCATCGATTTAGGTTGGCCGAATCAAACCGGTTGACGGCGCGTTCTGCCACCGCGCCGCCGCCAATACGGGATGCCCGCTCATTCGGGTAACTCGCGTAATGCATCGGGTACCGGCGCGTAGAGCCGGGCGAAGCGGACTTCGACCGCGCCTTGCTCCGGCGCGACATCGAACCGGCGGCTGTCGGCGTCGAACGGCAAGCTAATGCTGCGAGCGAAATGACGCTGGCCGCAGGCGCCCGGATGCGGGCGCTGCGGGTCGTGCCAAACGCGTGGCCGCTCCCCGGAAAGCAAAAGCATGCCGTCCTCTACCGCGACCTTAATGGCACCCGCCGCCACGCCGGGCAATTCGGCACGGATCACATAGTGATCGGCAAATTCGCGAACATCGACGACGAGCATCCAGTCGTCCCGATCATCGGTGGCGACACGATGCCCGGCGCTCGTTTGCGCATCGCGATCGGGTTTATCCGTTGTTTGTCCCATGGTCGCCTCCGGACCATCCAGCGCCGAGCGGTGAACACCATTCGAGCCAGCGTGCCGTATTGGCGCGCGTCGATCGTTGATCAGGATCAAACGGTGCCCCGGGCCACCATGTCCGACACGGTCGGCCGACGCGATGGAAAAACAGCTGGAGACTCGCCGTTTTTTCCCGCGCGCAAAAACAGAATCCGAGCCTGTTCGTCTATGGCTTCAAAACGCCGACCGGCCGAGCGCAGCGGGCCGGTAGCGCATCGGCCCGCCGGACGAGACACAACGGCGTGTCGTCATGAAATACGCCCTCGAAAGGCAGACATCGCCCGCTGTTTCCCATGCCATTCACCGGAAGCGACAGCTATTTTTCTGCCGGGTTAATCACCCGCCCCCGGCCACTGCCAATCCCGCACCTCGGGCATGTCTTCGCCATGACGATCGATGTATTGCCGGTGCTGGATGAGCTTGTCGCACAGAAGCCGCTTGAGCCGCCCGGCGCGCGCATGCGGGCGCGGCAGCTGGTCGATCGCATCGATCGCCAGGTGGAAGCGGTCCAGTTCGTTGAGCACGGTCATGTCGAACGGCGTGGTGATGGTCCCTTCCTCCTGATAGCCATGGACCCGCATGCCACGATTGCAGCGACGATAGGTCAGGCGGTGCACCAGCCACGGGTAGCCATGAAACGCGAATACGACCGGCCGGTCGGCCGTGAACAGATCGTCGAAATCGGCATCGCTCAGACCGTGCGGATGCTCGCGGTCGGACTGCAGTTTCATCAGGTCGACCACGTTGACCACGCGCACGGTGAGTTCCGGCAGATGCTCGCGCAGGATGGACACCGCCGCCAGCGTTTCCAGGGTCGGCACGTCGCCGCAACAGGCCATCACGATATCCGGCTCCTCGTCGCTTTCGTTGCCGGCCCAGTCCCATACGCCGATGCCGCGGCTGCAATGCACGATCGCCTCCTCCGCGGTCAGCCACTGCGGGGCCGGATGCTTGCCGGCGATCACCACGTTGACGTAGTGACGGCTGCGCAAACAGTGATCCATGACCGACAACAGGCAATTGGCATCCGGCGGCAGATAGACGCGCACGACCTCGGCCTTCTTGTTGACCACATGATCGATGAAGCCCGGATCCTGGTGGGAAAAGCCGTTGTG
This sequence comes from Salinisphaera hydrothermalis C41B8, assembly GCF_000732535.1. Lineage (GTDB taxonomy): Bacteria > Pseudomonadota > Gammaproteobacteria > Nevskiales > Salinisphaeraceae > Salinisphaera > Salinisphaera hydrothermalis. Next base: position 28,324 of record NZ_APNK01000015.1, read on the forward strand.
GTCTTGGCGCCATACATGCGAGGCAATGAGGTAGTTGAGCGAGGCGAGTCGCGGCCGCCACGGTAGTTGCGTCGTCACCTTCAACCACTTCGCGTGCTGATTGAACATCGAATCGATGATATGGATGAAGGCTTCGTAGCAGTTGAACAGGCCGTGGCGCCCGGTCAACAGATAGCCCTCGAGCCAGCCTTGGCATTGATGCTCGCTGAGCACCTCCATCACGCGCCCGTCGCGGGCCAGCAGTGCATCCTCGGGCCATAGCTCGCCGAGCCATTGACGCGATGTGGCTTCGAACACGGCCTCGAGACCATTGGACAGCGTTTCATCGGGCCCGAACAGCCGAAAATGACGGCGTTCGTCGTTGAGCCGAATCACGTCGCGCAGGAATGGGCCGAGCACATGCGTGTCGCCCTTGCCGGTCGTGCCCGGCGTCGGGACCTGCACCGCGTAGTCGCGGAAGTCCGGCATGCGCAGATCGCGCAGCAACAGACCGCCGTTGGCATGTGGATTAGCGCCCATGCGCCGCGGCCCGACCGGTGCCAATTCCGCCAGCTCGGGCCGCAGGCGACCCGTGTCGTCGAACAGTTCCTCGGGCCGATAGCTTTTCAACCAGGCTTCGAGCTGTGCGAGATGCGCCGGGTTGGTCCGCGGATCTCGGATCGGTACCTGATGTGCCCGGAACGTGCCCTCGACCGGTGTGTCGTCGACCCGTGCCGGGCCCGTCCAGCCCTTGGGCGAACGCAGCACGATCATGGGCCAACGGGGCCGTTCGCAATCGCCACCGGACGCGACACGCTCGCGGGCTTCGCGCTGCGCGGCGCGAATTTGTTCGACCGCCCGATCCAGCGTGCTCGCCATGGCTTCATGCATCAGCGCCGGCTCGTGGCCCTCCACCCGGATCGGCGTCCAGCCATAGCCGCGCAGCAATTGATCGAGCTCGTCGTCGTCAATACGGGCCAGCACCGTGGGGTTGGCAATCTTGTAGCCGTTGAGATGCAGGATCGGCAGGACAGCGCCGTCGGTCGCCGGATTCAGGAATTTGTTCGAATGCCAGGCGGTAGCCAGCGGCCCGGTCTCCGCCTCGCCGTCGCCAACGACACAGGCGGCGATCAGTTCCGGGTTGTCGAACACGGCACCGAACGCATGGCTGAGCGAATAACCCAGCTCGCCGCCTTCGTGGATCGATCCGGGGCATTCCGGCGAGGCATGGCTTGGCACGCCGCCGGGGAAGGAAAACTGCATGAACAGCTGACGCAGGCCGGCTTCGTCGCGGCCGACGTCCGGATAGATCTCGCTGTAGGTGCCTTCGAGGTAGGTATGGGCGAACACCGCGGGGCCGCCGTGGCCCGGCCCCGAGAGATAGATCATGTCCAGATCGTGCGCCTTGATCGCCCGATTCAGGTGCGCATAGATGAAATTCTGCCCGGGCGTCGTCCCCCAATGCCCCAGCAACATCCGCTTGATGTGACGCGGCTCCAGCGGCCGGCGTAGCAATGGATTGTCGAACAGATACATCTGCCCGACCGAGAGATAGTTCGCCGCGCGCCAGTAGGCATCGATCCGCTGCAACAGGTCGGGATCAAGCGTTGCCATTGCATCCGTCCTTTCGCGTCGTCAAGCCCGGACGCGACCGACATCGACCCGTCACCACGGGCCGACGTCGCGAATCGTACGCCCGGAGGTTCAAACCGATCGCGCCGACAGACGCGCCGGGAAGAACGTCATCGTTTCCAGGCCGCCATGCGAGCTCGGCATTGCGGACGCCAGGGGCAGTCGCTTTCGTCGCAGGTATTGCGTTCGTCGGTAGCGAAACAGGGAATACCCCCGTCGCGCACCTGCTGGGCCCAGACATGCCAGCGCAACCGCGCCGGATCCCGCTGGCCGTGCAGGGCCGCCACGCGATGACCATAAACCTGTTGGAACTGCGTCTGGCTCATGAGTCTGACCCTCGGATGGGATGGCAGCGCCGATCCCGTGGATCGGGATCGGTATGTGCCACTACCTTAGGTCGCGCCGGACACGGGCGAATTGAGCCAGATCAATCCCGGGGCATCCCCTCGATGCCTCGCGACCGGGCTGCCTGGGCGTAGATCTCGAGGTAGCGGCTCGCACTGGCCCGCCAGCTGAAATCTCGGGCCATACCCGCTCTTTGAATCCGGCGCCAGACGTCCGGCTGGGCAAAGTAGGCGAGCGCGCGCTCGAGTGCTTCGATAAAGGCGGCTTCCGTAGCCGGCTCGAACACGAAGCCGGTCGCGCGCTGGTCTTCGAGCGTGTCCGTATCGGTATCGACGACGCTGTCGGCCAGCCCGCCGCAGCGATGCACCAGCGGTGGCGTGCCATAGCGCTGGCTGTACATCTGATTGAGGCCGCAGGGCTCGAACCGCGACGGCATGAGAAATAGATCGGCCCCCGCCTCGATACGATGCGCCAGCCCTTCGTCAAATTCGAGACGCACGGCGACCGCGGCGGGATGCTCGGCCGCGATCGCACGAAGACGTGCCTCGATCGCCGGATCGCCCCGGCCAAGCAAGGCCAACTGCCCGCCGCGTTCGAGCAGGCGCGGCAGGCCGGCCAGGATCAGATCGATCCCTTTCTGCGCCACCAAACGCGAGATCACGCCGCATAGCGGGGCCTCGGCACGCTGGGCAAGCCCCAGCTCGTGCTGGAGCGCTTTCTTGCAGCGTCGCTTACCGCGGAGATCTTCGGCGTCGAAACAGGCGGGAAGATACGGGTCGTCCGCTGGATTCCAGACGTCGGGGTCCAAGCCGTTGAGAACCCCCGACAGGCATTCGCCCCGTGCGCGCAGCAGCCCATCCAGCCCATGCCCCGCATGCGGCGTGCAGATTTCGCGGGCATAGGTCGGGCTGACGGTGGTCAACGCATCCGCGAACGCCAGGCCGCCCTTGATGAAACTGAGCTGGCCATGGAATTCGAGCGCGTCCCGGTGCCAGAGCCAGGCCGGCAAATCGAGCCGAGCGCGCGTCTCGGCCGCGAACAGGCCGCGGTATTGCAAATTGTGGATGGTAAAAATCGTCGTGGCCGGGACGCGTTCGAGCATGGCGTGTACTGGCACGAGCCCGGTTTGCCAGTCGTTGCAGTGGAGGATATCGGCCTGCCAGTCCAGTCCGGCCCGTCCGCCGGCCAGCGCTGCGGCAGCCCGGGCGAAAACCCCGAAGCGGTACGCGTTATCGGGCCAATCGTTGATATGTTCGTCATGATACGGATTGCCGCGTCGGTCCCCGACGCCCGGCAGGTCGACAAACCAGCTGCGCAGGCCGCTGGAATCCGGTCGGGTCGTCAATAGACGTATCCCGGCGACCGGGGGCCGGAACCCGGGGACGGCGGTCAATTCGGCATACTGGGCCAGCACATCGCCATAGGCCGGAATCAGCAACCGTACATCGTGGCCCGCGGCTGCCAGCGCGCGTGGCAGACTGCCGGCGACATCCGCCAGCCCGCCGGTCTTGATCCAGGGCACTGCCTCACTGGCGACAAAGAGAATACGGTGTCGTCGTACCGGATGATCGTCGGGCATCATGGCCGTGGCCCCCGCTGAAGAATCAGGCCGCCGAGGGGCGGCAGCGTCAGAACCAGCGATTGCGCCCGGCCATTGCAGGCTACCGCTTCACTCTCGATCCCGCCCAGGTTGCCGACGTTGCCGCCGCCATACATCGAGGCATCGGAATTGAGCCGCTCGCGATAATAACCGGGCTCGGGCACGCCAAGACGATAGCCCTCGCGGGCCTCGGGCGTGAAATTGAGGATCACGACGATGTCCTGGTCGCCGCCGCGTCGCTGGTAAGCGATGATGGAATGACCGGCGTCATCGCAGTCGATCCATTCAAAACCGGCCGGCTCGAAGTCCCGACGATGCAATGCCGGCTCGTTCTGATACAGACGCCCGAGATCGCCAATCAATGTAGCGATGCCGCGCCGCTCGGGCTCGTCGAGCAGGAACTGCGGCAAGGCCAATTGATCGTTCCATTCCCAGGGATTGGCCATTTCCGCGCCCATGAACAACAGTTTCTTGCCCGGATAGGTGAACTGATAGGTATACAGCAGGCGCAGGTTCGCGCGTTTCTGCCACGGATCACCGGCCATCTTGCCGTAGAGGGAGCCTTTTTCGTGTACGACCTCGTCGTGCGACAAGGCCAGTACGAAATTCTCGTTGAAGGCGTATAGCAAACCGAAGGTGAGTTCGTCGTGGTGGTAGGCCCGGTGAACCGGGCGGCGATGCAGATAGTCGAGCGTGTCGTGCATCCAGCCCATGTTCCATTTCATGGAAAACCCGAGCCCCCCGGCTTCGGGCGGACGCGAGACGCCCGGCCAGCTGGTCGACTCCTCGGCGATGGTGACGCTGCCGGGGCATTCGCCATGGGTGAGCACATTCAGTGTGCGCAGGAACTCGGTCGCCTCGATGTTTTCATTGCCGCCGTGCGCGTTGCGCCGCCAACGACCCGCCGCGCGGGCATAGTCCAGATACAGCATCGACGCCACGCCATCGACGCGCAGGCCGTCGAAATGGAATTCCTGCAACCAGTAGAGCGCGCTCGACAACAGGAAGCTGCGCACTTCCGGGCGGCCGTAATCGAACTGCAGCGTCCCCCACTCCGGATGCTCGCCGCGCAACGGATCGGCGTCTTCGTACAGAGCCTCGCCATCGAAGCGGGCGAGCCCGAAGTCGTCGCGCGGGAAGTGCCCCGGTACCCAGTCGAGATATACGCCGATACCCGCTTGATGCAGCACATCGACGAAATAGCGTAGATCGTCCGGCTCCCCGTAACGGCTGGTCGGCGCGAAATAGCCCGTGGGCTGATAGCCCCAGGAGGCGTCCAATGGATGCTCGGTGAGCGGCATGACCTCGACGTGGGTCATGCCCAGCTCGCGTACATAGGGCACCAACCGATCGGCGAGCTCGCGATAGTTGAGAAAGCCGCCGTCGGGCTGGCGTTGCCAAGAGCCGAGGTGCACTTCATAGATGGCGATTGGCGCCCACTGCCAGGCGCCGCGCGCGGCCATCCAGTCGCCATCGCCCCAGATGTGGTGCGACGGCCCGGTCACGACCGCGGCCGTGGACGGCCGGCGCTCGAAGCGCCGCCCATAGGGATCCGTCTTGTGCCGCACTCGCCCGTTCACATCGCGAATCTCGAATTTGTAGAGCGCGCCCTCGGACAGTCCCGGCACGAACAGCTCCCAGACGCCGCTGCGGCTATGGATGCGCATGGGATGCGCCCGCCCGTCCCAACGGTTGAAGTCGCCGATCACGCTGACCCGCTCGGCCCGGGGCGCCCATACGGCGAAACGCGTACCTTCGATCCCCTGATCCGTCGCCTGATGCGCGCCCAGCAGGCGCCACGCCTGGGTGTGTTCACCGGTATTGAAGCGCGCTAAATCGGTTTCATGCAGCAACGAGGCAAACGCGTACGGATCGTGCTGTTCATGCCGATGCCCGTATTCGTCGATCCAGCTCAGGCGATAGTCATCGGGCAACCGGCCGTCGTCCCCCTGCCATTCGAACAAGGCCGAGTTGCGGTAGCGCGTCATGGGCTCGTTCAACGGCATTAACCAAGCGCGATGTGCATGCGGCAGGAAGGCGCGGACGACTTCGCCGTCGCGGCCGACGTGGCGGCCGAGCACGCGATGCGGATCGTGCAAACGGGCATCCAGCAGGCGGATGACCTGTTCATTATGCGAGTCGTTCACGCTGCTTCATCCCCGGCCGGGTCAACCGTTCCATCCTGCGGGATAGTTCCGCACGATATTTTGCGCGAAATCAATACCACCGCCCTCTTTTTGTCTTAATCTGTAAATAGCCGTCGATGTTTCGCCCGAGTCCATGGCCCGAAGGGTTGAATCGCCATAAAAATTGACGAGGGACGCCTCTCGGCATCGCGAGTCCGAGGCGCGGCCTGCCCGGAGCCGATGGCCAGCGGAACACGATGTGCGGACGCCGACGCGGTGCGCGCACGCTGCGTCAATAGGCCCGGGTACGGGGTTATGGTGGAGGGTGGTGACCATGGATGGCGAAAAACAACAAGCACATTCCAATCGCTTCATCAGTCTGGTCACACGCGACACGCTCGCCATGGTCCTCGCCGGCGGTCGGGGCACCCGGCTGGGCGGCCTGACGCGACGACGCGCCAAACCTGCCGTGCCCTTCGGCGGCGAGTTCCGCATCATCGATTTCGTGCTGTCGAACTGCATCAATTCCGGTATTCGCCGGGTATCGGTGCTGACCCAGTACATGGCGCATCCGTTGATCCGCCACATGCATCAGGCCTGGGGTTTCCTGCGCGGTGAATTCGGGGAATTCGTCGAGGTCGTGCCTGCCCAGCAGCGCATGGGCGAGGCCTGGTACCGCGGCACCGCCGACGCCGTTTATCAGAACCTGGACATCATAGCGGAGCATGAGCCCCGATTCGTGCTCGTGCTGGGCGGCGATCACGTCTACAAGATGGATTACGGCCCCATGCTGGGTTTCCATATCGGGCACGAGGCCGACGTCACCGTGGGCTGCGTGGACGTGAGTCTGGATGAAGCCCGGGGGTTCGGCGTGATGACGGTGGACGATGACCAGCGCATCCGCTCGTTCGATGAAAAACCCGAGGCGCCCACGCCCATGCCGGGCCGCCCCGATCGAGCGCTGGCATCAATGGGCATCTATGTCTTCAGCACCGACTACCTGGTGCACATGCTCGAGGACGACGCTGCCAATCCCGACTCGAGCAGCGATTTCGGCAAGGACATCCTGCCGCGAGCGGTCGCCGAGAATCACGGTGTCTATGCCTACCACTTCAACAAGCATACCGATTCCGGCACCGGCTACTGGCGCGATGTCGGCACACTTGACGGCTATTGGAACGCCAATCTCGAGCTGATCAACGTCACCCCCGAGCTCAACCTCTACGATCGGGACTGGCCGATCTGGACTTATCAGGAGCAGGTCCCGCCGGCGAAGTTCGTATTCGACGACCAGGGGCGCCGGGGCGAGGCCGTCAATTCCATGGTGGCGGGCGGCTGCATCGTGTCGGGCGCGACCGTGCGACGCTCGTTGCTGTTTTCCAGCGTACTGGTTGCCGAACGCAGCGTGATCGAGGATTCGGTGATTCTCCCGGATGTGGTCATCGGCGCCGATTGCCGGATTCGTCGCGCCGTGATCGACAGCGACTGCCATATTCCCGACGGCACCCAGATCGGTATCGACGAGGTCGCCGATGCCCGTCGCTTCGAAGTGACCCACGAGGGCATCGTCCTGGTGACCCGTGAGGCCCTCAATGGCTGACACCAAGCGCCCGCCGTTGCAGATCGTGCTGTGTTGGCACATGCACCAGCCGGATTATTTCGATCCCACCAGCGGCCGGTTCCAGGACCCCTGGACCTATCTCCACGCGATCAAGGACTACGTCGACATGGTGGCGCATCTCGAGGCCCATCCCGACATGCGGGCGGTGGTGAATTTCTCGCCCGTGCTGCTGGAGCAGATCGAGGCCTATACCACCGACCTGACCGCCGTGGCCGCCGGGGGTGGGCGAATTCATGATCCGCTGCTCGCCGCGCTGCATCAGCCGTTGATCCCGAACGAGCGGGAGGAACGCATCATGCTGCTTCGCGCCTGTCTGCGGGGCGCGGAGAATCGCTTGTTCGAGAACCTGGCCGTCTATCAACGCCTGGTCGCGACCGCGCGCCACATGCTCGCGCATCCGGACGAAATCGGCTATCTGCACGATCAGTTCTTCGTCGACCTGCTGGTCTGGTACCACCTCGGCTGGATCGGCGAGACGGTGCGGCGCAGCGATGCGCGTATCCAGGACCTGCTGGCGCATCAGCAGCACTACAGCATGCTCCAATGCCGCACGCTGGTGGCCGTAATCCGCGAGCTGATCGGCGGGGTGATCGATCGCTATCGCGTTCTGGCCGATGCCGGGCGCATCGAGTTGTCGATCACGCCGTACAGCCATCCTATTCTGCCGCTGCTCATCGATTTGAACAGCGCGCGCGCTGCCTGGCCGGACTGCCCGATGCCGCTCGCCGCGGCTTATCCGGCCGGCGAAGATCGCGCCCGCTGGCAGCTCACCCGGGCGCGCGAAGTCTATGAACGCTTCTTTGGCCATCCCCCGGCCGGCTGCTGGCCGGCCGAGGGCGGCGTCTGCGACCGCACGGTCGCGCTGGCCGGAGAAGCCGGTTTCACCTGGGTCGCAAGCGGGCAAGCAGTGCTACGCAACAGCCTGGCCGATGAAGAGCCCGCCATGACCGCGCTCTATCGCCCCTACCGGCTACCGAATGGCGGCGCGGCCTGTTTCTTTCGCGACGATGCATTGGCCGACGCCATCGGCTTCGTTTATCGCGACTGGCACGCCGACGACGCGGTTGCCGAATTCATCCATCGGCTTGAAGCGATCGACGCCGCCCGAACAGACAACCAGCCCATGGTGGTCCCGATCATTCTCGATGGCGAAAACGCCTGGGAATACTATCCGGAAAACGGCTATCACTTTCTCGGCGCCCTCTATACCGCGCTGGCCAGCCACGAACGCCTGGCCACCACGACTTTCTCTGCATTTCTCGAAGCGGCCCCGCGCGCGGCCGGCCGACTGCGCAAGCTGGTGGCCGGCAGCTGGGTTTATGGCACGTTCTCGACCTGGATTGGCGATAGCGAGAAGAATCGGGCCTGGGACATGTTGGCCGCTGCCAAGCACGTGTTCGATCAGAGAGCCCCAGCGCTGGACGATGCCACGCGTGCCGCCGCCGAGCGCCAGCTCTCGCTGTGCGAAGCCTCGGACTGGTTCTGGTGGTTCGGCGGCGACAACGCGGCGGATACGGTCACCCATTTCGAGCGCTTGTTTCGCGTGCATCTCGCCGCGCTATACCAGCTGCTGGGTTGCGACCCGCCCGATGCCCTGGCCCATGTATTCACCCACGGCGTGAGCCACGGCAGCGTCGATACCATGCGCCCAGCCCACTGACCCGATGCCGCACACGTCCGCCTTGGATCGCCGACGCAGCGGCGTGCTGCTGCATCCGAGTTCGTTGCCGCGGCCTAGCGACGGCCGGGCAGCGCCGGGCGAGGCCGAACGGTTCTGTGATTTTCTTGCCGCCTGCGGCTTCAGCGTATGGCAGACCCTGCCCCTGAATCCACGCGACGAGACCGGCAGCCCATATCGCAGCGCGTCGGTGTTCGCGATCGATCCAGCGCTGCTCGCCCTCGACGAAACGACCGCCGTCGAGTCGCCTCCCGATCTGGAGACCTTTGTCACGGAACAGGCGTACTGGCTGCCCGACTATGCGCTGTACATGGCGTTGCGGCGCGAACTGGGCCGGCCCTGGTATGACTGGCCGGCGCCACTGCGCCAGCGCGAACCCGGGGCGCTACGGGCCGCACGGACCCGGCACGCCGCGGCCATCGGCACCACCTGCCGCCATCAATTTCGCTGCCATCTCGCCTGGGCACGCGTGCGCGCGCAGGCACACAGCCGCGGGATCCGGCTGTTCGGCGATCTGTCGTTCTTCGTCGCCTACGACAGCGCCGACGTTTGGGCTCGGCGCGACCTCTTCCAGCTCGACGCGGCCGGCCGCATGACCGCGAACACCGGCGTACCCCCGGATTATTTTTCTGCCACGGGCCAGCTCTGGGGCATGCCGCACTACGACTGGCCGGCGATACGCGCCGATCACTGGCGCTGGTGGATCGAGCGTCTGCGGCGCCAGCTCGCGCTGTTCGATCTGTTGCGGCTGGACCATTTCCGCGGGCTCGCCGCCGCTTGGCGGGTGCCCGTGGACCGAGCCGATGCCGCCAGCGGCCGATGGGAGTCCGGCCCGGGCGATGCACTGCTGAGCGCGCTCACCGATGCCCTCGGTGCCCTACCGCTGGTGGCGGAGGACCTGGGGCAGATCACGGCCGATGTGGACGCACTGCGTCAGCGCGCCGGGCTGGCGGGCATGCGGGTGCTCCAGTTCGCTTTCGACGGCAACGCCGATAACGTCCATCTGCCGCACAATCATGCGAACAACGCGGTGGTCTATACCGGCACACACGACAACAACACGCTGCTCGGCTGGTGGCGCGAGGATTGCGACAGCGCCGCCCGCCGCCATGTCGCGGCCTATCTCGGCCAGCCGCCGGATCGCGTACCGGCGGCTCTTCAACGTCAGACGCTGGCCTCCGTCGCTCGGCTCGCGATCCTGCCGATGCAGGATATTCTGCAGCTGGGGGCCGAGGCCCGCATGAACCGACCGGGCACCGCGACCGACAACTGGTCCTGGCAACTCGAAGGCATACCCGAAGATCCGGAAACACGCGCTTATTACCGCTCGCTCAACACATTGTACGGCCGCTTGGCGGGCGACTGATCGCCAGGGCGTGTTGAGGTTTCGTGCGAGCGCCGCGTTGGCGTCCGCAAATCGTGACCGGCAAGGCGCGAGTCGCCGGCTCTGGGCGTGCCACGACCCAGACTCGCAACACCGTTGAGCGGCCCTGGTTAATTTTTTATGGGCGGCCCCACCCGAAGGGACAAGCGCCCATGAATTAACGACACGACGGCAATCCAGCGTTGTCGCTCTCTCGCGTAGGCCCACTACGCCACGTTCGCTACGCGTCGTCTTGCCGCCCCTGGTTAATTTTCAGGGAGCGCTTGGCGCGGACTCGGACGAAACCTCAACACGCCCTAGAGCCAACGCATCAACCCGGTCTCGAATGGATGCGCGAGCATGGGGTGATGCGGATAAGCGCGCACTTGATATTCATAGCGCCCGGGCACCTCGATAGGCTCCGCGAGGCGATAAATCGCGGTACCATTCTCGCCGTTCTCCGGTGCGAGCAGACAGCAGATCCCGGCCTCGGTCTCGCCGTCGTCGCGCACGCGCGTCATGACGCATTCGAGCCGCAGATCCTCGGCGCTCAGCCCCTGTAGTTGTACTTCAATATGCAGTTCCAGCGGTTCACCGCTATCGATCTGCTCCGGTCGACCGTTGCTGCGGCTCAGGGTGACGCCGGGCCAGGCATCGGCGACTCGTTGCTTCCAAGCCACCAGCTCGGCAGCCGGCTTGCCGTTGTCACGGGCCAGACGACGACCGTGCCGGGTGGCCGGAATATACAGATTCTCGATGTAATTCAGCAGCATGCGCTGCGCATTGAAATGCGGCAGCACGGTATACATCGACGCTTTGGCACGCGCGACCCAGCCGGGCGAATAACCGAAATGCCCCCGGTTGAAGTACAACGGTATGACCTCGTCTTCAAGCAGATCCAGCAGGTCCTCGGCCTCGTAGTGATCGCGCTGCTCGGGGTCGCTGTGATTATAGGGTGTGATCGCCCACCCGTTGTCGCCCTGGAAACCCTCGCCCCACCAGCCATCGAGCACGCTGACATTGAGCGCCCCGTTGAGCCCGGCTTTCTGTCCGGAGGTGCCGCAGGCTTCCATCGGATACAGCGGCGTATTCAGCCAGACGTCTGCCCCCGCCACGAGCTGGCGCCCCATCGCTAGGTCGTAGTCCTCGAGCACAAACAGCTTGCCGGCGAATTCGGGCTGCTGCGACTGTTCGACCAGCGCACGAATCAATGCCTGGCCGGGTTCGTCCGCCGGGTGCGCCTTGCCGGCGAACAACAGGATGACCGGGCGCTCGGGGTCGTTGAGCAACGCCGCCAGCCGCGCCGCGTCGCGCAGGAGCAGCGTCGCCCGTTTGTAGGTGGCAAACCGCCGTGCGAACACCAGCACCATCGGGTCGCGTCCAAACGTCGGCTTCAACATGGCCAGGCGGCGCTCGATATGCGCTTCGCCCACGCCCTGGCGTCGATATTGGCGCGCCAGGCAGTTGCCGACATAGTCGAGCATATCCGCCTTGATCGACATGCGCTGCAGCCAGAATTGCTGGTCCGGTATCGACGCCACCAGGTCGTGCCAGAAATGATGATCGCACTGTCGGGCGCGCCACCCGGGCGCGTGCATATCGAAGAAATAGCTCCACTGCCGCGACAGAAAAGTCTGAACGTGGACGCCATTCGTCACGTATTGCAGCGGCGACTCGTCGATCGGCACCTGCGGCCAGATATGGGCCTCCATTTCCGCCGTCACGCCCCGATGGATCCGACTCACCGCGTTCTGATAACGAGATGCACGCAGCGCGAGCGTGGTCATGTTGAAGGCCGTCTGGTTCTGTTCGCTCTGGCCGAGGGCCAGCAGCTGTTCGAGCGGCAAATTCATCGCCTTGGCATAAGGCGCAAGATAAGCGGCCGCCAGATCGTGCTCGAATACATCGTGCCCGGCCGCAACCGGCGTATGGGTCGTAAACACGGTGGCCGCCGCGACCTGCTCGAGCCCGGCCTCGAATGTCGTGCCGGCCGCGATGGCTTCCCGACACCGTTCGACCATGAGGAACGCAGCATGCCCTTCGTTAACATGCCATACCGAAGGCTCCAGCCCGAGTGCGCGCAGCGCTCGGACACCCCCGACGCCCAGAACCAGTTCCTGCTCGATGCGGCGTTTCTTGTCACCGCCGTAAAGCTGGAACGTGATCGAGCAATCCGCCTCGTCATTGCCCTCGACATCCGTATCGAGCAAATAGAGCGCCAGATGGCCGATCTCGGCCCGCCATATCTGAACCACCACATCCCGTCCCGGCAACGGGACGACGATCTGTAGCGGCGCGTCGTTGTCGTCGCAAACCAGGGTAATCGGCAAATCGCGCAGATCGTGCGGTTGAAACAACGCCTTCTGGCTGCCGTCGCGCTCGATCTGCTGGCGGAAGTAGCCCTGGCGATACATGAGGCCCACCGCCACGAACGGCAGCCCTAGCCCGCTCGCGGCTTTGCAATGATCGCCAGCGAGGATGCCCAGCCCGCCGGAATACAACGGCAGACTCTCGTGCAGACCGTACTCGGCGCAGAAGTAAGCGATCAGCCCCTGTTCGGAATCCAGCTTTTCGGCAACGAGCGCAGACGGACGACTGGTCTGATCGCGATACGTCCGAAACAGGCCGAGCACGTACTGGTATTCCTCCAGGAAGGCGGCATTCCCGGCGAGCTCATCGATCCGCTGTTGCGAAATCCGGCGCAGGAACACTTTGGGGTTATGCCCGCATCGTTCCCACAACGCCGTATCCATGCGCCAGAACAAGCCACGGATATGGCGATCCCAGGCATACAGCAAATTTTCCGACAACGCCTTGAGTTCCGACAGGGATTCGGGCAACCGAGCCTGAACCTCCAGGACATACTTCTGACCTGACATGCCGTGACCTATTTTATAAACGCCGGAACCACCGCCGACGCGCGATTCGATGAGTCAGCACTCGCTCAATATATAGCGGTATCGCGGCGATTGAGCACACCCGCGGCGAATAATTTCGTAGCGCGCCGCTCCGACTCGAAGGATCGCCATGCGGCATCGTTACAAGACACGGCGCGCCATCTATTGACGCGGATCAAGACCTCCCGACACGGCGGTCACGTCCGGCACTGAAAGCGAGTGGTTGATTCGGATCAATCCACTTTCGCCAAGGCTGGTTACAATGCCGTCAGTCGATGCACCGTCCAGCCGTCGACCTACACCACGTGCCCGAGCCCTGGATGAGCCGAAGCCACGAAATCCAGCGGCAGATCCGCAATGTACAGCGCCTGCAACGCGTGATGCGGTCCATGCAGCTGGTGGCCATGGCCAAGCGCCGCCGATGTACCGACCGAATGCTTGCTGGGCGTCCTTATGCCGCTGCCATTCGCCACGTCGCCCGACACGTGGTGGCCGCGCACAGCGAATTCAGGCACCCCTTGTTGGATCATCGCGATGACCAGCGCGCCGGCTATATCGTGGTGACATCCGATCGCGGCCTTTGCGGCGGTTTGAATCATCGGTTGCTGACACGCGTCAACCACGCGATGGATGCCCGAACGGAAACCACTGACGAGATCCCGCTGGGCGTATTCGGCAAACGTGGCATGGCATATTTTCGCCGGCGCGCCGGGCGGGTGCTCGCCTCCGCCAACAATCTGGCCGATGCCCCCGCCGCCGAAGCGCTCACCGAGACGATCCGAACACTCATCGATGAGTATGCCGAGGGCCGCATCGATCGCCTGTTCCTGGCGTTCAATCGTTTCGAGAATGTGTTGCACCAGAAGCCGATGATCGTACAGCTTTTACCGGTCCTGCCTATCGAAAGCGACGACATGCCGCACACTTGGGACTACATCTACGAGCCCGAGTCGATCGACCTGATCGACGCTGTACTGCGCCGCTATATTCATTATCAAATCTACCAGGCCGTGCTGGAAAACCGGGCGAGCGAGATGACCGCACGGGCCACCGCCATGCAGAAAGCGACCGACAATGCCGCCAACCGAATCAAGAAACTGACCCAGATTCGTCACAAACTTCGGCAGGCCGCGATCACCCAGGAGATTCAGGAGATTATGGCTGGATGCGAGGCAACCAGCGGCTGATCCGGGACCGACTCCGCCTCTTGCCCGCGTCGGTTCCGCCCCGCTTCAAACACAAATCCACCGCCGAACCGGCGCTGCTCACGCCATAAAAAAAGCCGCTTCATGAAAATGAAGCGGCTTTCGATGCCCCAAAAGGCTTGTCTGGTGGGCCGTGCAGGATTCGAACCTGCGACCAATTGATTAAAAGTCAACTGCTCTACCAACTGAGCTAACGGCCCCACGCGGAGCGCGAATGATACCGGAAAATAGCGGCTTTGCCACCCCCGAAATCAGGATTGCGGCGCATCCGGCTGGTAACGTGTTGGATCCGGCACACCTGCGGCTTCAAAGCCCGCACGACGCAGGCGACACGCGTCACACAACCCGCAGGCCCGGGCATCGTCATCGGCCTGATAACACGTCACGGTCTGGCTGTAGTCCACGCCCAGCTCGTGCCCGCGAGCGATGATCTCGGCTTTGGTCCGATGCATCAGCGGCGTCTTGACCGAAATTGGGTGGCCTTCCACCCCGACCTTGGTCGCCAGCGCCGCCATGCGTTCGAATGCTTCGATGAATTCCGGTCGGCAATCCGGGTAGCCCGAATAATCCACGGCATTCACGCCAATGTATATCGCATCAGCGCCGAGCACCTCGGCCCAGCCCAGCGCAACCGAAAGAAACAACGTATTGCGTGCCGGCACGTAGGTGGACGGTATGCCTTCGGTCGGGCTCTCGGGCACGTCGATGCTGGCATCCGTCAGGGCGGAGCCGCCCATGCCGTCGAAGTCGATCTTGACTATCTTGTGCTCGACCACGCCGGCTGCCGACGCGATCCGTCGGGCCGCCGTGAGCTCGGCGGTATGACGCTGGCCGTAGTCGAAACTCAGCGCGTAGCAGCGATAACCAGCCGCGGCCGCTTCGGCCAGGCAGGTGGTGGAATCGAGACCGCCGGACAAGAGAACGACGGCCGAAGGTTGTTCGGACGCAGACATCGAAGTTTTCCGAAAAAATGACGGGTATCAATGGCCCGGGGCGTCGCCCCAGAGTTGCTTGTGCAACTGAAGCTGGAAGCGTACCGGCAGTCGATCGGCTACGATCCAGTCGGCAAGATCGCGTGCGGTGATTTCGCCGTGGCTTGGCGAAAACCAGACAATACAGCCCGCCGGCGGCGTAATTTCCGCGAGCCGTGCCTTGGACCATTCGTAGTCGGCCCGCGAGCAAATCACGAATTTGAGCTGGTCGTGATCGGTGAGCGCCGCGATGTTGTCCCAGCGATTGCGTGCCGCCTCGCCCGAATCCGGCGTCTTGATATCCACCACGCGCGAGGCGCGCTCGTCGATCGGCCGGATATCCAGGGCGCCAGCCGTTTCCACCGAAACGTCGTAGCCCGCATCACAGAGCCGGCGTACGAGCGGCGCCACATTGGGCTGCGCGAGCGGCTCCCCGCCGGTCACACACACATCTCTAGCGCCGAAGGCCTCGACTTGGTTGATAATCTCATCGAGCCGGGTCCACTCGCCGCCATGAAACGCATACGCCGTGTCGCAATAATGACAACGCAGCGGACACCCGGTCAGGCGAATGAAGGTACAAACACGCCCGGCTGCCTTGGCCTCGCCCTGTAAAGAGCAGAAGATCTCCGTGATACGCAGCGCATCCTCACGCTGCGGCCAACGGCTTTCGCGTACGCCGTCACGGCGAAGCCCATCAGATCGAACGTCGAGAACATCGGGCACGGTGCGTCCGGTCAGCCGTTACCGAGCGACTGCAGCTTCTGCTTTGCCAGACCTGCGGAATCGCTGTTCGGATACTGGTCGATCACGCGTTGCAGCGTGGACTTGGCATTGTCGGTGTGATTTTGTGCAGCCTCGATGAGGCCAATCTTGTACAGCGAGGCGGGCACCTTGGAGGAATTGCCGAACTTGTTGACCACCGTTTCGAACGCCTGCTCCGATGCATCGAGGTTCTGCTGCACGTAGTAGGCCTCGCCGAGCCAATACCAGGCGTTGTCGGTCAGACTGGTATCCGGATGTTGCGAAACGAACTGCTTGAACGCGGCGATGGCCGCGTCGTACTGACCGTTCTTGAGCTTGTTGAAGCCATCCAGATACGCGGCCTGAGTGGCCGAATCGACATCCGAGGCATTGCTGCCGTCGTCATTGCCGGTGGCCGCCGCGCCGTTGCCACCGCCGGCGGCACCGTTTCCGGCACCGCCATTTTCGAGCTTGCTCAGTCGCTTGTCGAGATTCTGATAGAGATCGCGCTGCCCTTTCTCGTTCTGCTTGAGCTTGTACTGCAGCGTATCGACTTTGCCATTGAGATCCCGCACCTGCTGCTGCAGTTGCTGAATCTGCTGGTACAGGCTGAACAGATTCGACCCGTTGTCGTTTTGTGCCAACAGAAGCGGCTGGTGTCCGCCGCTACCGCCGACATCGGCCCGGGCCGGGCTCGCAGCCAGCCCGGCCGCGCTAAGCGCGACCGTGGCTGCCAGCGTGGTGGTGATCAACGCGTTCCGCATCATCGACCTCTAACGACTATTGGTTCGTGTAGATGAAGTCCACGCGACGATTCTTGGCATAGGCCGCCTCGGTGTGACCGAGCACGGCCGGCCGTTCTTCGCCGTAGGATATCGTGGTGATCTGGCTCGCGTTCGCGCCCGATAGAACCAGCGCCTGCTTTACAGACTCGGCACGACGCTCGCCCAGGGCGACGTTGTATTCACGCGTACCGCGCTCATCCGTATTGCCTTCCAGACGCAGATGCACGTTCCGGTGATTGGCCAGATACTGGGCGTGGGCCTGAATCACGTTGGAGTATTTGGACGGAATGGCGCTGCTGTCGAGCGAAAAATAGATGGTTCGCGTGGACAGCGGGTTGTTAGGATCGGTGAACAGGTGGCGATCCCCCTTGGGAATGCCTTCGAGGCCGCGCACATCGATATCGCGACTCTGCCCCATGCCCGAACTCTGGCCATTGCTCCCCTGCATGCCGGCTTCCGGCATGCCGCCGTTATTGCGGATGTTTTTGCTGCCCCCGCAAGCGGTGACCGCAACGGCCGTCGCCAGCAACACCATGACCAGCATCAGCCGGCGGGCGAATTGAAAATCGAAGTGACGCATTGCTCGAAAGCTCCTTGCTATTGTTGTTTATCAACCGCCGGCCGCTCGAATGCTGCCCGGCGTATTGATTCGTCGATCAGTACCCCAACGGCCCCCAGGCCGGCTCGCGTACTTCACCGGCCTGGGACAGCGTGGACTTCGCTTTCCCATCGACCGAGACGGTCGCCAGCGAGTTACTGCTGCCCTGGGTGGCATAGAGGATGGCCTGACCGTTGGGGGCAAATGCGGGACTGTCGTCCAGCGGCCCGTCACTCACGACCCGCACATTATTGTTCGCAAGGTTCATCACCGCAATGCGAAAGCCGTTGGCACTCTGCTGAACCATAGCCAGCAATTTGCCGTCCGGAGAGAAATCCGGACGCTGGTTACTCTGACCGTCGTAGGTCAAGCGCTGAACTTGGCCGCCATGACTACTCATCTCGTAAATCTGGGGTTTTCCGCCACGATCCGAGGTGAATGCGATTTTCTGTCCGTCGGGCGACCAGGCCGCCTCCGTATCGATCGAACTGCTGTGCGTGAGCTGCTGCATCTGCCCGGTCGACAGGTTATAGACGTAGATATTGCTGTCACCGTTCTGCGACTTGGTCAGCGCGATACGATTGCCGTCTGGCGACCACGCGGGAGCACCATTCACCCCGGAGCCCGACGCGATGGTACGCACCTTGCCGGTGGCCAGATCCTGAACGCGAACGCTGCTGACGCCCTTGTAGACATTGAACGCCACATAGGCGAGTTTCTTGCCGTCCGGCGACCAGGCCGGCGACATGATCGGGTCCTGGGACGAATAAACGGTGCTCGGGTGGCTACCGTCGTAATCCGATACCACCAGACGGAACTGGCGCTTATCGGCCGAACTCCCGGTTACGGTCACGTAGGCTATACGGGACAGGAAATAGCCTTTCTTGCCGGTGAACCGCTGGTAGAGCAGATTGGCGATCGTGTGGCCGGCCTGTCGCAACTGATTCGGCCCGGCATTGAGCTGGTAGCTCGCCACCGACTGGCCCTGTGCCGCATCCAGCAAATTGAATGTGATCTTGTAACCGCCCTGGCCGTTCGGCGACGCCGAGCCGACCACGAGATTATCGACGTGCTGTGTCCGCCAATTGTCGTAGTTGACCTGATCCGGCGAACTCGGCTTAGCCAGCATATTGCCGCGTGGGAAGATCTTGAACAAACCGGTCGATGCCAGATCGTTGCTCGCGATCTGGGCGACATCGACAGGCATCTGCTGCCCCTGGCTCGAACCGAACGGCACGATCGCGATCGGGATCGCGCTGTCGGAACTCTTGGTGATATCCACCTGCAGGGCGGCCTGAGCCGGCGATACCGCGATGGCCATCAGGCACAGGGTCGCGAAGCCGACGACGAGCGATTGAAGATTCTTGTATTTCATTGGTCCGGCTTGAAGGTGAACTCGATTTCCGACTGGAACAGATTGTCCGAGGGCGGCGTGGGCAGCGGATCGGATTTGTAGATCGCCTGTTTGACCGAGCGGTCGATCGCCGCACTGCCGCAGGACCCGAGCAGCTGCACGTTGGTGATCTGGCCACCCGGCAGCTGAGTGACTTTAACCTTGCACGAGATATTAGAGGCGCCCGGCGGGCGAATCCAGTTGCCCTCGACCTTATCCTGGATGGCCTGAACATATCGCGCCATCGCTTTCTGATTGACGGCGTTCTGCCGCCCGGCCGCTTCCTGAGCCAGCGCTTTCTGGAGGTCGGCCTTCGCGGCGGCTTCACGCGCCTGCTTTTGCGCCTCGGCTTTCTTCTTGGCCTCGGCCTCCTTGCGCGCCTTTTCTTCGGCGGCTTGTTTCTTTGCCTCGGCTTCCTTGCGCGCTTTTTCCTCGGCCGCCTGCTTTTTGGCCTCGGCTTCCTTACGCGCTTTTTCTGCGGCGGCCTTCTTTTGGGCTTCGGCTTGCTTACGCGCCTTTTCCTCGGCGGCTTGCTTCTTGGCCTCGGCCTCCTGCTGCGCTTTTTGCTCGGCCGCCTTCTTTTTGGCCTTGGCTTCCTCGCGCGCTTTCTTTTCGGCGGCCTGCTTCTTGGCTTGGGCTGCCTTGCGCGCCTGTTCGGCTGCCGCCTCTTGCTTCGCCTTTTCTGCGGCCTCCTTCTCGGCCTGTTCCTGGGCCGCTTGTTGTTTAGCCTTTTGAGCCGCTTCCTGCTTGGCTTTCTGCTCGGCCGCCTGTTTCTTTGCTTTTTCAGCCGCCGCCTGTTGCGCGGCCTTCTGTGCCGCCTCTTGTCGAGCCTGTTGCGCGGCTGCCTTCTGTTGCGCCGCTTTTTCGGCGGCTTGCTGCTGCGCCTTCTGCTGAGCGGCTTTTTGCGCCTCGGCTTGCTTCTTTGCCGCCTCGGCTGTGGCCTGTTCGTTCTGCTGCTGGTCCGGCTTCTGCGGCTGCTTCTGCGCCGGCTCACTGGACGCCGGCGTCGACTGTGCGCTGGCCTGCACCACCGAGGCCTCGATGATCGAACGCCCGCGATTACCCTTCGAGGCCGAGTCGTGGAAGAACTGGATACCGAAAATCAGAAAAGCGGCAACAAGCACGTGCAGCAGGACGGCCAGAACCACCGCGCGCCAATGCTCACCCATCTTTTCCAGCAGATCGAGCACCTATCCCCCGCTTTTCGACTTGGGCTCGTCGACGTTGTTCGTAATCAGGCCCACATGCTCGGCACCGGCCTGTTGCAGCAGCACCATGCCGCGAACCACGTTGGCATAGGCCCCGGACCCGTCGCCACGCACCGCCACCGGGGCGTTGGGACGCTCATTAAGCACTTTGGAAACCGTGGCGGTAATCTCATCCGGCGATAGCGGCTTGTCGGGTGATGGCCCGACATTGAGCGACATATCGCCATCCTTGGTGACGGTGAGCACGATCGGATGATCGTTCTTCATGTCCAGCACCTTGGCCGGCGCCTTGGGTAGATTGACATTCACCCCGGTCGTCAGCAGCGGCGCGGTCACCATGAAGATGATCAGTAACACGAGCATGACGTCGATGTATGGAACGACGTTGATCTCGGCGGCCAGACGGCGTTTTTTTCGCGTTCTCATGATCGATGGAACCTCGGCGGCCAGCGACGGCTAGAGCTCCGGTGCGGTGCGCACCGGTTCCGGCTTGTCGGCCTTCTTCGCCGCTCGTTCACGCACGATCGGATTCGCGGCATTCACGCCGCGTTCGACGATCCCGGCCATCTCTTCCATGAACGTATCGAATCGGTTCTCGATGAATTCGAGGCGATTGCTGAAGAAGTTATAGGCCACGACCGCGGGTATGGCGGCGAACAGACCCATCGCCGTGGCAATCAGCGCTTCGGCAATACCGGGTGCGACCATCGACAGGCTGGCCTGCTGCACGTTCCCCAGCCCGATAAAAGCGCTCATGATGCCCCAGACCGTGCCAAACAGGCCCACATAGGGGCTGATCGAGCCGACCGTAGCCAGAAAAGCGAGCCCGGATTCGAGCCGCTCAAGCTCGCGCGACAACGCGACCCGCATGGCCCGCTGCACAGACGGTACGATATCCGAACTGGATACCGCGTCGCCCTGATTGCGCTGACGTTTGAGCTCTTCGTATCCCGCCTTGAACAACGCCGGCATGCCTTCAGGATGCTCGTCGTGACGATGCACTTCCTCGTAGATGTCCTTGACGTTGCCACCGGACCAGAAACGATCCTCGAACCATTCCATCTCGGCCACGGTGTTCTTCATCAGTCGCCGCTTGGCGAAGATGACCACCCAGGAGGCAATCGAGGCCAGCAGCAGGATCACCAGCACCGCCTTGACCAGCGTGCTCGCCTGCATGATGAGACTGACCAGACTCATGTCGGTCGCGACGTTCATCTCGACTCCTTGATAAGCGCTTCAGGCAACCGGCATGGCCGGAAGTCCGCGACTTTTACACAGGCCACCGTGAATTGGCCCTGAATTAACAACGCCCCGTCGCGCGTGATCTCCTGTTCGAAGACAACACGAGCGCGCGTACGTTCCGCAACCGCGGCACTGACGGACAACCGATCATCCAGCCGTGCCGGGCGTCGAAAACGGATCGACAGGTCGGCCAGCGTGAAGACAATGCCGTAGGCGTCGGCCAGGCTCTGATGCCCGAGCCCCTGGGCTTCGAGCCACTCGGTGCGGGCCCGTTCGAAATATCGCAGATAATTGGCATGGTAGACCACGCCGGTAGCATCCGTGTCTTCGTAGTAGACCCGGACGCCGATATGAAACGGCGTCGGCACGTCACTCATCGAGATCGAACAGATCGGACGCTGCCGTTCGGCCCGTGTCGGGCACCGGCAGCCCGTAATGGCGATAAGTCGCGGCCGTGGCCAGCCGGCCGCGCGGCGTGCGCATCATGAAACCCTGCTGGATAAGATAGGGTTCGATGACATCCTCGATCGTCTCGCGTGCTTCGCCGATGGCCGCCGCAAGACTCTCGACCCCGACCGGGCCGCCGTCGAATTTCTCGACCAGCGCACCGAGCAGCTTGCGGTCCATCACGTCGAAGCCATTGTCATCGACACGCAGCATGTCCATGGCCCGAGCGGCGGTATCGCCATCGATCCGGCCGTCGGCCCGTACTTCGGCGTAATCCCGCACGCGCCGCAGCAAGCGATTCGCCACGCGCGGCGTGCCGCGTGAGCGGCGGGCGATCTCGGCAGCACCGGCCGGCTCGATCGCAATCTCCAGAATGCCGGCCGAGCGCGTCACGATATGCGACAGATCGGCCTGGGAATAGAATTCCAGACGCTGCACGATGCCGAAGCGATCGCGCAACGGCGACGTGAGCGCGCCGGCCCGCGTGGTCGCGCCCACCAGCGTGAACGGCGGCAGATCCAGCTTGATCGAGCGCGCCGCCGGGCCTTCACCGATTACGATATCGATCTGGTAATCCTCCAGCGCGGGATAGAGCACTTCCTCGACCACCGGTGACAGGCGGTGAATCTCATCGATGAACAGCACGTCGTTGCGCTCGAGATTGGTCAGCAGCGCTGCCAGATCGCCGGGGCGTTCAAGGACCGGCCCGGACGTCTGGCGAAAGCCGACGCCCATCTCGTTGGCGATCACGTGGGCCAGCGTGGTTTTGCCGAGCCCCGGCGGGCCGAAGATCAGCACATGATCGAGCGCCTCCGATCGCGCTCGCGCGGCGGACACGAAGATATCGAGCTGCTCGCTGACCTCCGGTTGGCCAATATACTCCGCCAGGCCGGTGGGCCGCAGCGCACGATCGAATCGCCCATCCTCCGGGCGCTCGGCCGAGCCGACCAGGCGCTGCTCGGTCTCGTCTCCGTATTCCGGTTGCATGTCAGCGCACCGCTCGTTTCAGGGCTTCGCGGATCAGCGCTTCGCTGTCGTTGGTTTCGGTATCCAGACCGCGCAACAGACGATCGGCTTCGGCCGGCTTGTAGCCCAGGGCCACCAGCGCATGCCGGGCATCGGCGCTCGCCCCGCCAGTGACCGGGCCACCGCCGTCTTGTGCCGGGCTGGCGTTCAAGGTTGGCGCGATGTCGGTGCCGGAGAGCTTATCGCGCATTTCGACCAGCAGGCGCGCAGCCGTTTTCTTGCCCACCCCGGGCAGCCCGGTCAGACGCGCCGCGTCGTCGGCTTCGATGGTCGCCACGAAGTCGGCCACGTTCATCCCCGACAGTACGGTCAGCGCGAGCTTGGCGCCCACGCCAGAGACCTTGATCAACTCGCGAAACAGGCGCCGTTCGGCTTCTTCGGCAAAGCCGTACAACAGAATGGCGTCATCCCGCACCACCATCTGGGTCAGAAGCGTCACTTCGCCTGATTGTTGCGACAGCGTGAAGAAGGTCGACATCGGCGCTTCGACTTCATAGCCGACGCCGCCGACATCAATCACCAGCCTCGGTGGCTGTTTGGTGACGATACGTCCACGCAGTTGTCCAATCATGAGGTTCGCGCCTGTGCTGCCTGCATGCGGCCGCTCGTATGCGCATGGTGAGCATGGCACAACGCGACCGCGGCGGCGTCGGCGGCATCGGCCTGAAGCGGCCCCTTGGCGCCCAACAGCATGGCGATCATATGCTGAATCTGCGCCTTGTCGGCATGCCCGCGGCCAACAATGGCCTGCTTGATCTGCGTTGGCGTATATTCGGCCACGCTTAGCCCGGCCGACGCGCCGGCACAGATGGCGGCACCGCGAGCCTGACCCAGCTTGAGGGCGCTGGAGGCGTTACGCGAGACGAAGACGTCCTCGACCGCCATCTGATCCGGCCGATACTCGCGGATGACTTCGGACAGCCGATCGAAGATCAGCCCCAGCCGGGTTGGAAAATCGGCGCGCGGCAACCGGATGCAGTCGATAACCTGTGCCCGCGGCGCGGCACCGCCGTCCACGATCGCATAGCCGGTAATCGTCGAACCCGGATCAATGCCGATGATTCTGGGCACGCCCTAGGCCGCCTCGTCCGACAACGAGGCTTCGTCGAATTCGACGTTGGTATAGACGTTCTGGACGTCGTCGATGTCTTCCAGCGCGTCGATCAGTTTCAGGCACGTCTGCGCGGCGTCGCCGGTCAGTTCCACCGTGGTCGAGGGGCGCATGGTGACGTCACCGTCGGCCGGCGCGAACCCGGCGGCTTCGACCGCTTCGCGCACCTGGGTGTAATCGTCGGGCGCGGTCAGCACTTCGAACGAGCCGTCCTCGTACTCCACCAGGTCTTCGGCACCGGCTTCGAGTGCCGGATCGAGCACTTGTTCGTCGTCGACATCCGGCGAGAAAGTCAGCACGCCCTTCCGATCGAACAGATAGGCCACCGAACCGTCGGCGCCCATGTTGCCGCCATTGCGACTGAACGCATAGCGGATTTCGGAGACCGTACGATTGCGGTTGTCGGTCATGCAATCGACCATGATCGCCGCACCCTGCGGACCATAGCCCTCGTAGCGAACTTCCTCGAAGTTGTCGCCACCGGACTCGCCCGCGCCACGCTTGGCCGCTCGCTCAATATTGTCCTTGGGCATGTTGGCCGCCAGCGCCTTGTCCCAGGCCAGGCGGAGCCGCGGATTGTCGTTGGGGTCGGAACCGCCCATACGGGCGGCCACGGTGATCTCGCGGATGAGCCGCGTGAAAACCTTGGCGCGCTTCTTATCCTGGGCTTTTTTCCGATGCTGGATGTTCGCCCATTTACTATGCCCTGCCATAAACGCCTCGTCTGGATACGCTCGGCGGCATTTTAACAGGCTGCATGGCCGCTGGCGTGCCGAGCACGGCGAAACGTCGACCCCGAGCGAAACCTTCTTACCGGCTACAACTCGATCTGCAGGCCAAGCTCCACGACCCGGTCGCTCGGGATGAGATAGTACGCCGTCGCCGGCATGGCATTGCGCGACATATACGCGAACAGACGCTCGCGCCAGACCATCATCCCCGGCACATCCGCCGTGGGAATGAGTGTTTCGCGGCCGACGTAGTACGTCGTCTGATCGAGGTCGACATCCAGCCCGTACTCCTCGGCAAAGCGAAGCGCCACCGGCACATTCGCGGCCTGCATGAAGCCGTAATAGACCTGCATGCGATAGAAGCCGCGTCCGAGATCCTCGATTTCCATGCGGTCGGCTGCCGGCACGCGCGGCACGTCGCGCGTGTGCACGGTGAGCAGGATCACCTGCGCATGCAGCACTTTGTTGTGCCGCAGATGGTGCAGCAGCATCGGCGGGGTTCGCGTGCCGGCGTGGGTCATGAACACCGCGGTGCCGTCGACCCGCAGACTCTGATCGGCATGCGCCTCGATGAACTCATCGAGCGGCTCGGTATCTTCGTTGAGGCGCCGTCCGACCAGATCGCGCCCAGTCCGCCATGTCGCCATTAGAAAGAAGATCAGCCCGGCCACGACCAGCGGGTACCATCCGCCGTCCGGAATCTTGAAGACGTTGGCACCAAAAAACGACAGATCGACCAGGATCAACAGCAAGGCGATGGCGGCAGCGAACGTGGGGAACCAGCCCCAGCGACGCGCGACGAAGAACGCGAGCACGGTGGTGATGACCATATCCAGCGATACCGCCACGCCATAGGCCGAGGCCAATCGATCCGAACTCTTGAACCCGATCACCAGCCCGATGGTCGCGGCCATCAGCACCCAGTTCACGATCGGAATATAGATCTGGCCGTACGATTCGCGCGACGTCTGTACGATGCGCATCCGCGGCAGCTGGCCCAGCTGCACCGCCTGGCGAGTGAGCGAGAACACGCCGGAGATGACAGCTTGCGAGGCAATCACCGTGGCCAGCGTCGCGATCAGCACCACCGGATACAACGCCCAGTGCGGCGCCAGTTCATAGAATGGCTGCCGGGTCTGGGGATCCGACAGCATCAGCGCGCCCTGGCCAAAGTAATTCAGCAGCAGACCGGGCAGCACGACGGCAAACCAGGCGATACGGATCGGGGCGATGCCGAAATGCCCCATGTCGGCATAGAGCGCCTCACCGCCGGTGACCACCAGGAACACCGTGCCCATGACCAGGAAACCGGCAAAACCATTGGCGGCGAAGAACGTCACGGCATGCACCGGATTGACCGCTGCGAACACGCCGGGGTGATGAACGATGCCGCCGATACCGAGCACGCCGAGCGTGGCGAACCAGAGCAGCATGACCGGGCCGAAGAAGGCGCCGACAGCCGATGTGCCTCGGTGCTGGATCAGGAACAGGCCGACCAGGATCGCGATCGTGATCGGAATCACATAGGGCTGAAAGGCCGGCGTGGCCACCTGCAGCCCTTCGATCGCACTCAGCACCGAGATCGCCGGTGTGATGGTGCCATCACCGTAGAGCAGCGCGGCCCCGAACAGGCCGAACAGCATCAAGATATAGCGCCGGCTGGCCTTTTCAGTCTTCCATGGATTGAGCAGCGCCACCAGCGCGATGATGCCGCCCTCGCCGTTATTCGAGGCGCGCATGACGACCGACAGATACTTGATCGAGATGACCACGATCAACGACCAGAACATCAACGACAGCACGCCGTAGATATTGCTGGCCTGGGTATCGATGCTGGCGTGCGCGTAGAACGCTTCGCGCAGGGCGTAGATCGGGCTGGTGCCGATGTCGCCGTAGACGATACCGAGGGCGGCGAGACAGACCAGCGGCATCGACTTGCCATTCTTGGATGCATCGAGGGGGGTGTCCTCCCCGGCGGTCTTGTTGTTTTCGTTGTCTTCGTGCCGGGCGTGCCGGGCCAGCGAACGTTCTTCGCTCTCGTCACTCATTCAGGACAAACGGACATAAAAAAAACACCATGATCCGGAGTCTACACGGCTCCGCATCATGGTGTTCACGGCCTTGAGGACGGCGTCGCGACTGTTCGTCGCAACCCGGACCCGCGGTCGGTCGGCTACTTCTTCTTGCGCGGCGGCGGGAAATGAATCGGCCGGCCGTCCACGGCGAGTGCAGCCTCGTGCACGGTTTCCGACAGCGTCGGATGCCCGTGCATGATGCGGGCAATATCCTCGCTCGACGCCTTGTATTCCATGGCCACGACCATCTCCTGCACGAGTTCGGACACGTACGGCCCGATCATGTGCACGCCAAGGATTTCGTCGGTCTGGGCGTCGGCGATCATCTTGACGAAGCCACCCTGCTGACCCAGCGCCTTGGCACGCCCATTCGCCGCGAACGGAATCTGGCCGACGCGATAGTCGATGCCGGCGGCCTTGACCTGGGCTTCGCTCTTGCCGACCCAAGCGAGCTCCGGCGTGGTGTAGACCACCGACGGGATCGCGTCGTAGTTCACGTGCGGCTTCTGGCCGGCCAGGATTTCGGCCACCGTCACGCCTTCTTCCATGCCTTTGTGCGCCAGCATCGGGTTGCCGACCACATCGCCGACGGCGTAAACGCCGGGCAAGCTGGTGCGATAGAAATCGTCGGTATCGACGAAGCCCTTGTCGTCGAGCTCGACCTGGGCGCCCTTGGCACAGAGATTGGCCGTGTTCGGGCGGCGGCCTACGGCCACGATCAGGCGATCGAAGGTTTCGCTCTTGTTTTCGTCACCCTGGGTGTATTCGACTCGGACCGACTTCTTGTTGGTCTTGGCCGAGGTCACGCGCGCGCCGAGCTGAATATCCAGGCCCTGCTTCTTGAAGGTCTTGAGCGCTTCCTTGGCCACATCGCGATCGGCGATCGGCATGAAGTCCTCGACCGCCTCGAGCAGCGTGACTTCGGCGCCCAGGCGCGACCAGACGCTGCCCAGTTCCACACCGATATAACCGGCACCGATGACGCCGACCTTCTTCGGCACTTCGTCGAATTCGAGCGCGCCCCAGGAGTCGACAATCAGTTCGCCGTCGAACGGCGCGATGTCGAGCTCGACCGGGATCGAGCCCGAGGCGATGATGATGTTCTCGGTCTTGATGGTCTGCTCATCGCCGTCGTGGCTGGTGTATTTCACCTCGCCCGAATCGACCACCTGACCGCTGCCGGCCAGCGACTCCACGCCGTTGGCCTTGAACAGGCTGGCGATGCCGCCGGTCAGTTCCTTGACCACGCCGGCCTTGCGCTTCTGCATCTGCGCGATGTCCATTTCGACATCGCCCACCTTCAAACCGTGGGTCGCGAATTCATGATTCGCGCGGTGGTACAGCTCGCTGGATTCCAGCAGTGCCTTGGAGGGAATACATCCCGCATTGAGACAGGTGCCGCCGAGCGACGGCTTGTCGTCGAGGTTGAGCCACTTGTCGATGCAGACCACGTTCATGCCGAGCTGGGCGGCACGGATCGCGGCCACATAACCGGCCGGTCCCGCGCCGATCACCACGACATCGTATTCCTTGCTCATGCTTGTCCTTGCTTGATTTCTCTAAAGAAGAGCGCCGGCATGAAGCCGGCGCGTCGTATTCGAATCAGACCTGCAGCAGCAGCCGAGCCGGGTCCTCGAGCAGTTCCTTGATCGTACGCAGGAACAGCACGGCATCGCGGCCGTCGATGAGACGGTGGTCATAGGATACGGCCAGCATCATCATCGGGCGGATGACGATCTCGCCGTTGCGCACCACGGGCTTGTCGTTGGTGGCGTGCATGCCCAGGATCGCCGCCTGCGGCGGGTTGATGATCGGCGTCGACAGCAGCGAACCGAACACGCCGCCGTTGGTGATCGTGAACGTGCCGCCGGTCATTTCATCCATCGTGACCTTGCCGTCCTGGGCGCGCTTGCC
Source organism: Salinisphaera hydrothermalis C41B8 (assembly GCF_000732535.1). GTDB lineage: Bacteria > Pseudomonadota > Gammaproteobacteria > Nevskiales > Salinisphaeraceae > Salinisphaera > Salinisphaera hydrothermalis. The sequence goes on from NZ_APNK01000015.1 coordinate 57,015, forward strand.
GAAGTCGCGGATCTTCGACTCGACCTGAGCGTAGGACTGCTGGTCGGCGTCGCGCAGCACCGGCACGAGCAGACCACGCGGCGAGGAAACCGCGACGCCGATGTCGTAATAGCCGTGATACACGATATCGCCTTCGTCGATCGAGGCGTTCATGATCGGGTAGCGCTTGAGCGCTTCCACTGCCGCCTTGACGAAGAACGACATGAAGCCGAGACGAACATCGTGCTCCTTCTCGAACTTCTCTTTGTACTGCGCCCGGAGGTCCATGACCGCCTTCATGTCCACCTCGTTGAAGGTGGTCAGCATGGCGGTATTCTGAGAGGCATCCAGCAGGCGCTCGGCGATACGCTGGCGAATACGCGTCATCGGCACGCGCTGCTCGACACGCTCCGGCGAGACTTCGCCCAGCGCCTGGCGATCGGCCTGCTCGGTCGCCGGCGGCTGCGCGCCGCTCGTGTCACGATTGGCGCTCGACGTGTTCTTGGCACTCGAAGACTTGCTATCGATCGCCTTCTGCACGTCGGCCTTGGTAATCCGGCCATCTTTGCCGGTACCGCTGACATCGCGCGCGGCGATGTCGTTTTCGTCCATGAGCTTGCTGGCTGCCGGGCTGGCCACGGCGTCGTCGCTGCCGGACTGGTCGCTATCGGCATCCGACTCGCTGGAAGTCGAGCCGCTCTCAGCTTCGGCCTTCTCATCGGCCGAATCGTCGTCCGCCGACTCGTCGCCGCCGGTGTCTCCGGCCTCGCCTTCCTCGATGATCGCGAGCACATCGCCGGCCTGCACGGTATCGCCGGCCTGCACCTTGATTTCGGCGAGCTTGCCGGCGGCCACGGCCGGCACTTCGAGCACCACCTTGTCGGTTTCCAGATCCAGCAGGTTCTCGTCGCGTTCGACCGCGTCGCCCTGCTTTTTCTGCCACTCGCCAACCGTGGCCTCACTGACCGATTCCGGCAGCTCCGGCACCTTGACTTCTGTCGCCATTACTATTCCTGATTCGTCGTCTGTCTAGTGAATATCGATCCGCATTATTTCTTGCTGCGGACACCGGATTTCTTGCCGCGTGGGTCAGCCTTGACCGTGCCTTTTTCGATCAGGTGCTCGCCGCCCACCAGACCGGCCTCGACCACGGCCTCCTGCTGCTGCACGTGCAGCTTGTGGTAGCCGACCGCGGTGGTCGCCGCGCCCGGGCGCGTCGCATAAAGCAGTTCGTGATGGTCTTCGAGCGGCACCTGGAGACGATGCTTGATCTGATACCAGGCCCCCTGGTTCTCGGGCTCTTCCTGGCACCACACGATCTGATCGGCGTTCGGGTAACGAGCCAACGCTGCGGCGTAGTCCTCGGCCGGGAACGGATAGAGCTGCTCAATGCGGACCAGCGCCACATCGTCGAGCTCGCGCTCTTCGCGTTCCTGATACAGGTCGTAGTACACCTTACCGCTGCAGAAGACGACGCGCTTGACCTTCTCCGGCTCCAAACCAGAGGTGTCGTCGATCACGAACTGGAAGTGGCCATCCGACAGATCTTCGAGCGTCGAGGTCGACAGACGATGACGCAGCAGGCTCTTCGGCGTTAGCACGACCAACGGCATGCGCAGATTGCGTACCATCTGCTGACGCAGCAGGTGGAACCACTGCGACGGGGTCGACGGGACGCATACCAGCATGTGGCGTTCCGCACACAGCTGCAGGAAACGCTCAAGACGCGCCGACGAATGCTCCGGGCCCTGGCCTTCATAGCCATGCGGCAGGAACATGGTCAGCCCGCACATGCGGCCCCATTTGGCACGACCGCTGGCGATGAACTGGTCGATGATGACCTGGGCGCCGTTGACGAAATCGCCGAACTGGGCCTCCCAGATCGTCAGCGTCTGCGGGTCCGCCGAGGCATAGCCGTATTCGAAGCCCAGTACGCCGGCTTCGGACAACAATGTGTCGTTGACCTCGAAGAACGTGCCATCACGCGAACATTCGTTGAGCGGCAAGAAGGCCTGGCCGTCCTTCTGGTTGTAGATCTTGGCGTGGCGATGGAAGAACGTGCCGCGCCCGGAATCCTGGCCGGAAAGTCGCACATTGAAACCGTCGTCGAGCAGGCTGGCATAGGCCATATGCTCGGCAAAGCCCCAGTCGATACGCGAGGCACCGGCGGCCATCTTGCGGCGATCGTCGACGATGCGCTGCACGCGTTTATGCAGGTCGAAACCGTCGGGCAGGTTGTCGTACAACGAAGCCGACAGGCGGCGAAGGGTTTCCACCGGCACCGACGTGTCGACGATATTCGACCACTTGTCGAGCCGATACTTGTCCCAGTCGACCGTGTGCTCGTTGCCCACCATACCGAGCGTGGTGCGGCTGATGTTCTTGCCCGCGTCGAGCCCGTCGCGATAGGCATCGAACAACTCCTGGGCACCGTTCTCGCCGATCAGGCCGAGATCCTGCAGATGTTTGGCATACAGCATGCGCGTGGTCTGCATGCTCTTGACCTTCTGATACATCAGCGGCTGCGTGACCGCCGGCTCATCGGCCTCGTTATGGCCCTGCCGGCGATAGCAGATCATGTCGACGATGACATCCTTGCCGAAGGTTTCGCGGTAATCCATCGCCAGACGCGTGACAAAGACCACGGCCTCCGGGTCGTCGCCGTTGACGTGGAAAACGGGCGCTTCCAGCATTTTGGCGATATCGGTGCAGTACTGCGACGTCCGCGACATCTCGCCCTGCTTGCCGGTGATCGGGTCCTGCATGGTGAACCCGAGCTGGTTGTTCACGATCAGGTGCACCGTACCGCCGGTCGCATAGCCTTCCGCCTGCGACAGCTGCAGCGTTTCCATGACGATGCCCTGACCCGCGAACGACGCATCGCCGTGAATCAGCACCGGCAGGACCGTCTCGCCCGCGGTATCGTGGCGCCGCACTTGGCGTGCCTTGACCGAGCCCTGGGCCACCGGATTTACCGCCTCAAGATGCGACGGGTTGAACGCGAGCACCAGATGCACGCGTTCGTCCTCGATCTCGATGTCGGTGGAGAAACCGAGGTGGTATTTCACGTCGCCGGACATATCGAGTTCGTCGACGTCGTACTTGCCTTCGAATTCGGCGAACAGCTCGCTCGGCGCCTTGCCGAGAATATTCACCAGCACGTTCAGGCGGCCTCGATGCGCCATGCCGATCACGACTTCGTCAACGTGGTGACGCGCCGCCGAACGCACCAGCTCGTCGAGCGCCGGAATCATGCTATCGGCGCCTTCAAGCGAGAAACGCTTCTGGCCGACATACTTGGTATGCAGATACCGTTCGATGCCTTCGGCGGCGGTCAGCTGGCGCAGTATCTCGAGCTTTTCGCTGTCCTGCAGGCCGGGGTGCTCGACCCCGGCTTCGAGGCGACGCTGGATCCAGCGTTTCTCCTCGGTATTGGTGATATACATGTACTCGGTGCCGATCGTGCCCGTGTACACGTGCTTGCAGACATCGATGATGTCTCGCAGCCGCATCTCGTCGTCATGCGCATACAGCGAACCGGTGTTGAACACCTTGTCCATGTCCGCTTCGCCCAGGCCGTGATAGGCCGGGTCCAGATCCGGCAACGGCGCCGGGTTGTACAAACCCAGCGGGTCGAGATCGGCCACACGATGCCCGCGGCTGCGGTAATGATTGATCAGCTGGAGTACACCGGCCTGTTTCTGTGCCGCGCGCGACGACAAGCCAGATTTGGCCGATGCACCCTGGCCCGCCGAGGCCTGCATATCCACGAAGGAGTCGCGGATCGGGCCGTGCGCGATATCGCTGCCATTGCCGTCGCCGTTGAGGCTCTTGAAGTAGTCGCGCCAGCTCGGCTCGACTGATTCCGGATCGCGGAGATATTGTTCGTAATAGGCTTCGACGTAGGAGGAGTTGCCGCCGAACAACGGGGAGGTACTGATGAACTCGTCGTTCAAGTCGCTTTTCATAGAAACTGGTCTGTCGCCGTGTCAGGGTGCCGGATACACCCCGGTGTCGTTGGCCGGCGCTCCGCTGCCATCATCCGGTCCGCGCCGGGCGCATATGATAACAAATTGCCAGCGCCCGGGCCGGCGCGAGCGCCGGCTTATCGGGCCTTGTTCTAGCTGGCCTGTTGTGCTTCCGAATCGTCTTCCCATCCGGCGGTGAGCCGCTTGAGGTAATCACGGAACTCGTCGCCGATCTCGTCGTGTTTCAGACCCATTTCGACGTTGGCCTTGAGATACCCGAATTTGCTGCCGCAGTCGTAACGCGTACCTTCGAATTCATAAGCCAGCACGGTCTGCTCGCCCATCAATGCCTCAATGGCATCAGTGAGCTGGATCTCGCCACCGGCGCCCGGCTTGGTCTTGTCGATCAAGCGGAAGATGCGCGGCGTCAGGATATAACGGCCAACCACCGCCAGATTTGAGGGGGCTTCCTCGGTCGCCGGCTTTTCGACGATGCCGCGGATCTCGGATAGCCCCGGGCCGATCGGCTCGGCCTCGACGATGCCGTACTTGTGGGTGTCTTCCCAAGGCACGCGCTGTACCGCCAGGACGCTGGTGCCGTACTCCTGATAAACCCGATGCATCTGCGCCATGCAAGGCTGAAACGCACCCGCGATCAAGTCATCAGCGAGGATCACAGCGAAATCCTGATCACCCACGGCCGGCAGCGAGCATCGAATGGCGTCGCCCAGCCCGAGCTGCTCCGGCTGCCGGATATACACACAACTGATGCCCGGGGGCAGCACATCGTGAACCGCGGCCAGCAATTCTTCCTTCCCCTTGGCTTCGAGCGCGGCTTCGAGTTCGTAGTCGCGATCGAAGTGATCCATGATCGAATTCTTGGCATGGCTGGTGATGAACACCATTTCCTCGGCGCCCGCCGCGATCGCTTCCTTGACCGCATACTGCACCAGCGGCTTGTCGACGACCGGAAGCATCTCCTTGGCGCTGGCCTTGGTCGCCGGTAGAAACCGCGTGCCGAGGCCGGCTACCGGGAATACCGCTTTACGAATTCGCATAACACATCCTTATATCTAATCCTGATCCATTGATGATCGGCACCCGGGTGTCCGCGGCAATCGGCGCGAACATCGAATCAGAGGTACCTCACCTCGCCGGTCAGGTGATGGATATCACCCGAGCGGCTGGTCAAAGCAAAATCCAGACCGTTGTCGACCGCCCCTTCCTTGAACAGGACGGTGCTCGGCAAAAAAACGGGCTTCTTGAAAGCCACGGACAACGAATAGGCGTCGACGTCGATATGCGGCTCGAGCGCGGCGGCGGCACGAGCTTTCATCCACATCCCGGTGGCGATCGCACGTGGAAACCCGAACAATTTGGCGCTCCAGGCGCTCAAGTGGATCGGGTTGTAATCGCCGGCTGCCGCGGCATAGCGCCGCCCGATATCCGCCGGCACCTGCCAACTGGCTTCTTCCTGCGCAGAAAAACCTAGCTCGGGCATTTCCTTGCGCTTGCTCGAACCGCCGCTCTTACCGCGCGACAGCATGACGCCGGTCTCTTCCCAGATCGTGGCGCCACTCGCATCGTTGACGCGCGTGACGAGATCGAATTCGATCCCCTTGGAAACCTCCCGATGCCCGCCCACGGACACAATCAGATCCAGCGGTTCGTCGACCCGAATCGCACGGCGCTGGGTGATCTCATTACGCACGTGAATCAAGCCCAGCAGTTTCAGTGGGAAACGCTTGTGCGTCAGCACGGCCATATGCATCGGGAATGCGAGGACATGCGGATAAGTCACGGGCAGCGTGTCGGCGCGAGGAAAACCACACACCTTGCGGTACCGAGCAAGGTTTTCCGCTCTGACTTCCAGATCGTTGAGCCGGGCAACGATATCCGGAATGGTCTCGCCCTGCGACAGGCCAGAACCGAAATTCGCGACCGCCCGGAAATAGGACGGTGCCACCGTCGGCAGTTGCTCGAAATCGAGCCTGATCTCTCCTGACATCGCTTTATCGTCTTTGGACGATGGAAGCTCGAAGTTTAACGCTTTGGGTGCGCAATACAATGAGCGACCGCGGGCGATCGTTCAGCTTCGATTCGGATAGGCCGCGATCCTTCCGGCCCGTACCAGCGCCATACTGGTGTGCCATTCTTCGAGACGTCATGGCAGCAAGCGCGCTACGTCTTGAAAATCAGAGCAATACCGCGCCAGGTGCGCTACGCGTTCAGAGGCATTCGCGCCGTGAACCGGCAGACAGCGTGACGAGAGCGACCAAGGACTTGCCCCGCCGGGGTGCGGTCTCGGCGTGCAACGCTGCTTTACAGACGCTACATCGACAACCAATGGGCGCTTGTCCGTTCACATCGGATGATGGGGAGGCCTCAACCGCGGGCGCGCGGTGCAGCCTCGCGAGCTCGGCGCGTGACGCCTGCCAGCACGATCGACCGCCCCTTGCGCCCTCCCGACTCGCGGCGGCACCGGCGATTTCGGACGAGACAACGCTAGTCGATGGTGCCCGGGGCCGGACTCGAACCGGCACGGCCATAAGGCCAAGGGATTTTAAGTCCCATGCGTCTACCAATTTCGCCACCCGGGCTTGGCGGCGAATTCTAGCAGGGAAGCGATGCACGCGGGGCATTGCATCGAAATCGATGCGATGGCTGAACGCCGGCGATACATTTCGAGGGAAAAGAATGGAGGCCAGGCCCGGAATCGAACCGAGGTACGCGGCTTTGCAGGCCGCTGCATCACCACTCTGCCACCTGGCCTCAAGTGCGAGGCCCGAGCATAAACCAGGCCCTCGACAAAGAAAAACCCCGGCCGGATCGGCCGAGGTTTCGGCTATTTGGAGCGGGAAACGAGATTCGAACTCGCGACCCCAACCTTGGCAAGGTTGTGCTCTACCACTGAGCTATTCCCGCTGTGTTGGCGCGTATTATAGGGCAGCGAGACAGGGTGTCAACGATTGATTTCCAATTGATTTCAAATCGCCCTGCATCGCCGTTTCGGCAACGCGTCAGCGCCGTTCGATACTGAGCGTCGGCCACGCTTGGCGCAAATAGATGATCATCGACCAGAGTGTAAGCGCGGCCGATATGCCGAGCAGCACCACGCCAACCACGTAGATCGCATGCTGTCGATACAGATCGAACAGCATCAGAAAGATAGCCAGCATCTGGACCGCGGTTTTGTATTTACCCAGCGAACCGACTGAAACCACGCCGCGCTGACCCAATTCGGCCATCCACTCGCGCAGCGCCGAAACCGTCAGCTCACGCCCGACGATGATGCTGGCGGGCAAGGCCACGAACCAGTGCGGATCGCGATATACGAGCATGACCAGCACGGCACATACGATGAGCTTGTCGGCTACCGGATCGAGAAACGCGCCAAACGCGGAGGTCTGATTCCAGCGTCGCGCCAGATGGCCATCCAGCCAGTCGGTGGCCAACGCGATACCGAAAAGCACGGCCGCGGCAACGTTAAAGCCCGGCAGCCGGACGAACAAAAGCCCGACAACAAAAGGGATGAGCACGAGCCGGAACAGGGTGAGCCAGATAGGCAGGTTCAACGTTTCTCCTCGCATCGTCGTCGCACGGGGCTTTCTCAGACAGCCGGCGCCAAACCCGGTATGGACCGTGGCATCGCGCGTCGTGTCTTAGGCCGTGTCGTGAAAATAATCGTATATCCGTTGCGCCATGGCAGTGCTGATGCCTTCCACACGGGCCAGATCGGAGACGCCAGCCCGCGCCACTTCACGCGGACCGCCGAACGTTTGCAACAGACTCTTGCGCCGTTTCGGCCCGAGGCCCTCGACGCCGTCGAGAACCGAAGCGCTGCGCGCCTTGCCGCGCTGGCCACGATGGGCCGCGATGGCGAAACGATGCGCCTCATCGCGAATCTGCTGAATCAAATGGAGCCCCGGTGAGTCGGCCGGCAGTATAAGAGGTGCGTTCTGCCCCGGCAAAAACAGCTGTTCCAGTCCCGGCTTGCGCGTCGAGCCCTTGGCTACGCCGAGCAGCTGCACGCCCGAGACCTCGAGCTCGTCCAATACCTCGCGCGCCACTGCCAGCTGCCCCTTGCCGCCATCGATGAGCAACAGATCGGGCAATTTGGCCTCGCCGGCCTTCACCCGCTTGAACCGCCGGGTCAAGGCCTGACGCATGGCCGCGTAATCGTCGCCCGGTTCGATGCCGCTGATGTTGAAGCGTCGATAGGCCGACTTGTTCGGCGCTCCGGCTTCGAACACCACGCAGGAGGCGACGGTTTTCTCCCCGCGCGTATGGCTGATGTCGAAACAGGCCATCTGCATGGGCGGTTCATTCATACCAAGCGCGTCGGCGAGCGCTGTCAGCCGTTTCTCCACCCCGGCCCGGCTGGCGAGCTGGGCCGAGAGCGTCTGATCGAGGGTGGCGCGCGTGTTGTCGAGCCAGCGCCGGCGCTCGCCGCGCACGTTGGTCTTGATCGCCACCCGGCGCCCCGCCCTGGCCGTCAGGCTTTCAGCCAGTTCGTCGTTCTGTGCGGGCAACGGATCGACCAGCAGCTCCGGCGGCACCGGGCGATCGATGTAGTACTGGCTGATGAACGCTGCCATGGCATCCTCGACCGCCGTGCCGGCCGGCGCGCGCGGGAAGAAACTGCGATGCCCGAGGTTGATGCCACCACGCACGGTTACCACCACCACGGCCGCCACGCCGCCGTCGATGGCGCCACAGATCAGATCGAAATCGCCCTTGCCACCCACAGTCTGGCTCTGCGCCTGAAGCCGGCGCAGCGACGAAATCTTTTCGCGCAGACGCGCGGCGGTCTCGAAATCGAGCTTCGCCGAGGCCGCCTCCATGTCGTGGACCAGGCGCTCGATGAGCTTTTCGTTGCGGCCTTCCAGCATTTCGACTGCGTCGGAGACATCGCGGGCGTAATCCTCGGCGCTGATATAGCCGACGCAGGGCGCGCTGCAGCGCTTGATCTGATACTGCAGACAGGGTCGCGAGCGATTCTCGAAATAGCTGTCGCGGCAGTTGCGCAGCTTGAACAGTCGCATCAGCGTATCGGCCGTGTTCTTGACCGCACCGGAGCTCGGGAACGGGCCGAAATAATGCCCCTTACGTTTTTGCGCGCCGCGGTGGTAGATGACTCGCGGGTAATCGTTGTCGCCGGTGATCAGCAGATACGGATAGCTCTTGTCGTCCCGCAGTACCACGTTGTAGCGCGGCCGATGCTTCTTGATGAGCGTCGACTCGAGCAGCAGCGCGTCATCCTCGGTATGCGTGATAGTGACCTCGATATTGGCCACCTGGTCGAGCATCGCCTCGGTCTTGGGGCTGCCCGAGGCCCGCAGGAAATAGCTCGAAACACGCTTCTTGAGATTCTTCGCCTTGCCGACATACAGCACCTCGCCCGCCGCGTTGTACATGCGATACACGCCGGGTCGCGTGGTCAGCTGGCGGACGTAGCGATTGGGGTCGAATCCGGTGTCGTTCGTCATGCGTCTATGATGCGCCCGAAGCCGTCGATGACAAGTCGCGAACCGCGTCGACCGCCGCTCGTGCCCGAGCGAAAACCTCATCCAGCATGGCCGGCGTAAGGCGTCGTGTGTTCCGGTTATAACGGCTGCAATGATACGACGCGATCAGCCGATGGCCGCTGGGCAGGTCGTATGTCGCGCCGTGCCCGAATCGATGGTCTGCCTGTCGCAAACCCAGCGCCCGCACCGTCGCCTTGTGGGCCACCCCACCCAGCGTCACCAGGACACTCGCCTGCTTCACCTCGTCGGCCAGAAACCGATTGCAGGTATTGATCTCCGCCGCAACCGGGCGGTTATCCGGCGGCAGACATTTCACCGCGTTGGTGATACGACAGTCCTGCAGGACCAGACCGTCGCCCGGGCCCTCGGAACGCGGCGCATTGCAAAAGCCGTGGGCATGGAGCGTGGCATACAGCAGCCCGCCGGCATCGTCGCCGGTGAACGGACGGCCGGTGGCGTTGGCGCCGTAAAGCCCGGGCGCCAGCCCGATGACCAGCAGCGCGGCATCGGCCGGGCCGAAGACATGCACCGGCGCCGCGTGGTGTTCGGGGTGGGCGCGTCGAATCTCTCGACGCAGCGACACCAAGCGCGGGCAACGACGACAATTGGGTGCGGGCTCACGCATCCCCTCTCCTCTCTCGTAGGCACACGGTGAACACGGGCCGCTCGCGTCTACCACCCGAAGACGCCTCGGCCGCAGCGTCCCGGCCTGCCGGCGTGTATCAGTCTTTGTGCCCGGCGAGCCGCACGCCCGACATTCACTTCAAACACGCGTACCGTGGAGCCACGATTCGCGGGCAACCGGTCTGGCGGCCCGCTGGCCCTCCTGCGAAGCGCCGATCAGGCCCGGCTACAACGCGAGTTCGGACGCCGACACCACGATGCCGTCGAGATCGGCATACAGCCAGTCGTCCGGCATGAACGATACGCCGGCAAAACGCACCGGCACGTCGCGCTCACCGACGTTCTTCTTGTTCGACTTGAGCGGATGCGTGTTCAAGGCCTTGACCGCGACATCCATCTGCGAGATGGCCTCCGCGTCGCGAATACAGCCGTAGACGATGACGCCAGCCCAGTCGTTGTCGATCGCCAACTGCGCCAGGTTGTCGCCCAGCAGCGCACAGCGATCGGAGCCGCCGCCATCCACCACCAGCACGCGCCCGGCGCCCGGCTCTTCCAGCGCAAGCCGTACCAGCGAATTGTCCTCGAAGCACTTGACGGTGCTGATCGGGCCGCCGAAGGCCAGCCGGCCACCGAAGTCGGTGAACATCGGCTCCAGAATCTGGAGTTTGTCGGAGAATTCGTCACACAGATCGGTTACGGGATACATGGAAAGCTCCTTAATCGGATGAACGAGCCGAGCCGGACCGCGCTCCAAAACCGAGCACGCCGACCAGCGCACCGATGGTCAGCAGAATGAAATAGATCAGCGACCAGGCCGGCAGGCTCAGGCCGGCGAAAGACCCTTTCACCGTCGCACAGCTGGCATCGCCGCGCAGTACGGTCGAGACGACCTCCTGCAACGGCATGATATGAATCAGGTAATTCAGCCCGGGCCCGCAAGCCGGCACCTGATCGGCCGGTAGATGCATGAGCCAGACATGGCGCGCCGCGATCGCGACCCCGGCGATCGCCGACAGCCCCGCCAGCCCGGCATAGATCCGGTGGCCCGCGCCGCCGGGTCCGTGAATCCAGCCGATCAGGCAGAACAACGCAACGCCGGCCATGGCCACGCGTTGAAATATACACAGCGGGCACGGCTCCAGCCCCCCGATATACTGAAGCAGGTAGGCGAAAACGAGAGCGGCAACGGCCGCGGCAAAGCCGGCGGCGAAATACAGGCGTGAAGTCATCGCCTGAATATTCCCATAGCGTCCGCCCGCCGGCAACGCAGCCCGCACGGCAGCGTCTGCTAAACTGAAATGTATGTCGACACCGCGTGCCCTGCCATGACGCCTTTTCGTGTCGTGGCTCCGGCTGCGGGCATGCTGCTGATCGGCGGCTGCCTGTCTACTATGGTCAGCGCGGCCCCGACCGCCCTCGCGCCTGCCCGGCTCGACGGTCTCGGGCATCATCTGTTTCCCGATACGGGCCGCTTGTTGCGCCCGGATGCCGCGCGCTGGCCCATTTTTATCGACCCGGTTCGACACCGCACCACCCGCGGCTTTTCGCTCGCCGGTTTCGAGACCATCGCGCCCACGGCATCCAACCCATCGACGCCACATCTCACCACGCGGCAACAACGTGACCTGCGTCACCGGCTCGCGACCACGCTGCCGCGCTATCAACGTCTGTTCACGCATGTGGGGCAAAACTACGGCCTGCCGGCGGCCTTGATCGCTGCCGTCGCCTACACCGAATCCAAATGGCGCCCGCGGGCTCGTCATCACGATGTAGCCGGGATGATGATGCTGTCGTCGTCCACCGCGCATACGGTCGGCGTATCCGACCGCCTGTCGGCCGCGGAAAACGTGAGCGGCGGCGCGCGCTATCTGGCGAAAATGCGGGCCTTGATCTCGCACGCTGTACCGCTGCCCGACCGCAACTACTTCGCGCTAGCGGCATATAACATGGGCATCGGCCATCTGCGCGATGCTCAGACACTGGCGCGCCGGCTGGGCAAAAACCCCCACCTGTGGGCCGATCTCAAACAGGTCATCCCGCTGTTGGCCGAACGCCGCTACTACGCCGGGCTCGACCACGGCTACGCGCGCGGCGACGCGGTGGTCGCCTATATCGAACGCGTACGCGGATGCGAACGGCTGATCGCGCCTCATCTCGACTGAGCCGCGGCGCGGCGTCGTGCCAGCTGCCATCTCCATCCATTCACTCGAAATCGTTCAAGGAATCCGATTTGCCTGACTCCAATCCGACCGCCCCGGTGGTCGAACGCCACGGTCCGCTGCAATTGGCCGGGCGCGTCTTCTACCCCGTCGTGACACTCATTCTCGCCCTGGTCGTAGCGACCATGATCTGGCCGAAATCGATGTCAGCGGTCTTCAACGTGCTGCTGGCCGACATCGTTCATTATTTCGGCTGGTACTACATTTTCATCTGTGCGGGCTTCATCGGCTTCTGTATCTGGGTCGGCTGCAGCCGGTTCGGCGCGCTCCGGCTCGGGCCGGACGATTCGCGTCCGGAGTTCTCGCGTTTTTCGTGGTACACGATGCTGTTCTCCGCCGGCATTGGCATCGGCGTGATCTTCTACGGCACGGCCGAGCCGGTGGCGCATTATCACCATGCGCCGCGGCAGATGGCCTCGGAAACGGTGGCCGCGGCCCGCTACGCCATCCAGCTCACGTGGATGGAATGGGGCGCCGGCGCGTTCGCGATCTATATCATCGTGGGCCTGGCGCTCGGCTTCGCCACCCATCGCCGCGGCCGCCCGCTGGCGATCCGCTGGGGGCTGGAGCCGCTGCTCGGGCGCTGGGTGCACGGCTGGATCGGCGATCTGATCGATATTGTGGCGATCATCGGTACGGTCTTCGGGCTGGCGACCTCGCTCGGCCTCGGCGTCATCCAGATCAATACCGGGCTGCAATACCTCGGCATCGCGCACAGCTCGCTCGATCTGCGTATCACCATTATTGCGCTGATCAGCCTGGCCGCAGGCGTATCGGTCCTGTCGGGGCTATCGCGCGGCATCAAGTGGTTATCGAACCTGAATATCCTGCTGGCCGCGATGCTGCTGGCCTTCGTATTCGTTTTCGGTCCGACGGTCTTCCTGCTCAAGGCCCTGACCGCCTCGTTCGGCTATTACTTCCAGCATATTCTGCAAACGAGTTTCGAAACCGATTTCGCTACCGGCAGCGACAAGTGGCAGTCGTACTGGACCGTATTCTTCTGGGCCTGGTGGATTGCCTGGGGCCCGTTCGTGGGTACTTTTCTCGCCCGCATCTCGCGCGGGCGCACCGTACGAGAGTTCGCACTCGGCGTACTCTGTATTCCGACGCTCGGTATCTTCCTCTGGTTCGGCACGATGGGCTGGGCCGCGCTGCACCGCGAGATGTTCGGCGCCGGCGGGCTCGGCGATGTGGCCACCCAGCAGGTCGTGTTCGATTATCTGGGCGGACTGCCGTTTCCAACCATCAGCTCGATACTCGCCATCGTGCTCATCGTGACCTTCTTCGTCACCTCGGCCGACTCCGGCGCTTTCGTCGTCGCCGTGCTGTCGACCGGCGGCTTGACCCGGCCACCGGTGTCCACCCGCGCATTCTGGGTGCTGTTGCAGGGGTTGGTCAGCATCGCACTCGCCATTGCTGGCGGCCTGTCGGCCCTGCAAACCGCTTCGCTGGTCGGCGGCTTGCCGTTCTCGATCGTGATGATCCTCATGTGCGTGGCCGTGGTGAAGAGCATGCAGCGCGAGCTGACGCTGGCCGAACAGGCCCGCGCATATGCTCATGCGCCCGGCGTGAACACCGGCGGCTGATCGGCAAAACTGTCACGGGCGAGCCAGAACACGCCCGCGGACGCGGCTAGAACGGGCACGCCGGTGAGGACTAATCCCATCGGCGTGCCCGCCCAGACGCAGGCGATATAAAGCAACCCGTACACGCCCACGTACAACGCCATGGTGAACAGCATCAGGGCGAAACGCGCCGCCCGGCCCCGTGGCCCCAATAGTTCCATGGACAGATCGATGGCGCCCATGCCGAGCGCGGCGATCGCCAAAGCGCCCAGCATGGCCCCCGGGCTGCGGTCGCCCAGTACGGCATATAACAGCACACCGCCCAGCACGGCCTCGATCGCCACGCTCGGAATGACCGTGGCCAGCGTGTCGAAGATACGGCGTTGAAAGCTGGCGTTGCGTTCCGGCGCCACGGCCAGATACAGATCGGCCAGATGCGGCCGCATGCGCGCGAAGCTGGCGCCCATCGAGGTACAGCGAAGTCGCGCTACGATCAAAGCCATGTAGGCCATGACGTGGGCCGGGGCGCCGGTCGCCCGTCCGCCGTATAGGGCGAGCGCGAGCAGCCCCACCGAGCCGCCGATCACCAGGACCGTATTCAATACGATGCCAATGACGTTGTCGTAGGGCATGAGCACCGCCCGAAACAGTACGGCCCGCCGCCAAGGCGTGTCGCGCCGGCGTTGACGCTTGATCGCGCGTTGCAACGTGTAATCGGCACCGCCCTCGAACACCGCGCGCAGCAACGCGCCCGGTCCACGCGCGTGGGCTTCCGCATCCGCCGGACTGCGGACCCAGCGGCTGTTGACCATGGCCATCGGCGACCCGGCCTCACGCGGGTCCCGCGGACGTAAACGCCTATCAAAGGCATGCCAGAGCACGAGCGCGCCGCTGAAGACGAGTAGCACCGACGCCCAGCCCGATTGCAGCCCGGCAATCACCATGGCCAACTGCGGCGGCGCCACCAGCTGCGGCCCAAAAACCAGCACCAGAATGACGGCGAGATATATCTTTTCGACCGACATCGCGACCGCGCAAGCCCATACCAGCGTGCCGACGCCAATGGCAATCGGAATGAAGGTCTCGTGACCGGACCCGCTCAGCACAGCCGCGGTCAGGCCAAATAACCCGCTCCAGATCAGCAGGCCCGCCTGCACCAGCCGTCGGCGGAAATTGGGCAGCAGCAGGCTTTCGTTGATCAATAACGGCACCATGACCCGACCGAGCGGCAGCCCGAGGAGCTGCATCGCCAATAAAAACAAGGGGAGAAATACCACCAGCGTGGCATCCGGCCCGAGAAATACGACCAGCCACAGGGCGATGGCGTAGAGCGTCAGGCCACCGAGCATGACCACCGCATGACCGCGCCATGGCAGCAATACAAGCCGAACGAGCGCCTTCATGCCAGCGCCACGAACGCATCCTCGAGCGTGATCCGCTCGACGCTGAGTTCGGCCTCGTATTGCTTGGCTATCGCACCCAGCTGAGCATCACCCACCTGGTCGACGATCAGCGTCAGTCGCGTTCCGGCGACTTCGCTCGACAACGCACCCGCGACCTCGGGCGGCTCCGACCAGCCGCACGCTCGAGTCAGCTCGACCTTGCGAATTCGTTCTCGCAGCTCGGCCAGCGGCATCTCCAGCACGAGCCGTCCACCATCGAGCAACGCGATATCGGCCTCCGCCCGCTCCAGATCGGCGGTGATATGGGTCGACAGAATCACGGTCTTGCCGTAATGACGCACTACATCAATCAACTCGTTCATGAAAGCAGCACGCGTCTGCGGATCGAGACTGGCGACCGGTTCGTCGAGCACGAGCAGATCGGGTTCCGGCGCCATGGCCCGGATGATCGCGAGCTTCTGACGCTGGCCTTCCGATAATTTCCCGATCTTGGCGCGCCGGTCGAGCCCCCAGTTGTCGACCAGCCGGTTTTCCAGCGTGCGGTTCCAGTGCCGATAGAACGCCGCGGTAAAGTTCAGGTAGGAGCCGACGCGCATCCACTTGAACAGGTCAAAGGTCTGCGGCACGAAACCGATCCGATGCAGTCGCTCGCCGCGCGGTTCGTCCATCGGCTCGCCGAAGATCTCGATTTCGCCCTCGTCAACGGGCAACAGCCCCAGCAGACAACGCATGAGCGTGGTCTTGCCAGCACCGTTGCGGCCAAGCAGCCCGATCACCCGGCCGCGCGGGATGTCCCAGTCGATACCGTCGAGCACCGCATTCTCGGTACCGGGATACGATTTACGCAGGCCGCGCACGCGCACCACCGGCGGATCACGGTCCACTGTGGCCGTCTTAGACATGACACCCTCTTATCTCCGAACCGCTTTGCACTATGCAGAAGTCGCGCCTGCTTTGGAACGCTATCGCAGCGCCGGGCGATCACCCGCATGACGTCTGCGGCCCGATTCTTGCTTGAGGCGCGAAGATCAGGCTGGCAGCAACGGATACACGAGTCGCACGGCCGGCATCAGGGTGCAAAAGCGTCGCTTGGCGTACGGTCATGGGAGTCGACGGCCAACGCGGATCGGGTTTCAAGGGACAACCATGGATACAACGGACACAACGCCCGCATCGCAGAAAAAATCGTTCTCGACGGTCTTTTTGATCGAGCTGTGGGAGCGCTTCGGCTTCTATGGCATGCAAGTGCTGATCGTGTACTTCATGATCCAGCAGCTGGGGTTTGCCGACGATCGCGCGAACCTCGTCTGGGGCGCGTGCGCCGCCCTGATCTATGTCTCGCCAGCGATTGGCGGGTGGATCGGCGACAAGGTCCTCGGCACCCGGCGCACCATGCTGGCCGGGGCGTTCGTGCTCGCGCTCGGCTATGCCTGCATGAGCGTGCCGACAATCAACACTTGGTTCCTGTTTTCGGCACTGGGTGTGATCGTGGTCGGCAACGGGCTGTTCAAGTCCAACGCCGGCAATCTGGTACGCAAGATCTTCGAGGGCGACGATTCGAAGATCGATTCGGCCTTCACTATCTACTACATGGCGGTCAACGTCGGCGCGGCCGCCTCGCAGCTGTTTACGCCCTGGGTCAAGAACTACGTCAACGATGTCTATGGCCACGGCTATGGCTGGCATGCAGCGTTCGCGGTGTGCTGTTTCGGGCTGTTGCTCGGGCTGACCAACTACCTGGTCATGCGCCACACCATGCGACACATCGGCTCGGAACCGGACCGGCACCCTGCGGATCCGAGGAAAATTGCCCTGGTTGCGCTCGGCGGGCTGGCCGCGGTGGCGGTATCGGCAGCGATCCTGCAGTACGAAAATCTTGCCCGGGCGTTCGTCCTGCTCGCCGGGCTGACGGTACTCGTCATTTTCTGGATTCTGATCGGGCGCGGCGATCGACGGGAACGCGCCGGGCTGATGGCTGCATTGATTCTCGTCGTGCAGACCGTGTTCTTCTTCGTGTTCTATCAGCAGATGTCCAGCTCGCTGGCGTTGTTTGCGCTGCGCAACGTGGACTGGAACTTCGCGATCTTCGGCACGCATTTATGGACCTGGTCGCCGGGCCAGTTCCAGGCGCTCAATCCGCTCTGGATCATGGTGCTGTCGCCGCCACTGGCCTGGCTCTACACCAAGGCCGGCCAACACGGCCGCGATCTGCACATCGCCGCGAAGTTCGCGCTCGGCTTTGTATTCGTCGCCGTCGGTTTCTTCACTTACAGCTCGGCGGCGTGGCTGGCCGTCAACGGCAAGGTGACGTCCTGGATCATGGTCTGGGGCTATGGCTTCAGTTCGCTCGGC
The DNA here is from genome assembly GCF_000732535.1 of Salinisphaera hydrothermalis C41B8. Taxonomy (GTDB): domain Bacteria; phylum Pseudomonadota; class Gammaproteobacteria; order Nevskiales; family Salinisphaeraceae; genus Salinisphaera; species Salinisphaera hydrothermalis. The sequence goes on from NZ_APNK01000015.1 coordinate 74,653, forward strand.
GAACTGCTGGTTTCGGGCCTGGGCCTCGCCATGATCGCGCGCTATGTGCCGGCCCGCATGAGCGGCTTCATGATGGGCGCCTATTTCGTATCGTCCGGCGTGTCACAATATCTCGGTGGCCTGGTGGCCAATATCGCGAGCGTGCCAAAGGGCGTGACCGAGCCCACCCGGACGCTGTCCATCTATACCGATCTGTTCTTCGAGCTGGGCGTTACGGGCGTGATCTGCACGCTGATCGCGTTTGCCGTACTGCCCTGGATGAAACGCCTCGGCCGGATTCATGCCGGCGAGGCCTGATCGGGCGCTCGCTCGCGTCGAACGTTGAATTAACGTCCGCGCCTGTCATTGCCATGCGCCGAACTCCATTGATGAGCCGTCGCCGACGACGCCGGCGACGGTCAGCAACATACCGTCCGAATTATTGCAGGCACTGCCGCCCTGCCCGACGCTTCGGGTAGACGCGGCTAAATCCAGGAGGCCGATCGGGTCTAGGGCGTGTTGAGGTTTCGTGCGAGCGCCGCGTTGGCGTCCGCAAATCGCGTCCGGCAAGGCGCGAGTCGCCGCGTCGTGGCGTGCCACGACCCAGACTCGCAACGCCGCCGGGCGCGATTTGCGGCCCAACCCGAAGGGACAAGCGCTGTTTTGCGGCAATACAGCGTTATAGCTCTCTCGCGTAGAACAACTACGCCGCGTTCGCTACGCCTCGTCTTGCCGCAAAACAGCGCTTGGCGCGGACTCGCACGAAACCTCAACACGCCCTTGTGTCTTGCCCCGGTGGGCTGATTAGCTACCAGTCCACTGTGCTCGGCCGGGTGAGCATCCACACGCCCTGAGGCCCATAGCCTGCGCGTTAGATCATGCCCCCGGTCGATTTCATCTCGATAGTTTGAATGGTATCCAAGCCCCCGCCAGAGGCGGTGAGGCTGCACGAACAAGGAGAACGCGCGAGATGACCGCTTATATCGGTATCGATGTCAGCAAACGCAAGCTCGATGGCGCCTGGCTACGGGATCCAGCGACCGGCAAGATCAAGACCAAGGTCTGGAACAACGATGCGGCCGGGTTCGCCGCCTTGCAGGATTGGGTGGAGCACCAGACGGGCCGGCCGCTGTCGGATATCCACGTCGTCATGGAGGCCACCGGGGTCTATCACGAGGCGCTGGCCCAGACGCTTCATGCAGCCGGTGCCCAGGTCTCCGTGATCAATCCGGCGCACATTCGGGATTTTGCCAAGAGCCTGGGCGTGCGCGGCAAGAATGATAAGAAAGACAGCGTGGTGCTGGCGCGCTATGGCGCAACCCAGCAACCGGCCTTGTGGGCGCCCGAGCCGAGGGCCATCCGGGAACTCAAAGCGCTCGTGGCTCGTCTTGAAGCGTTGGATACCGACATCCAGCGCGAAGCCAACCGACGGGAAAAAGCCGAAGTCACCCAGGCGACCGAGGTCATGACCTCGATCGACACCGTATTGGCAGCGCTGCGCGCCGAGCGCGACCGGCTGGCGCGCGATATCGATGATCATATCGACCGCCATCCCGATCTGAAAAACGATCAGCAATTGCTGCAATCGATTCCCGGCGTCGGGCCGGCGGTGTCACTGCGCCTGATGACGACGCTGCGCAGTCGCGCCTTCGCCAGTGCCCGCCAAGCTGCTGCTTTCATCGGCGTGGTGCCGATACCCTGGGAATCGGGCGATTCCGTACGCGCTCGGCCCCATCTTTCCAAGACCGGCGCGCCCAAACTGCGGCGGTTGCTCTACATGGCCGCCGTCGTGAGCCTGAGATACAACCCGGATATCGCAGCGCAATCCCAGCGCCTGACCCGCCGTGGCAAGCCGGCGATGAGTGCCCTCGGGGCCGCCATGCGAAAACTCGTACACACGGCCTTTGGCGTGCTCAAACACCAAACGCCGTATCAACCCCAAGCCGCTTCTCTATAGACCTTGGGTTGGGGCACGCAAGATGGTATCTAGCGCAACTCAGGCCGGCCCGTCGCGATCGGGCCCGGACCCAGGCCGTATGATCCGGCGTTTCCGCGCCGCGGTATTTGCGCCGCGCGAGCGGTCGTTACAAAGTCGGGCGGTTCATTCTCATTACTCGCCAACCATGATCGAGTTTTACTACCACCCGTCCCCGAATCCGGAAAAAATCGCCCTCTATCTGGAGGAGACCGGACTCGACTACGAGCTGATGCCGGTCGATACTCGCAAGGGCGAACAGCACGCGCCGGCATTCCTGAAGATCAACCCGAACGCGAAGACCCCCGCCATCGTCGATACCGACACCGGCGCCACGCTTTTCGACAGCACGGCCATCCTGCTGTATCTGGTCGACAAAACCGGCCAGTACCGGTTGCCGGAAGACCCGGTCGAGCGGGGCCAGGCGCTGTCGTGGCTGATGTTCATCGCCACCGGCATCGGCCCCTACTCCGGCCAGTGCGTGCATTTCCGGCACTTCGCCCCGGAAGGCAACGATTACGCGGTGAATCGCTACGATTTCGAAGCCCGTCGCCACTGGGGCCTGATCAACGATCATCTGGCCGATCGTCAGTACATGGCCGGCGACACCTACGGCATCGTCGACATGGCGCTCTGGGGCTGGGGCGATCGCGTACCCTTCATCCTAGACAACCAGGGCATCTGGTCGGAGTACCCACACATCAAGCGATTGCTTGACGAAATCGACGAACGTCCAGCGGCCCGGGGCGCGCGCGCCCTGAAATCCAGGCACGCCTTCAAGACCGAGATGGACGACGACGCCCGTCGTCACATGTTTCCGCAGAACGCGGCACGCGGCTGATCCGGGTGTTTTCGGGGCCGCCGCAAAGCGTGGCGGCTCCAATCAACGGTCGTTCGAATCCTCCCGACCATCGCGCCGGGACCGAATATGGCGTACCGCCGGAATAGCGTAAGCCAGCGCCGCTGCAATGGCGATCGCTCCGAAGATCACCTCGAGCTGCGGGTACAGCCGGGCCAGCAACAGCCCGAGCATGGCCACGAACAAGGCGCCCGAGCGCTGCACCCGGCCGCGATCACCGAGCCGCAGGCTGATCAGGAACGCACCCAGCGCACAGGCGGCCCCGAGTGTCAGCAAATTAAGCAGCACGAGCTATCCTCCAGCGCATGATCACGCGGCCGTCCCTGATCAGGTCACCGTAGCGCGCTCCCGGTAAGCCGGTACATCGTGGCGCCGCTCCTTCAAGATACGGGCGAGTATCTCGGCCGCGTCGACCACGTCGACATATCGGGTATAGAGCGGCGTGAGGCCGAAGCGCAGGATATCCGGCGCGCGCATGTCGCCGACCACGCCGTGGTCGATCAGTGCGCGCATGACGGCATAGGCTTCAGGATGCCGAAACGACACCTGGCTGCCGCGCCCCGCGGCTTCGCGCGGGCTGGCAAGCGTCAAATCCAGCCCGGCGCCGCGTTGTGCCACGGTTTCGACGAACAGGTCGCACAGCGCGACCGACTTGGCCCGGACCTCGCCCATGTCCACATCGGTCCAGACGTCGAGCGCGGCTTCGAGCGCTCGCATGCCGAGCACGCCCGGGGTGCCGGCTAGAAAAGCACGCATATCCGCCGCCGGGGCAAAATCCGGATCGAACGCGAACGGGTCCGCATGCCCGAACCAGCCGGCCAGCGGCTGTTGCGGCGCCCCGTGATGGCGCGGATGGGCATAGATGAAGGCCGGCGCACCGGGCCCGCCGTTGAGGTATTTATACCCGCAGCCGACGGCAAAATCGGCACCGGAGGTGCGTAAATCGAGCGGCACCGCGCCGGCGCTGTGCGCCAGATCCCAGACAACGATCGCTCCGGCGGCCCGGGCGCGCTCGGTGATCGCGGCCAGATCGTGCATCGCCCCCGTGCGATAGTCGACGTGCGTCAGCATCAACACGGCGAGGTTCTCGTCGATCAGATGTCAACGCCGACTGAAAAGTGACCCCTTTTGGTCTTGAAACGCCGATTGAAAATTGACC
>NZ_APNK01000016.1 GCF_000732535.1 Salinisphaera hydrothermalis C41B8
CGAGATCCCCAGCCATTCTTTTATCCGCCAAACCAGTTGTTGGCGGGACTGGACACCTAGGACCGGGGCGGTAGGCTGCGGCGTCGACGCACGCCCCAGCCGAGCAGGGCCAGGCCGAAGCCGAACAGTAGCCAGGCCGGGGGTTCCGGAATATTCGTGTTACCGCCGGGCGGCGAGGGCGAACGATTGTCGACCTGGCCGAGCAGTACGCCGCTCCCCTGGCGTGCGGTCTCGTAGCTGGCGACAAAGCGGCCCGGACTTCCATACACCGCCAGATTCAGACTGCAACCGGCGCAGTGAGTATTCCAGAGCGGCAATGTCAGTTGATAGAACAAGCCGTCGAGATGCATCCCCTGGTCCGAGGTATGACCCGTGATTTGGCTGGCTGCCGGTTCATTGAGGCTCGTGGTGAAATCCAGGCCACCGATCTGGAGGTCGAGCCGGGCGACATCGGCGGCATTGAAGACGCCGCCGCGATAAGCGTCGATGAAGCGAAGCTGGCCGGTGAGAACGCTGTGGCCGTCGACTGCCTTGGCGCCCGGCGAGAGCGCCATAAAATCCGGCGTTCCCGTGAACGCAATCACGGTGGCGCCGGCCGGGCCACACAAGCCGGCGCAAAGCGCAGCGGCGAACAGGCGTGGCCCGATGGCGCGGACGAGCCGCCGATATCGATCGATCATGAATCCCCCAACTGTCCACTGGCCCCTGGCGATATGATGCACCAATCGTCGTGTGCTCGACGTGCGATCGCGTCGAGCCGGACGTAGGCGCGGGCGGCCTTCGATGGTGTTGCCTGGAGGCGTCGTCCTATGAAAGCCCCATATCGGAGCGGCGGGTGACGGTACGGCGAGGACGAGGAGTGGCGCTCCCTAGGGGACTCGAACCCCTGTTTTCGCCGTGAGAGGGCGACGTCCTAGACCGCTAGACGAAGGGAGCGCGTTGGCCGCGGATTATACGCCCGAGCGATGCATGATGCGAGCGATTTTGCCGGCGTCGTAGCGCTCGATGAAGCGTTGGTCGATGGCCTGCTTGAGCCGCCATACGGCATAACCGCTCGGCGCAATCGGCCAGCCACGGGCGGCGACGGCGCGTCGGGCGCCCAGACCGATCAGGGCGAGTGCTCTGGGTTGGGCTTCGAACGCGCGCAGCGGACGGCCGGTCGCGGTGCGCTCGATGTTGTCGGCCAGGACCGGGGCCGCGCGTACCGCGAACACGCCGGATTTTGGGCGGGGCAACGGCAGGCTGGCGATATCGCCAGCGGCGAATACCTCGGGCGCTTCGACACTGCGCAACGTAGCGTCGACGCGCACGAAACCCTGGGCATCTCGAACCAGGCCGCGGCTGCCGAGCCCAGGCGCCGTCGCTGCGCCGGTGGCCAGCACCACCGCATCGGCCGGAAAGATGCGGCCGTCGTCGCTCGCGATCGTATCGGAGGCGATGCGCGTAATGGACGCTTCGGGGTGGCGCCCGATGCCGGCGTCGCACAGTGCTTGCGCCAGGGTTTCTGCCGCGGCTGGCTCGGCGCCGCCGAGCAGTGCCGGGCCGCGATGGTACAAATCGATCCGCGGATTCGGGCGGCATCGACGCCAGCGATACGCTAATGCGAGGGCCAGTTCCACGCCGCCCGCGCCGCCGCCGATCACGGCGATCCGCAACGGCGCGCGCGCGGTTTCGAGCCGATGCTCGATTCGCGCCAGCCCCCGCCAGAGCGTGGCCACCGGCTTGACGGGCACGACGTGCGCCTGATGGTCGCCGGCGACCACCGGCGGCTCGGTCCCGATATTGAGCGACAAGAGGTCGTAAGCTTGCTGCGTGCCGTCGGCGAGGTGGACCCGACGGGCCGTCGCGTCGATTCGTGTCACCCGGCCACGGTGCCAGTTCACCGCGGCAAGCCGGGCGAGTGCAGCGACATCGATCTGCATGTCGTGGCGCGCGTAGTGCCCGGCCACCGTGGCCGGCAGTAGCCCGGAATAAGCCATGGTGTCTTCAGGCTCGATCAGATCGATGGCCGCGAACGCGCGCCGCAGCGCCGGCCGCAGCGCCAGCCGGCGCAATAATTCCACGTGGGCGTGCCCGGCGCCGGTGAGCACGAGGCGCGGGCTTTCGTTTGCCAAATCCATATTCAGTATTCAGTACAGCGTATTCCAACCGCCCACGAACAGCCGATAGCCGATCAACAGGCCATAGACCAGCAACAAAGCGATGACGACCAGCGTGATGGTGCGCGGCCCTTGTTGCTCCGGCTCCGGCTCTCCCCGGCGGCGGCGCTGCCAGCGTTGCCAGCGCGCGCGTACCAGCAGCACGACGACGGCGAGTGCGGCCAGCCAGAAGAGTACCCGCATATCAGAACTGGGCCCCGGGCGAGGTGATCTGTGCCAGGAACAGTGGCCCCAACCGCGGTTCCATGATCAATGTGAAGACCACGCCGAAGGCCGCCCCCCATAGATGCGCGCTGTGGTTGATGTGGTCGTGGCCGAGCCGGCCGGCATAGAGACCGTAGGCGGTGAACAGCACGCCGTAGAGAATCGCCGGCACCGGTACCACGAAAACATAGATCGTCGACCATGGCGCGAGCAGGATAAAGGCAAACAGAACGGCCGAAACGGCGCCCGATGCGCCCAGGCTGCGATAGCGCGAATCTTGGCGATGCTGGAGATAGCTCGGCACGGTCGAAACCACGGCCGCAGCAAAATAAAAGAGTACGAAGCCCACCGCGCCGATATAGCGCTCGAAGAACCCCTCGATCACACGGCCAAAGAAGAACAGCGTGATCATGTTGAACGCTAGATGCGCGCCATCGGCATGCACGAACGCGTTGGTGACGAGGCGGAAATATTCGCCGCGGTTGACCGCCGGCGGCCAGAGCAGCAGCCGATCGAGCAGGCGCTCATTGGAAAAACAGGTGATCGAGACCGCGCAGGTGATCGCGATCAATAGAACGGTGACCCACATGCTGATGTCCGGTGGCGGGCGAAATCGGCACGAGTATACGGGGTTGTTTCCGCGTGCCGAACCGACGGAACGCGATCGCGCTGTGGCGTCGCGGCGATGCGAGGTTGCCCCGCGCGTCGAACCGAACGTCGTCAGCGCTGCTGGTCGACCCGAATGGCCGGATGATCGAAGGCGATCAGGCCGGCGATCGTCGCCACGTCTGCCAACGGTTCGTCGTAGGACCAGGCGGCATCGGTATAAGTTCGGTCGCCGGCGACCACATGGAAATAGCGCGCGTCGCCCTTGTAGGGGCAGTGCGTGCGCGTGTCCGACTCGATCAGCGCACCGGCCGCGACATCGCCGCGTGGCACATACAGCTTTGGTCGATAGCCGCGTTCGTTAAGCAGTACGGCGCGCCGCGTATTCGCGATCAAACGCGTGTCGGCGCTCACGCTGACGGTCTCGGATACGGCCTGCGTGGTGATGCGGGGTTCGGTGTCTTGTGCGGACATGGGGGCTCCGTGACGTCAGTCGATCATGATCCACGATAGCGATAATGCAGATGCTCGTCCTTGCGCGGTCCGGTGATCGACCAGTCGAGATCGAACCCGGTCTCGGCCAGGACCAGCGTGCCGCGATAAACGTCGTCGCCGCAAAGATGCGGTTGTTGGCAGATCAGCCGGTCCGCGCTCTCGGCGACGAGTTCGAACAGAAACACCGCGGCATCGGTGCCGAAACGCTCGTGGTAGAGCCGTAGGCGGTCGCCGACACGTTGCCAGCGATAGACGTTGTTCATGGTCACGCCGCGCGCGGCCCCGGCGGGCACGAATCGGCCGCGCTCGATCAGGCGCCAATCGTTGCCTGCCCGCTCCGTGCGGATTCCGGCCGTACCGCGGCCGCGCCAGTCCGTTTGCGACGCGGGGCCCGGTTCGGCGGTGAACGACAGCGAGCGCAGCCCGGGCAGGCATTGCCAGGCCCGTATAATCGCGTCGCTTCCCTCGTTGTCCGCTGCCGCTGCGATCGTCATGAGCTATCTCGTCGCCGTCACTATTCTCTGGGCGTTCTCTTTCAGCCTGATCGGCGTTTATCTTGCCGGCCAGGTCGACGTCTATTTTGCCGTGTTGACCCGGATCACGCTGGCGCTGCTCGTTTTCGCGCCGATGCTGCGGCCACGGGCAACCGGACGAGGCCCCGCGCTCGGGCTGATGGCCGTCGGCGCGGTGCAGATCGGGCTGATGTATCTGTTTTTCTACCAGTCTTTTCTGTTCATCTCGGTGCCCGAGGTGCTGTTGTTCTCGATCGTCACGCCGATCTACATCACGCTGCTCGAGGATCTGCTGGTCGGCCGCTTCGCGCCGCGCTATCTGCTGGTCGCCGTGCTGGCCGTGGCCGGGGCAGCGGTCATCCGTTATACCGAGGTCGGTGAGAACGTCTGGCTTGGCTTCGCGCTCATGCAGGGGGCGAATCTCTGCTTCGCCATCGGCCAGGTCGGGTATCGCCGTCTGGCGCCGCGCCTGCCCGCGGGAGTGCCGCTGCATCGTCAGTTCGCATGGTTCTTCGCCGGCGCCTGGCCGGTCGCCGCGATCTCGTTCGCCGTGCTGGGCAACCGCAACGCTATCGCCGATACGCCCACCGAATGGGCGGTGTTGCTATGGCTCGGCATCGCGGCCTCGGGCGTGGGTTATTACGCCTGGAATCGCGGTGTGACCCGGGTCGATGCCGGCACGCTCGCGGTGATGAACAACGCGCTGATACCGGCCGGACTGATCGTGAATCTGTTGATCTGGAACCATCAGGCCGATCTGGTCCGCCTCGCGCTCGGCGCGACGATCATCGGCGGCGCCCTGGCCGTCAACGCGGGCTGGGCTCGGCGCGCCGGGTCGCGCGGCTGAGCTGCATCATCGTGCGCGGCGTGTAGTCAGCGGGCTGCGTTGACGGTTGTCCTCGGCCTGGGCGAATTGGTCCTCGCACGAAGCGGTGACAGGCACTACGCTTGCCTTCAGCCCAACCGCGAGGAGTCCGCCATGGAATTCTTTTTTAATGCCGCTGACGACGTGGTCGACGACGCCCTGTCGGGTCTGGCACGCATTGCGCCCGTACGCATCAGCGAACGCGGCTCCGGCATGCGGTTGATCGTCGATCGGGACTTCGACCGCGACCGGGTGGCGGTGATCTCCGGGGGCGGTGCCGGGCACGAACCGTCGCATGCCGGGCTGGTCGGTCGCGGCATGCTGGCGGCGGCCATCGCCGGTGATCTGTTCACCTCACCCAGTGTCGAGGCCGTGCTGGCCGCGATCCGCGAGGTCACCGGGCCGGCGGGCTGTCTGCTGGTGATCAAGAACTACACCGGCGACCGGCTCAATTTCGGCCTGGCCGCGGAGCGCGCCACGCGCGAGGGATACAAGGTTCGGACCGTGATCGTGGCCGATGACGTCTCGCTGCCCGAAGATGTTGGTGCCCGCGGGCTGGCCGGCACGGTGTTCGTACACAAGATCGCCGGACATCACGCCGCCGCCGGAGCTGATCTGGATGCGGTCGCCGACGCAGCCGAAGCCACGACTCGAGATCTCGTGTCGATCGGCCTCTCGCTGTCGAGCGCGACGTTGCCCGGAACCGCGCGCGAGCCGCGGTCTCCCGAACTCGGACTCGGCATTCACAACGAACCGGGCGTGTCGGAAGTCGCGCCCGAGGACGCCGCCGAGGCCGTTGCCATGGCGCTCGAGCCGCTGCTGAAAGCCGCCGATGCGCGGCACGGTCGCGATGCGCGTTGGGCCGTGCTGGTCAACAATCTCGGCGGCTGCTCGACTCAGGAAATGGGCGTACTGACCGATCAGGTGCTGCGGCAGCTCCCCGAGGGCCGGGCGCGCATCGCCGTAGTGCCGGCGGCCTTGATGACGTCGATGAACATGCACGGTTTTTCGATCACGCTGCTGCCCTGCGACGACGCCACCGAAGCCGCGCTGGCCAGCGATACGGCGGCGGTCGGCTGGCCGGGCGCCGCCTCGGTCACCGAACCCGCGACTTTCGCGCCCACCCCCAGCGCCGACAAACAGCCGGGGGGCGGTGGTCGCGATGCGCGTATCGGCGAGCAGATACGCGCTGCCGCCGATGCGCTCTCGGCGGCGCGATCCGAGCTCGACGAGCTGGATGCTTCGGCCGGCGACGGCGATACCGGCACGGCGTTCGATCGCGGCGCCACGGCCATTCGCCGCGCGCTCGACGACGACCGGCTCTCGACCGGCGATCCGGCGCGTCTGGCCGAGGAAATCGGCGACGTGCTCGCCCGCGACATGGGCGGCTCGTCCGGCGTGCTGCTGTCGATCCTGTTCACGGCCACTGCTGCCGCACTGGCCGATGGCCGGCCGCTGGGCGAGGCGCTCACGGCCGGCATCGGTCGCATGCAGGATTACGGCGGTGCGCGGCCGGGCGATCGCACCATGCTCGATGCACTTTCCCCGGCGGCCGAAGCGCTGACCGACGGCTCGCTGGCCGCTGCCGCCGCGGCTGCCCGCCAGGGCGCGGACGCTACCGCCGACATGGGCCACGCCGGCGCCGGTCGTGCGGCCTATGTACGTGACGACGCGCTCGCGGGCATCAAGGACCCGGGCGCGGAAGCCGTGGCCCGCGTGTTTGAGGCACTGGCCGGCTGAGCGCCGGCCGGGTCAGGAAGTCGATGCCGCATCGACCTCCAGCCGGCCGCGAATCGCCTGCAGCCCGGTGAGCCAGAGAATGGGCACCGCCTCGATGAAGATGCGGTGTTCGGCGATGCGGCCGATCACGAGCCCGACCAGCACGAGCGGAACCACCAGCCCCAGCACGGCGGCCTGCAGTCGACGCTCGATATAACGCCACCACAAGGCGACCACGAGCCAGCAACCGCCGACGAACCGTACCGGCTCGGTGAGCAGATAAACCGGATGCGAGAGCAGTTTGAGATTTTCCGTGACGTGCAGTTCGTAATCGGTATCGCCGAGCGCGGCGTGCGGATTCGGCTGATCCGCGAATATCCAGTGCAGCGGCCATTGCACCGCGACGTAGAGCGCGCCCATCAGCCCCAGCAACAGCGCCAGCCTGGCTACCGGCAGCCGGCCTGCGAGCATGAGCGCGGCCATGGGTATGACGAACAGAGTGGTTTCGCGATTGACCGTGCCGATCGCGAACAACAGCGCAAGACCGATCAGGCGTCGCGGCTCGGGCCGGTCGCCCCAGTCGGCCACGGCCAGCAACAGCGCGAGCGTGAACGCAGCGGCCGGCAGATCGTAGGGGTAGTAGAACAGCGTGCGTGCGCTCCAATGCCCGAAGTCGAGCGTACCGGCCTCGGGCGATAGCAATGGCCAGACCCGAAGATCCGGCAACAACACAACGATCGCCAGCGGCAGCACGAGGGTCAACGCAAGCAGCCGTTTGAGGGCCTCGTTCTCGGCGATGCCAAAACGCTCGACCGCGCGATAGGCCAGCGCGATCAAAATCAGCCACGTCACCACTTCCAGCAGGCCGAACACGATGTGGTGGCCGAGCGGGGCGAGATGTTCGATCGCTGCGGCCAACGCCGGGATCAATACGCGATGCTGGAACGGTTCCACCGCCGTGAAATGCGCCATGCGCGCAAAGCTGGTGAGATGGTAAGGCGCTGTGATGGATAGCTGAATCGCCGTACAGAACAACGACACGAACAGGGCGGCGGCCCACCATACGCCGCGTTCGAAGCGGCTGACGGACGGATTGGAGATCGGTGCCAAGTGATGTGCCCCCGGACGATTCGAAGCAGCGGCCAGGGCCGCGCGTCATGTCGTACTCACCGGGTTCCACACCCCGCCACCCGATGCGCGCACCGCCGCCCACGGGGCACGGTACGCCCAAAGCGCATAGTGTGGCATGCCGCGGTACGGAACAGGCGAATGTTGACGGTAAACTGAGGGTTTACCCCAGTCCGAATATCGCCATGGATATTTCATCGCGCTCACCGTTTCGTATTATGTTGCTGGCCACCGGTGGCACCATCGAGAAAAGCTACGACGCCTCGGCTGGCGCACTGACGCTGGATGTACCCGTGATCGACACGCTATTGGCGACACTGGACCAGCCCGATGTTCAGGTCGACGTTCGGCGCGTGATGTCGATCGATTCGCTGGACATGGGCGAAGCCGAGCGCGCCGAGGTGGTGACGGCTGCCCGGGCGGCCCTGGCCGCGAGCGACGTCGATGCCGTCGTGATCACCCACGGCACCGATACGCTGGCACAGACGGCCCAAGCACTCGCCACCGCTCTGGATACGCCGCGCCTGCCGATCGTGCTGACCGGCGCCATGCGACCGTATCGCGTGGCCGACAGCGACGCCGCGCAGAACGTCGCCCAGGCGCTCATGGCCGCCCGGTTGCTGACGCCTGGCGTCTATGCCGCGTTTCATGGCCGGGTGATTCCGGCGGGCCGTATCGTCAAAGACTACGAACGACTGACGTTGATCGAATCCGCGACTTGAAAACGGCGGATCGTGCGCAAGGTTCTTGTTGTCAATGCTTTATGGGCCATGCGGTAGCGGCCCGGCAACTGGAGTTCTGTCATGCAATATCGCGATCTGACCGACAACATCTGTGTGATCACGGGCGCCTCGAGCGGCATCGGCGAAGCCACCGCGCGGGCGCTCGTCGCCGAAGGCGCGCAGGTGATTCTCGTCGCGCGCAGCGCCGACAAGATCGAAAAACTGGCGGCTGAATTGGGCGACAAGGCTCGGGCCATGCCCACCGACGTCGGCGATGCCGACGCTGTGCGGGCGCTGTTCGAACGCGTCAACGCCGATTACGGCGCCGTCGACCTCATGTTCAACAACGCCGGCGTTGGCTACAACGACCCGTTCGCCGAGTCCAAGCCGGAGGAATGGAAGAAGCAGATCGACGCCAACCTGTATGGCGTGCTCAACTGCACCCACGCCGCGATCCCGCTCATGAAGGGGCGCGAGGCGCCGATGATCTCGACTGTTTCCAGCGTCGGCGGCCGCTACGGCGTGCCCGGCTGGTCGGTCTATTGCGCGACCAAGTTCGCCGTAGTGGGTTTCCACGACACGCTGCGTAAGGAACTCGGCGGCGATGGCATTCGCGTATCGCTGATCGAGCCCGGTGCGGTCTATACCAACTGGGGCTTCAATGTCACCGAAGACGCGATGAAGGAACGTCGCGACAAGGTCGAGGCGCTGACCGCGGAAGACATCGCCAACTCGCTGGTCTACGCGTTCGCCCAGCCGGGCCACGTCAATGCCCAGGAAATTTTGGTGATGCCGACCAAGCAAGTTTCGCCGTAAGCGCGCCTTTCGAAAACTGAAGATGGAGGAGTCATGGATGCCGGATGCGCCCAGCGTTATCCGTCATCCACGGCACGCCGAGAGGAGCGGCGAGGCCCGCTCGCGGCCCGAGCCGACCTACGCCTGACGCCAGGCGCCGTTAATCTCGGGCTCCGTTTGTGGAAGAAGACTGTCCGCAGATCGACGCCGATTCACGCAGATGCGGTCTGGCTTTCGCGGCATAGTGGATTCGAGGCGCTAAACGAAGGCGGAGTTCACTTTCGCGCCTAACGCGAAGGCGGTGCTCGGGAACAAAGCGGCAAAGACCATTCGCGCCACGATCGAAGCAGCGTCTCCAACGATCAACCCCGATCTGTGTGCATCGCTGTCGATCTGCGGATCGCGGCCTTACGGAACGAAGAGAGCAGTCGTGCGGCGACTCCAAACCGCTGACGTCGTCAATCGAGTCCGCCAATCAACGCCAATTACGCTAATGGCGGATCTGCATTCGACCTGGCCGAGGCTGTGCGCCGTTGTGTTTTTCGAGCCTCGTTCGGCCGAAGAAACTGTCCGCAGATCGACGCCGATTCACGCAGATGCGGTTTGGCTTTCGCGGCATGGCGGATTCGAGGCGCTAAACGAAGGCGGAGTTCACCGGCACGCCCGACTCGACGGCGGTGCTCGGGAACGAAGCCGCAAAGACCATTCGCGCCACGATCAAAGCAGGGTCTCCAGCGTCAACCGCGATCTGTGTGCATCTGTGTCGATCTGCGGACGAATTGCCTTAAGGAACAAAGAGAGCAGTCGTGCGGCGCCTGCCAACCGCGCACGTCGTACATCGAGTCCGCCAATCAATCTGTGCAATCTGTGAAATCTGCGGATCAATGCCTTCATGAACGAGGCAAAAGGCCGCGCGGCGCCCCGGAACCGGGGATATCGCGAACCCGGGCCGCCATGGGCGGCTTTTGGGCGTTCTCTGACGGACGGAATGCATCAGACGCTAACGAACCAAGCCGCCCCCTAAAATCCGCATCAACGCCTTGCGGAACGAATAAAGCGATCGCGCGGCGACGGGGCAAGATTCTTTTTCGACGGTCCCCGGACGCTTATGGGATGCTCTTGACATGCCGAAGGTTGAACGCATCCAACGCCTGTCGCCGAATACGCGCGGCGAGGACTACGTCGTGGGCGACATCCACGGCCATTTCTCGGTGCTGGAAGCCGCGCTGTCGCATATCGGTTTCGACGTGCATCGAGACCGGCTGTTGTCGGTCGGCGATCTCATCGATCGCGGGCCGGAGAGTCATCGCGCTGCGGATTTTCTCGGCCAGCCCTGGTTTGTTGCCGCGCGCGGCAACCACGAACAGATGATGCTCGATACCGTGGGCGGCGATACGATCGCCCCCGGCGCCCGGGCGCTCTGGTATCAGAACGGTGGGCGCTGGTTCGAAGAGGTGGACGAGTACGAAGCGCATGTCCTGTGCTCGGCCCTGGCCGAGCTGCCCTACGCGCTGGCCGTGGAGCGGGCCGATGGCCGTCAGGTCGGCGTGGTGCATGCGGATCTGCCGGCGCAACGATGGGCGACAGCAGTGGCCGCCATTGCCGATGCGGCCGACGAGTCGACGGTGCTCCAGCACACGATCTGGAGTCGTGAGCGCGCTGGCGCGATCCAAGCCCGTCTCGACGGCCAGCGGTCGCGGCGCGCCGTGGACGTCGGCGGTATCGACCGTGTGTTCTTCGGCCACACGCCGATGCCGGCGGCGATCGCCTGTAGCAATACGCGCTGGCTGGATACCGGCGTGTTCCTGCCGCGCGGACGGTTGTCGATCGCGGCCTTGTCCGACGACAGCCTGTGGTCGTTCGCGGTCGACGATGCGCGCGATATCCGCCGGGGATGGCGCAAGCTCAGCTGAACTCGTCGAACCTCGTTACGACGACGGTTCGGTCGGCCATCGGCGGCGAATGTCGGGGCAATCGTCGGTCGGCCGATGGCCGCGCGGAGTCTCGTGGCTATCGAAACGGGCGGCCAGAAAATCCATGGCCTCGTTCGCGCCGGTGACCGCGCTGAGCAGGTGATCGCCGAGTTTCCAGTCGAAATGCACGACCGTGCCGCGGTCGCAATAGCGGCGTGCCAGCGCGCCGGCCTCGTCGCGCGGCGTGAGTTGGTCGAACCAGGCGGCGTAGTAATACAGCGGCGCGGGCAGGCCATGCCCGCCGAGCCGATTGGCGCGGGCAACGGTCGCCACCGTCGGCATCGACAATAGATTATCCACCGTCACGTAGCGCTTCATCCGGGTGAAGCTGTAGCCGGAGAACAACGGATCGCGTACCCCGGCGAGTTCCTGGGCCAGACAACTGCGCGCGAGCTTGTGCTTCATCGCCCGGCCGCGTTCGTTGAGCCGTCGGTCGAGATCGATCTGCGGATAGGCGCGGGCGAGCCCGAGCGCGGCTTCGAAATAGATGCCGGCAAAAGCGCCGCCGTCGATATGACGGGCGCTGGCGAGAAGATTGGCCGGCGGTGCGCCGGCGGCAATGCCGATAATCGGCAGCCGGGGCGCATAGTTGCCGGCCAGCTCGCCGGCCCAGAGGCTGGCGAAGGCGCCGCCGGAATAGCCCCACAGCGCGACCGGCGTCCGGCGGTTGATGAGCTGCGGCGGGGCCAACGCGCGCGCCGCGCGAATCGCGTCCAGCACGGCATAGCCGGCGTTGCGCCCGGCACCGAAGGCGAGTTTGGGGCCCTCGTAGTCCGGCAGCACGACCGGCCAGTGTCGTTTCAGCGCCTTTGACACGAACCACTGCTCGATCATCGTGCCGCGCACGATTTCCTGCGACGGCGCGCAGACCGGGTTCAGCGCATCGTACGCGACCTGGTATGACAGCAAACGTCGGCGCGGCTTCGGCGGCACCAGCAGTGTCGCCACGTCCGCGATTGGGGCGCCTTGGGTATCGGTGCTGCGATAAACGAACTGCCAGGCGCGTGCCTGGACATGGCTAATGCGATAGGCGCGCGGCGAAATCGGGCGATAACGGATAATCCTGCCCGGCGCCATGCCGGCCAGCCGAGCAGGTGCCGGCTGGCGATAGAACGGATCGTTGGTGCTGGCCGGATAGGGCGGCCCCGGTTCCGGATAAGCGATCGCGCCGACGGGCGCCGGGCCAGGCGCGGTTGGTGTGGTGCCGGGCAGCGGGCTGTGGATACAGCCGGCCAGCAACGCCGTCGCGCCGCTCGTAATGACGGCGCGGCGGAGACTGGTTCTAGGGCGTGTTGAGGTTTGGTGCGAGTCCGCGCCAAGCGCTGTTTTGCGGCAAGACGAGGCGTAGCGAACGTGGCGTAGCGGGCCTACGCGAGAGAGCAACAACGCTGGATTGCCGTCGTGTCGTGAATTCATGGGCGCTTGTCCCTTCGGGTTGGGCCGCCCATAAAAAATTAACCAGGGGCGCCCGGCAGCGTTGCAAGTCTGGGTCGTGGCACGCCACGACGCGGCGACTCGCGCCTTGCCGGTCACGATTTGCGGACGCCAACGCGGCACTCGCACGAAACCTCAACACGCCCTAAGATGCGACGACCTGACGATCACGGCCGGCGCCGAGCGCGGCGGCCATGGCAGCCAGGCCGATTACGCCCAGCAGCCCGCCGATCGCCGACCAGCTGCCGAAGAACTGATGGATGAGGCCGACGGCGAGCGGGCCGAACGCGGCCGTCACATAACCCACGCCCTGGGCCATGCCCGACAGTTCCGAGGCCGTCTCGGCATCCGGTGCGCGCAGGGCGAGCAGGGTAAGCGCCATGCTGAAACTGCCGCCCTGACCGAGCCCGAGCACCACGATCCACAGCCAGATGCTCGCGATCGGCGCATACAGACAGCCCGCCAGCCCGGCCAGCGTGGTGGCGAGCACGACGCACAATACCGCCCGCTGATCGCGCATCCGCGCACCGATGGCCGGCGCGACGAGGGCACTCGCGACCTGCACCAGAATCGAGATCGACAACGCCAGCCCCGCGGTCACCGGCGCCATGCCGCGATCAGCGAGAATGGTGGGCAGCCAGCCGAATACGATATAGGCCAGCGAGCTTTGCAGGCCCATGAAGGCGGTGACCTGCCAGGCGAGCGGATCGCGATACAGCCGCTTCGGCCCGCCGGTGCCGGTTCTCGGCTTGGCCACGGCATGCATCTGGGCGATCCAGGCGACCGCCGCGATCACGGCCGGCGCGAGCCAGAAGGCGAGCGCGGCGCGCCAGTCGTCGCCGAACGCGAGTCGCAGCGGTTCGGTGGCGCCGGCCGCCAGTGAAGCGCCAAGATTGAGTGCCATCGTATACAGCCCGGTCATCAGGCCGATGCTGTTCGGGAAATCGCGTTTGACCAGCCCGGGCAACAGCACGCCCATCACGCCGATCGCGCCGCCGGCGACCGCGGTCCCCAGAAACAGGCCGGCGGTGGCGGTATACGGGCGTACGATCAGCGCGAATGCGAGCACGATCAGCACCGCGAGTACGGCGCGCTCGGGCCCGATTCGACGTGCCAGCCGCGGCGCCAGGGGCGCGGCGAGCCCGAGGCAGAGCACGGGCAGCGTGGTCAGCACACCCTGGCCAGCCGAGGCCAGCCCCAGATCGTGACCGATACGGGTGAGCACCGGCGAGACGCTGGTCAGGGCCGGCCGCAGGTTTAACGCCACCAGCAACAGGCCAGCCAGGGTCAGCAGCCGTCGAGTTGCCGGCCCGGAGGCCGCGCGCGAATCGGTCATGAGAGCCGGAGTGAATAAAGCGAAGCGCGTTATTCTGCGGCGGATGGTTGCTGATTGCACTCATTCGGCGCCCCGTCGTCGTGCAATGCACGGGTCATGAATATGCTGGCGGGGTCCGGCTGGTAGTCGGCGAACGGCGCGCATTCGATGAAGCCGTGACGTCGATAGAAAGCACGCGCGGCGTCGTAGTAAGACTCGGTCCCGGTTTCCAGGCTCACGCGCGCAAAGCCCGCCGCGCGCGCCTCGGCGAGCAGCCTGTCCAGCAGCCGGCCGGCCACGCCGCGACGGCCGTAGCCGCAGGCCGTGCGCATGGATTTCAGTTCCGCATGGCCCGCGCCGAGATCGGCCAGCGCAGCGATGCCGGCGAGTTCGCCGTTGATGCGAGCGCTGCGTACCCGAATCGCCGGGTCGCGCAGTGCGGCGATATCCAGCCCGTGCATGCTCTCGCCGGGCGAGGCATCGGCCATGGCCTGCCAGTGCTCGGCGACCAGCGCGCGGATATCGGGCGCGTCGAGATCGGCCGCTTCGATGACGAGCTCGCCGACCGCTGATGCGCGACTCATGCCCGACCTCGATAAGCCGGAAGCCCGTTGCAATGGGGCAGGGCAGGGATAACGAACGGGGCGTGGCGCATGAGTGTCGGCATGATCGATGGCCCGATCCAATATGCCAGAGCGTACGGGCGCGGACATGGCACGGGCGTGCCGGCGCCCGTTATATTCATGCCATGAATATTCGCGACGTCGACCTCAATCTTTTGGTGATGCTGGATGCGTTGCTGCGCGAACGCAGCGTCACGCGGGCGGCGGAGGCGATGAACATCACCCAGCCGGCGATGAGCAACGCGCTCAAGCGTCTGCGCAAGCTGCTCGGCGATCCGATTCTGGTGCGTACCGCCGGCGGCATGCAGCCCACGGCGCGCGCCGAGCAGCTCCAGCGCCCGGTGCGCAACGCGCTGGCCCAGATGGAGGCCGCGATCGCGCCCAATCGGGCGTTCGAGCCGAGCACGGCCGAGCGCCTGTTCACCATCCTGATCACCGACTATGCCGCGTCGGTGCTCATGCCGCATGTCGTGGCCGTGCTGGAAACCGAGGCGCCCGGCATCGCGCTCAACATCCTGTCGGCCTCGGGTGATGCGATCGGCCAGATCGAGCGCGGCGAGGCGGATTTTCTGGTCAATCAGTTCGGCCAGCTGCCGGCCAATTTCCATCACCAGCGGCTGTGGGAAGATCGGCTTGCCTGTCTTATCCGTAGCGATCATCCCGCGCTGGCCGAAGCCGGCGGTGAGCTGACGCTGGAGGCGTTTCTGGCCCAGCGGCATATTCTGATCACTCAGACCGGCGTGGGTTTGTCGCGCCTGGACGAGGTACTGGCCGATCGCGGCCTGTCGCGCGAAATCAGCGTGCTTACCCGTCATTACCAGTTGCCCCGCCAGCTGGTGGCCGAGAGCCATATGATCGCGACCCTGCCGGCGCGCATCGCGCGCTATCAGGCGCGTCATCTCGGCCTGGCCGTGCTCGAGCCGCCGGTCGAACTGCCGACCTTTCAGATCGGCATCGCCTGGGGCGCGCTCGATCATCACGATCCGGCCCATCGCTGGCTGCGCGAACGCATTGTGCGTATCGCCCGTGACACCATCGGTTGAGGGGCGTCATGACAGCGGCTTGCACGAGCGCCGTGCAACGCGCCACCTTCGAGGTCTGATTCAAGCGCGCGAGAGCAGGCTGTGCTGGAACGTTTTCGACTGGATGATCGTGTGGCGCTGGTGACCGGCGCCGGCAGCGGGCTCGGCCGGCGCTTTGCCGTCGCGCTGGCGATGGCCGGGGCCGAGGTCGTGCTCTGCGGGCGGCGCCGCGAGCCGCTCGAAGCGACAGCCGCCGCCGTCGACGCCGAGCAGGGCAAGTTCCGGGTGTTGCCGATGGACGTTACCGATCGAGCGTCGGTGACGCCGGTTTTCGATGAACTGGCCGCGGTCGGACGCATCCCCGATATCGTCGTGTGCAACGCCGGCGTGGCACGGCCGGATTCGGCGCTGACGCTGTCCGAACAGGACTGGCAGGCCACGATCGAGACCAATCTCAGCGGCTGTTGGCGCGTGGCGCAGATCGCGGCCCAGCGTCTGGCGGATGCCGGACGGCCGGGCGCGATCGTGAACGTGGGTTCGATCCTCGGCCAGCGCGTGGCCGGGTCGCTATCCGCCTATGCCGCCTCCAAGGCCGGGTTGGAACATCTGACCCGCGCTCTGGCGCTGGAATGGGCGGCGCACGATATTCGCGTGAATGCGCTGGCACCGGGCTATATCGATACCGAGATGAATCGGGCGTTTTTCGAGACCGAAGCCGGCCAGCGCATGATCCGGCGGATTCCGCAGAAACGTCTGGGGGCGCCGGAAGATCTGGATGGCGCCTTATGGCTGCTGGTGTCCGATGCCGGGCGTTATATCACCGGCACCACGATTGCGGTGGATGGCGGCCATCGCCAGTCGTCGCTGTGAGCGCCCGCGCCGGCCCGTCAACGCTTCAGGAGTGGACGATCAGCGTGTCGCCGTTTTGAACCACCTGCAGCTTGGTCGGCGCCAGGGCGCGGGACAGGGCAGCGGCGATCGACAGATGACCGGACACGGCGGCGACCTGGATCGAGCCGGTATCGGCCAGATCGGTCTTGATGAAGCAGCCGCTGGCATGGGCCAGGGCCTGGGCGGTCACATCGAAGCGCTGGGCCGGCAGATCGACGTCGCGCAGACGATTGCACGGCGAGATTTCCGGCGAGGAAGACGAGATCGAACTATCCGACTGGCAGGCCGTCAGTACGGCACAGAAAAAAATCGGAGCCAGCAGTAGGGTGCGACGCATCGATCGGGTCTCGCGAGAGATGAAGCCAGAGTTCGACAATAACTCGGCGAGGATATACGTATGTTTGCGAAGTGAAAAGTCGACTTCTGACGAATGGTTACGGCGCTGTGAGCGCGATGACTCATACATCTCTATTCAAGACCAGCGCCAGCCCCCTGGACGATCGCTTGAGACTTTGGTCTTATATTTTCGCGGACTCGCACGAAACCTCAACACGCCCTAGGCTTCGGGCTGCGAGCGGCTGGGAGACGGCCTCGCGTTACAGCGCTTTTGCCGGGCGTGACTACGCTATGGCCGCGCCCTGGGTATTGCCGCCGCTCACACATTTTTCGGGCCGCGCTCGGCGCGGGCTCGGATGACACCTCAACACGCGCCAGGACATGCCGGCATGAACGACACGCCTCAACGACAGCCATCGCGACTGCTGCCGATCGTCATCGGCATCATCCTGCTCGTGGCCGGGCTGGCGATGCTGGCGGGCGGCATCAAGTTGTTGTCGTTGGACGGTACCCGTTACTACGCGATCGCCGGGGTGGCTTTCGCCATCGACGGGGTGCTGCTGATCGCCGCGCGCTCCTCGGCGCTCGGGTTGTACGGGCTCATCCTGATGGGGTCGATCGTCTGGTCGGTCTATGAAGTCGGCTTTTCGTGGTGGGCGCTGGTGCCGCGCCTGGCGCTGTGGGCCGTGCTTGGGTTGGTTCTGCTCCTGCCCTGGGTGCGCCGCCCGCTGGCCGCACGCGGGCGGCGCGTCGGCAACGGCTTGTCCACGCCGACGCTGGTCGTGGCCGTGCTGGGGGCTTTCGGTCTGGCGCTCGGCAGCCAGTTCACGCCCGATCCGACCACTATCGTCGGCCAAATCCCGGCGCATCGCGATCACCCGGTTAAGCCAGCCTATGCCGCCGGCGCGGACTGGCCGTCGTACGGCGGGACCGATGCCGGGACGCATTATTCATCGCTGGCGCAGATCAATACGCATAACGTCGGGCAGCTCAAGGTGGCCTGGAAGATCGAGACCGGCGATCTGCCGGGGCCGCATCATCCGGCCGAAATCACCGACGAAAACACGCCGCTCAAGGTCAATCACACGCTCTATGTGTGCACGCCGCACAGCAAGCTGCTGGCACTCGACCCGACCACCGGCAAAACGAAGTGGCGCTACAACACCCAGCTGAGCCAGGAAGGCGCCAAGAACTTCTCCGGCTGGGCGCATATGACCTGTCGCGGCATGGCTTATCAGGCGACCGGCGACGCCAGCGACAAGCCGGCTCCACCGGCGCATGCGATCCAGGACAAGAACAACACCCAGAACGCGCCCGCGACCTCGAGTTGCCCGCGCCGGATCTTTCTGCCGACGGCCGATGCCCGCCTGATCGCGATCAATGCCGACACCGGCCAGCGCTGTGCGAACTTCGGCGATGACGGCCAGGTGGATCTGGCCCGACACCAGCACCCATTCAAACCCGGTGGTTATTACTCGACGTCGCCGCCGGTGGTGGCCGACGGCCTGGTGATCGTCGGTGGCCATGTCACCGACAACAGTTCGACCAACGAGCCGTCGGGCGTGGTGCGCGCCTACGACGCGACCACGGGGAAACTGGTTTGGAACTGGGATGCCGGCAATCCGGATCAGACCCAGCCGATCGGCCCGAAGCAGCACTACACGCGCAATTCGCCCAACGTCTGGGCGCCGATGAGCGTGGACCACAAAAACGGTCTGCTTTACCTCCCGGTCGGCAATGCCATGCCGGACCAGTTCGGCGGCAATCGCACGTCGGCAGACGAGAAATACAGTTCGTCGCTGGTGGCGTTGCACGTCAAGACCGGGCAGATTGCCTGGCACCGCCAGCTCACCCATCACGATCTCTGGGACATGGACCCGCCGGCCCAGCCGGTGCTCACCGATATGACCACACGCGACGGCATGCAGCCGGTCGTCATCCAGCCGACCAAGCAGGGCCAGCTGTATGTGTTCAATCGCGTGACCGGTAAACCGGTGGTGCCGATCCACGAGCGCCCCGCGCCGCAGGGCGCGGTCAAGGGCGATCACACCGCGCCGACCCAGCCGCATTCCGCGTTGAATCTGGTGCCGCCGCGGCTGACCGGGGCGGATATGTGGGGCGCTACGCCGTTCGATCAGCTGGCCTGCCGGATCCGGTTTCGTTCGCTGCGCTATGACGGCCAGTTCACGCCGCCGTCGCTTCAGGGCTCTATTTCCTATCCGGGCAACGTCGGCGTGATGAACTGGGGCGGCGTGGCCGTCAATCCGGCCGACCAGAGCCTGTTCGTCGCGCCCAAGTATCTGGCGTTCGTACTACAGCTCGTGCCGCAGGAGCAGGCCAAACGGATGGAACAAGCCAAGTCGGAGAACGGTGGCCTGCAGCCCAATACCGGCGCGCCGTATGCTGTGAAGATCGGCCCGTTGATGTCGCCGCTGGGTCTGCCGTGCCAGGCGCCCTCCTGGGGCGACGTGGCCGGCATCGATCTGCAGAAACGCAAGATCGCATGGCGACATCCCAACGGCACCGCGCGTGACGAGACGCCCATCGTGCCCCTGCCGTTGCCGGTGGGTGTGCCGGCCCTCGGCGGGCCGATCACGACCGCCGGCGGCGTCGCGTTCGAATCCGGCACGTTGGATTACTATGTGCGCGCTTATAACGCGTCCACGGGCCGCCAGCTCTGGCAGGCACGCCTGCCGGCCGGCGGCAACGCCACGCCGATGACTTACGAGGCCGACGGTCAGCAGTATTTACTCGTTACGGCCGGCGGTCACGGCACGTTCGGTACGAAATTCGGCGATTACGTGATCGCCTACAAGCTGCCGGGCAAATCCGATTAAGCCGGCCCAAGAGCAGTGGACGAGCAGTCGAGGGGGGGGGCTGGGGCGTTATAGGGGCTGGCGCTGGTGTTTGACGTTTTCAGTCCGCCAATGAACGCCAAATATGCAAATGGCGGACTGAGGTTTGCGACCTCCGCGGTTTCGGGGTGCCGCGTGGCCTTTTGCTTCGTTCATTAAGGCGTTTATCCGCAGATTTCACAGATTGCACAGATTGATTGGCGGGCTCGATTTACGACATGCGCGGTTTGGAGGCGCCGCACGACTGCTCTCTTCGTTCCGTAAGGCATTGATCCGCAGATCGACACCGATGCACACAGATCGCGGTTGACGCCGGAGACCCTGCTTTGATCGTGGCGCGAATGGTCTTTGCCACTTTGTTCCCGAGCACCGCCTTCGAGTCAGGCGTGACAGTGAACTCCGCCTCCGCTTGGCGCCTCGAAGCGGCTATGCCGCGAAAGCCGAACCGCATCTGCGTGAATCGGTGTCGATCTGCGGACAGTTTCTTTGGCCGAACGAAGTTCAAAAACACAACGGCGCACAGCCCCGGCCGCGTCGAATGCAGATCCGCCATTAGCGTCATTGGCGTTGATTGGCGGACTCGATTTACGACGTCAGCGGGTTGGAGCGCGCCGGACGATTGTTTCCTTCGTTCCGTAAGGCCGTGATCCGCAGATCGGCACCGATGCACACAGATCGCGGTTGATCGTTGGAGACGCTGCTTCGATCATGGCGCGAATGGTCTTTGCGGCTTCGTTTCGCGAACCGCCTTCGCGTTAGGCGTGCCGGCCAACGCCACCTACGGTTTGCGCCTCGAATCCGCTATATCGCGAAAGTCAAACCGCCATCTGTGTAATCGGCGTCATCTGCGGATCGTTTTCTTCAAGTAGCGACGCCCGAACGAGATAACGGGGCTGAGAGGGCGGCTCCGTTCAGCTTTAATTGGATTGCGCGCTCAAGATTCGCGGGTCGCGGTCGATAGGCCCGGTCTGATATGCAAACAGCTGCGCCGTCGTGTCACGGGCGGAGCGACCGATGACCAAAACGCTGCGCTGGGAAAATCTCGACACCGGGCTTGCGCTGCTTGATGAGCGTAATGTCGTGGTCTACGCCAATCCGGCGTTCGCCACGCTCCTGGCTCTTGAAACCGTCTCTGGGCGACCCGCGATCACGAGCTGGGCTTGCGATCTCGGTCCCGACACCCGCCAGACGCTCGAGCGGCGGTTGTGCTCCAACGAGGCCGGGGCAGTGACGCTGAATGAGCAAGCGCCGAATCCGGTGACGCTGTATATCGGCGCAAGCCGGGACGGTCAGCGATTGGTGGTGGGCGCTCGCGGCTGGCCGGTGGCCGACGACTGTGGGCTGGCGGCCCAGCTGGATCCCCTGACCGGAATCGGCAATCGTCTGATGTATGAACGTCATCTCGCCACGCTGTGCGAGCATGCCGTTCGCCCGGCGGTGGCTGCGCTGATGATCGATCTCGATCGTTTCAAGCAGGTCAACGATACACTCGGCCACGCCGCCGGTGACGAGCTGTTACGTCTCACGGCCGATCGGCTACGCAAACTCACCCGCGAGGACGACGTGCTGATCCGGCTTGGCGGCGACGAATTTCTCGTGCTGCAAACCGATGCACGTCAACCGGACGCGGCCCACGGGCTGGCCCAGCGTCTCACCGAGGTCATGAGTCGGCTGTTTCTGATCGAGGGTAATTCGGTGGAGATCAGCGCCAGTGTCGGCGTCGCGATGCTCGGTCATGGCACGGCTGCACTCGACGATCTGCTCAAGCATGCCGCCTTGGCGTTGTACCAGGCCAAGGGGTTGGGGCGGGCGCGGTACTGTGTGTTCGACCCGGATTTGGAAGCCCGTGCGCTGGCGCGTCACCAGATCGAATTCGATCTGCGGCGCGCGCTCGGCCTACGCGAATTCGTGCTTGTCTATCAGCCCCAGAATTCGACCCGGGATGGGCGGATTTCGGGCTTCGAGGCGCTGCTGCGATGGATGCAACCGGTGCGCGGGCCGATTTCCCCGGCCGAGTTCATCCCTCTGGCCGAAGAGATCGGCGAGATCCATGCCATCGGCGCCTGGGTGATTCGCAGTGCCTGTTTCGAAGCGGCGGGCTGGGCGGACCCGACCCTTACCGTGGCGGTCAATGTGTCGCCGGTCCAGTTCGAAAATGACAATATCATCCAAATCGTCTCCGCCGCGCTTAAGGACAGCGGCCTGGCGGCCTCGCGGCTCGAAATCGAGGTGACCGAAGGCGTGTTGCTGACGGAATCGCCCGAGGTGCTGGAGCGGCTCTGGTCGCTGAATCGCATGGGCGTGTCGATCGCCATGGACGATTTCGGCACGGGCTATGCCTCGCTGAGCTATCTCAATAGTTTTCCGTTTTCCAAGATCAAGATCGACAAATCGTTCGTGCAGAGCGAGCATTCGTCGCGATCGCAGGCGCTCATTTCGGCGATTCTGGCGATCGGAACGAGCCTCGGTGTTACGACCATCGCCGAAGGCGTGGAAACGCCGGATCAATTCGCCGCGATCCG
Organism: Salinisphaera hydrothermalis C41B8; assembly: GCF_000732535.1. Taxonomy (GTDB): domain Bacteria; phylum Pseudomonadota; class Gammaproteobacteria; order Nevskiales; family Salinisphaeraceae; genus Salinisphaera; species Salinisphaera hydrothermalis. The sequence continues at coordinate 22,177 of NZ_APNK01000016.1, forward strand.
GGCGATCGGCTGCCACAGCGTCCAGGGCTACTACATCTCGCGGCCGATGCCGGCCGAAGACGTGGCGGACTATATAAGCCGCTTCGATCCGGAACCCTTTCTGCGGCATGCCGAGCAGGAACAAATCGCATGACCGAATCGTTGTATCGGCTGGTGTATTTCAGCCGCAACGCCCTAGCAGGCGATGCCGAGGCGGTTCGCGCTGAGATTGAGAGCATTCTCGAATGCTCGCGGCGTAACAACGCGGCCGCGAATGTCACCGGCGCTTTGATGTTCAATGGCGGCTGCTTCGCGCAGGTTCTGGAAGGCCCGTATGGGGCGATCCAGGTTACCCTCGAACGTATTCAATGCGACGCCCGGCATTCAGGGTTGAAAGTACTGGCGTTCGATCGCCGCAGCGCGCGCGGTTTCGCACACTGGTCGATGGCCTATGTCGGCGCCGCAGCGAACGTCGACCGGTTCGCCCACATCGCGAAGACCTCCGCGTTCGATCCGTCGGCGTTGGACGGCGAGGCCATCTACGACACGCTCAAGGCCAACCTGGCAGACAGCGCGCTGGCTTAGTTTCGGCTTTCGGACTCCGGCGGTGCCGGCTCGGGGCGGGTGAAAAGAAACACGGCCATCGCCGCGAGCATAGCGCCCACCAGCCCGATGACACCGCGATGTTCGATGCTGAACCACAGCAGGATCCAGCTGGCGGCCATCAGAGTAACGGCCAGCCATTTTGCGCGCCGCGGGATCGCGCCGTGGTCCTGCCAAGCCACCAGGGCCGGGCCGAAGTGCGGGTGCGCACGCAATCGGCGGCGCAGCGCGGGCGACGATTTGCCCGCGGCCCACGCCGCGACCAGCAGAAACGGCGTGGTCGGCAGCCCGGGTAATACGATGCCGATTGCGCCGAGGCCGATGCACAACCCCGCAAGCGCCCGCAGTAGCCAGCGCAGCACCCGCGAATTGACAACGCTTTGTTCGTCCATGCCGGCATGATTGCAGATCGCTGGTTGACGGGCGACCGGTTTTGCACAGTCGCTGTGGACAACCCTGTTCGAAACCGATGGCGAGCGTCGTCGAATCGTTGCTGAGTGGTGTTTCCGGCAAGCTCTGATCAGAATTTGACCAATGTGAAGGCCCGCGCGGCCCGGCTCGTCTATGATGCGAACCCGTTGGGGGCATCAATTGCGGTGACAATGACCAATACGGCCCGATGGCTGGGGGTAACGACGGCGCTTTTCGGGGCCGGGCTGGCCTGCGCGGCCTTCGGCCTGCTCGAGGTGCATCAGTTCTCGCCGCGCCTCGTCGACTCGCTGATGCAGCCGGACAAGATCGTCTGGCTGTATCACTACACGCTGGCCCACTACGAAATCAATTACTTCCAGTACGGCTTCGTCAAACGGGCCTTGTTGTCCAACCTGTTCGCGCCGTTTCACGGCCAACGCTGGGTGGACGCCACGCTGTTATTCAACCTGGTCGTGGACGCGACGCTGGCGGCACTCGCGGCTGTTTTTCTCACCCGGCTCTGGCGCGAGACACGTTGGCCGACGGCGGCCGTGTTCACGGCCGCGACGTTGTTCGGTTCCTTCGGCCTGATCAATCTCGGTTCCGATATCGGGCGCTTTGATTTCGTGCTGCTGGTCATGCTCGTCGGCTCGTTGGCCTGGATCCGGCAGGGCGCGGTGCTTGGGCCGGCGCTGGTGACGGCCGCGGCGCTGCTGACGCACGAGATTTATTTTTTCATCGGCGTGCCGATGCTGATCGCCTATACGCTGGATCGGCTGCACGACGCGGCTCGGCTCGACCGGCGTACGGTGTGGCGCCATCTGTGGCCGCTGCTGGCGGTGGTGCTGGCCGTCGGCATCGCGCTGCTGCTCTGGGGGCGTTACGAACCGGGCTATCAGGCGCTGGCGGATCGCCTCGGGCGGTTCGTCTTTCCAGCAGCGGTCAAGGTCTGGACACGCCCGCTCGAGGGTAATGTCGTGCTGGTGGACCAGTACTGGCGCCACGGCGTCTATACCGGGTTCGACGTCGTCTGCGGGGCGATCGTCTGGCTGCTGCTGGTCGCGCTGATCGCGGTGCTTTATCGCGCGCGGCGTGCCTCGGCGCTGATTCTGCTGACGCCGTTGGCCGTGCTGCCGATGTATGCGCTGGGCACCGACTATGCGCGCTGGTGCAAGCTCGGCTTCGCGCTGCTTATTGTGGCCATCGCGTTTGCCGCCAGTGATCGGCGGCTGGCGGATGGCATGCTCGATCGGCCGCTCGTGCGGCTGCTGATGCTGGGTCTGGTCGGCTTGCCCTTCGTGCCGTTCGGCATCGAACATGCGTTTCAGATGCTGAGGCCGTAGTGGGATGCGCGACGTTACACACAGTCGCTGTGGACAACCCTGTGCGCGACATGGGTGGAACCGTCTCGATTGTCGGCGCGGCGGGCGCTCGGGGCGTATTGGTCATAAATTGATCAAGCCACGGCGGGCCCCGATATGAGCCAGGACGACGGGCGTACGCTCGGTATCGAACCGGCCACGATCGATATCGCCGGGCGCACGCCGCGTGCGCCGGCCTATGACGACGTGTATTTCTCGGCGGATGACGGCCTCGCCGAATCGCGGCACGTGTTTCTCGACGGCAACGATCTGGCCACTCGTTGGGCCCGCTGGTCGGCATCGCGGGCGTTCGTGATCGGCGAGACCGGCTTCGGTACCGGGCGCAATATGTTGCTGGCCTGGCGTTTGTTCCGCGAGGTGGCGCCTGCAGCGGCGCGGCTGCATCTGGTGTCGATCGAACGCCATCCGCTCGGTGCGGACGATCTGCGCGCGTTGTGGGCCGATGATCCGGAACTGCACGGCAACGCTTGCCGGCTGGCGAATGGCTGGCCGGCGTTGCTGCGCGGCACGCATCGCCTGCGGCTGGATGATCGCGTCACGCTCGACCTGATCTTCGATGACGTCGACACGGCGCTGAATGGGTTCGACGGTCGTGTCGATGCCTGGTTTCTGGATGGTTTTGCGCCCGCGCGCAATCCGGCGATGTGGAGCGCGCGCGTGTTTGCCGGATTGGCCGCGGCCAGCCGGCCCGGCGCAACCTTCGCCACTTACAGCTGTGCTCGAGCCGTGCGCGAGCACGCTGCCGCGGTCGGCTTCGAATGCGAAAAACGTCCCGGTGCCGGCCGCAAGCGCGAGATGCTGCAGGGCAGGCTGGCGAGCACGACGAGCGCGCCGGCGATCGCCGCGGCGCGTCGACGGCGGCCCTGGTTCGAGCCACCGCGGGCGGGCCCGGTGGGGCGTATCGCCGTGATCGGCGCCGGTATTGCGGGCACATCGGTGGCCGAAGCGCTGGCCCGGCGCGGTCAGCGTTGCGATCTCTACGATCCGCTCGGCGTGGCCGGTGCCGCCTCGGGCAACGCTCAGGCGGCGTTGCACGTCCGCCCGGCGGCCAACGGCGACGCGCGGACGCGCTTCCAGCTGGCCGCGCTGGATTATGTCCGGCGCTGGCTGGCCGATCTCGATAGTACACGCACGCTCTGGTCCGACTGTGGCCTGCTGCAGCTGGCGCGCGATGAGGCGGAGGCCGCCCGTCAGCGCAAATGCCTCGACCGGCTGGCCGTGCCGCCGACCCTCATGCGCGGGGTGGATGCGGCAACGGCGGCCCGCCTCGCGGGTACGCCGCTGTCCGGCGACGTCCGCGGCGGGCTGTACTACTCGTCGGCCGGCTGGGTGCGCCCGGATCGCCTGTGTCGATTGTTGTTCGAACGCAGTGGCGCGACGTTGTATCGCCGCGCGGTCACCGCGCTCGAGTCGATCGACTCGGGTTGGCGGCTGGCCAATGCCGACGGCGGCCGGGCCGATTACGAGCACGTGGTGTTGGCATGCGCGGGTGCGGCGCCGGCGCTGTGTGTTGATCTGCCGCCGCTGACGACGGTGCGGGGACAGGTCAGCGCGTTCGCGTCGACCGATCCTGCGTTTGCGCCGGATTGCGTGATCTGTGGGCGGGGCTACGCGCTGCCGGCGCTGGAAGATCGGCTGTATGCGGGCGCGAGTTTCCAGCGCGACCGGGCGGACGCGGCCGCGCGCAGCGCCGACGACGACGCGAACCGCGCCATGCTGGCCGAGATCGCCCCGGCGCTGGCTACCCGTCTGGGCCCGCCGGTGGCGGCACGCGTGGCGTTTCGTTGTACCGGGCACGATCGCATGCCCTGTGTTGGGCCGGTGCCGGATACCGCCGCCTGGCGCCGCGATTATGCCGCGCTGGCGCTCGATGCGCAGCGTATCCCCGATGTGCCGGGCAGGCATCGCCGTGGCCTGTGGACCAGTCTGGCCCATGGCGCGCACGGGCTGGTCAGCGCGCCGCTGAGCGCCGAGATTCTGGCCTCGCGACTGTGCGACGAGCCGGTGCCGCGGGCGGCCGGCGAAGTGGATGCGTTGCATCCCGGCCGCTGGTTCGTGCGTGAACTGATTCGCGGCGGTTGATTTCCGGGCCCGACCTGGCCTAATCTCGGTCCCGTTATGCGTGAACCCGTTCTCAATACACGACCGATGTCTGTCGCCGCGGCGACGGCGTGTTCGTGCGCGGAATCACAATCGCACAAGTTTTACGGGTATTGGTTTAGCCGCACAGGCGCCTGAACCAATACGGACAGGCGCCCGGACTCGGGAGCCTGACCACGCGTTTGCCAAAACCCTCGGTCGGATCTCCCGGCCGGGGGTTTTTTTCTTGCCGTGAAGACGGCATCGATGCAACGCGAGGATCGAAAGACGATGTTCAGCCCCTACGAGTTTTACCGGGATGCGGCCTACGGCCGTTTTGCGACCGCTCAACATGCCACCACACAACCTAACGGCGCCCTATGTGCGTCATGCGATCAGGGAGCCGACCATGTCCCGGCAAAACGCCACGGTTCGTAACCTCGACCTCGAATCCGCCCCCGCGGCGACGCCCACGCTTGTGGCCACTCCGGCCGAGCTCGCCGAGCAACTGCCGGTAGAGCCGATGCTCGCGGCGCGCATCGCGCATCAACGCGAACTGATCCGCGAGATTCTCGCCGGTCGCGACGATCGTCTTTTGATTGTGGCCGGGCCGTGCTCGCTGCACGACCGCGCCTCGGCGCTCGACTACGGTGCCCGGCTGGCCGAACTGGCCGAAGAATGCGCCGACGATGCCGTGTTGGTCATGCGCGCCTACGTCGAAAAGCCGCGGACCACGGTCGGCTGGAAAGGCCTGCTGCACGATCCGCATCTCGACGGCCGCAACGACATCGGCGCCGGTCTGGCGACCGCCCGTGGTCTGTTGATCGAGCTGGCCGAGCTGGGCCTGCCGATCGCGACCGAACTGCTCACGCCGCTCGCGGCGGATTATCTGTCGGACGTGTTGTCCTGGGCCGCGATCGGGGCGCGCACCACCGAGTCGCAGACGCATCGCGAGCGTGCCAGCGCGCTGGATCTGCCGGTCGGCTTCAAGAATGGTACGGACGGCTCGATCGGCACCGCGATCGACGCCATTTCGGCGGCCTCTCATCCGCAGCATTATCTCGGCACCGATCGCCACGGCCGGCCGGCGGCGATCGCGACACCCGGCAACCCGGATGCCCATCTGATCCTGCGCGGCGGGCGCAGCGGCGCTAATCACGATGTCGAAAGCGTCGCGCGCGCCAGCCAGGCGCTGGCCGCGGTCGGCTGCCCGGAGCGGCTGATCGTCGATTGCAGCCATGCCAACAGCGGCAAGGTCGCGGCGCGTCAGGCCGAGGTCATGACCGAGCTGGGCGCGCGTCGGCGGGCCGGCGAAACCGCGATTGCCGGGCTGATGCTGGAAAGCCATATCGCGCACGGCAAGCAATCGCTGGGCGGCGAGTTGGCTTATGGCGTGTCGGTGACCGACGAATGCCTGGGCTGGGATGCGACTGCCGAAGCGATCCGCGCGGCCTGTCGGCGCTAAATCGCTGGACAACGGCCGGTCGACGACCGGCCGTTGTCGGGCCGGGGCGAGTGGCTGTGTCGCCCATGTCGCCAGAGGTATGTGACCGGCAGACGCCGGTCCGGTGCCGAGGCGGTCAGTCGTCGTCGCGGGCCGCGGCGTCGGTCAACAAGCCGCGGGCTTCGTCGTAGGACAAGCCGCTGATACCGGACGCGCTCATCGAACGCGACAGCGAATGGGCGACGCCGAAGGCCGAGGCGCGGCGATAGAACGACAATCGCGATTCATAGACCGGCAGGATGTCGTCCACTTTTTCGGCGTCACCGAGCCGGCGTTCGAAGGCGGCCCGCTTGGCCGCAAGCCAGGCCATGAATTCATCGTCGGCGGCGACCGCCTCGGCGAGTTCGAGCGTCCAGGTCATGTCGGTCTGCAGCACGCAGTGGCCGATGAAGCGCCCGGCCACCGCCTCGCCGAGCATGTCGGGCGGGGTGAGGCCGAGCCAGAACCGCTCGGGCTGGCGATAGAGGTAATAGGTCTTGCCCACCACCGGCTTGAAGCGGAATTCCGATTCGAGCACGAATAACGAGGTGAACAGCTCGGTGGTGACCTGATCGATCTGCTTGGGCGCGGCCACCGTCAGCCCGCCACGGGCTTCGTCCAGCGTGGCCAGAACCGACGACACGCCCTTGCCATCGGGATTGGGGTTGTTCATACGCACTCCAAGAGCGAATGATCGAACGTCAGTCTAAGCGCCCGCGGGCGGTTCGTGCGAGGCGGCATGGGCGGCGACTCGGCACGCAACGTGCGACAATTCCTGCTTTATACAGGTTCGAGCGAGCGGTTCATGGCGGAAAAGCGTTACGAAGTCGTGGTCATCGGTACCGGCCCGTCGGGCGAGAGTGCGGCGCTGAATGCGGCCAAGCACGGGCGTTCGGTGGCGGTGATCGAACGGGTCGCGGATGTCGGTGGCAACTGCACGCATCGGGGCACGATCCCGTCCAAGGCATTACGTCAGGCGGTCAAGCAGCTGCTCGCCGTGCAGTCCTCGCAAATGCTCTACGATCTGCGCACGCCGGAGGCGCCGTTGTCCTGGTTGCTCGAACGCTGGCATCGCGTCGTCGATCAGCAGGTCAAGATGCGTTCGAGTTTCTATGGCCGTAATGGCGTTGATGTCATCGGCGGCCATGCGCGCTTCACCGACGAACACCATATATCGGTGACCCACGGCAACGGCCGGGAGGAGCTGATCGCCTTCGATCAGGCGATTATTGCCACGGGCTCGCGGCCGTACGAGCCACCGGACGTCGATTTTTCGCATCCGCGGATTTTCAACTCGGATACGATCCTGGACCCGGGTTTCACGCCCCGGTCGATGATCATCTACGGCGCCGGTGTGATCGGCAGTGAGTATGCCTCGATCTTTTCCGGGATCGGCGTCAAGGTGCAGCTCATCAACAGTCGCGAGCGGCTGCTGGAGTTCCTCGACGACGAGATCAGCGATGCGCTGTCCTACCACCTGCGCCTGACCCACGGCGTGCTGATTCGTCACAACGAAGAATACGACCGCATCGCGGCCGACGACGACGGCGTGACGCTACACCTCAAATCCGGCAAGAAGGTCCGAGCGGATGCGCTGCTCTGGGCCAACGGCCGGACCGGCAATACCGACGACATGGGCCTGGATCAGCTCGGCATCGAGCCGAACCAGCGTGGCCAGATTGCCGTCGACGATCGCTATCGCACCCGGGTGCGCCATATCCATGCCGTCGGCGACGTGATTGGCATCCCCAGTCTGGCCAGCGCCGGCTACGGTCAGGGGCGGGCGGCCAGCGCGGACGCCATCGGCGTGCCGGGCTTTCGCTACGTCGACGATGTGCCGACCGGCATCTATACGATCCCCGAAATCAGCTCGCTCGGCCCGACCGAGCGCGAACTGACCGAATCGTGCACCCCATACGAAGTCGGCCAGGCGTTGTTCCAGGAAACCGCAAGAGCCCAGATCACCGGCGATACGGTCGGCATGCTCAAGCTGTTGTTCGATCCGGTGACGCATCAAATCCTCGGCATTCACTGCTTCGGCGACCAGGCCTCCGAAATCGTGCATATCGGCCAGGCCATCATGAGTCAGGACGGGGCCGGCAACACGATCGATTATTTCGTGAACACCACCTTCAACTATCCGACCATGGCCGAGGCCTATCGCACGGCCGCTTTGGACGGATTGAATCGTATCGACGGCGTATTCACGGAGCCGGCCGAGCAGCTGGCCGACCCGACCCCGGCCGACGCCGTGGCGTCAGTTGTGGATGAGCCGGCCGAAGCCGAAGAGAGCGCCGGCAACGACGACTGAATACCGCGACGATCCGCCCGGCAGGGAACATCCCTGGCCGGGTGGCAACGTGCTCGTTAGTCGCGTGCCGGATGCGTCAGCGGTTTCACCGGATGAGCCATCGGGTGGTCGCCCTGCAGTGACGGAATCTTCTGTGCCTTGAGCGGTTTGATCGGTGACTGCTGGAGCTGGTGTTCGAGATAGCGGATCGCGCGCGTCAACTGCGCGTCGTGACCTTCATAGCTGGCATGTGGCGCGTTCACCACGGCGATATCCGGACTGATGCCGCGGCCCTCGACCAGCCAGCGGCCGCCGATCTCGAACTGCGGGAATTCGGCGATCCGGGCATGACCGCCGTCTTCCAGCGTATGGCTGTCGGATAGCCACACGCCGGCGCCGGCCGTGCGCTGGCCGATGAGGGGCGCGATGCCCAACGCCTTGATGCCGGCGGCGAAGGTCTCGCCGTCGGAATACGTGAGCGCATCGGTCAGCACCACGATATGGGCCCGCGTGGCCTGTTGCATGTTGACCTGTGGGTCGGCGCCGCGCGACTTCCAGAACATCCACGGCCGGCGCATGAGCTGGTCCAGCACCCAGCTGTCGATATCGCCGCCGCGGTTGCGCCGGACGTCGATGATCAGCCCCTGTTTGCGGTACTGCGCCTTGAAATCGCGCACGAACTGGGCCGCGTCGTCGGCGACCATGGCATACAGATGCAGATAGCCGATACGGCCGTGGCTGGCCCGGGCGACTTTCTCGCGATTGCCGATGGCCCAATCGCGATAGCGCAGATGGGCGTCCTGCTTGAGATCGACGGGCTCGACCACGGTCTTGTGGGTCTTGCCGTCGCGCTTGATCGTCAGCAGCACCTGATGGCCGACCTCGTTGCGCAGGGCATCGTAGAGGCCGCCGAGCCGGGTCACCGGCTGGCCGTTGACGGCCACGATGACGTCGCCGTTGCGGGCATCCACGCCGGGCCGGGCGAGCGGGCCGGCGGCCTCCGGCAGGTCGGGGTCGGTGCGATAGATATGCGCGATGCGCACGCCATGTGTGGCCTGGACCAGATGGGCGCCGAGCGATGCGCCCTTGACTGGGTGCGTGGGCTTGTCGACATCGCCACCGTAGACCTGCGAGTGCATGGCCGAGAGCTGGGTCTTCATCTGCGCCAGCACGTCGGACAGATCGCGCCGGTCGGCCACGCGATCGACCAGCGCACCGTAGCGTTTCTTCACGGCATTCCAGTCGGCGCCGCGCATGTTCGGGTCGAAGAAGGCGCTGCGATGCATGCGCCAGGCGTCGTCGAACATCTCGTGCCATTCGGCGACCGGGTCGATCTCGAAACGCCAGTCGCCGGTGCGGACATGCGCGCTCGACAGATCCTGCGGGAGCTTGGCCGAAGCATCGACGATCAGCAGCTTGTGGCCGTCTTTGCCGCGCGCCAGCAGCAGGCGCTTGCCGTCGGCGGTGAGATCGAAGCCGGCGATGTTGTCACTATACGTCTTGGCCTTGACGTCGACGCGCTTGATCTCGATCGACAGCAACCGCGTGGCGGCCTTGCCGTCGTGATCCTGCTCGGACACCGATGGATTGTCGGCCAGCACGTACAGACGCTTCTTGGTCACGCCCAGGTCGTGATAGTTGCCGGCATCGACCGGCACTTGCCATAGGCGGCCACTCAGGCCCGACCAGGCCACGCGCGGTGCGGCGTCGGTCTTGTTGTCTTTTCCGCTCGCGGCATTCCGGGCGTCGGCGGAGTCGCCGCTGGGCTTGCCCTGTTTTTCATCGGGCTCCAGCGGGTTCAGCTCGGTCGGCGGGGCGAAGCCGAAGGCCGCTTTCGGAGTCAGGGCCAGGGCGAAAATCTGGGTGCGGTCGGTAAACGCCGGGCCGAGATTACGATCGCCCCAGGGCGAGGCGGGTGTCGGTACGAACCGTCGATCGGACAGGAAATACAGCCATCGCCCGCCGGCGCCGAAGGCCGGGGCGAAACTCTTGTAGCGATCGTCGGTGACGACAGCGCTCCGGTGTTCGCGTACGCCGTATAACGAGATGCGTTCGCGTTCGTCGCCGCGCTTCTGCCAGGCAACGGCCAGATACTGGCTGTTCGGCGACCAGCGGATGGCATCAGCGGCCGTGCCGCCCATGCCGCCGGTCAGAATCTTTCGATCGGCGCCGGAATCCAGGTTCAGCAGCCAGATATTGCCGCGATTGTCGTCGTGGGCGATGAAGCCTCCGTCGGGCGAGGGATGCAGGCTCCAGCGCATACCGACACCGTTGTGGGTGAGCGCCTTGCCATGCCCGCTGCCGTCGGCGGCAAAACGCCAGATTTCTTGCACTCCGGTGGCATCGCTGATGGCATAGACCCAGCGGCCTTTCGGCCCGGTCACCGCGGCGCGCAGGCGCGGTGCATTCTCGGGGCTGATGGGGATGATGCGCGCGGCGTTGGTGCCGATGGTCGCCACATGGCCGCGGGCGGTGAGCACGGCACGACGGCCGTCACCGGACAGGCTGACGTGCTCCAGATCCTGCATCGGATCGTCGATCCAGCGCGGCTGGCGGTGCCGGAAATCCGAGGCCAGGGTGAGCGGCACGGTTCGCGTCTTGCCGTCGGCGAGATTCAGACAATCGATATCGGCGCCGAGCTGATAGACGATATGGCCGTCGTTCAGCATCGGCGAGCGCGGCGTGAACCCGGTGTAATGCGTGATCTGGCGCCGATCCTTGCCGTCGAACCGGGTCGACCAGATATTCGGATGGCCATCGGCATCCGAGATGAAGTACAACCGGTGGTGCCACACCATGGGCGCGCTGACCGAGCCTTTGGTGGGCAGGCGCTGTGCCTCGCCGCGGCCGTTCATGGCATAGCGCCAGAGCTGGCCCATGGCACCGCCGCGATACACGCGGGCATTGTCGCCGGTCAGGGCCAGGCCGAAACGGGTGAAGAACAGCGTCCGGCCGTTGCCGGCGAAATGGCCGTCGATCGCATCCTGCAGCGGCACCGGCTGCGTCTTGCCAGTGTCCGGATTCACGATCTTGAGCCGCCACTGGCTCGTCGGCCCCACGCCGCCGTCCGTGGCATACAGCAGCCGGCCGTCGGGCAGCCAGCCGCGCAGCCGCACCGTCGCTTGTTCAAAGGTCACGCGCTTCGGCAGGCCGCCGGCCGTGGGCATCACGTAGACCTCGGGCGGGCCATCGCGATCGGAGACGAAGGCCACCCGTTTGCCGTCGGGCGAGATGAAGGGGCTGGTCTCGGCGCCGGGCGTGCTGGTCAGCCGGCGCGCGGCGCCGCCCTCGAGCGTGGCCAGCCAGATATCGCCTTCGGCGACGAAGGCCAGCTGCTGGCCGGACAGGCTCGGGTCGCGGTAATAGCCGACATTGCTCGCGGCAGCGGCCGAGCCGGCCAGGGCGGTCCAACCGACCATAGTGCCGGCAATGGCCGCGAAGACGACGGCGCGGCGTTGGAGATGTGAGTAAATAATGATCAGTTCCCCCGTAAGGCACGTTCGCGGCCCAAGCAAGAAACGTGCGCATCGGGGCTTGATTATAGTCCGGCGCTGTGTGGGCGTTGCCGTGGCCGTCTTGCTCCCCGGGGCACGGCAACCCCGACGAGCGCTACGGCTGCGGCCGCGCTGCCTGCAGTACCGGTGGTAGCAAGCCGGTGGCGCAGTATCGATACAGGGTCGCGGACTGTCCGTTGGCGGCGACCGCCATATGGTGGGCATCCGGCACCGAGATGGTCTCGTTGGCGCCGCCGCCGGCGTTGATGCCGGCACAGCGATCGTCGAGATGAAAAATCATGCCCTGCTGGCCGACCAGCCGGGCCTGACAGGCGTTCTGGCCTGGCCGCGCCAGCGCCTTGCCGGTAAAGAACAGCGTATCGGTGCGCTGGGCGGCGTGACACGGTGTTTTCACGGCCACGTAGGCGCCACGGTCCAGCGGCAGGGCATCGGCCGAGTCGGCGCGGCGGCAATACCCGCCACCGTCGGGTACGACCAGAAGACAGTCGCTGAGGCCGGCCAGCGCCGGGTCGCCGGTTTCGCTGCCGCGGCCCGGCCGAATCGCCAGGGTTTTGCCGAGCCGCTGAAAATACAGCCGTCCGCCGGTGGCGGTCGCCAGATAATGCGTGCTCACGCCCTGGGCGTTGCGCCGCTCGATCATGAAATGGTCGTCCGCCCGCGGCATGATGGTCAGCGCCCTGGCGCCGGGCCCGTGCCAGCGCCCGACCCATTCTCCGGGGTCGGCGGGCGCCGTTGCCGATTTCGTTGGGGTCGGGGTGGTGGTTCGAGCAGCAGGCGGGGTGGCACAGCCGGTTACCAGCAGCCCGGCGGTCAGTGCGACCCCCAGACTTGCGAGAGTCCGTGCAATGGCGAGCGAAAACAATGACGACAGAATGCGCATGAAACAGAACAGCGGGCCAGAGTGCGCCTAATCTATCAGCGACCGGGGCTTGCGTGGGGCCGGCTCACCGACCGATCTCGGGCGGACGCGTCACGTCGGCGGTATGCCGTAGACGCCAGCCCAGCAAAATCGCGGCCACGCTCAGCCCGGCGATCAGGCCGATCCAGTAGCCGTAGACACCCAGCCCAGGGAACACACCGGGCCAACCTTCGCCGAGCCCGTAGCCGGTGCCGAGGCCCACGACCCAGTAGGCGAATAGCGTCACCGCCATGATGATGCGTGTGTCCTTGTACCCGCGCAGGGCCCCGGCGATGGCGGCCTGGGCGGCATCCGAGAATTGGTAGAGCGCGGCCACCAGCAACAGGTTGATGGCCAGCGCCTGCACCGCCGGCTCGTCGGTATACAGGGCCACCGCATAAGGCCCGCCAAAGATCAGGATGGCATCGATCAGCACGGCGACGCCCAGGGCGCAAGCGACCCCGTTCCAGGCCACGAACCGGGCATGCCGATACTTGCCGCGGCCGCGCGCCTGACCGATGCGCACGGTCAGCGCCATCCCGAGCGACAAGGGCAGCATGAACAACACCGAACTGAAGTTGAGCGCCACCGTGTGCGCCGAGATCACCACCTCGCCGTAACCGGCCAGGAACAATGCAATCGCGGTGAACAACGACACCTCGGCGAAAATCGACACCCCCACCGGAAAGCCGATACGCAGCTGCTCGGCGATCAGCGCCGGCGCCGGCGCGGACCAGGCCGGGCCCGTGCGCGACGGCGCATACACCGCGGCGCGCCGGGTATACACGAACAAGGCCAGCGCCATCAGCGCCATGGATATCGCGGTGGCGATGCCGCAGCCCAGCGCCCCGAGTGCCGGCAGGTTCGCCAGCCAGGCCGGCAGGCCCGGGCCGAACAGACTCGTGAGCCCGGGGCCGCCGAATATGAGCACGCCGTCGGCGACGATATTCACCGCCAGCCCGAACACGGCGAAGATGAGCGAGGCGCGGGTATGGCCGATGCCGTCGGAGAAGAAACGCAGCGTCTCGTAGATCGCGATCGCCGGCAGGCCGAACGCGACCGCATCCAGATAGATGGTGGCCGGCGCGGCGACCGCGGCCGGCACGTCCATGAGCGCGAAGATCGGCGGGCCGGCGTAGACGATCGCCAGCGCGCTCGCCATACCCAGCACCAACGCCACCCACAGCGCCTGGTGTACGGCCGGGCGAATGAGCTCGGGCCGGCGGGCGCCGGCATGCTGGGCCACGATCGGCGTCAGGCCCATGAGCGTGCCGACCATGAACACCACCAGCGGGATCCAGACGCTCGAACCCACCGAAACGGCGGCCAGCGTCGTCGCATCGACATGCCCAGCCATGGCCACGTCCACCGTGCCCATGCCGATCTGGGCCAGCTGCGCACCGAGGATAGGCAGGGCGAGCCGGGCCAGACGGCCGGCCTCGATACGGGACAATCGCGCGCGACGGGACATAGACATGGCAGGAACAACGAACCGCCGGCATCGCCGGCTACCGCAGGGCCGCCATCTTGCGCGATCGCCCGGCGTTCGTCGATAAATTGCACGCGATTCGATCGTCGCGGTCGGCATGACTGAACATCGGGCGCGGAATCGGGTATGTTGTGGGGCTGACGTCGCGCCAAGCGTCTCGTGCCGACGGCCTGCCGTCGGTTGATCGACGCGCCGGACGCCGGCATCGCGCCGCGTGGTTGGCGCGTGCGACATGGAGGGCCACGACGATCGCCCCGTCATGGCCGGTGCCATTGCGGGCCGGTCGCGGGTCCAGATATGCACCGCGTGGCCACAAGGCCGCAGTGCAACAAGACGATCGTCTTTATCGATTGAACCGGGTTGGGACGCCCTTTTAAGAGCGAGCGTGACAGTGGACACCCTGGATTGTGATTTCCTGGTGCTGGGCAGCGGCGCGGCCGGCCTTTATGCGGCTTGGCAGGCGGCCGCGCTCGGTCGTGTGATTCTGGTCACCGACGGCGCGCTGGCCTCCGGCAGCAGCTATTGGGCCCAGGGCGGCATCGCCGCGGTCACGACCGACGACGACACGCTGGAAGCGCATGTCGCCGATACGCTCGCCGCCGGCCGCGGGCTATGCGATCGCGCGGCGGTGGAATTGCTGGTCGCCGAGGGCGCGGCCGCTGTGCGCGCGTTGATCGCCGCCGGCATGCCGTTCGACCGCCAAGCCGACGGCCGCCTGCGGCGGGGTCTGGAAGGCGGCCATTCTCATCACCGTATCCTGCACGCCTTGGGTGTTCAGACCGGCAAAGCGCTGGTCGACTTCCTGATCGAACGGATTCGCGATTGCGCCACGGTCACTGTGGTCGAGCACGGGTTTGCGCATCGGCTGTTGCGTGATGCGGCAGGCGATTGCGCGGGCGCTCGGATTCATCGCCGCGATACGGGCGGCTCACTGATCGTGCGGTCGCCCGCGACGATTCTGGCCACCGGCGGTTATTCGGCGTTGTTCGAGCGCACGACCAACCCGCCCGGTGCTCTCGGGGTCGGATTGGGTCTGGCCTACGACGCCGGCGCGCGTTGCATCGATCTGGAATTCGTTCAGTTTCACCCGACCGCCTTCTACGAGCGCGAGGGGCGGACGTTTCTCATCAGCGAAGCGCTGCGCGGGGCCGGTGCGACGCTGGTCAACGAGGCCGGCGAACGGTTCCTGGCGGATGCGCCCGGTGCCGAACTGGCCCCGCGTGATGCCGTCGCCGCGGCTATTACGGCCGAGATCGGGCGTCAGCACCAGCCGTATGTCGGGCTGGATCTGCGCCATCTCGATCCGGCGATGCTGGAACAGTCCTTCGGCTTCATCATGGCCGCGATCGCCGAACGCGGCATCGACGCGCGACGCGAGCCGGTTCCGGTCGCGCCGGCAGCCCACTATTGCATCGGCGGCGTGGCCACCGATCGTCACGGCGCGACCGACGTGCCGGGGCTGTATGCCGCCGGCGAGGTCGCGGTGACCGGCGTGCACGGCGCGAATCGTCTGGCCAGCAATTCGTTGCTGGAATGTCTGGTGTTCGGACATCGCGCGGTGGCGCATGCGGCCGAACGCGACAGGCCCCGCCGGGTCGCGGTCGAGCCCGGCCATGCGCTCGTGGTCGATCCGGCGCGCCGCGATCGTTTCATGAGGCGACGCCGCGAGCTGGCGGCGCTGATGATGCGCCACGTCGGACTCGAACGCGAGCGAGCCGGGCTGGAAGCCGCGTTGACCGCGATCGAGGCCGCGCGTGCCGAGTCGTCGCCGATCGCGGGCGTGCCGGAATATTTTTCCTCGCTCGATCGTCATATCCACGGCCTGGCCGGGGCTATCGCGCGCGCGGCCCTGGCACGTAACGTCAGCGTCGGCGTCCATCGGCGGCGCGATACGCGGGCCGGCGCCGCCGCGCGTGGTCGGGCCGCTTTTGCATCGGTGACTTCATGAGCCAGGCATCGAATTCCATCGAATCTGCCATTGAAACGGCGATCGATCTCGACCGCATCGATCGTTGGCTGGCCGAGGACGTGCGTACCGGCGACGTCACCACCGACGCTGTGCTGGACGCCAGCGCGCCGGTCGCGGCGCGCTGGGTCGCCAAGGCCGAGGGTGTAGTGGCGGGGCTGGCCGAGGCCGAGGCCGTGTTCCGGCGGCTCGACCCGGCGCTGGACTGGCGCGCGGCCGTGGCCGAGGGCGAGGCCGTGGTCGCCGGCACCGAGCTGGTGACGTTCGAGGGCGCCGGGCGGGCCGTGCTCACCGGCGAGCGCACGGCCCTGAACATCGCCCAGCGCATGTCCGGCATCGCGACCGCCACGCGTG
Organism: Salinisphaera hydrothermalis C41B8; assembly: GCF_000732535.1. Classification (GTDB taxonomy): domain Bacteria; phylum Pseudomonadota; class Gammaproteobacteria; order Nevskiales; family Salinisphaeraceae; genus Salinisphaera; species Salinisphaera hydrothermalis. The sequence goes on from NZ_APNK01000016.1 coordinate 38,626, forward strand.
GCTATGTCGAGCTGATCGCTGAGCATCCGGCCCGGATTCTGGATACCCGCAAGACGGTTCCCGGCCTGCGCGATCTGGACAAGAAAGCCGTGGCCATCGGCGGCGGCGTGAATCATCGCGCCGGGCTCTACGATCTGGCCATGATCAAGGACAACCATATCGTCGCCGCCGGCGGTATTACGGCAGCGGTCGCCGCCGTGCGGGCTCATGCGCCGGACATCGGCATCGAGGTCGAAACCACGACGCTCGACGAGCTCGACGAGGCGTTGGCCGCCGGCGTCGAGATGATCATGCTCGACAACATGGCGCCCGAGACCATGGTCTTGGCAGTCGAACGCACGGCCGGCCGCGCCAGGCTCGAGGCCTCCGGCAACGTCGGACGCGACAACATCGTCACCATCGCCGCCACGGGCGTGGACTTCATCTCGATCGGCGCGCTCACCCATTCGGTGATCGCATTCGACATCAGCCAGCGCATCGATCGCATTTAATCGCTCGTATTGATGTCGATCGCCTGATGCGATTGGCGTGCTGCGAGCCGCGAGGGCATTCATCATCATGACGACCGAACACGAACAACTCGTTGCTGACATCCAGCGGCTCAAGGCCGCGAAGAACGCCGTTATTCTGGCGCATAACTACGAGCGACCCGAGATCCAGGACATCTGCGACTATCTTGGCGATTCACTCGGCCTGTCGCGTCAGGCCGCGGCCACCGATGCCGATGTGATCGTCTTCTGCGGCGTGCATTTCATGGCCGAGACGGCGTCCATCATCTCGCCGGACAAGACCGTGCTCATTCCCGATCTCAATGCCGGCTGTTCGCTGGCCGAGAGCATCACGCTGGAACAGCTTCAGACCTGGAAGGCTGAGCATCCGGGCGCGACCGTCGTGGCTTACGTGAACACGTCCGCAGCGATCAAGGCCGAATGCGACTACTGCGTGACGTCATCCAACGCCGTGCAGGTGATCGAGGCGATCCCGGAAGACGAAGAGATCCTGTTCCTGCCGGACCGCTTCCTCGGCACCTACGTCGAGATGATGACTGGACGCAAGCTGCATATCTGGCCGGGCTCCTGCCACGTGCACGAAAAGATCGGCGACATGAACCTGGCCGCCAAGCAGCGCGAGTACCCGAACGCCGAGATCCTCATCCACCCGGAATGCGGCTGTTCGACCGCCTGCATGATGAATTCGGCGATGAGCTTCGACTGCAAGGACGCCCACATCCATTCGACCAGCGGCATGCTCACGCACGCCCACGAGTCCGAAGCCAAGGAGTTCGTGGTCGCCACCGAGACCGGCATTCTGCATCGGATGAAAAAAGAAAACCCGGGCAAGACCTTTCACCCGGCGAGCGAGCATTCGGTCTGCGAATACATGAAGTTGACCACGCTGGCGAAGCTGCGCGATGCGCTGGCCTACGATCGTTATGAAGTGAAGGTGGATGCCGCACTAGCCGATGCGGCCCGCCGGCCGATCGATCGCATGCTGGCGATCGGCTGATCGCGGATCGACATCCGGGCGCCGTTCGGCGCCCGGGCGTTATCGAAGCGGCCTCAGCTGCCGTCGTGGCGGGTGAACGATTCCAGCGCGTTCACATAAGTCTGCATCGACTGCGGCACGCGGTCGGTCTGTAGCAGGACCTTGCGCGGATCCGGATTCGGGCCGTAGATGGCGGTGTTGGCCTCGGTATCGAAGGCGACCTTGCCGCCGCCCAGGTTCAGGCCGGCATACAAGCCTTTCTTGGCAATGCCATAGGCGACGATCGGGGCCGCGGTATCCACACTCCGGTCATATCCGGTCGGCCCGGCCGACACGCTGACCTGCGAGCCCAGCTTGACCAGCGAATCCAGCACCGCGCGCACGCTTTGCTGCGTGGTAAACAACAGCACCACCGCGCGCTGCGCTGCGCCGGCCTGTAGGCCGATGCTGGCGGCGGACAAGGTATAGACCGCTGGCGGCGCGTTGGTGAAATTGCCCGAGCGCTGGCGGCAGCTGATCAGCCCGCGGCCGCGCTGGCCGCCGACGATGAATCCAGCCTGGGTGACTTTGGGGAACACCGCGATACAGCGTGCCTTGTCGACCAGATCCTTGGGGATACGACGCTGGCTGGGCTGCAGCATCTGTTGTTGCAGCACGGTCGCGGCCCGCCCGGCCAGGGTGGCCTGCTTCTGCAGCTTCTCGGTGTAGTTGTCTTTCTGGCTGGTGGTGGCACAGCCAGCGACAAGCGCCACGGCCGCTGCCGCGGCCGTCATGCGTAAAAAACCCTGCATTGCGATTCTCCCTAAAATGCCGTCAACGGCGTGTGCCCTACCTTAGGGCCTGTTGCCGTTTCGTGCGAGTCCGCGCCAAGCGCTGTTTTGCGGCAAGACGAGGCGTAGCGAACGCGGCGTAGTGGGCCTACGCGAGAGAGCGACAACGCTGTATTGCCGCAAAACAGCACTTGTCCCGAAGGGTTGGGCCGCCCATGAAAAATTAACCAGGGCCGCCCGGCGGCGTTGCGAGTCTGGGTCGTGGCACGCCACGACCCAGACTCGCGCCTTGCCGGACACGATTTGCGGACGCCAACGCGGGCCCGCACGAAACGGCAACAGGCCCTAGGGGGGTCGCGCGAGGCTTGACTACTCGCCCGGCAGACCGCGGCGGTCAGACGAGCGTCGTGCACCGGTGGCGATACACGGTCGCCCCGACGAGGCAGGCGACGGCGAAGACCAGGCCGAGCCAGAGATCGAGCGTGGCCAGCGGGCGATACAGGAGCGCGAGCGCGTGCTGGAATCCGCCAGCATGGCCGAGCGAAGACAGCGCGGCGGTATAGCCGGTCGGCAGAATCTGGCCCACGAGTAGATGCCAGACCGGGTTCGGCAGGCCGAGCGCCCCGAGCACGGCGAACAGGGCGGGCACCAGGATCGCCATCAGCATTGGATGACGTCGTGAGACGGCCGAGCACAGCATCATCCAACCGGTGACCGGGGCGATGGTGAGGATGTAGATCGGCAGCGCGGCCAGGGTGAGCGCGGTGGTTGCGCCGAGATGGGTTTCGGCAAGCAGCTGGGCGGCGCTAGCGCCCGAGCCAAGCAACAACAGGAGATACGTGCCGATCGTCACCCAACCGGTGATGAGTGCGGCCACGGTGTAGAGCACCGGCAGGGCGAGCATGGCGATCAGAGCCTTGGCCGCGACGCTCTGGCCGTCGGTGGTCGGCAGCGATTTCCAGAACAGGATGCTGCGATCGCGACGCTCCTCGAACAGACAGCCCAGCGCGTAATTCAGGGTTGCCGCTCCGAAGGCGAGCAGGAACAGCAGCAGTACGGCGAGCAGCAGTAGCGCGATTGCCTGCCCGAGGTCCGCCATCTCGCCCGGGTCGAGCGTGTTGAGGTTGAGAGCGAGCGCATTGAGCACGCTGCCGCTCTCGAACTGGATCCGGATGCTCGTATGTGTGTGGTTGATCAGGCCGATGGCCAGCATGATCAGATTCAGCCCGATCACGACCCCGCCGAGTATCGCCGGCGCATAGAGTAGCCGGCGATGCTCCATGGTCTCGCGTCGCAACAGCCACGCGATGTTGTGCCAGGCGGAGTTCATGCGCGGGCCTCGTGGTTGTTCATGCAGGCGGTGAACAGATCGGCCAGGGCCGGGGTTCGCGGATTGTCGTCGAGTGTCGCAAGGGCGTCGGTATCGGCCGCCGCCTCGCGATCGAAGATCAGGGCATGGGCGCCGAGCAGGCGGCGTTCGCCGATTGGCCCTAGTGCCCGCGCCGCGTCGAGTTCGCCCGGCGCGACATGGGTCTCGACGAAGCGCTCGGCCAGTTCGTCCATCGAGGCGTCCAGAATCTTGCGGCCGTCGCGCAGGAAGATGACGTCGGTGAGGATGTTCTCGATCTCCTCGACCTGATGCGTGGTGACCAGAATGGTGCGGTTCTCGTCGAAGTAGTCGCCGAGCAGGTTGTCGTAGAACGCCCGCCGGAACAGCAGATCGAGCCCGAGGGTCGGCTCGTCGAGCACGAGCAGGCGCGCATCGATCGCCATGATCAGTGCAAGATGCAGCTGTACCGTCATGCCCTTGGAAAGCTGGCTTACGCGGGTGTTCGGATCCAGTGACGAGCGGGCGAGAAAACGCGCGCAGCGCTCGGCGGAGAACCGGGGGTGCAGACCGCCGACCAGCGATACGGCCTCGCGTACGCGCAACCAGCGGGGCAGGGTGGCGACATCGGAAATGAAACAGACATCGCGCATGAGCGCGTCACGCTCGCGGATCGGGTCGTGGCCCAGCACACGCAGCGTGCCGTCGCCGCCGGACAAGCCGAGCAACCGGTTGAGAAGGGTCGTTTTGCCCGCCCCGTTGGGGCCGATCAGTCCGACGATGCGTCCACTGATGATCTTCAGATCGATATCGGCGAGGGCGACCTTGCGCTGAAAGCGCTTCCCGACGCCGCGCGCCTCGATGACCGGGGTATCGCTCATGACGAACTATCCTGGGTAGGCGTGGCGAGAAGCATCGCCGGGTCCAGGCCGAGCCGATCGATACGAGCACGGATCGCCGGCCATTCCTCGTTGACGAACCGGTCGCGCTCGGAGGCCAGCAGGTGCTCGCGGGCGCCTTCGCGTACGAACATCCCCAACCCCCGGCGTTTTTCCACCAGATTGTCTTCGACCAGCGATTGATAGGCCTTGGATACGGTCAGCGGGTTGATCTGATAGTCGGCCGCGACCTGGCGCACCGATGGCAGTGCATCGGTTTCGGCCAGCCGCCCGTCGAGAATCATCGCGACCACGCGGGCGCGCAGCTGACGATAGATCGGCTCGTTGTCGTTCCAGCGTTCGGGCATGAACAGTCCGCTGCCAGTGTGATTGCCAACGCATGATCAACGCACGACCACGCGCATCGGGGTATAGCACGCCATATCCGGTGTGCCGGATGCCGTACCGCGCTGGCGCGGCCTATTGTCGTCGGCCGGCGTGCCCGGTGGGGCTGTCTTGCCAGCACGCGCGATGCGCGCGGGCTTCGATTGTTCGTAGGTCGGCGTGACCGCCAGGGTTGGCAGCTCGAATACCGGGATCCCGTGGTCGAACGCGATCGGTCCGATTGAAGCGGTGCTACCGGAATCCGGCGCCGCCGAGGCCATAGAAACCGCTAAAAGACAGGCCAGGCCAGCCAAGGAGTGCAATGTAGCGTGTTTCATGTCGTTTGTCTTGGTGATGTAGTGATGTGGTGTTATGCATAAGTAAAACACCAAGTCACAACGTGCAACTTTTTCTTGCCGTCCCGGGCCAGGCGGTGGCGCTACGCGTCTCGATCCGGTTCTGTTTGTGCTGTGTGTTCAGTCGTTTGGGCTGATGAATACGTACCGGGCCCAGCGGGACAGTGTTGGCTACGCGAAGCGTTCACGTGTGTGTTGGCGCGAAATGGCAACAGGCCCTAATACACCCGCGTCCATGTTCGGCTGCGCAACATGCTCTGCTCGGATTTATGCTTGTCGAACGATCACGTATTCGACAGGGAGCAAGCGATGGGGCGTTATTTGAGCGCGTGCTGGCTATGTCTGGCATTGATCTGTACCGCCGGGCCGGCAATGGCGGCAGCGGACTCGGGGCCGCGGCTGGTGGTCATCGATCAGGATGGTTCGGGGCCAGGCGGCAGCAACATGCGTTCGATGCTGGCGTTGATCCAGGCGCCGGACGTGAAAGTGCTGGGTATTTCCATGGTCACGGGCAACGCCTGGATGAAGGCCGAGACCGAGCACACGCTGCGCATGCTCGAACTCATCGGACGGCGCGATATCCCGGTGTACGAAGGCGCGGTCCATCCGCTGGTTCGCAGTCGGGTTCGTACGCTAGCCGAGCAACGGTTTTATGGGCATATCGCCTGGCTGGGCGCGTGGGGCGGCGATGGCAGCGATCCGGATGCCTATCCGGCTGATCCGAATGCGCGCCAGCCGATGCCGGAAGGGCGGCCGTCGATCAGCGCGCAGCACGAGGATGCCGCGCATTTCCTGATCGATGCGGTGCATGCTCATCCTGGGCAGGTGACGGTATTCGCCGCCGGCCCGTTGACCAATCTGGCCCTGGCGCAGCGTATCGATCCGAGTTTCGCCCGTACGGCGAAGCAGCTCGTGGTGATGGGCGGCTCAATCTCGCCGGTGAGCGACGACGCCGAGTTCACCACGACGCCCAGCCATGAATTCAATGTCTGGTTCGATCCGGAAGCCGCGCATATCGTGTTCACGGCCGATTGGCGAAAAATCATCGATACGCCGGTCGATATCTCGTTGCAGAGCTGGTATTCGGACCGGATGCAGTCGGCGATCGCCAAGTCGCACAGCCCGGCGGCGCAGTATCTGGCCGCGTACGACAACGAGCGCTATTACATGTGGGACGAGATTGCCGCGCTCGCCTGGCTGCATCCGGATCTGGTCAAGAAAACACGGACGTTATATCTGGATGCGGATCTGAGCCACGGGCCGAGTTACGGCAATACCCTCGCCTGGACGAAACAGAGCAAGCCCGAGACCGCCGGGCCGGCCGTGATCGTCCAGATGAAGCTCGATCGACAGGCTTTCGATCGGGCATTCATCGACCTCATGCGGGCACCGACGCCGAACGCCAGCCGGCCGGCCATCGAGCGCAGTGACTGAGCGCGAAGGGCCGCCCTGATACTCGTATAAATGCCTATGGTCGTAACCACGGCACTGTTCTATGTTCTGACGATGGCATGCCCGACGTGCCGGTCGGAAGCGAGGAGCAGGCTTGAGCGAGCGAGGGAGCGACGACCGCGATAGCACGGCGGAAACGACGACGAGCCGATCGGCGCAACGTCTGGCCTGTGGGGCTCGGATTGCGTTGATCGGCTTGTTCGTATTCGCCTGTATCGGCGTGCTGAGCATCGCCAAGGATTTCCTCGTGCCCGTGGTGCTCGCGTTCCTGCTGGCCATGGTGTTCGGCCCGGTCCGGCGGGTATTCGATCGTCGTGGCATCCCCACCGTCGTATCGTCGTTCGGGATTGTGGCGGTGTTGCTGATGCTGTTTCTCGGGTTGGTGTCGGCGCTGACCGTACCGGCGTCGGACTGGATCGATAACGCGCCGCGTATCGAACGCCAGATCCAGCAACGCGTGGCCGAGCTGTCGCGCTCGATGAACGGGTTGATGGAAATCAACGCCAAAATCGAGAAGTTGACGAAACCGACGGACGATCACCACGTCGAGAAGGTCGAGGTCAAGCAGCGTGGTATGGCGGCGACCGCGATCATGCTGGCGCCGGCGATTCTCGGACAGTTCGTATTTACGCTCGTGCTGCTGCTGTTCCTGTTGGCCTCGGGCGACATGTTCTACGAAAAAATCGTGCATGTATTGCCCACGTTCCGGGACAAGCGGCGCGCAGTGGAGATCGCGTTCAATATCGAGCGCAAGCTCTCGCGCTACCTGCTCACGATCACGCTGATCAATCTGGGCGTCGGGATCGTGCTCGGCAGCGCCATGGCGCTGTTCGGCCTGCCCAACGCGTTGCTGATCGGGCTGATCGCGTTTCTGCTGAATTTCATTCCGTATTTGGGCGCGGCTGCCGGCATCGTATTGGTAACGATCGTCGCCGCGCTCAGTTTCCACTGGATCGGTTGGGCGCCGATCGCTGGCGGCATCTATCTGGGCATCAGCATCATCGAAGGCCAGTTCGTCACGCCGTATCTGGTCGGGCGCAACTTGCGGCTCAATACGGTGGTCGTGTTCATCAGCGTCTCGTTCTGGGCCTGGCTGTGGTCCGTGGTCGGCATGGTCGTGGCCGTGCCGTTGCTGGTGGCCGTACGCACGCTGAGCGAGCACATCGACGTGCTACACAACCTGGGCGATTTTCTCTCCGAGCGGCACGCCGAACGCGAGGAGTCGTCAAATGGCAACGGCAACGGGGGCGAGCGGCTCCCACCGAAATCTGATTAGCCGCCGGCCCGGCGTTCCTCCGCGCTAAGGCTAGCCCACCAATCGGCGTACGACGAGTTCGCCGGCGACCGGCGTGTTTCGTCAGCGGCGCCGTCATCCCACCAGACCGGCCCGCGTTCGCCGAGTGCTTCCTTGGCTTTCTGGACCTGTTGCCGGGCCGCTCGGACGGAGACATCGTCCCGGGCATCGCGGATAGCGCGACGGGCCGCCATCAGGGCCGATACCCAGGCCTGGCGTTGCGCCTCGTCGAGCGACGGATCGGTGCAGCGCCAGAGGCGGTTACGGGCGACGAAATATCGGCCGTCCGGCGTGTGCGGATAGCGAGCACGGCTCATGGATTGGGTTTGGCGCCGAAGGTCATCGTGTTGCGTCGTGTCGTTGCGTCGGGCCGCACTGACGATACCGTATGACGCGCCGCGAGATGAGGTCGCATCGCTCGTATCTTGCGGGCGGGTTCGACAAGGCCCGCCACGCGTGTGCCATGTCTCGTTCAGATTGTTCAGCATAAGTTGTACATTCCGAAGCCGACGGAGTCACGACATGAAACGACTGCTCTTTGCGCTGCCTCTGCTGATGGTGCTGGCGGCTTGTGTCGAGCCGTACCACGATCACGACGGCTGGCGCCACCACGACGATCGCGGCTACCGCGTCGATCACGATCGATACTACGACAGCGATCATCGGCGGGATGACGACGGCTATCGAGACGATCGCCGCGATGACGATCACTACCGCGACTATCGTCGCGACAACGACGACCGCGATCACTGGGGCGACCGCGATTGAGCGTGACGCGGCAGCCGCGCGCGCGGCCGGCGCTCGCGTCGATCACGTCAGTTCATGTCGTCGCGGCAGGCCGTCCGAGTCGCCGGGGTACTGAATGACGCGCGCGGCGATGGCGTTGGCGCGTGCCACGGCAACGCTCGGTGCCAGACCCTCGAGCCGGGCGCTGATGAAGCCCACGGCAAAGCCGTCGCCCGCGCCGACCGTATCCACGACGTGCGCCACCGGACAACCGGCGACCCGCGTGTGGGCATCGGCCGATTGCCAGTACGCGCCTTCGGCGCCGAGTTTGACTACGACTTCGTTCGAGCCCGCTGCGAGATAGTGTTCGGCGATCGCCGCGGGATCGCGTGACCCGGTCAGGATCTCGCCTTCGTCGATGCCGGGGAGTACCCAGTCGGCCTTGGCGGCCAGTGCGTTGATGGCCTCGCGCATGGCTTGCGTGCTGGGCCACAGGCTGGGCCGCAGATTGGGATCGAACGAGATCGTGCCGCCCGCCGCGCGCATGGCGTCCATGGCGTGATGACAAAGCGCCTGCGCCGATTCGCTGATGGCGGCCGGAATGCCGGTGCAGTGCAGATGGCGGGCGTGGTGCATGCGTTCGGCGGGCAGATCGTCCGGCGCCAGCGCGCTGGCCGCGGAGCCGTGGCGGAAATACTCGGTTTCCGGATCGCTGCCGTCCTTGGTGCGGGACTTGATCTGCAGCCCGGTAGGGCGCGCCTGATCCACTACGACGTGCCCGCAGTCGATGCCTTCGGCCGCCAACGAAGCCAGGATGAAGCGACCGAAGGCATCGTTACCGACACGGCTGGTCCAATCCACACGCAGGCCGAGCCGCGACAGGCCGATCGCCACGTTGCTGTCGGCCCCGGCCAGACGACGCGTGAAATGCGCGACTTGGGCCAGATCGCCCGGCGTATCGGCTGCGAACAGCGCCATGCTCTCGCCGAACGTCACCACATCCACGCGGGTTGCATCGTTGGCCGCCGTCATGCCGCGGGCGCGGTCGAACCGCGAACGTTGAGCGTGGCAGGCAGGCGATGGATCGCCGCGGGCGTGGCATCGCCGTCGATCCGCGCCAGCAGCGTATCGATCGCGCGCCGGCCGATGGCGTCGACCGGCTGCGCCAGGGTCGAAATACCCGGGCCGGCCAGGGCGCACCACGCGAGTTCGTCGATACCGAGCACGCCAAGCCGGTCGAAGCCGCCCAGCCGCTGCAGCGCATGACACACGGCCAGCGTCACCACGCCGTTGGCGCACAGCACGGCGGTCGGCCGCGGTTCGGCAAGCAGTTCGGTCAGCCGCTGGTCGAGTGCGGCCGAATCGGCCGCTTCGACAGCGGCTTCTTCAATAATCGCCTCGTACACCGTGGCGTCCAGGCTGCGGCGCCGGCATTCGGCCTCGAACGCCTCGGCGCGCGCCTGGCGCGAACTGATGCCGGCCACCGGCTCGATGATCAGTTCGAGTCGTTCGAAGCCGCGCGCCACCAGATGATCGATGGCGTCGGCGACGGCAGCTTCATCGTCCAGCCCCACCATGTCGCAGTCCAGCACCTCGATCTGGCGATCGACCAGCACCATGGGGATGCCGCGCTGGCGCATCGCTTCCAGCGCTTCCGTATTGCGCCCGACCGTGTTTACGATCAGGCCGTCCACGCTGTAGCCGTCCAGCACGTCCAGATGACGCCGCTCGAGCGTTTCGTCGTTGTCGGTGTTGCAGACCATCAGCGAATAGCCGGCGTCGCCACAGGCACGCTCGGCCGCATGGATCAGCGCGACGCTGTAGGGATTGCGGATATCGGCGACCAGCGCGCCGATGAGCCGTGTCCGGCCGCCGCGCAGGCTGGCCGCGATCCGGTCCGGCCGGAAGCCGAGCCGTTCCACCGAGCGCTCGATCCGGGCCTGCATCGCTTCGGACAGGCGATGCCGTTCCTCGCCGAAATAACGCGAGACGCTGGTCTTCGAAATGCCCGCATCGCGCGCGACATCGCGAATGGTGGGCCGGCGTGTGTTGTCCTGGGCCTGCAGCGGCCACGAATCGCTCATCGGACTCCTCGTTACACCACCCGCGTTCGTCGCGGACAGGCCGCGGCAACGAACACGGGGCGCAAATGACCATCGTTCGACCAAGCGGGCCCGCTTGGCCGATGATGACGTTTTCGTTTCGTTATAGCGCAAGTATAGACATCGCGGCCGGCGCCTGCCGATCCCGCGAAGGCCCGCGAACAAGAGGAGATCACCATGGAATATACCTGGCGCTGGTTCGGTCCGCCGGACCCGATCACGCTCGCCGAGATCCGCCAGACCGGCGCGACCGGTATCGTTACGGCTCTGCACGAGATCGACAACGATACCGCCTGGCCGGCGGCGGCGATCGCCGAGCGCAAGGCGGCGATCGAGGCCGCGGGGCTGACCTGGTCGGTGGTCGAGAGCATTCCGCTCACCGAGGCGATCCGGACCGGCGCGCCGGGGCGCGATGCCGATATCGATGCCTGGGCCACCACGTTGCGCCGGCTCGGCGCCGCCGGAATCCGGACCGTGGCCTACAACTTCATGCCGGTGGCCGACTGGACGCGAACCGAGCTGGCCCGTGCGCTGCCGGGCGGCGGCACCGCGCTGGCCTTCGATTACATCGCCTGCGCGGCGTTCGATCTGTTTCTGCTCGAGCGTCCCGGCGCGGAACACGACTACGACGAAGCTGAGCGAGCCGCGGCCCGGGCCTGTTTCCAGGCCATGGACGAGTCGGCCCGCCGGCGCCTGATCGATAACGTCACGGCCGGCCTGCCCGGCGCCGATGCCGGCTATGACCTGGCGGGTTTCCGCAACGCGATCGCGGCCTATCGCGACATCGATCACGCCCGTCTGCGCGAGAATCTGCGTTATTTTCTCGAACGCGTGGTGCCGGTCGCCGAGGCCGCCGGGGTGAAGCTGGCGCTTCATCCGGACGACCCGCCGCGACCGTTATTCGGACTGCCGCGCATCGTCTCCAACGCGGCCGACGTGCGCTGGATTCTCGACGCCGTCGACAGCCCGGCCCACGGGCTGACGTTCTGTACCGGCTCGTACGGGGCGGCGGCCGACAATGATCTGGTGGCGATGGCGCGCGAGTTCGCCTCGCGTATCCATTTCGCGCATCTGCGCTCGGTCGCCCGCGATCTGGTCGATCCGCGTTCCTTCGCCGAGGCCGAACACCTGGGCGGTGACGGCGATATCCCCGGTGTCATGGCCGTGCTGCTGGCCGAGGAGGATCGACGCATCGCCGCCGGCGGCCGGGCATTGCCGGTGCGGGCCGACCATGGCCATCATCTGTTGGGTGATGGCGCGCGCGATACGCGCCCCGGCTATCCGCTCTATGGCCGGCTACGCGGGCTGGCCGAGCTGCGCGGGTTGGAAGCCGGGCTGCGCTACGCCCGCTGAGCTTCCAGACCGGTCGTGGTGGTCCAGCCGAGCGGCAGGCAGAGCAGGTTCAGGCCGATCAGGAAATAGAGCGCGCTGTCGATCGCGCCGCTGGCGTCGATCAGCGCGCCCGCGCACAGGGGCAGCACGAACGCCAGCACATAGCCGACCGCGAACATGCCGGCGGCCACTGCGCCGGCGCGTTCCGGCGCGAGCACGATCGAGGGCAGACTGGTCAGCGCGATGAGCTGGACGGCGGAGGCGAAGCTGATCGCGATCACCCCGGCGATCAGCCACAACGAACCGCTGACAAGAACCACCGCCAGCCCGGCGACGTGGATCACCACGGTCGCGAACAGCAATCGAGGCGTGGCCAGAACACGCCGGATGGTCGCCATCAGAAACAACGACGTGAACAGTTGCACGGCGTTGAAAATACCCAACACCAGCCCGACGTGCGCGGACAGCTGTTTGCTGGCCAACACGGCATCCATATAGGCGTTGAGGCCAAAGAAGGTCGAGGCGGTCAGCCCGAGCAGCCCACCGAAACGCCACACGCGCGGATCGCGCCAGTCCGGCCCATGTGCGACCTCGTCGCGGGTGGGGCGCCGGCCATGCAAGCGCGGCAGCAGCATGAACGGCGCCAGCACCACGATCGGCAGCGACAGCGCGAACAGGGCGGCACGCCAGCCACCGCCCACCGCGGGCAGCAGCGCCGGCAGGGTAAGCCCCGCGCCGATGAATTCACCCACCATCATGCCGTTGAGATAGACCGTGGCGCCGAGGGCGACGAAGCCCGGGCACCAGCGCGCGACCAGCGCCGGAAGTGCGGGCTGCATGATGGCGATGCCGAGCCCGGTCACCGCGGTCGCAGTGAGCAGCATTGTCGCCTCGGGCGCGGCGCCCCGAGCGGCCGAAGCCAGTCCAGTGAGCACGACCGCCATCATCAGCGTATTGCGGGCGCCGAACCGCGCGATCAGCCAGGCCGCGGGGATGGCGCCAAGCCCGAGCGCGAGCACGGGTAGCGTGGTCAGTGCGCCGACCCCGGTCTGATTCAGGTCCAGCGCGTCGGCGATGCGCGGGCCGAGCGGGGCGGCCACCAGAATCGGCGCCCGCATCGCCATGCCGGTGAGCCAGAGCAGAACGAGGATTGCGGCGCGTGTCGGTATGCCGGGTTGATTCGCGGGCATCGCCAGCCGGAAGCGGAGAATGGCCGGGCCAGTCTAACGAGTCCGCTCCCGAGGGGGTGCCCCGGGTGTAGTCGCCGCGATCGAGCGCGCAGAGCTGCGCGGGATTGCGCGGCTCGGGACCGTTTTCACGGGCAGGAGCGATGATCTGACGCGGCTCGTGGCGACAGGGTCTGCCGCTTTTCAAATGGTTGTGCTAGCGTCCCCGCCATGCATCGCAAAACCAAGATACTCGCTACCCTCGGCCCGGCCAGCGACAGTCCGGAAACTTTGAAGCGGTTGATCGAAGCCGGCGTCAATGCCGTGCGCATCAACTTCTCGCACGGCGCTGCCGAAGAGCATCGTCGACGCGTGAATACCGTGCGCGACGTGGCCAAGGAGCTGGGCAAGCCTGTCGCCGTGCTGGGTGACTTGCAGGGCCCCAAGATCCGCATCGAATCCTTCGCCGACGGTTCGGTGGAGCTCGAGGACGGCCAGACCTTCACGCTCGATACCGAGATGGACGCCGACGCCGGCACCAAGGACGCGGTCGCCATCTACTTCAAGCCGCTGCTGGCGGACGTGAAGAAAGGCAGCCAGCTGATGGTCAACGACGGCGCCATCGCGCTGACCGTGACCTCGGTCGAGGGCCCGCGCATCGTCACCCGCGTGGATGTGGGCGGTACGCTGTCGGGTCGCAAGGGCGTGAACCTGCGCGGCGGCGGCCTGTCGGCCGGCGGTCTCACCGATAAGGACATGAAGGACATCAAGCTCGCCGCCGAGCTGGAAGTGGACTTCCTGGCCGTGTCGTTCGTGCGCGGCGCCTCCGATATGCATCAGGCTCGGCGCCTGATGACCGAAGCCGGCGGCAACGCCCGTCTCTGCGCCAAGATCGAACGTGCCGAGGCGCTCGACGCGCTGGAAGAAATCATCGGCGCGTCGGACGTGGTGATGGTCGCGCGCGGCGACCTGGGCGTGGAAATCGGCGATCCCGAGCTGCCCGGCGTACAGAAACGCATTATCGCCCAGTCCCGCGAGATGAATCGTCTGGTAATCACCGCGACCCAGATGATGGAGTCGATGATCGAAAACCCGACGCCGACGCGCGCCGAGGTACTGGACGTGGCCAACGCCACGCTGGACGGCACCGACGCCGTCATGCTCTCGGCCGAATCGGCGGTAGGCAAGTACCCGGTGCAGACGGTCGAGGCCATGAGCCGTATCTGTCTCGGCGCCGAGCGCGAGGCCGTCGCCGATCGTTCGCCCGCCGGTCTGGCCGCGCATTTCCGGCGTACCGACGAGGCCATTGCCATGGCCACGGTCTATACCGCCAGCCATATGCATGCCGATGCCATCATCTCGCTGACCGAGTCCGGCACCACGGCGATGCTCATGTCGCGTCAGGGCGCGCCGGTGCCGATTTTCGCGCTCACGCACTACCCGCGCACCGAGCAGTACCTGGCGCTGTGCCGCAACGTCTATCCGGTGGCCTTCAAGCCGAGCGAGCTGGATAGCATGGTGCCGAGCACTGAAGCCATGGCCTGCTTGAAGGAGCGTGGCGATGTGGTCGCCGGTCATCGCGTGCTGATCACCAAGGGTGATTTCACCGGCCCCGGCGGCACCAACACGATGAAGATTCTCACCGTCGAATAATCGACGGTCCGGGATGCAGGATACGGCCGGCGTATCGCGAGTCGCGGTGCGCCGGCTTTTTTGTTTCATGCCATGACCGACAGCGCCCGCTATCTCACCCTCAAGGCCGGTCCCGCGGCGCGGGCCGCACTGGCCGAGTCGCCGCTGACGCCGGAGCGCATCGGTGCGCTCGCGGGCGCCGCCGGCGGCCCCAAATGGCTGGCGATCGCGGCCTTCTATCGCGCGCTGTTCACCGACTGGTTCGCCACCCGCGACACCCCGTTGCCGATCGTCGGCTCGTCGATCGGTGCCTGGGCCGGTGCGGCGGCCTGCCACCCGACCGATCCGGGCGGGGCGCTGGATGCCCTCATCGACGCCTATATCGGCCAGCGTTACAGCATGAAGCCCGACGCGGCCGAGATCACCACGACCCTGGCCGGCATTCTCGATACCGTGCTCACGCCCGACGTGCGGACCGGCGTCCTCACGAATCCGCGCTACCGGCTGCATGCCATGACCGTGCGCTCGCGCTGGTCGACGGCCACCGACCGACGGGCACTGCTGGCGGCCGGTTCCGTGGCGGCCGGCATTGCCAACGCGGCCTCGCGGCGCTGGCTCGGCGCGTTCTTCGAACGCGTGGTGTTCGCGCGCGACGGCGACACGATGGTGTATGCCAACGACGGCATTGCCAGCCGCACCGTAGCGCTGACCGAACACAACCTGCGGGATGCCGTCTTTGCCAGCGGCAACGTCCCGTTGATCATGCAGGCGGTGCAGAACCCGGCCGGCGCGCCGGCCGGGCTGTATCGTGACGGCGGTATCACCGACTATCACATCGACCAGCCGTTGCTGGCGCCCGGCACGAGCGCGCCGATCGTGCTCATGCCGCATTTCGATACCAAACTGGTGCCCGGCTGGCTCGACAAGCGGCTGGGCTGGCGCGCGCCGCGCCATGCCGACCATGTGCTGCTGGTCGGCCCCGGCCCGGCCATGACAGAGCGTCTGGTCGATGGCGCCGTACCCGAGCGCCGCGATTTCTATCGTTATGCCGGCGACGATGCCGCGCGCGAACGGGTCTGGCGCCAGGCCATCGATGCCGGGCGATTCATGCGCGATGCGTTCTTCGATCTGGCCGCGAGCGGCCGTCTGGTCGACCACGTGGAGAGTTTATGAGCGAGTCCCTGATTCTGGCTTCGGCCTCGCCGCAACGTGCCCGCCTGCTGGAGCAGCTCGGGCTCGCGTTCACGGCGATTCCGGCGGATATCGACGAAACACCGCGGGCCGGCGAGACGCCCGAGGCCCTGGCCGAGCGTCTGGCGCGGACCAAGGCCGAGGCGCTGTCGGCGGCCTACCCGGGTGCCCGCATTCTGGGTTCGGACACGGTGGTCGCCTACGGCAACGAGGCCTTCGGCAAGCCGGTCGATCTGGCCGACGCGATCCGCATGCTGACCGCGCTCGGCGGCACCACGCATCGCGTGATTACCGGCGTGGCGTTGTTCTCGGCGGGCGTCACCGAAACCTGCACGGTCGTCAGCGAAGTCACGCTGGATGTGCTCGACGAAGCCGCGATCGCGGCCTATTGGGCCACTGGCGAGCCCCAGGGCGCGGCCGGCGCGTATGCGATTCAGGGTCACGCCGGGCAGTTCATTTCGCATCTGTCGGGCAGTTTCTCGGCGGTGATGGGCCTGCCGGTCTATGAAACCGCGGCGCTGCTGCGCGCCACCGGGCTCGATCCCCTGTACCAGAACAACGTCGACCGGAGGACGGCATGAACGCACCCAGCCCGGCACGGATTGCCGTTATGTTTCCGATCTGGGCCGCCGCGCTCGCGGTGGCCGGTTATCTGGCGCCGGCGGTGTTCAGCCCGGGCAAGTTTCTGATCGTGCCGTTTCTGATCGTGATCATGTTCGGCATGGGGCTGACGCTGCGTCCGGCCGATTTCTCGCGCGCCATCCGGCGCTGGCCGCTCGTGCTGCTTGGCCTGACGCTGCAGTTCGGCCTGATGCCGGCGACCGCCTGGGTGGTGGCGCATCTGCTCGGTCTGCCGCCGCAGCTCACGCTGGGGCTGATTCTGGTCGGGAGCGTGGCCGGCGGCACGGCCTCGAACGTCATCAGTTTCCTGGCCGGCGGCGACGTGGCCTTGTCGATCACGCTGACCAGCATCGCGACGTTGGCCTCGGTGGCGGCGACGCCGTTGCTGACCTGGGCCTATGCCGGCACGCATATCCCGGTGCCGGTGGGCTCGATGCTGGTTTCGATCGCCGAAATCGTGGTCGCGCCCGTCGCCGGCGGCATGATCGTGAACCGCGTGATCGGCGAGCGCTGGGCTGATCGCGACGGCTGGTGCGCGCTGGGTTCCGCGGCTGCGATCGGGCTGGTGATCGCGATCATTGTGGCGCTCAACGCCGCCTCGATCGCCACGCTCGGCGCGCTGGTGCTGTTGGCTGTAATACTTCACAACGGGATCGGCCTGGCGGCCGGCTTCGGTCTGACCTGGCTGGCCACGCGCGACAGCGTGGCCGCTCGCACCATCGCCATCGAGGTCGGCATGCAGAACTCCGGGCTGGCGGTCGCACTCGCCCAGCAGTATTTCTCGCCTGTGGCCGCGCTGCCGGGCGCCGTGTTCTCGGTCTGGCATAACCTGTCCGGCGCCGGCGTCGCCGCGCTCTGCAAGCGCTTCGACGGCCGCCGAGAGTACGATCGCCCGCTGAACGCCGCAGGCTAGGTTTCGCGACCGCTGTAGTGTCGGCGCGGCCTGGCAATATTCAGCCGATCAGGCGGCCTGCTCGAGTTCCGGCAGGCCACGTGCGAGGATGGCGGCGGCCAGCGCCGGCACCGCGAGTACAGCGACCGCAACGGCCGGTCCGGCCTCGCCGATCGCGGCGACGATGCCGCCGCCCGCCAGTAGCACGACGCCGATCGTGGTGTTGGCCACGGCAGTGAGCTGGGCGCGATCCTCGCTGTTGCCGAGGTCGGTGAGATAGGTCTTGCGCCCAAGCCGGACCCCGGCGTGAACGCCGGCCAGCACGAAATAACCGACGGCGAACGGCCAGACGCCGGCGATATGGCCGAGGCCGGTCCAAACCGCCAGCGCGACCAGAACGTTCAATACGGCCGCCGCGACGCCGGTGAGCATCAGCACCTGGCGCGATGAATAATCCGAAAACCGTCCCCAGAACGGCGCCGACACCAGCGATGCCAAGCCGCTGACCAGCAGCAGAATCGCCAGATGCGCCAGGCTCGAACCGCCCGCGGCCCGGGCGAGTTGAGCGTAATAGGGCGCGGCCAGGGCGGTGGCGATCAGCAGCCCGCGCACGGCGATGAACCGGCCGAAGGCCGGCTTGTCGCGCAGCAGTGACAGGCTGGCCGCCGCGGTCTTGAGCGCGTTGCCGCCGCCTTCGGTGGCGCCCGGAAACTCGCGCAACGCGGCGAAGATCACGGCCGCCGCGATCCACAGCACGCCGGCCAGCGCCAGCAACAGCAGGATCGGAGTAAGGTGTTGCTGGGCCGGCACGAACCACAGGATCGCGCCCAGCAGCACGGCCAGCCCGCCCGCTGCGCTCGAGGCATAGCCGGACAGCGTGCCGCGCCGGGTTTTGGCAATGGTCTTGCCCTGAACGTCCTTGTACGACGCCGAGCACACGCCGCGTCCGAGCGAGAACACGATCAGCAGCAACAGGATCAGGCCGCCGGCAGCGGCGCCATTGAAGGCCAGGGCAGCGGCGATCATCGCCAGCACGGACAGTCCCTGCACCGCCGCGCCGCCGACCCAGAACCATTTGCGGATCGGGTGCGCACGCATCCAGCCGGCGATCACCAGCTGCGGCAGCAAGGCCAGCGATTCGCGAATCGGCACCAGCAGGCCCGCCATCCAGGTCGGCGCGCCGAGCACGCCCAGCAGCCACGGCAGCACCAGTTTCGGGCTGGCGACCAGATCGCCGGCCTTGTTGGCGAACAGCGATACCAGATGGATGAAGAAGTTGGTCGGCTGTTCGCGGCAGGCGTCGTCCGAGATGTCCTTGCACACGCGGGCATTCTCGTCGCCCGTGATCATGTCGTAGAGATCGCGCAACGGGCCGTCGTCCCGTCGCCGCTGTTGTTGTGCGGAAGTTTGGCTCACGAAAGCGCTCCCTGTTGATCGCGTGAACGCCGGTAACCCGGCCAGTCGCCCGATTCGATCACCGGCCAGCCACGATTGCGTGTCGCCGCCCAGAGGTAGATCCAGGCGTCTCCGGCCGATGTGGTGATGCGACGTCGCGTGTAGAAGATCGGATAGCCCTCGAGCGTGTCGAGATCGGCGAAGGTTGCGGCGTCGACGTCGTACAGATCGCCCGCGATCGCGGTCTGGCCGTAGTCGAGCGCCGCGGGGTAACGCCCGGCATCGACCAGCGTGAATGCGGGCTCGGTACGCGCCGCGCCGCGATGCCGTGCGCTGGCGAGCCGGGACGCATTGAGTTCACCGGCTCGCAGCGTGCCGTAGACGAATACGCGATGCATGATCGGTTTGAACGAGGTAATGCGGGATATCCTATGGCCTGTGGCTGTTTCGCGCGAGCGCCACGGCGGCCTCGTGTCCGGCAGGACGCGAATCGTTGGCTCTGGGCGTGTCGCGATACCGGCGCATAACGCCGCCGGACGCACGCTTGCCCCTCGGGCATTGACGTAGACTGCCGATGCACGCCGACTCACGAACGCGGGCCCACGCTCACACACGATGTCTTCGACGACCGCCATGCCCGATCCGGTTCCTATTCGCGATGCCGCCACCGTCGCCGTACTGCGCGACGGCCGCGGCGGTGGTCTGGAGGTGCTCTTGCTGCGTCGTCACGCGAGCCATGTCTTCGGCGCCGGGGCGGATGTGTTCCCGGGCGGCGCGGTGGATCGCGACGACGTCGAACTCACGCGCGATGCCGACCTGACGGACGGGCCTTGGCGCATGGCGGCGCTGCGCGAATGTTTCGAGGAGGCTGGGCTGCTGTGTGCGACGCATGATGCGAAAACTGCCGATCAGATCGCCGATCAACGCCGCGCGCTCAATGCCGGACGTTGCGATTGGCGCGACGTCATCGACGCGCTCGCGTTGGAACTCGATCTGAGCATGCCAGTGGCCTTTGCGCGTTGGACCACGCCGCCCGGTCCGCCCAAGCGTTATGCAACGCGGTTCTACGCGCTGGCGGCGCCGGACGAACAATGCGCCCAGGCCGATGGGCGCGAGACTGTGGCCGCGGAATGGATGGCGCCGGCGGCGGCGCTGGCCGACGCCGATGCCGGCCGGCGCTGGCTGATGACGCCGACCCGTGCCACGCTGATACAACTGGCGCATTATCGGGATACGGCCACGGCGCTGGCCGGTCTGCGTACCAAGGCCTGTTGATAGGTCGCCTGTGTGGGCACCGACCGGCGCCTGCTGACGCAGTGCCCCAGCGACATATCCACACGCTCCAAGGGGAAAGGGATGATCGAGCTTGAAGACCGGATCGCGGAGCCGGAGATGATTGGGGCGGGGCTGCGTCGCCTGACCGCGCCCAATCCGTCGCCGATGACCGGGCCGGGGACCAATACGTTCATCGTGGGCCACGGCCCTTATTTGATCGTGGATCCCGGCGTGGACGACGAATCGCACCTTCAGGCGTTGATCGACGCTTGTGGGGGCGATATCGCCGCGATCTGTCTGACCCATCGGCATCCCGATCATGTCGGCGGCGCGGCGTGGCTCGCCGAGCGCACCGGCGCGCCCGTCTGTGCCTGGCCGAAGGCCGAGTTGGCGCATTACGACCGCCCGGTGCATGTCGACCGTCCCTTGATCGATAACGAAATTCTCACCGTGGGCGAGATGCCGGTCATCGTCCGACATACGCCCGGTCATGCAGCCGATCATGTCGCCTTCGAGTTGCCCGCAGCCGGTATTCTGCTGGCCGGCGATGCCTTGATGAGCGATGCGACCGTGGTGATTCTGCCACCGGACGGCCACATGGGCGCATATTTCGACACGCTGGCCCGTCTCGAACAGTTGCCCATCGAGCGTATTGCGCCGGCGCACGGCCATATCCTCGAACAGCCACAGCAGACCATCGCCGATGTGCTGGCCCATCGTCGGCGCCGCGAAGCCCAGGTCGTGGCGGCCTTGATGCCGGATGAACTCCGTTCGGCCGAGGCGATCGCCGATAGACTCTATCCGCAACTCCATGATCGGCTGCGCACCATGGCGGCGCTGCAGGTTCAGGCGCACCTGTTACATCTGGCCGAGCGCGGTCGGGCCATCGACGAGGGGCGTGGTTGGCGTCGCACCGAATAAGTTGGCCGCATAGAAACCTTCGTCGTCGATCCGCAAGCCAGCGAGCGCTGTGTATCGCGACGGCTCAAGTCTCGCAGGCGGTCGCCGATAAAGCGCTATTCCTGCGTCAACCGGCCGGTCATGCCAGCCATCGCCGAAAACTCGTACACGCTGATCACTGAACCCGCCGCGGTGGCAGCCACGCTGGCCGATCTTCAGGCGCGTGGCGAGTCATTGCTGCTGCGGGGCATGGCGGATGGCCGCAGCCATCATGTACTTCTCACCACGATCGAAGACGACCCGGGGCGGCTCATCTGGCAACGTGTGGACGCGGGCCATGGCACGCCGGTAGCCGTTGGTGACATGTTGCAGCTGGAATCGCGCCGCCGGTCCGGGCATCTGGTGTCGTCGGCGATGTATTGCGACGGCGTATCGCACGATGCGCGCGCCGGCAGCCTCGAGCTGCGCACCCGGCTGCCGTTGCGGCTGACGCTCCGGCATGCACGTCAGGATTGGCGGGCGCGGGTCGTGCCCGGCGAGATGAGGGTCGAGGCCCGTTTGTCGCGGCCGGAGGCCCCGCCCGTACACGGTACGCTGGTCGATCTGTCGGTGGGCGGCTGCCGGCTGGTGCTCGCCCGCGACGCCGCCGCGGTCGAACCCGACGACTGGGTCAATCTTCGCCTGACGTTTCCCAACGGAGAACAGGCGCTGTTCGGCGCGCGGGTCGGCGATGTGGCGATTCATACCGGCGCGCGCCGCGAAGCGGGATTGATCTTTGTGGATCTGAGCGACGAACAGACGCGCCGGCTGTGGTTTCTGACCTGTGAGATCGATCGCGAGAGCGAGCGTTTGCAGAGTGTGCGCGACGAATTGCGGCCGCTGGCCCCGTCGACGTTGTTCCAGCCGCCGGTGTAGTGCGCTGGCGGCTCACTACGCCGGCGGGTTGTCGTGTCAGTGCTCTTCCTTGCCCGAGGACATGAGTAGCGACAGTGGCACCAGGCAGGCGATCACGATGCCGAGAATCCAGTAGTCGTCGATAAAGGACATCAGCTGGGATTGCTCGGCCACCAGATTGGCGATCGTGGCCTGAGCCTGATGACGGGCTTCGTTGAAGGCCGCGCCGGCTGCCATGAAGTGCTGGGTGAGCTGATGTAGTAACGCCTGGGTCTGATGGTCGTAAGGCGTGACCGATGACGCCAACACTTCATGATGATACTGGCCGCGCCGGGCGAGCCAGGTCGTGACCAGCGAAATACCGACGCTGCCGCCGATGTTGCGCGTGAGATTGACCATGGCCGAGACCTGGTCGGTCTTGTCCGGCGGCACGCCAACGTACGCGATGCTGGTGACCGGGATGAAGATGAACGCCAGCCCCAGCGTCTGCAGACAGCGCGCGAGCACCAGCTGCGTGTACGAGCTGTCGAGATCGAATCCGGTCATGTGAAACATCGAGATCGAGACCAGCGACAGCCCGATGCCGACCATCCAGCGGGCATCGACTCGCCCCGATAGCATCCCGACGATCGGCATCATCACCACGATCACAAACCCGCCGGGCGATATCACCAGACCGGCGAGGGTGGCGGTGTAGCCGAGCACCTGCTGTACGAACTGGGGGATCAACAGCGTCGAGCCGAACAACACGAAGCCCAGCATGAACATCATGATGTTGGCGATCGAGAAGTTCCGGTACCGGAACAGGCTCAGATCCATGATCGGGTGGCGCTGGAATGGCTCCCACAGCACCAGGGCCAGCAACGATAGCCCCGAGGTCACGGCCATCGTGGTGATGAAAGTCGAGGAGAACCAGTCGTCGTCCTGACCCTTGTCGAGCATGATCTGCAGACAGCCCAGGCCGAGCGTGAGCAGGGCCAGGCCGATGTAGTCGACCGTGAAGCCGGCCGCCATCTTGGCCTTGCGGGCTTTTTCGTAGGCCGCGGTATCGTGTACCAGCAGCCAGGCGAGAATGGTCAGCACGATGCCGACCGGCACGTTGAGCAGGAAGATCCAGTGCCAGGACACGTTATCGGTGATCCAGCCGCCGAGCGTGGGCCCGATGGCGGGCGCGAACACCACCGCGACGCCGTAGATGGAGAACGCCATGCCGCGCTCTCGTGGGGGAAACGAATCGGCGAGCACGGCCTGCGATACCGGCTGCAACCCGCCGCCGGCCGCCCCCTGGATGATGCGGAATACCACGAGCCATGCCAGCGACGGCGCCATGCCGCAGGCCAGCGAGGCGATCGAGAACGCGACGATCGAAGTGATGAAGAACCGCTTGCGGCCCATCACCTGCGACAGCCAGCCCGAGATCGGCAGAACGATCGCGTTGGACACGAGATAGGCGGTCAGGATCCAGGTGGCTTCATCCTGGCTGGCCGACAGCGACCCGGCGATGTGCGACAACGACACGTTCGCGATGGAGATATCGAGCACCTCCATGAACGCCGCCAGGCCGACGACGGCCGCAATCAGCCAGCGGCCGGCCGGATATTCGGCCTGACCGGCGATGGCGGCTGGGTTGCCGTTCGCCGTGGTGTCGCTCATTGCGCGTCAGCGGTCTCGGTCGCCGGAATGTCGCTGCGGTCCAGATGCTTGATTGGGCCCGCGACGTTGATGGTCGGCTCCACCGACAGGCCGGGCGAAATATCCAGCCCCTTCAGCTGCGACGGCTTGGAGAAGATGATCTTCACCGGCACGCGTTGCACGATCTTGACGAAGTTACCGGTGGCGTTCTGCGGCGGCAGCAGCGAGAAGGTCACCCCGGTACCCGGCTGGATCGACTCCACCCGGCCGGCGAATTCACGATCCGGATACGCATCGATCGCGATCGAGACCGGCTGGCCCGGGCGAACGCGATCGAGCTGGGTTTCCTTGTAGTTGGCGACGACCCAGGGGTTGGTTTCCACCAAGGCCATAGCCGACTGGCCGGCACTGATCTGACTGCCGGCGACGATCGATTTCTTTGCGATCTTGCCGGCATGCGGGGCCCGGATTTCGGTATACGACAGGTTCAGTCGCGCCTGTTCCACCTGGGCCTTGGCCTGGGCGATCTTGGCCTGCGCCGACGACGCCTGGGATTGCTTGAGTTTGATCCGGTCCGGCGACGCCTTGGCTTGAGCGAGCTTGGCGCGCGCCTGACGTACCTGAGCCTCGGCCGATTTTGCCTGGGTGTTCTTCTGGTCGAGTTGTTGCTGGGAAACCTCGTGCTTGGCATACAGCGCGCGATAGCGCTTCGCGTCGGCCTCGGCGCGCTGAGCTTCGGCCTGCGCCGATTCGAGCGCTGCCTTGGCGTTGTCGATATCGGCCGCGCTGGTCTGGCGAGTCACCGACAGATCCTGCTGGCTGGCCGCGTACGATGCCCGCGCAGCCTCCAGGTTGGCTTCGGCCTTGGCCAGCGCGGCTCTGAAATCGGCCGGATCGAGCGTGAACAAGACATCGCCTTGCTTGACATGTTCGTTGTCGCGCACGAATACCTTGGCCACCGTGCCGGTCACGCGCGGCGCCATCTGACCGATGTTGGCCTGCACGTAGGCATCGTCGGTGGAGACTTCATTGCGGTGCAAAAACCACCACACACCCCAGACCAGGCCGCACAGTACGACCAGCGTCACCGCAATGAGCGCGACTCGTCGCCCCTTGCCGTTCTTTTTCGGCGCCTCGGCCGCCGCTTCTGCGGTTTGATCGTTGTCGGTATCGGTCGAGCTCATGGCGTCACCGGCTGAGTGAGACTGAATTGCTGGGCCCGTCCGAGTGCGGCGGCGAGATTGATGCGCGCGCGCGTGTACTCGGCCAGGGCGTTGATGCGGCTGTTGCGGGCGTCGGCCAGGTTGGACTGGGCGTCTACCACTTCGACGTTGTCGCCCACGCCGTGGGCGAAGCGGTCCTGCGAAAGACTCAGCTCCTGCTTGGCCAGCGTAAGATTGGCCCGTGCCGCGCGGACGCGCTGAGCCAGGGTGAGCAGCGTCTGGCGCGCGGTGCGCACATCCTGCTCGATCTGGCGCTGGGTATCGCGGAAGCGAATGCGTTGCTGGTCAAGCTGGCTGGCGGCCGAATCGATCTTTCCCGAAATCTGGCCGCCGGCGAAGATCGGCACGCTCAGGCTGGCGCCGATGGCATAGGTCGGCCGGTCGTTCTGGTTCGGGGTGTTGCCCGACGCCCCGTAGTCGGCTTCTACCGACAGCGTGGGCAGGCGCTGGCCACGCGCCGAGGCCAGATGGCGCTCGCCGCGGGCGATACGCGTCCGGGCCACTTGAATCTCCGGCCGGTCGGACAGGGCGGTGTCGATCGCGGAATTCACGGGGCCGAGCGGCATGGGCCGGAACACCAGTGGATCGGTGAGTTTCAGGTTGGCGTCCAGCGGCAGACCGGTGGTGCGTGCCAGCTGGATATCGGCGCGGGTGCTCTCGGTCTGTCGCTGGGCCAGATCGGCCTCATCGCGCGCCAGGCGTGCGCGCGCCCGGGTGACGTCGACACCGGTGGCCACGCCGACGTGTTCCTGATCGCGGGCGAGCTTGAGCAGGGTCTTGGCCTGTTTGACGTTAGCCTTGGCCGCGGCGACAGCGCGCCGTGCGGACAGCGCCTGCACGTAGTCGAGTTCGGCCTGGGTCGCGACCTGCTGGCGCGCCACGGCAAGCTGATCGGCCGCTACCTTTTCGCCCAGCTTCGCGCCCTGATAATCCTGCCACGCGCTGTAGTCGAACAGCGTTTGGCGCAGCTTGGCGCGCGCGTCGAAGTTGTTGTAAGTGACCGTGCTCGGGAAACTCAGGCCCGGCCCGGCAGCAGCGCCGGACTGTGGGCCGACATCGGAGCCGAAGCTGAAGCCCTGGGCGGCCAGGTTGGTCTTCTGCCGCGACTCGCTGATCTGGCCGGTAATATGCGGGAGAAACGCCGAGCGCGCGGACACGCGCTGCCCGGCGGCTTCATCCTGCTTGGCGCGCGCCAGCAATGTGTTCACGTTGGTCGATAGCGCATCGTTGACGGCTTCGGCGAGCGACAGGCTGCGAGTCGGCGTCGTGGCGATGTCCGACGCGGACCCCGTGGGCGTGGCATCGGCGGCGAGTGTGGCGGCCGCCGGGGCCGCGACCAGACCGGCGAAAACGCCGAATCGAATCAGGTGGCGATTCATGAGGCCTCCGTCGTGATCAAGCGCACGAGCAGGTCGCGCAGCTGATCCTGTTCTTGTTCGGATAACGGCGCGAGCAGCTCCTTCTTGGCCTCGACCACGGCCGGCTTGATATCGGCCAGGGCTTTTTCGCCGGCCGCGGTCAGAGCCACGACATGCGCCCGGCGATCGGCCGGGTCGCGTCGCCGAGCCACCCAGTCGCGTTTTTCCAGCGCGTCCACCAGATACGTCACGGTGGTGCGATCCAGCCCCAGTGCTTCGGCGATCTGGCTCTGCCATAAGTGGTGATGGGCCTCCAGCAACAGCATGAGGCCGTATTCCCGCCCGGCGATGTCGAAGGCCGCGGTATGCCGCGCAAACACGTCGAGCTGGCGCTGGTGGGCGCGCGCCAGCAAATACGGCAGGCGCATGCGGATGGAATCGGGCAGACAGACGGACACGGTCGGCTCTCCATGGTGGAGCGGACCGATATTATTGGCACGAGATAGTCAGTGGTCAAGATTATTTGTATATGCAGCTATGCCGCGGGAGATCGGAGGCTCAGATCGCGGCGCGTTCCACCAGCGCCGGGGCCATGTCGCCGAGCCCGGCGGTGCCGTAGGCGCCGGGGCGACGCGGCGCCAGGCGCGCCGCGCAGAACGCTTCACCGACCCACGGTGCGTCGCCCGTAAGCAGGATCGCGGCCTGCAGGCCACGCGCGATATCGCCGGCGAGAGCGCGGGCGCCGGCCGGGTCGATCGTCTTTTCCTTGAGCCGCGTACCCAGGGCCTCGCAATGGATATCGAACGCTGGGTGGCGCCCGCCGGCCTGCGCCAGTTCGGCCTCCAGGGCGGCGATGCTGTCCGGGCTCTTGGCCAGCGCGCGCAGCAAATCCAGGCATTGCACGTTGCCCGAGCCTTCCCAGATCGAGTTCAGCGGGGCCTGGCGATACAGCCGGGGAAGGATCGATTCCTCGACATAACCGCCGCCGCCTAGACACTCCTGGGCTTCGTTAACCGCGGCCGGCGCGGCCTTGCAGATCAGATATTTGCCCACCGGGGTCGCGAGCCGGGCAAGATGGGTTTCGTGCGCCGTCGCACCTTCGAAGGCTCGGGCGAGCCGCATCGCATAGGCCATCGCCGCTTCGGATTCCAGCGCCAGATCGGCGAGCACTTCCTGCATCAGCGGCGCATCGGCCAGGCGCTGGCCGAAGGCTTCGCGGTGGCGGGCGTGGTGGATGGCCTGCACCGTGGCCTGGCGCATCAGGCCGGCCGAGCCGAGCATGCAGTCCAGCCGTGTTTGCGACACCATCTCGATGATGGTGGCCACGCCGCGGCCGGTTTCGCCGATGCGATACGCCTCGGTGTCGCGGAATTCCACTTCCGAGGACGCATTGGAACGATCGCCGAGCTTGTTCTTGAGCCGCTGGATATCGATGGCATTGCGCTCGCCGGCCTCGGTCCAGCGCGGCAGCACGAAGCAGGACAGCCCGCCGTCGTCTTGGGCCAAGACCAGAAACAGATCGCACATCGGCGCCGAAAAGAACCATTTGTGCCCGCGCAGGGTGAATACGCCGTCGCGATCGGTGGCGGTGGCCTCGGTGGTGTTGGTGCGGACGTCCGAGCCGCCCTGTTTTTCGGTCATGCCCATGCCGACGGTCAGCCCGTGTTTGTCGGCCGGCGGGATGACGCGATCGTCGTAGGCATCGGCCAGCACACGATCCAGCCAGCGTCGGCCCGGGTCGGGAAAGCGCGCGAAGACTGGCGCGGCCGCATGGGTCATGGTGATCGGGCAGGCCGTGCCGGCCTCGAACTGGTTGTGCAGATAGTAGAGCGCGCTACGCACGACCTGGGCGCCCGGGCGATCGGCGGTCCATGTCAGCGAGTGCAGGCCGTGTTCCTTGGCCCGCTGCATGATGCGGTGGTACGCCGGATGGAACTCGACTTCGTCGATGCGCGCGCCATAGCGATCGAACAGATGCAGGGTCGGCGGGTTCTCGTTGGCCTGGAAGCCCAGCTCCATCAATTCGCCGCCGGCGATATCACCGTAGGCGACCGCGCGATCGCGGCCCCAGTCGCCGCCTTCGCGTTCGAGCGCAGCGTTCAGCGCCGTATCGGTGGTGAAGGCGTTGTAGTCGACCAGCGGCGGCGCTTGGTTGGTCACCGTGTGGGTGGCGAGTTCGCGACGCGGGCGATAGGGATTGCGATGCACGCTCGGCTCCAGCGGAATGCGAATATTTCGACGGTTTAGCATGATCGAAGGGGCTCAGAAAGTCTTCGAAAGGATTAATTTTCTCTTTCGGGCAAAAAAAGACCGGCCCTCGGGCCGGCCGCCGGCACGGGGCATACCCCCGAAACCGGTATCAAGCGAGATGCGGGTTTTTTGTAGCGTCGCCGGTGCGGAGCCGGCACGATCAAACGATAGGCGGCGCGGATGACGATTCGGTGACGCCGCCGTGACGATTCGGTTACCCGGTGGCCGACTGGCGAACCCGCTTGACCGGGGCGAAGTCGCCGACGAAAGAGATCTCGGGCGTCAGCCAGTAGCCGGTGGCGGCTTCGACAGTCTTCTGCGTATGCATGATCAGGGCGCACACGTCGGCCGCTGTGGCGCCGCCACGGTTGACGATGATATTGGCGTGGCGCGGCGAGATTTGTGCGCCGCCCCAGGTGAAGCCCTTGAGCCCGGCTTCGTCGATCAGGCGGCCGGCGCCGATACCGTCGATCTTGCGGAAGATCGACCCGGCTGAGGGCTCGGTATCCAGCGGCGGATGCCGTTCGCCGCGCCAGCGCAGATTTTCTTCCATGACCCGCGCCAGGGCTTCGCCGTTGGCCGGTTCCAGTTCGAAAGTGGCCGAGAGAACGATATCGTCGCGTTGATGCAGCACCGACTGGTCGTAGCCGAATTCGAAATAATCGACGTCCACGATACGACGTTCGTTGTCGGCGGTGAGGATGTCGGCCGACTCCAGCACTTCGCCGATGAACATGGTGCGCTCGCGTTCGGGCGCCGGCGACAGGAAGTGCAGGTTCTGCCAGAGCGCGCCGCCGACCGTCGACGGAATGCCGACGTAATGTTCCAGCCCGGACAGACTGTGGCCGACCGCGGCATCGATGACGTCCGGATAGATCAGCGCGCCGCTGGCGGCGAACACGCGCGTGCCCTTGACGGTCAACGAGCGCGCTTGGTTGGCGATCACCAGCCCGGAGAAGCCACGATCGCCGATCAGGATGTTGGCGCCCGAGCCGAGCAGGAAAAAATCCACATCTTCTTCACGCGCGACGCGTACCGCCGTGGCTAATGCCTCCGGTGTGGTGGCCTCGAAATACAATGCGGCCGGCCCCCCGATGCCAAAGCTGGTCCTCTCGGCCAGCGGTACGTCATGGCGCAGGCCGGGGCCAAGCCGCGCGGCAAGCCGGCGGCGCTGGGCGGGGCTGGGGGAGCGGGGGCTGCGCATGGAGCTTACAAGCAATAGACAATGCGCCGATGGTCGGGACTGTGACCGCCCTTTGCAAGATGCCTCGATACATCGGGGAATGCGCGCAATGGGCTAAGCTGTCGTCAGAGGCTTTCAACCAGCGAGCGCCGCATTGTCATTTTCGCCGCGCATCGTCGTATTCGATCTAGACGTCACGCTCACCGAATACGATACGTTTCTCCCGTTCATTGTGGGTTATCTGCGCCATCACCGGAAGCGCCGCAGTCTGTTGTTATGGAAACTGCCGGTCGCACTGCTCAAGTTCTGGCGCTGGGGCGATCGGACCTGGCTCAAGACCGAGATGCTGCGCGCCTTCATCGGCGGTGAGCCGCGCGCCCGCGTCGCCGAGTGGACCGAACGCTTTGTCGACGATCTGCTCGATGAAGCGATGCGCGAACAGGGGTTGGTACAGCTGCGAACCTATCAGCGCCAGGGGGTGCGGGTGATTCTGGCTTCGGCCAGTTTCGATATCTACGTCGAGCGCATCGCCGAGAAACTCGGCATCGAGGAAGTACTGGCGACGCGCTCGGCCTGGAACAGTCGCGGCCGGCTGGTCGGCATGGACGGCGAAAACTGCCGCGACGAGGAGAAGCTGCGGCGCGTCAAGGCGTTGCCCGACATGCCCGAAGACGGCGTCGGAGTGGCGGCCTATTCCGATTCGCATGCCGATCTGCCGTTGCTGTCGTGGGCCGAGCACGGCGTGGCGGTGTGTCCATCCAAGCGACTGTTTCATCAGGTCGGCGGGCTGGGGCTCGAAGTGGTGCGTTGGTGAGCCGCGTGGGCAGGCGCGCCCCGAGTCCGTACACTAGCGGCGTTGTCTGAAGCGCCGGCCGGGGAGGCGCCCGATACCCAGCATGTCGACACTGCACTACACCGTCACGCCGGTCGATCCGGCGGCCCATCGTTTTCGAGTCGAGCTACGACTGGACGCGGCCGGCCATGATCCGCTCACTTTGCACCTGCCGACCTGGATTCCCGGCAGTTATCTCGTGCGCGATTTCGCCCGGCATCTGCTGAGCATCGAAGCGGTCGACGAAGCCACCGGCCAGGTTATCCCGATGCAGGCGCTCGATCGGTCCAGTTGGCAGCTGGGCGATGTGGCCGAGCGGGTTTGCGTGACCTGTGAATTCTATGCCCGGGACGCCTCCGTGCGCGCGGCGTTTCTCGACGACATGCGCGGGTTTTTCAATTTCACCTCGCTGGCACTGCGCCCGGCCGGCCGCGACAAGGCCGAGGTCAGGGTGGATCTCGTCGCGCCGCAGAGCGTGGCCGGTTGGTCGCTGGTGACCACGCTGGCGGCGGTCGACGTCGATGAGCGCGGCTTCGGTGAATATCGCGCCGACGATTACTGGGACCTGATCGATCAGCCGGTGGCCATGGGCGAAGCGATCGAAACCGTGCCCTATCGCGTGCGTGGAATCGAGCATGCCTTCGTGCTGCTGGGCGCCCACGATGCCGATACGCGTCAGCTGGCGATCGACCTGGCGGCGATCTGCAATGCCCAGGCCGACGTGTTCGACGAGCTGCCCGCCACGCGCTATCTGTTTCTTGCCCAGGTAGCCGACAGTGGTTTCGGCGGGCTCGAACATCGCGAATCCAGCGTGCTGCAGGTGCCGCGCAATGCCTTGCCGAGCGCCGCACGCGTGGCGTCCACGGGTAAGCGCGATGCGTCGTACGAGGATCTTCTGGGTCTGGCGAGTCACGAGTATTTCCACCTCTGGAACGTCAAGCGTATCCGGCCGGCCGCGGTCGCCGAATCCGACCTTACCGGCGAAGCCTATTTCCGGGATCTCTGGGCCTACGAGGGCGTGACGTCCTACTACGACGACCTTGGCCTGGTCCGCGCGGGTGTGATCAACGAGCAGGGCTACCTCGACCGGCTGGCGAAACTCGCCACCCGTATCGAGCGCACGCCCGGCCGGCATCTGCAGAGTCTGGCGCAATCCTCGTTCGATGCCTGGCTGAAGTTCTACAAGCCGGACGAGAACACGCCCAACGCGGTGGTCAGCTATTACGGCAAGGGCGCCCAGCTGGCACTCGGGCTGGACCTGAAACTGCGGCTGGAAACCGAGGGCCGGGTTTCGCTGGACACGGTCATGCAGGCGGCCTGGCAGCGTTACGGGCGCACTGAGACGCCGGTGCCGGAGAACGCGCTGGCCGAGCTCGCGGCTGAAGTGTCCGGTCTGGATCTGGCCGAATTCTTCGATTTTCATCTCGAGACGACCGCGGACGCGCCCTGGGCGGACTACCTTGGCGATTTCGGCATTCGCGCGCTGGCCGAGCCGGCGTCCGACGATGCGTCGATCGTACGCGGCCGCATGGGGCTGATCCTGTCGGACGGGGCCGGGCCGGCACGCGTTACCCACGTGCTCGACGACGGGCCCGCGCAGGCGGCCGGCATCACAGCGGGCGATCGCATGATCGCGTTCGATGGCATCGAGGTCGGGCGTGAACTGGCGCGTCAGCTGGCCCGCTATCCGGCCGGCGCGTCGTTGCGCGTGCATCTGTTCCGGGGCGATCAGTTGCTGGTACGCGAGATGCGGCTGGCCGGCGATGCCGCGCCGGAATGGCATCTATCGATCGATACGACCGCTGACGAGGCCGCGCATGCCCGTCGGGCGGCCTGGCTGCATCGTGAGCGTGGCGACCACTAAGGCGCGGCCGCCGCACTGGCTGGATCGGGCCGGCCCGACCACGCTATGCGAGATGTTCGACGCACGCGTGGCGGCTTCGCCGGAGGCGATCGCTTATCGGTTCTATTCGCCGCGCACGCATGTGTGGCGCAACCTGACGTGGCGCCAGGCGGCCGAACGTGTGGCCGCCTGGCGTCGCGTGCTGCACGCCCACGGCGTCGGCCGTGGCGATCGGGTGGCCATCATGCTGCGCAACTCGCCGGAGTGGCTGTGCGTGGATCAGGCCGCGATGAGCCTGGGCGCGGTGACGGTGGGTTTGTTCTGTGCCGATACGCCGGCGAGCAACGCGCATCTGGTATCCGATAGCGGTGCCCGGGTGATCGTGGCGGTGAAGTCGCGCTGGGTACGGCGCATCTTCGAGCAGCATCCCTGCGAGGCATTGATCCACGCGTTCGTGTTTACCGGCGAGCACGCCGGCGATGCCCGCCTGCGATCCGCCGACGACGCGCTAGCGGCCGTGCGTGATAGCCCCGATCCGCGCGTCGAACCACCGGCCCCGGACGATCTGGCGAGCCTGATCTATACCTCCGGCTCACAGGGCCGGGCGCGCGGCGCGATGCTGACCCATGCCAATCTGTTGTTCAACGCCCAGAGCGTGGCGGATGCGCTGCCGGCGGTGGCCTCGGAATGTGCGTTGTCCTACGTACCGCTGGCCCACAGCTACGAGCGCGTGGTCGATGCCTATCGCGCGATGATCGTCGGCGCGCGCATCGTGTTCTGTCGTCATCCACGGTTTCTGGGGCTGACGTTGGCGCGTGAACCCGTGACCACGCTCATCGGCGTGCCGCGTGTATACGAGCGTTTCTATGTCGAGCTGACGCGTTGGATGGCACGCCGCCCTCGGTGGGTGCGCCGGCTGATCGTAACCACCATCAACATCGGCGAGGCCGTGTTCGAACGCGAACAGGGACGGGCCCGGTTTCATCCCTCGCACTTGCTCTGGCCGGCGCTGCGTTATTTCGTGGCGCGACGTTGTCTGCGCCTGTTCGGTGCTCAGATGCAGCTGGCCGTATCCGGCGCGGCGGCGCTGCCGTACCCGGTCGCGCGCACGCTGGTTGGGTTGGGACTGCCGATTTTGCAGGGCTACGGTCTCACCGAGGCCGGCCCGGTGGTCAGCGTCAATCGGGCCGACGACAACGAACTCGACAGCGTCGGGCTGGTCATCGACGGTGTGGCCACCAAGATCGGCCCGGACAACGAGCTGCTGGTGCGCTCGCCCGGCGTGATGCGCGGCTACTGGAACGACGACGAGGCCACGGCGCGCGTGCTGGCTGCGGGCGGCTGGCTACATACCGGCGACAAGGTCAGCCGTCTGGACAAGAAGCGGCTTTATCTCACCGGCCGCATGAAAGAGGTCATCGTCATGACGTCGGGCGAGAAAGCCTCGCCCGAGCCGATCGAGGAGACGCTGCGCCTGGACCCGTTGATCGCCCGCGCGATCGTGGTCGGCGAGGCGAGGCCGGTGCTGGCGGCCGTGGTGAGCTGTCCGGCGCATCGGCTGGTGCCGATCATGCGACGGCTCGGGCTCGATCCGGGGGTGGCGGCGAGCCTGCACAGCTCCCGGCTGGAGAATTACTTCATCGATCGCTTGTCGAAACTCACCACCGGTTTCCCGGCCCACGCCCAGATCCGGCGGGTGGCCGTGACCACCGATCGCTGGACCGAGGACAATGGCCTGATCTCGGGCACGGACAAGATTCGCCGCCGCCGCGTGGCGCGCTGTTATGCTCGCGAGATCGACCGGCTTTACGGCCGCCGCGCCGCCGGGGAGAAAAGCGACGTGTCGCAGAACACGAATCTGGGGTGATCCCATGCATCTGATTTTGATCATCGTGGCCGTGATCGCGGCCTACGTCATTGGTTCGCTGTCCGGCAGCCTGCTGCTCGGGCCGTTGTTCGATCAAGGCGATCTGCGTTCCAGCGGCAGCGGTAACGCCGGGGCGACCAACGCTCTGCGTGCCGGCGGACGGGCCTACGGTCTGGCCGTACTTGTCTTCGACATGGTCAAGGGCGCGGTGGCGGCGGGCTTCGTGCCGATTCTCTTGCATACGCTGGGGCCGTGGCCGTTCGTCTGCGGCATCATGGCGATCCTCGGCCATATCTATCCCGTGTTCTACGAATTCCGCGGCGGCAAAGGCGCGGCGACCTGCATCGGCGTACTGGCGGTGTTGCTGCCGGGCTCGCTGGTGTTCGGGGCTGCGGTCTGGGTGGCGGTGCTGGTGGCCTCGGGCTTCGTCGGCCTGGCTACGATCCTCGGCATGCTCGGCGTCGCCCTCGCCAGTTTCTTTGTGCCTTCGGTGCCACTCGCCGGGCATGTATTCGTGATCGTGGCGAGCCTGCTCATCATCTACACGCATCGCAGCAATATCGCGCGGATGCGCGCTGGCAACGAGAATCGGTTCGAGCGCGCCCGTATCTGGCGCCGGCGATGAGTAACGTCCCGGCCGGGGGCGACGACGTCGAAACCGCGGATCCGCTGGTCGCGGCACTGGCTGGCGGCGATTGGGTTTCGGGGCCCGCGTTGGCGTCGCGTCTGGGTGTCACGCGATCCGCCATCTCGGCGCGTATCGCGCGTCTGCGCCGAGCGGGGCTCGATGTGTATGCGGTCTCCGGCAAGGGCTATCGCTTGTCCGGCGCGATCGACCTGCTTGATGCCCGCGCCCTGCGCGCCGAACTGTCGCCCGCGCATCGCGACATGCTCGATCAAGTGATCTTGCGCCAGAGCGTCGATTCGACCAACAACGTACTGGCCGGCTATCGCGACGGTGCGACCCGGGCCTGTCTGGCCGAGCGTCAGACGGCAGGGCGTGGGCGCGCCGGGCGTGCGTGGATATCGCCGTTTGCGGCCAATCTGTATCTATCGGTCGGGCGCGACCTGATCCTGCCGCGTGCGCCGGTCGCGACGGTTAGTCTCGCCGTCGGCGTCGCGATGGCCGAGGCGCTGGACGATCTGGGGGTGGCCGGGATCGGGCTGAAGTGGCCCAACGATCTTTGGATCGGTCGCGACAAGGTGGGCGGCATTCTCACCGAAGCCCGAGGCGAGATCGGCGGCGCTGCGCGCCTGATTGTGGGCGTCGGCGTGAATATTGCCATGCCGAAGACCGACGCGAGTTCGATCGATCAGCCCTGGACTCGGCTGATCGACCATATGCCGCGTCCGGTCTCCCGCAGCCGCGTGGCCGGGCGTTGTCTCGATGCCGTGTTGTCGGCGCTGTGCGAGTTCGAGCGCGGCGGGTTCGCCCCGTTTGTGTCGCGCTGGTCGCGCTATGATCGCGTGGCCGGCCAACCCGTGGATCTGATCGAAAACGACCGGCGAACACCGGCGATGGCCCGTGGTATCGCCGAGGACGGCAGCCTGCTTGTCGAAATCGACGGTCATCGGCGCGCCGTCTACGCCGGCGATATCAGTCTGCGCTTGTCGGCGGCCTGAAACGGTGCCGAGCGGGTGCTGCGACCAAAGAACTAGATCGACGCCAACGCGGCCATCCTGTTCCGGAGCGTGTCCCGGCCGCGGGCGAGCGTCCGTAGTGCTGTGGGTAGCCAACCGCGCCGTGAGCCGTCACAATAAGCGCTCCCTGCCTTTTTTGCCCGCGTAGCTCAGCTGGTAGAGCAGCTGTCTTGTAAACAGCAGGTCATCGGTTCGACTCCGGTCGCGGGCTCCATCTCCTCGCTTGTCACACTCGTGTAATGCTCGGTTTTAGTGCATTATTCGAGGGTTACGTGGACCGCGTGCGATCCGGCGCGCGGCCCCGTTCCGTCAGGGATGCGTTGTCGTGACAGGCGATGCGTGCGTGGCGGTCGATCCCCGGTTCGGGTTGGCGCGATTTTCGCGAACTCATACTCAATCGGCGGTCCGCCGACGCGTCGTCGTCCGTTCGACGAGCGCTGATTCGATGTCTGAACCAACACACGCAGATTCAAAAAAGGGGGAACACATCATGGCCTCGTCTCAATCGGGTGGGTCGCTGAAGCGACACGCCGGACCCATCGGGCTGCTGTTTGCCAGTACGACCAGCATGATCGGTTCGGGATGGCTGTTCGGTGCCTACCATGCGGCCAAGCTGGCCGGGCCCTGGAGCATCCTCAGCTGGGTCATCGGCGCTGTCATCATCATGATGCTGGCGTTCTGTTTCGCCGAACTGGCGACCATGTTTCCGCGCAGTGGCGCGCTTGTGCATATCAGTCATGCCAGCCACGGCGACGGGCTTGGTCGGATCTGGAGCTGGATGCTCTTCCTGGCTTATGTCGCCGTGCCGGCGGTCGAGGCCGAAGCGGTCGTCACGTACGCCAATAACTATTTGCCGTTTCTGGTCAATCCCAGCAGCGGCGTACTGACGGTCGTTGGTTTCTTCGTATCGGTGGTGCTGCTGGGGATATTTGCGCTGCTCAACCTGCTGGCGATTCGCAAGTTGCTGCAGCTGAATTCGGCCATTACCTGGTGGAAGATCTTCGTGCCGCTGGCGACGGTAGTCGGGCTGATCGTGGTTGCCTGGCATCCGGAGAACATGCACGCCGCTCCCGGCACCTATAAGATGTCCGGCATCTTCACCGCGCTGCCCGCAGCCGGCATTGTGTTCAGCTTTCTCGGTTTCCGTACCGCCATCGAGCTGGCTGGCGAAAGCAGCAATCCGCACCGCAACATGCCGTTCGCCGTCATCGGCTCGGTGGTACTCGCCAGTGTGGTCTATGTCGGCCTGCAGATCGCCTTCATCATGGCGCTGGCGCCGAGCCAGCTGTCCGGTGGCTGGTCGACGTTGTCGTTTGCCGGTGACCTGGGCCCGTTCGCGGGTCTGGCTGCCGGGCTGGGCATGACCTGGCTGGCAGCAATTCTGTATGTGGATGCGTACGTCTCGCCCGGCGGCACCGGGCTGATCTATCTCACCGGCGGTTCGCGCATCCTGATGGCGAACGGCCAGCTCGATACCGGGCCCAAGGGTCTGGCCAAGCTGAGCTCGCAGGGTGTGCCCTGGATGGGCGTGCTCGTGATGTGGATCGTGGGCTGTCTGTTCCTGCTGCCGTTCCCGGCCTGGCAGAAGATGGTGGAGTACATCACCTCGATCACGGTGTTGACCTACGGCATCGGTCCGGTGGTGCTGTTGTGCCTGCGGCGTAATGCGCCGAACGCGGAGCGTCCGTTCAAGCTGGCCGGCGCCAACGTGCTCGCGCCGATCACGTTCATTCTGAGTAACTGGATCATCTACTGGGCGGGTTTCTATACCAACTCGGTGTTGTTCATTCTGATCAGTGTCGGTTTCGTGATCTATGCGCTGTACTACCACCTGGTGGCGCGCATGCCGGCCGAAGAGTTCGGTTGGCGTTATATCTCGTGGCTGCTGCCGTGGTTCGGCGGCATGTGGGTGCTGTCTGCGCTCGGCGGCATCGGGGGCGGCCTCGGGGTGCTGGCGTTCGTGCCCGAACTGGTGCTGAGCGCGCTGTGGAGCCTGGTGGTGCTCTGGATCGCCTACAAGACGACTCTGTCGCCGGCGGAGACCGAGCGGGCGATCGAGAAGATCCTGAAAGAGGATGATGCCGGTGAAAACGCGCCGTCGCTGCCGTAGCTGCGTCGAGGCGTACCAGGCCGTTGTGTCCTGATGGGGGCGACGGCGGTTACGTCAGGCCGGTACGAACCGCATCCGGCCTGATTGCAAAGCGGCGCCCCAGGCGCCGCTTTGTCTTTCTGTAAAAAATACGACACCAAGGGAAGAGGTGGGGTTATGTCGCGGAGAACCAATTATTTCGCAGCGGCCGGCGTGGGTATGGCCATGCTGGTCGGACAGATCGGCATCGCATCGGCTGCCGCCGGTGCGACCCGGCAGTCGCTTGACGAAGCGCTGTTCACGGGGCCGCTGGTGGCCCCAATGCCACGTCGCTGCCGGAGGGGCACTGGGACATCGAGCCGTATGTGCTGGATTCAATACAGCACGGCCATTACGACAACAACTGGAACAGTCGCAAAACCCCCAACACGCATGCGCTGCGATCGGTGTCGCTGCTCGAATACGGCTTGACCGACCGCCTGCTGGTCGCGCTCCTGCCGCAGTTTGGCTACAACGTGGTCGAAAACGGGCCGGACAGCCAGGGCGTTCAGCTCGGCGATACCAAGCTGCGCTTCCAGTACATGATCCATGCGTTCAAGGAAGGCAGCTGGCTGCCGACCACGGCACTGGCTTATTCGCAGGTCTTTCCGACCGGTAAGTACGACGGGCTTGGCAATCATCCCGCCGACGGGTTGGGTAGCGGTTTGTTCACCAGCACATTCGGCTTGTTCACCCAAGATTATTTCTGGATGCCGAACGGTCGTATCCTGCGCTCACGACTCGATCTGACCTATACGATCCCGGACGACAAGGCGTCGGTCCAAGGCGTGAGCGTCTACGGGACCGGCTCCGGATTCAACGGCCGGATCGATGCCGGTAATACGTTCAGCGCCGATCTGGCGTTCGAATACAGCATGACCCGCCACTGGGCGCCGGCTGTGGACATCGTCTACAGCCACTCCGACGGGGCTTCGGTGCGGGGTACGCAGGCCAGTAACGGGTTGGTCACGACGGTCAGCTCCAATTCCAAGCCGAGCGAGGCCATCGATGTGGCGCCCGCCATGGAATACAACTGGAACAGTCATTACGGCGTTATTGTCGGTGCCGACGTCGTGGTGGCCGGGCGCAACACGGGCGACGCGGTCACGCCGCAGGCAGCGCTCAACATCTACTACTAGCCGGGCCTGGATCGACGCAGCGTGCGGGTGTGTTCAGCGCCCGTCGCGCGTTCGTGGGGTCGCCGCGCTCGCCGTGCGGGCGTCGATGAAATCGATGGTTGACAAGCGCTCCCGGATTCACAACAATGCGCGGCTCGCGTGGAGGGATACCCAAGCGGTCAAAGGGAACAGACTGTAAATCTGTCGGCTCAGCCTTCGGAGGTTCGAATCCTCCTCCCTCCACCAGACGCACAATTCGGGCTCCGGATCCGCGTTGCGGTTTCGGCGCTTTCAGCATCGAAGCCGGCTCTGTCGGCTTCGATTGCATCGGATCGAGCCAACGCCGAATCGTCGGGCTTGCATTGCGAGCGGCGATTGGCGAGAGTTTGTCGGCGTTGAGCATGCGGGCGTAGTTCAACGGTAGAACCTCAGCCTTCCAAGCTGATGATGCCGGTTCGATTCCGGTCGCCCGCTCCAGGTCGCAATGCGGCGCCCTGGGTGACAATTTGCTTAGCCCATGTAGCTCAGAGGTAGAGCACATCCTTGGTAAGGATGAGGTCACCGGTTCAACTCCGGTCATGGGCTCCAAATCTAGCGGGTGTGCATCGCCCGCGTTTCGGTTGCCGGGACGCCGACCCAGGTCGTGCGCGTTTCGGTTGGTATACGCAGGCCCAACGGCGAAAGGCGAGGCAATGTCCAAATCAAAATTCGAGCGTAGCAAGCCGCACGTCAACGTCGGC
Organism: Salinisphaera hydrothermalis C41B8; assembly: GCF_000732535.1. GTDB lineage: Bacteria > Pseudomonadota > Gammaproteobacteria > Nevskiales > Salinisphaeraceae > Salinisphaera > Salinisphaera hydrothermalis. The sequence goes on from NZ_APNK01000016.1 coordinate 78,513, forward strand.
ACGATTGGTCACGTGG
>NZ_APNK01000017.1 GCF_000732535.1 Salinisphaera hydrothermalis C41B8
CGCATCCCGCAGCTCCCGCTGCGGGAACCCTGCTCTCACGTCGCTGAATCGGCCGACTTCTCATCGATCCATAGTCATTCGGCCTACGCCATGACCGCACGGGACAAGAACCCGCTCCAAAACTGAAGCCTCCGTTCGATTAGAAGCCCCGCTAACACCAGGGTTCCAATAAAAAAGCGGGCCGCGTTACGGCCCGCTGTATTCAGACGCCTGCCCGATGCAACGATCAGCTCGTGGTCGGGGGAGCCGAGCGCTTGCGGGCCGTACGCCGACGGGTCGTCTGACGGTTCGCCGCCGTCGCGGCGGCACGCTTTGCCGGGCGCTTGCGAGCCTCGCCCACCTCTTTTTCGGTCGAGCTCGGCTGTTGCTCCGGTTGCGGGCGTTCTGTTGTGCCGTTCAGCTGAGCCGTCAGCTGCTTGTATCCGCCGCTCGCGACGTCGGTCAGTTCCGCACGTGTACGATCGAGTAGCTTGAGCGTGGCGCGATAGGCTGCGGCCGTCTGCTTACGCCCGGCCGGAACATAACGTGATGGCCGCTGTGCAACCTTACGCAAGCCATCCCGCTTGGCTCGCCGAAACGCCGCCTGGGCCGACGTATAGATGTTCTTAGCCGCGCCGATCTCGGTGTTGGCAACCGACCGGCTGTTGTGCGTGACGATGGCCATGGCCTCGCGCTGGGTTTCGCGCCAGACCTGGCGAATCCCGCGATAGGTCTGGCCGGCCCGTTCAACACGCTGATGCAGATTCGATGCGATGTCTTGAATGATCATGGATCGGCCCTCCGGCGATCTTTGGGCTTTGTGCCCGGTTTGAGTCAGTCAACGCATGTTGCAGTGCAACATCACTGAATCTATGGGCCGGTGTCGCCCCAGTCAACGGGAGGGGGCAGGCTTTACGCCGGGTTTTGCACTGGATATATTTACAGCATGATTAAGCTCACGCCGAAGCAGCAACGTGTCTTTGATTTTATTAGAGACACCCTGAAACGCACCGGGGCCCCACCGACCCGCGCGGAGATTGCCGATGCCCTCGGATTCGCCTCCGCGAATGCCGCCCAGGCGCATTTGCAGACCCTCGCGCGCAAAGGCGTGATCGAACTCGGCTCCCGGCGCAGCCGCGGCATACGCCTGGTAGGCGCCGACGCTGATGACGACGATCCGGCCGAGGACGGCACCACCCTAGCCGTGATTGGCCGGGTGGCGGCAGGCGCACCGGTACTGGCGGTCGAAAACATCGAGCGCCGCGTGAGTATTTCGCCCGGGTTGTTTTCCGCCCCGGCCGACTATCTGCTCACGGTGCGCGGCGACAGCATGGTGGGAGCCGGCATACTCGATGGCGATCTGCTAGGGGTGAAGGCCGGTGGCGAGATTCGTAACGGCCAGATCGGCGTATTCCGGATCGATGACGAAGTCACCGTCAAACGATTCCACCGCGCTGGCAACGACGTACGGCTGCAGGCTGAAAACCCGGCCTACGAGGATATTCGCGTCGATCCCCAACGTGATTCGTTCGCCCTGGAAGGCCTTGCCGTCGGTATCGTCCGCTCGGTCTGACGCTGCCCTAGGTGTGACCTCCAAGTAGATTGTTCATCCGAGCCGCAGTCCCTGAAGCTGATGGGTGCTGAAATCCGTCAGACGTAAGGAGCGACCCGGATGAACACGCACAAGAATGCGCGCCTCACCGTTCACAGTCGACAGGTGCTGGTCCGTCGTGTGATCGAACAGGGCCTGAGACCGGTCGACGTCGCCCAGGCCATGGCCGTGAGTACTCGCACCGTCTACAAATGGCTGGCGCGCTATCGCAGCGAAGGCTGGGCCGGGTTGTCGGATCGCAGCTGTCGACCGCATCGATGCCCGCATCGGACTTCAGCCGCGCAGCAAGCGCGCATCCGCTGTCTCCGTCGCCAGCGGCGTATTTATTCGGCGATCGTGCGTCAGACCGGCGTGCCGCGCGCGACGGTCGCGCGCGTGCTCCAACGCGCCGGCCTGAATCGATTGTCGGCGCTGGAACCCTCGCCGCCCGTCCGACGCTACGAACACGACGCCCCGGGCGATCTGTTGCACCTGGATATCAAGAAAGTGAATCGTTTTGCGCGTCCCGGTCATCGCGTGACCGGCGACCGGCGCGGCAAGTCGCGGGGGGCCGGCTGGGACTACGTCCATATGGCCATCGACGATCATAGTCGGGTGGCGCATGCCACGATCTGGCCGGATGAGACGGGCGCCAGTGCGGTTCGGGCGCTGATCGCCGCGTTGCGTTACTACCGCCGCTTGGGCGTCCGGTTCAAAGCCTTACTCACCGACAATGGGGCGTGCTATCAATCCCGACGCTTTGCTAAAGCCTGTCGTCGACTTGGGCTGAAACACAAACGCACGCGGCCGTACCGGCCGCGGACCAACGGCAAAGCCGAACGCTGGATTCAGACGGCGCTACACGAATGGGCGTATGCCCATGTCTATCAGAACGCCGATGAGCGCGCCGCCTATCTGCCGTACTGGCTGCATGACTACAACTGGCATCGACCCCATGCCAGTCTGAACCATCAACCACCGATCAGCCGGCTGGGCTTATCCGTGAACAATGTGGTGGGTTTACACACCTAGGACGCCGTCGTAGCCTCCTGCCGCTGGCGCAGGAGCAGGCTGATCGCCGACACCATCGACAACACGGCCACCGCCGACGCGAAGACAACACCCGCGGTGGGCAGTCCGAAGCCGCGCGCGATCAGGCCGAGCCCGACCACGGGAATCGAGATCGCCACATAGGCCACAACGAAGAACGTCGAGGCCACCTCGGCCCGGCGTTCCACCGGGCTGGCCTCGGTGATCTCGCCCATGCCGGCCCGGAAGGATGCCCCCTGCCCGGCCCCGGCGGTCGCGCCGGCCAGAATCATCAAGGCGAGCGAACCGCTCTCGATCGCGGCGATCATGAAGCCCATGCCGACGATCAACCCGAGACAACCGAGCGGCAGCCGGGCCGCCCGCGGCAGACGCGACTGAAAGATTTGCCCGATGGTCGAGGCAATGAACAACACGAACACCACGCTGCCGGTCAGTGCATGGTTGCCGTAGCCCAGCACCTTGCCCAGAAACGCCGGCGCCACGGCCGTGAACAGGCCCATCACGGCAAAGCCCGCAAAGCCGGCGATTGCCGCCGGAATGAATACGCCGCGCACCTCGTGCGGCACGCTCGGCTTGCGTACGGACAGGCGCGGCCGGTCGGGCCGGCGCGCCGTTTCCGGCGCCAGGGCGACAATCGCGAACGCCGCCGCCACGAGCACCAGATCCATGACGAAACACAACAGCAACGGCGCTGGCGCGTATTCGGCCAATAGCCCGGCAACGAATGGTCCCAACCCCAGCCCCCCCATATTGGCCGCGGTCGCGACCAGCGTGGCCTGTTCGCGCCATTGCCGCGGCGCCATTTCGACCACGGCCACGGTCGCCGTTCCGGTAAAGATGCCGGCCGAAAACCCGGATAGCAGCCGCCCGATCAGCAACGGGATAAGCGCGCCGCCCCAGATGAAGGCAACCGCGCTAGCGGCCGAAAACACGAGGCCGAGCGCAAGCATGGGCCGACGGCCGATCTGGTCCGACCAGCTACCCGTGACGATCAGCGCCGCGATCACGCCGACGGCATAGACGGCAAAGATCACGGTGATCATCAACTCGGAAAAGCCGAGCTGGTCCTGATAGATGGGGTAGAGCGGCGTCGGCAGCGTGGTCCCCATCATGTTGATGGCGAAAGTCGCGGCCAAACCGAAAAACACGGCCGCAGCCGCGCGGGACGACAAGGTCATCGCTAGACGAAAGTCGGAATTAGACCGCTAGATTAGAGCCTGTCGCCGCGTCATGCGAATCCCGCGTCCCATATAGAGCGCGAACCGTCGAGCGCAACAGGATGATGCGATGGCTTCCACGGCGCCGGCGGTGGCAGGCGATCGCAAGCGGCCCGGTCGTTCGGCGCACTTCGCTTTCCACGCCGCGTGCGAGCCAGCCCGGCGCGACATCACGCCACGAATCGATCACCGGCTCCACGAGGGCGCCGCGATCCTTATTCTGCTCTCGGCGATGCTAAACCGTAGCCGGGGCGTACGCCGGCCACAAAAAAAGCCCGGCCGAAAGGCCGGGCTCCTGAGACTCATCCGAGTCAGCCGATTCGATCAGCTCTGCTTGAACCAAGCGTTGACTTCGTCCGGATGATCGGCGATGAACTGACTGATCGCCTTCTTGTAGCTGGTCTTGCGCGCGTTGTACATCGCACTCTGCAGCTGATCCAGCGGGATATGCATGTTGCTGAGGAAGCTGGCGACCTGCGGATAGTCCTTGGCGAAGCCCTTACGCACGACGGCGTCAATGTGCTGCGCCGAACCCAGCGTGCCCTTCGGATCTTTCAGGAAACGCAGGTGCCATTTGCCGAACATCCAGTGCGGCGTCCAGCCGGTCACCACGATCCATTCCTTGCGCTGCTCGGCACGCGCCAGAGCCGCGGTCATCGCGGCGCCGCTGGACGACACCAGACGATAATCGCCTTTCAGGCCATAGGCCTTCATGGTCTTGTGCGACAGCTGCATCAGGCCGGCACCCGGGTCGATGCCCTGGATCTTGCCGTCGAGCTTGGCCTTGACCGAATCCTTCTTCAGATCCTCGATCGAATTCAGCTTGTCCTTCGGCACATAGTCCGGAACCACCCAGCCCAGCTGGGCACCGGTGTACAGCGGGCCCAGATCGTCGACCTTGCCCTTGACCTTCTTCCAGTAGGCGGCGTGAGTATCCGGCAACCAAGCCATCAACATGCCGTCCAGGTCGCCGTTGGCCACGCCCTGATACTGCACCCCAATCGAAGCCATCTTCAGCTTGACCTTATAGTCGGTCCGCTTCTCGATCAGCGTCTTGGCCAACTTGGTCACGAACTCGGCATCCGACCAGGCGGTCCAGCCGATCGTAATGGTCTTGTCGCCGCTGGCCGCCTGGGCACTGCCGAAGCTGCCCATCGCGATGGTGGCACCGGCCACGGCGGCCGCAACAAAACCTTTCATACGCAATTTCATAGTTTCTCCCTGGTTCAAACCCTCGTTAACGATACTCGCAAGCTCAGCCGGCTCGATCAAGTCGACCCGGACTGCTGGTTATCGCCGGAAAACGTTTTCTTGAGGCGCGAGAAGAACCCGTCGCCACGCTGGCGGTTGCCGAAACTCTGGGTCAGCCGATCGAGGATGATGGCCAGAATCACAACGCCAAGACCACCTTGGAAGCCGGTGCCCAGGCGCAACTGCTGAATGCCGGCCAGTACCGGATCACCCAGGCCACCGGCACCGATCATCGAGGCGATCACCACCATCGACAGCGCCAGCATGATGGTCTGGTTGATACCCGCCATGATCGAGGGCAACGCCAACGGCAGCTCGACCCGCCACAACAGCTGGAAGCCGTTGCAGCCAAATGCCTTGCCGGCCTCGACGTTCTCGGTTGGCACGTAGCGGATGCCGATGTTCATCAGGCGCACCACCGGCGGCATAGAGAAGATCACGGTCGCGATAACGCCCGGCACGCGGCCGGTGCCGAAAAAGATCACCGCCGGAATCAGGTATACGAACGCCGGCAGCGTCTGCATAAAGTCCAGAATCGGACGAACGATGGCCTGGACGACATCGCTCTTGGCCATGAGCACGCCCAGCGGCAACCCGACGCCCAGCGCAGCCAGCGTGGCGGCCAGCACCAGGCCCAGCGTATCCATGGTTTCCGGCCACAGATCCATGCCCATGACGACGTACAGCGCGATCAGCACGAACACCATGAACTGCCAGCCGACCCGCCACAGCGCCAGAAACGCCAGCGCAATGAACACCACCGGCGCCGGCAACCAGTTGAAGAACGCAGTGAGGTTGTCCGCAACGAAGCTGATTACCGTCGAAACGATCGAGAAGAACAGCTCGAAGTGGGTCTGCATGAACGTGACGACCGCCGTGAACCAGTCGCCGATCGGTAGATTAATGACGAAATCATTCATCAGGCAGCGTCCTGTTCAGTCCGGTTGAGCGTATGCAGCAGCGTCGCGCGCGAGATGGTGCCGATATATCGGCCGTTCTCGTCGACCACCGGCACCGGATACGGGCTTTCGGCCACCGGCTCGAGCAGCTCGGTCAGCGGCGTGCTCGATTCGACGACCGGCACTCCCTCGACGAATGCGCGCTCGATGTTGCCCTCTTCGTTCTTGGACAGCTGCTCAATGCAGGCCTCAAGCGAATCCGCGCTGACCGTGCCGAGATAGCGACGGTTCCGGTCGTGCACCACGGCCGCCGGCCGGTCGTGCTTGTTGAGCCGCGACAGGGCTGCGCGCACGCTCGATCCAGCACGCTCGATCACGGTGACCTGGTCGCGACGCGCGACATCGCCCGCCGTGAAGACATGCCCGACGTTGACGTCGCGGAAGAACGAACGCACATAGTCGTTGGCCGGGCTGCGCACGATTTCTTCCGGCGTACCGACCTGCACCACCTGCCCATTCTGCATGATGGCGATCCGATCGCCCACGCGCATGGCTTCGTCGAGGTCATGGGTGATGAATACGACCGTGCGCGCCTGTTCCGACTGCAGACGCAGGAGCTCGTCCTGCATTTCCGTACGGATGAGCGGATCGAGCGCGGAGAACGCCTCGTCCATGAGCAGGATCCCGGGGTTGACCGCCAGCGCCCGCGCGAGGCCGACGCGCTGCTTCATGCCACCGGACAATTCATCGGGATAGCTGTCGGCATTGGCCTTGAGGCCGACCGCGTCGAGCGCATCGAGCGCGCGCTTTTCGCGTTCCTGCTTGCCGACACCGGCCGTGGCGAGGCCGAAGCAGGTGTTCTCTAGCACGGTCTGATGCGGCATCAGCGCAAACGACTGGAAGACCATGCTGATCTCGTGACGGCGCAGTTCGATCAACTCCTTGCGATTCATCTGGGTGATGTCGCGGCCGTTGATCTTGATCGCGCCGGCACTCGGATCGATCAGGCGATTGAGCATGCGGACCAGCGTGGACTTACCCGAACCCGACAGCCCCATGACCACGAAAATCTCGCCTTCGTTGACATCGAAGCTCGCATCCGACACACCGACTGTCATGCCGGTTTCGGCAAAGATCTGATCCTTACCCTGGCCCTTCTTGACGCGCTCTAACGCGCGCTTCGGCTGCGCCCCGAAAATCTTGTAGACATGTTCTACGGACAGTTTGGTATTCAAACGCGCCCCTCGCGCCATGTAAGTGTATTTACCCATACTAACGCAACTTCTGCACCAAACTGCAGTCCGGGCGCCTGCCCTGCCTCGCTCGCGCAACGCTTTGAGCAAGCAAGATTTTGCCAAAACCCTGTTAATACGAGGGATTAAACGTCATCTTCGTGATACAGCATTTTTTCTAAAATTTCTCGATTTCGACCAAAATATGACATATCGATTCGCGCAGTGGAGCGCGAATCCATTGACCCGTTGCATCCCCGTGGACGCGCTTCCAGTGCACGCCGGCTCAGTACGGCTCCATCGGCAACGTCAGGCACTCGATCGCAGGTATCGACACGGGGCCGTGCCGGGCGGCGCACGTCAGCCCAGCCTCGCCAGCGCCCCGGTATTACCTGCTCCGGCGTTGCAAAGCGGGACGTCAGGAGCAAGTTCGGGAACCCCGATTGCCCGCGAATTCGGGTATCGAAGGCCTGGGCAGAATTCGATGGCGCGTGGGCCAAAGGCCGTACCATCGCCGGCGCCCATCACGCGGACGCGATGTTTATGCCGGGACGCGACCCGGAGATCGGGCCCGGCACCGTCTGGCCACGCATCGAGTCGATGAGACGCACAACCGAATACCGCGAGGCACGACTAAATCCGGCCATGCGAGTCGATGCGGCTGCGGCCGCGACAAACCTCGACCGCGGTGGCCACCCGCGGAATACGCGGCATACCGTCCGGCGATCTGGCCTGGCGAAGCGAGCGACTAACCACCGAGTCGCAACAGCTTGTCGCTCCGGATCCCAACAGGATCGGTGCGTTCAGGCCTCGGGAAGGTCGACGATAGGTCGACGATAGGTCGACAAGGGAGAGAAAAAATGGTGGCCGGAGACAGAATCGAACTGCCGACACTGCGATTTTCAGTCGCATGCTCTACCAACTGAGCTATCCGGCCACACACTCGCCGTTGCGGCGAGAGGCGTATTAAACCGATACGCGCGGCTCGGGTCAACCGTTATGAACGATCGATTACGATTTCGGCGGCACGTAGTGCGTTTCCGCGATGTCGCCATTGCCGAAGAAATACTTCTCGGTCTGCTCGGCGAGGAACTCGCGCGCTTTGGGATCGGCCAGGTGTAGGCCATATTCGTTGATCAAGCGGGTCTGTTCCTGCAACCACTGCTGCCAGGCCATCATCGAAACGTTCTCGTAGATCCGCTTGCCGAGTTCTCCCGGCAACGGTTGGCGCGGCAGCCCTTCGGCTTCGTAACCGAGTTTGACGCAGTGCACGGTGCGGCTCATAAGTTCAACTTGAGTTGCGGTGAATCAAGAAGACGCACGATCGGCGCCGGCAGGCCGGGCCGTTCGTCGCGTCGATACCAAGCGAAATCGCCGTCCATGATACGAACTGTGCGGCGATACTGCACTCGTCGCGCATGCAGCGTCAGCAGGAAATGCGTGAAGCCGTGCTCGATCGGCGCCAGCGCACTCCCAGGCGCGGCCTCGATGCCGAAACGCTCGCGACAGACTTCGGCAATATCCGCGCCCGCCTCGATCTCCGGCAAGCTCCACAAACCACCCCAGATGCCGGTTGGCGGCCGTTTTTCCAGTAATAATCGACCGGCCTCGTCCTCGATCACCAGCATCGTGGTCTCGCGTTGCGGCCGAGCGCGCTTCTTGCGCGGCGCCGGGATATCGACCTGTAGCCCGTCAATACATGCCACGCAGGTCGCGGCCAGCGGACAGGCCGGGCAATTCGGCCGCCGTCGAGTACACAGCGTGGCCCCGAGGTCCATGATGGCCTGGGTGTAGTCGGTCACACGTTCGTGCGGGGTATAACGTTCGGCGAGCTGCCAGAGCGGCTTTTCGTAGGCCGCCGAGCCCGGCGCCGCGGTAATACCGGCCAAGCGTGCGATCACGCGCTTGGCGTTGCCATCGAGAATCGGCGCCCAAATGCCGAACGCCTGTGCGACGACTGCGCCGGCCGTCGAACGCCCGATGCCCGGCAGCGTCATCAGCGTCTCGACATCGCGCGGGAATACACCATCGTATTCGCCCACGACCTGTTGCGCCGCCGCATGCAGATTGCGTGCCCGGGCGTAATAGCCCAGCCCCGCCCAATGCGCCATGACGTCGTCGGACGGCGCCGCGGCCAGGGTCTCGACATCGGGGAAACGCGCCATGAACGCCTGGAAATAATCGATCACGGTCGTAACCTGAGTCTGCTGCAGCATGATCTCGGCCACCCAGACCCGATAAGGCGTCCGCGGGTGCTGCCATGGCAAATCGTGGCGACCGTGTCGGTCGAACCAGGTCAGCAAATCGTCGGCAATGGTAGCCGGCGCGCGATCCGGAATCTCGTGTTTCATGACGTCGGGGTTTGAGTCGTGGCGGCATCGTGACGGGCGAGTTGTTCGATGGCCGTGGCGGTCGCGGCCACTTGCTCGCGTAGCGCTCTCGCGATGGCCCAGGGGCCGACCAAGGGCGGCACCCAGAAATCGGGCACGATACGCGCGTTGAACTGTAATTCGGTGGCATCGGCGCCCGCCGCAGCAAAACGCCAATGCGCCTGCCCGGTCTTTAGATCGCCCCGCCCGGGCACCACGCGCATGTCGAGGCGTTTCGGCGGCGCCAGTCGGTACCGCATAACCTGGCGCACCGTCTTGCAATACCAGAGCACGCACAGCTTCATGCGCGACGACAGCTCATCGTGACCGATCAACCGCGTGGATTCGATCATCGAGGAATAATCAGGGAGCCGTTTGAAATCGGTGGCCGCAGCGTAAGCGGGGCCGAGGGGCGCGGCGACGTGGATACGCGCGGTTACGACATAGGCATGATCGTCTCGGCTCACCTTGAGATGTTCGACCGTCGCGGCCTGCGCCGCGACCGCGATCGATAACAGGACGAGCATGCCACTGAGCCGCCATCGCCGGCACGCCCGTGCAAAAGCCGTCATCGGGTGACGATCAGCGCTGGATCGTCGAACCATCGTCGGGTGACCCGGTATGGGCCGCTTTCTGTATATCGATCGAATAAGACGGCGACAGCAGTGCGCCTTGCAGATGCATGGGTACCGTCAGCCCGGCCAGCGGCGCGAGCCGCTGACCGGCATCTTGGGCGACCGCGAGCCGAAGCGTGTAGTCGAGCCGATTGTCTTTGAGGCTGTACTGACCTTCGCCGCCGCCCGTCAGCGGCCCGGCGTCGATCGTGAAGGCATCACTGCTGGCCATACCGTGATCGACCGTAAACCGGCCGCCGAGATGATCAAATTCGGTCGTACCGTTGGCGCTCGCGGCACGGGCCGACTTGCCGTGGGCCTGTTCATGCGCGGCCAACAACATGCCGACCAGATCGAAGCCGTTGATCTGGCCGTCGTTCAGCGCGAACTGGGCTGTGCCCGACAGGCTGCGCTTGAGTTGGGCGACCTGGCGACCGGTCGCATGCAGATCGATAGCGACATCGGCATTCCCCTCCAAGCGATCGCTATCGGCCACATCCTTCAGCAAAGGCTCGATCGCCACGTGGCGAAAGTGGCCGAACAGCGCGTAGGCCGGGCGTGGCCCACTGGCGTCGACCCCACCGTTCAACTTCAGCGTGCCGCCATAGATATCCGCCGTCAGCGGCGCGATACGAAGCACGCTATCGGCCGCCGAGACCTGAGCTAACGCATTGTGAATATTTAGGTTCGCGGTCGTCAGCGAGCCAATACGCAACTGGCCGCGCATACGCAAATGATGCAGCGGCGCGAGATCAAATTCCGCGGCCTTCTGGGCGGCGCCGCCGCCGGTCTGCGCCGGCTGGCTGGTTTGTGCCTGGGCAGCACTGCCGGGCGGTAGATAGCTATCCACATCCAGCGTGTCCAGGTTCAGGTCGAAGCCGTAATGCGGGTCGGCAAAATCTCGTACGTTGACCGTGCCGCTCAGCGTGCTCTTATCGAGCTTGGCGGCAATCTGCTTGAAATGGACGACATGCGCGCCGCCCTCGAACTGGGCATCGAAGCTGGCCGAGGTCAGCGCCGCAGCCGCCTGGGTCTTCGGTGGATGCAGTTCGAGTTGCTGCAGCGTCGAGCGCGGGCTGAATTCCGCCACCGTGATGCGCCCGTTGTACGCCAGCCGATCATGTAGCCCGGTGCCGTCCACGTTACCGGTTATGGTCAGCCCGTCAGCCTGCAAACTGACGTCGTCAAGACCGAAGCGGCCGGCCTCCAGATCGAGATCGCCGGACGCCCCCAGATTGGCTTCCTGCTTGCCGCCGGGCACCGCCGGGCCGCGCGCCAGCACGTTCACGCTGAGCCCGGAAAATCGATAGAAGCGATCGGCGACATTCGGCTCGATCCGCGATACCAGATGCACCGCAGCCGTCATGTGCGACCCCGGCCAACTCAGATCGCCGCCGGCTTCAAGCCGGAACGGGTGCCCGTTGCTGATCCGGCCGGTCTCGAGATCGGCGCCCTTGAGCCGATAGTGCCGATCGTGCGCATCGTCGTCGTAGCGGACGTCGGCGCGGGAAATTTCCACCGCACCGATTTTCAGAGAGGATAACGGCAGGCCGGTGTGGTGCCTGGAACGCGCGCCGTCCGGCGACGGTCGTGCCGCCGGAGCGGCCGCGGACAACCGATGTACGATGCTTTGCCAGTTGGTCTGCCCGTTCGCATTCCGGGACAGTGCGAGGTCGAGCCCACGAATATTCAGCGTGCCGAGCCGCAAATGGCCCGTGAAAAGCGGCAAGACGCGTAGCGTGACATGGCCGGCGCGAATGCGGGCCAACGGCTGGCTACCGAAACCGTCGGCATTGGCCACGGTCACCGCGCCGAACCGAATCGAAGGCCAAGGCAACAACGACAACCGGATCGGCCCGTCGATGTCCACCTCGCGCCCGATGGCGTCGGTTACCGCGGCGTCAATACGCGCCCGATACGCATCGGGATCGATCGTCACGCGCAATACGACAAGCGCCATAACGACGACCACCACGAGCGCAGCGACAGCGCCGATAACGATCTTGACCCAGGTTTTCATTCGATTATCACGCTCCGGGGGATCGTGTGTCCCAAACCCTCAACACGCTGCAGTCCGACGGCATGCAGCCCGGCCACATTGCGCGTTATTCTAGCGCCCTGTTTTTTTGCGGCCCTGCCGCCCGTACAACGAATCGGCAATCCTCATGCAGATTGAAGTCAACGGCCAGCTCCGCGAGTGTGCCGAACGCACCACGCTGTCGCAGCTGCTCAGTGAGCTCGGTTACGGCGACCAGCGCGTCGCCGTCGAACACAACGGCGAAATCGTGCCGCGCGACCAACACGGCGAAACCACGGTCGGCGCCGACGATCGCATCGAGATCGTGCACGCCATCGGCGGCGGCCAGGCCACCTCCGAGGCCGATGCCTTTACCGTAGCCGGGCGTACGTTTGCGTCGCGCCTGCTCGTCGGCACCGGCAAGTATGCCGATCTCGACGAAACCGACGCGGCCATTACCGCCTCGGGCGCCGAAATCGTCACGCTCGCCATTCGGCGTACGCCGGCACTAACCGATCCGGAAGCGCGCAAGACCCGCAACCTGCTCGACGTGGTGCCGCCGGAAAAATACACCCTGCTGCCCAACACGGCCGGCTGCTATACCGCCAAGGATGCCGTGCGTACCTGTCGCATGGCGCGCGAGCTGCTCGATGGCCATAACCTGGTCAAGCTCGAAGTCATCGGCGATGAAAAGACGCTTTATCCGGACGTCTCGGAAACACTGGTTGCCGCGCGCGAGCTGATCGCCGACGGCTTCGACGTCATGGTCTATACCAGCGACGATCCGATCGTGGCCCGTCGGCTGGAAGACATCGGCTGCTGCGCGATCATGCCGCTGGCCGGCCCGATCGGCTCCGGGCTCGGCATCCAGAATCGCTACAACGTGGTCGAGATCGTCGAGCACGCCAACGTGCCCGTGCTGGTCGACGCCGGCGTCGGCACCGCCTCCGATGCCGCGATCGCCATGGAGCTTGGCTGTGACGGCGTGCTGCTGAACACCGCCATCGCCAACGCCGATAAACCGGTTCTGATGGCCCAAGCCATGCGGCACGCCGTGATCGCTGGACGCCAGGCCTATCTGGCCGGCCGCATGCCGCGCCGTCGCTATGCGTCCGCCTCGTCGCCGATGACGAATCTGCCGTTCTGAACGCCCCAGCCCAGGAGCCCGCTGTGGACCCATCGCAGCCTGCGCATCGCCGCATCCGCAGTTTCGTCAAGCGCGAAGGCCGGCTCACGCCGGGCCAGGAGAAGAATCTCGCCGAGCTGTGGCCACGTTACGGGCTCGAGTTGCCGAGCGCGCCCATCGACTGGGCTCGTGAGTTCGGGCGCGATGCGTATCGCACGCTAGAGATCGGCTTCGGGGCCGGCGAAGTGCTGGCGGATCTCGCCATCCGGCATCCCGATGCCGATTTCATCGGCATCGAGGTCTATCGCACCGGTGTGGGCCGCTTGCTGGGCGCCATCGACGAGGCCGGCGCCACCAATACGCGCGTGTTTTCCGAGGATGCGGTGGAAGTGCTGGCTGCGGCCTTCGCGGACGATTCACTCGACGAAGTCCTGCTCTATTTCCCCGACCCATGGCCGAAAAAACGACATCACAAGCGCCGGATCGTGCAACCGGTGTTTGCCGATGAGATCGCCCGGGTATTGAAACCGGGCGGGCTGTGGCGGCTGGCCACCGACTGGGTGAACTATGCCGAACACATGCGCGAGGTGCTGGACGCCCACGGCGCGTTCGAAAACGTGGGCGATACGAATGGCTTTGTCAGCGACCCGCCACGTCGCGATACGCGCTTCGAGAACCGCGGCCGCCGGAAAGGCCATGTGGTGCACGACATGGCCTATCGACGCCGCAGCTAATCGAACAAAGCACGGTCCGCGGGCGAGAGACCATGTCGGTCACACCTAGCTCGCCTCGCTCGCCGGTTCCTCGTGCAGCACCATGCGCAGGAACTGGCGGGTCCGATCCTCGGCTGGATCGGTAAAGATCTTGGACGGCGCGCCCTGTTCCAGGATCTGGCCGTCGCAGAAGAAACAGACTCGGTCGGCCACATCCCGGGCAAACCCCATCTCGTGGGTCACGATGAGCATGGTCAGATCATGCTCTGCGGCCAGATCCTTGATGACCTGCAGTACGTCGCCGACCATTTCCGGATCCAGCGCCGAGGTGGGTTCGTCGAACAACAACAATTTCGGCCGCATGGCCATGGCCCGGGCGATCGCCACGCGCTGTTTCTGCCCGCCCGACAGCGAATTGGGATAGGCCTCCCGCTTGTCGCTCATGCCCACCCGGGCAAGCAGCTCGTCCGCGCGGGCTTCCGCCTCCTTGCGCGAGAGTTTCAGCACTTTCATCGGCGCTTCGATAATGTTGCGCAGCACTGTCATATTGGGGAACAGATTGAAGTGCTGAAACACCATGCCGACATTGCCGCGCATCTTGCGCAAGTGCTTGTCGGACGCCGGCTTCAAGTTGTTGCCCACACCCTCATGCCAAAGCGGCTCGTCGTCGATATAGACCACGCCGTCCTGGATATCCTCGAGCGTCATCAGAATACGCAGCACGGTGGACTTGCCCGAACCGGACGGGCCCATAAGCACCACCCGCTCGCCGGGTGTCAGCTCGAAGTCGAAATCCCGCAGGATGACGGTATCGCCGAAACTCTTGGTGACCTTGTCGAAGCGAACGATCGGTTTCATTTGACGGCTATCCCCGCACGCGGCAGGCGTTTTTCGATGAATTTGACGAACCCGGCGCTGATCAGCGTCAGGATCAGGAACAGAATGCCGACCATGGTGATCGGCACCATGTAGCGATAGGTGCGGTCGCCGATAATGTTGGCGACATGCAGCACTTCCATCACGGTGATCGCCGACAGAATCGGCGTGTCCTTGATGATCGACACCAGATAGTTGCCCAGCGCGGGGATGATGCGCGGGATCGCCTGCGGAATGACGATGTCGCGATAGGTCTGCCAGGTGCTCAAGTTGAGCGCCCGCGCCGCTTCCCACTGACCGTTCGGCACGGCCTGCAACCCGGCCCGATAGACCTCGGAACAATAAGCGCTGTACTGGACGCCGAGCGCGAGGATGCCTGCCTCGAGCGCCGGCAGCGTAATGCCCGTGCTCGACGGCAGGACATAGAAAATGAAGAACAGCTGGATCAGCAACGGCGTATCGCGTACGAACTCGATCACGAAGCCGACCGGCCAGGATATGAAGCGCGTGGGCGCCGAGCGCGCCAGTGCGAACACCAGCCCCAGCGTCATGGCGATGAGAAAGCCGAAGATCGTCGCGATGATGGTGATCTTCATGCCGATGAGCAGCATCGGGATAATCGACCAGGCGAACGTCCAGTCGTTGGTCAGATCCCAGGACATTCCGAACAGCATCAGCGGGCCACCTCGCGACCGGAAACCTTTTCGAAGTAACGCTCAAGCAAGCGCATCGCGCCCATGAGCACCAGTGCCATGACGAAGTAGAACAACAGCGTCAGCCCCAGGATGGTGATGGTGTCGCTCTCGAACGCGCGATTACGCAGATCGTCTGCCTGAAAGGCCAGATCCGACAGGCTGATCAGCGAGACCAGCGACGAATCCTTCAGATTCTGGATCGCGAGATTACCGAACGGCGGCATCATCTCGATGATCGACTGCGGCAGCAGAATGCGCCGCAGCGTCTGGCCCGGGGTGAAGTTCAGGGCCCGCGCGGCTTCCAGCTGCCCCTCGTCGACCGACTGCAGCGCGCCGCGCACGACCTCTGCACCATAGGCGCCGATGTTCAGAGACAGCCCGAGAATACCGGCAGCGACCGGCGAGATATGAATACCGATAAGCACGGGCAACGCGTAGTACAGCCAGAACAGCTGCACCAGCAACGACGTGCCGCGGAAAATCTGGACATAGGTCTTGGACAGCCAGCGCGCCGGGGCGAAATGCGACAACGAGCCGATGCCGGACGCAAAAGCCAGAATCGCGCCGCCGACAGTCGAGGCCAGCGTAATCCAGATCGTGACATACGCCCCTTGCAGCAGCGCATCGATGATCTGGTCGAAGGTCACTCCCATGGCAACTCCTCTGCGGAACGCCGCCCTAATAAAAGGCTGGCGTCGACGAAATCCGGCCGCCGCGAACCCACGCGACGGCCGGCATCGGATACCCGGCCGGGATTTGCCCGGTCAGGTCACGGCGGCAGTTAGCTGTCCGCCGAGCAGAGCTGCTGGGTGGTCTTGTTGAAGACCTTCTCGATCGACCCTTCGTCCAGGCCGTATTTCTTCATGGTCTGCTTCCAGCCGTCAGTCTTCTGGTAGGCGGCCAGCTTCTTGTCGAACGCCTTACGCAGAGTGTCGTTACCCTTGGCGAAGGTGAAGCCGCCCCAGCTGCGCTGCGGCTTGCCGTCGATGACCGGATCCTTGAACGGCAGCGCCTGCTCGACCCGCGAGGACTTCTTAGCGAGCATCGCAACGGTCAGCTGCGTGGCCGCATAGCCGCTGATACGGCCCGAGGTCACCGCCGAGATCGCATCGGAGTTGGCGCGCAGCGATACGATCTGGTCGCTCTTGATGCCGCTCTTCTGGGCAAAGCCGAGCTGATTGGCGCCCGAGACGATGCCGAACTTGAGGTTATGGTTCTTCACGAAGGCATCGTAGCCGTGGATATTGTCGGGGTTGCCCTTCTTCACCAGCACGCCTTCGCCGTAGGTGCTGTTCGGGATCGAGTAATCGACCTGCGAGCAGCGCTGCGGCTGGATCGCCTGGGACGCGGCCACCATATCCACACGATCGGCCTTGAGCGACGGAATCAACGAACCGAACGGGACGACCGTCCACTTGATGTGCTTGATACCCATTTCCTCGAGCACGTGCTTGGCCACGCTCGGACCCAGACCAACCGCTGTATCACCCTCCATGAAGCCATAGGGGATCTCGTTGGCGATCGCGATGCGAATCGTGCCCGATTGCTTGATCTGCTCCAGCGTACGCGCCTGGGCCGTGCCGACGGCACCGGCGACACAGGCCAGCGCAACGGCTGCACTGGCGGCCATCGACGTCAATCGCATGGATTTCATCATGTGAAGTCTCCCTCGTTGCGGTTACAGCCCGTTCGCAGCCGCCGCGATCGCACGGACATGCCGCGAGCGACCGGGCCTCGATCCGAGCCCTAAGTTCGTCTTTGACCATGCAACATCCGAGCCGGGCTTACAAATAAGACAGCGGTCGTATTTGCACCGACTCGATGCATGAAACGAAGCGATCCGGACCCAAACGCACAAGCACAAATCGGTGCATAATCAGATACCTGCGTGATACACCAATAGTCCCGAAAGAGCTCTAAAGGCGCTTTTGAATCAATCACCTGTCGATCACCTCGCCGGCCGGGATTTACTCTTTCGCCATCGGCTCTGCACGTTTTTGGTGCAGGCCTGGTCGCGCCTCGTCCAGGTCGTGCTCGACTTTGGTCGCGGGCCTCCCAGGAACGGTCTGATCAGGCGATATTTGCGCATCGATTGATAGCCTTGTCCGGACGCCTTGGGCTAACCTGTCCGGCTTGCTCCCCCAACCGATATGCTTTACGCATGGAATACCGCAAGCTCGGTCCCACAGCGCTCGAAGTCAGCGCCATCTGTCTCGGGACCATGACCTTTGGCGAACAGAACAGCGAAGCCGACGCTCACGAACAGCTCGACTACGCCCTCGATCGCGGCGTGAACTTCATCGACGCGGCCGAGATGTACCCGGTCCCGCCGCGGGCTGAAACCCAGGGCCGGACAGAGACCTATATCGGCAGCTGGCTGGCCCGCACGGGCCGGCGCGACGATGTCGTGCTGGCCACCAAGGTAACCGGCCACGCGCGCACGCCGATGGAATATCTGCGTGACGGCGAAACGCCCCGCCTGACGCCTGATCACATTCGGCGTGCGATCGAAGGCAGCCTGGCGCGCCTGCAGACCGACCATATCGATCTCTACCAGCTGCACTGGCCGGACCGGTCCACCAACACTTTCGGCAAGCGCGGCTATGTCCACGATGCCAGCGAGACGCCGGTGCCGATCGAGGAAACGCTCGGCGAACTCGCGCGCCTGGTCGACGAAGGCAAAATCCGATACGTCGGCCTGTCCAACGAAACGCCCTGGGGCGTGATGCGTTTCCTGCGCGCGGCAGAGCGTGAGTCGCTGCCGCGGGCGGTTTCCATCCAGAACCCCTACTCGCTGCTCAATCGTACGTTCGAGATCGGGCTGGCCGAGTGTTCGATTCGTGAACAGATCGGCCTGCTGGCGTATTCGCCGCTGGCCTTCGGCATGCTCTCGGGCAAGTATCTGGACGGGGCGAAACCTGAAGGCGCACGCCTGACGCGTTGGGAACGCTTCGCGCGTTACAGCGGCGAGCGCGCTGCTCAGGCGACCGCCGACTACGTGGCACTGGCCCGCGAGCACGGCCTGGATCCGGCCCAGATGGCGCTGGCTTACGTCACCAGCCGCGACTTCGTGACGTCCAACATCATCGGCGCGACCACGATGGAACAGCTGGCCTCGAACATCGACAGCGCCGAGCTGACGCTGTCGGACGAGGTACTGGCTGGCATTGAGGCGATCCACACCGACAATCCGGACCCTTCGCCTTAGTGGACCCTTCGCCCTAGGGTGTATCTCGTGACGACACGCCCTAACGACCAAGCCCACAAAAAAGCCGGTGCGATCACGCACCGGCTTTTTTTATCGGATCGTCGCGATTGGGATCAGCCGACGGCTTTCTTGGCCGCAGCGCCGGCCTCGGCAGCCGGCACGTAGCGATAGTATTCGATGCCGACATCGCGGAAATCCGGGCGATCGATATTGCCGATCCGATCGACGACGAACTCATCGCTGGCAGGCGCAGGCTCGACGTCGGCCGGGTGGCCGTCGTGCAGCGCGGCATATTGCTCCGCACTCAGATCCAGCGGCAGGCCGAGCGCCTCGGTGAAGTTAATACGAGCCGCCGCCGCTTCCCAGTTCTCGGCCACGCGCATGGGCAGCGCCTCCGCCGCGTCGCCACTGCCATAACCGAGCGCAAGCCACTGCTGCCCCCCGAGGTTGAGCGTATCGCGATGGGCCTGGGTGAAACCGGCAGCCAGCCAGGCCGGCAGCGCGGCGGTATAGAGATTGCCCAGATCCCGCATCATCTCGCTACCAAGCGAGAGCTTGCCGGCCACGAGGTTCTGCCAGAGCTCGGTCTTGCGCAAATAGCGCATCAGATCGCCGGCCAGCGGAAAGGCATCCTTGCCGGATTCGCCCGCCGCCACGCGCGAACGCATATCGGGCGCGACGTTGCGAATCTCGGCCAGCAGCGCGTGCGGATCGATGCCGGCGGCTTCGGCGTATTCGCACAGTTCGGCCCGGTTGTCGTCATCGCCGTCGGCCAGCGCGAACAGATAGGCCATCGCCCAACCGGCGGACGGCATGCGGTGATACGGCCGGTGCATGAACACCGCATCCACGGTATGGAAGTAGTCCGCACGGCGCCCGCCGCCACGACGCGCCAGCATGGCGTTGATCGCAGCCCGCGTGGCATCCACATAACAACTGGTGGAATAGCGGCCGTTGAACACCGGCAGGTCCTGCATCTGGCCATCGCTACGCTGCGGCTGACCGCGGAAGCGCGCGAACGGCTTGCGAAAGTCGACCATGCGATAGTCCGAGGCACTGCCCGAACTAGAGAGGTCGATATGCAGCAGCTTCGGCTCGGCTTCGAGCAGAATTGCTACCGCGCCGGCGCCCTGGGTCGGCTCACCGGACGAGCCGCGCTCGTATTCGGCGATATCCGAACAGACGACGATTGCCTTGCGGTCCGCGCCGTCGGTCGCCAGATAGCGCAGCGCGCCCTTGAGCGCGTACACGCCGCCGAGGCAGGCGTGCTTGTATTCGGGGACCTCGCATTCGCGCGCCATGGGCGGCAGATCGTGCGCGGCGAGCGCATCATCGAGCATGCCCTTGACGATGACCGCCCCGGCCGAATTATCACTCGAGGATTCGGTCCCCAGCGCCAGATAGCCGATCTCGCGCGGATCGATATCGTAGGCTTCGATCAGCCGCCAGACCGCATTGGCGGCGAGCGTGTACACGCTCTGCTCGGGCCCGCGCATGCGAAAGCTGCGGCCCACCACTTTGCGAACCTTGTCCCAGGGCTGGTCGTTCCACTCACACCAGTCCTCAAGATTGACACGATACGGCGGCAGATAAAGCGCCAGTCCACTGATTCCCGGCATGGTCGTTCTCGTTGTCCGGCGGCCCGCAATGCGCGCCACGTGAATATTTCGTGAGGGCTATGCTAACAAATGGTGCACAGTGCAAGGGCAATCGGGCTCGGCAGATCGATAGCGATGGCGTATCCTTTCGCGCGAAATCGTTGTTCAAAAGCTGACGGCACCCTGATTATGAGCCAAGCCACTGCGCGCGCCCACAGCAATATCGCGCTGATCAAGTACTGGGGCAAGCGCGCGGGTCCGCGCAATTTGCCGGCGGTCGGGTCGATCTCGGTCACGCTCGGCGCGCTGTATACCGACACCACCGTGGTGTTCGACGACACCCTCTCCGCGGATTGCGCCCAACTCGACGACAAGCCCGCCGATACCGCGCGGCTGACCCCGTTTCTCGACCTGGTACGCGCACGCGCCGGCATCGACACGCGCGCGTCGATCGTCTCCGCCAACAACTTCCCGACCGGGGCCGGCCTGGCCTCCTCGGCTTCGGGGTTTGCGGCGCTGTCCCTGGCGGCCACGCGCGCCGCCGGGCTCGAACTCGACGCGCGCGAGTTGTCGATCCTGTCGCGGCAGGGTTCCGGCTCGGCGGCCCGCTCGATCTTCGGCGGCTTTGCCGAAATGCATCGCGGCACGCGCGACGACGGCAGCGACGCCTTCGCCGAACCGATGCTCGAACCCGAGGACTGGCCGGTGGAGATCGTGGTCGCAATCACGGACACGGCGACCAAATCGGTGAATTCGTCGATCGGCATGAGCCATCTCGACGAGCGATCCGATTATTACCAGGCCTGGGTCGACCATTCCGAGAGCGATCTCGCCGCCATGCGCGATGCGATCGCGGCCCGCGATTTCGAAACCGTGGGCGCGCTCACGGAGATGAGCTGTCTCAAGCTGCATGGTCTGATGATGTCCACGCGCCCGGGGCTGATCTACTGGAACCCGGCGACCGTGGCCGCCATGCACGCCGTCCGGAGCCTGCGCGAGGCCGGCACGCCCGTCTATTTCACGATCGATGCCGGGCCCCAGGTCAAAGCCCTTTGCGCCCCGGGACACGGCGAAGCGGTCGCCCGCGAACTGGCCGACGTGCCCGGGGTGCTGGAAACCCGTCGCACCGCACTCGGCCCGGCCGCGCGCGTGATCGCATGAGCATGGCGGGTCCGATCGTCGCGAGCGCCCCCGGCAAGCTGTTCCTGATCGGCGAATACGCCGTGCTGGAAGGCGCGCCGGCGATCCTGAGCGCAGTCGATCGACGCGCCCGAGTGACGCTCACCGATTCAGACGACGAATACTGGCATCTCACCGCCCCCAACCTGGATATCGACGGACTGGCGCTGGGCGTCGACGGTCGCGGGCCGGCCGAGATCGACGCCAGTCTGGCCGACCGTCTACGCGTCTACCGCGCCGTGCTGGCGCGCGTCGTCGCTCATATCGACACCCCGCTGCCTCCGCTCAATGTCCATATCGATACCACCGATTTCGCGCGCGATGGGCACAAGCTCGGGCTCGGCTCCAGCGCGGCCGTGGCCGCGGCCCTGAGTCGGGCGCTGCTGGCCCGCGCGGGCGTCGAAGTTGGCCACGCCGAGCTGGCCGAACTGGCCATCGCGGCGCATCGCGACGCCCAGAACGGCACCGGAAGCGGCGGCGATGTCGCAACCGCGGTCTATGGCGGTATCATCGGCTACACGCGCGATACGGCGCCGACCCCGCTGGCCTGGCCGCCGGGGCTAAGCGGTCTAGTCGTGGTGACCGGTACCGGCGCCAGCACCACCGATCTGGTCGGCCGGGTCTACGAATACGGCAAACGAGAACCCGCCGGCTTCGCGTCCGATATCGGCCGCCTCGCCGCGCTGGCCGAGAATGCCGCGGAAGATCTCGGTCAGGCCGTGCGTTTCGTGCGACTGGCCCGTGAATTCTTCGAGGCGCTTATCGCTCTGGATCATCACGCCAAGGCCGGCATCGTCAGCGAACGCCATCATGAACTGCATGCCACGGCGGCCCGTCATGGCGCGGTCTTCAAGAGTTCCGGCGCCGGCGGCGGCGATGTCGGCCTGCTATTCACCACCCCGAATGTGGACGAAACGGCGCTACGTCGCGAGTTCGACGCCGCCGGCGCCGACATTATCGATCTCGGTTTCGCCGCGCCCGGCGTGGCGCTGGAAAACGAAACCGATTCATCCGCCGCCCCCCGAGCAACGACAGGCGAACGTGGGCTGCGCTAAACTTATGTATTACACAACGATATCGATGCGGTGTCGGTATCGTCGACCATTCGGCGCGAGGGTTCGTTTCGCATGAGTCATTCCCGCATTCCTCAGTTCTACAAATTCTCGGTCGCTGACCGCCTGCGTGCCCTGCTCGAGCGCGACGTCATCAGCGAGACGGAATACGACATGCTGGTCGACGGCACGCATCTGCTGGATGCGGACAAGGCCGACCGGCTGATCGAGAACGTGATTGGCGCCTTCGGGTTGCCGATGGGCCTGGGCCTGAACTTCCAGATCAACGACCGCGACTACCTGATCCCGATGGTGGTCGAAGAGCCGTCGATCATCGCGGCGGTATCGTCGGCGGCCAAACTGGTGCGACGCGCCGGCGGCTTTACGTCGCGCGCCGAACGGCCGATGCTCATTGGCCAGATTCAGGTCGTGAACGTACCGCATGCCGCGCACGCCAAGCAGGCCATCCTGCAGGCTCGGGAAGAGATTCTGAATCTCGCCAACAGCCTGCACCCGAACATGGTCGCCCGCGGCGGCGGCGCCCGCGACATCGAGGTGCTCACGCACGGCGCGACCGCCGAACATGGCGAGATGCTGGTGGTCCACCTGGTCGTAGATACCCGCGATGCCATGGGCGCCAACCTCGTCAACACGATGTGCGAAGGCGCGGCCCCGCTGATCGAAAAGATCTCCGGCGGCGAGGTGTTCCTGCGTATCCTGTCGAACCTCACCGACCGCGCGCTGGTCCGCGCACGCTGCGTGATTCCGCCCAGCCTGCTGGAAGCCGGCGAATATTCGGGCACCGAGGTCCGCGACGGCATCATCCTGGCGAACGAATTCGCCGAGATGGACCCGTACCGGGCGACTACGCACAACAAGGGCATCATGAACGGCATCGATGCCGTGGCCATCGCCACCGGCAACGACTGGCGCGCGATCGAGGCCGCGGCCCATGCCTACGCCGCGCGGACCGGCCGATATCGGTCGCTGACGCGCTGGACGGCCGATGATGACGGTAATCTGGTCGGCGAGCTGGAGCTGCCGCTGAAGGTTGGCACCGTCGGCGGCCAGGTCGAATCCAACCAGGCGGTCAAGATCGCGCATCGCGTGCTGGGCATCGATTCGGCGGCGGAACTGGCCGAGATCATGTGCGCGGTCGGCCTGGCGCAGAACTTCGCCGCCATCAAGGCGCTGTCGACCCACGGCATCCAGCGCGGCCACATGACGTTGCATGCGCGTAGCGTGGCCATGGCCGCCGGGGCCACCGAAGACCAGTTCGACGAGGTCGTGGATCGGCTGATCGCCGGCGGCGATATCAAGGTCTGGCGCGCGCGCGAAATTCTGGCCGAGCTCGGCGAAAACCGCAGCAAGGCCGCCCGCAGTACGACGCGCTCGGCGGAGCCGGAAGTCATTGGTCACGGCGATGCGGTCGGCGATATGGGCTACGGCAAGATCATCGTGCTCGGCGAGCATTCGGTGGTCTACGGCCGGCATGCGATCGCGGCCCCCATTCCGCTGAATGTGCGCGCCGAAGTGCGCCCACAGCCCGAACAGATCGATTTGCTGATCCCGCGCTGGGGCGTGGAAATGCGTTTTTCCGAGCCGGAGGGCAAGATCAGCTCGTTGCACGAATCGATCACGCTGATCGCCGAGCGCCTTGGCGTGGCCGATCGCGGCATGCGTATCGATGTGTTCCCGCGCGTGCCGCGGGCCAACGGCCTCGGCGCGTCCGCGGCCCTGGCCGTGGCCGTGATTCGCGCCATGGCGCGCTGTTTCGACATCAAGATGTCCGAGCGCGAGATATCGAATCTGGCGTTCGACGTCGAAAAGATCGCCCACGGCACGCCGAGCGGTATCGACAACACGTTGGCCACCTTCGGCCGGCCGATCCTGTTCCGCAAGGACAACCCGACCGCCCGTCCGGAGATCCGCGATCTGGCCACCGCGCGCCCGATCCCGGTGGTCATCGGCCTGTCCGGGGTGGCGACGCTGACCGCCCAGACCGTGGGCAATGTCCGCGCGGCCTGGCAGAAGAGCCCGTCGCGCTACGAAGCCATCTTCGACCAGATCGATGGACTGGCCCTGGCCGGCGTCGATGCGCTCGCGCGCGGCGACATCGCCGAACTGGGCGACTTGATGAATATCGATCACGGCCTGCTCAATGCGCTGCAGGTCTCGTCCTGGGAAATCGAGGAACTGGTCGAAATCGCCCGGACCCACGGCGCGCTCGGCGCGAAGCTCACCGGCGGCGGCGGCGGCGGCGCCATGATCGCAGTCGCCGAAGCCGATAAAATTCAGGATGTGGCTTCGGCGATGCGGGTCGCGGGCTACAACTCCTTCATCACGGAAATTCGCTCATGAGCACGAACATGAACGCTGGCGCCGCCGAAGTCGTCTCCTTCGACGACGAACCGTTGATCCTGGTCGACTCCGACGACAACGTACTCGGCCATATGCCCAAGGCCGAGGCACACAAAGGCGAAGGGGTACTGCACCGCGCCTTTTCGATCTTTCTGTTCAATAGCGATGGCGAGGTACTGATGCAGCAGCGCGCCGACGCCAAGCAGCTGTGGGGCGGCTTCTGGTCGAACAGCGTCTGCAGCCATCCACGGCGCGGCGAGACAGTGCCCGAGGCGGCGCAGCGGCGCCTGCGCGAGGAAATCGGCGTCGAAGCCGACGTCACCTATCTCTACAAATTCGAGTATCACGCCCAGTTCGGCGAGATCGGCGCCGAGCACGAAATGTGTTCCGTATTTGTTGCCTGTTCGGACGCCGCCGTGGCCGGCAACCCCAACGAGATCGCCGATTTCTCGTTCATGGCGCCCGATATGCTTGATGCCGAGCTGGCCGCCCACCCGGATCGCTATACGCCCTGGCTCAAGCTCGAATGGCCCCGGATTCGTGAAGCCCATTGGGCCACGGTCGAACGCCTGACGCCCGGCAACGCGCCACGCTGAGCCCATACCGGGCGCCGGGCTCGTTGCCCGGCACTACTCACTCGGCTCCCACGATATTTTCAGGGCCGCTCGGGTCGCCCACGCGCCTACGGCTAGGGCGTGTTGAGTCCGTCAACGGCCAACGCGCTGTCCTGGTCGTCAGGTTGGCAGAACGGAGCTTAAACGGCGGCGAGCTCTATGCTCATGCCGCGCCGGCTCCACCAGCGCTTGGCCATCGCCCGGCCGCTCGACGCCGTGTGCAGTACGTCGATCCACGGCGCGTCGCGTCTACATCCGACAACACTCATCCGCGTTTTTTGGCCATAAAAAAAAAAAAAAAACCCCCGGGCCCCCACCCGGCCCCCCCGGGCCCTTTTCGGTCAATCCGACGAAAATCAGCCGGCGTCGTTTGCCGGCACCTTCGGGATACTGGGATATTTCTTCAGCTGCGCCTGGAACTGCTTGATAAAGCCAGCCGGGCCTTTTTCCTGAATGGAACCGGTGTACTGGCCGCGCTTGAGGGCCAGGTCGCTGACGCCCTTGGCCACGACGTTCACGATCTTCCAATCGCCGCTTTCGTTATCCAAGACATAATTGATCGGGATATCGTCGCCATCGTTGGAGGTAATGACCGTGTTGACCTGGCGGCGACCGCCCGGCGCATCCTTGACGGCCTTGATCTTGAAAGACTGGCCGCTATAGCTGTCGAAGCGCGATGCGTAGGTTGCGAGTGTGTCCTCGCGGAACATGTGCAGATACTGAGTCTGCTGTTGCGGGTCGAGTTTTTCCCACTTGCTGCCGAGCGCGAGCTTGGCGATGCGGTTCAGATCGAACGATTGGTCGATCACCGGCGCCAGTTTCTTGTAGCGTCCCTCGAAACCGAGCTGCTTGCCCTGCTTCATCGTGGCCACAAGCTGGCTGTCGAGGTTCTCGACCACCGTGCGGGCCGGTTCGGCTGCCGCCGCCGTCCACACGCTGACACAGGCGAAGATCACGCCCGTAGCCACCACGCTTTGCAACAAACGCGTCAATGCTTTCATTCTCGACTTCCTCGGTCTCAATCCAGGCCCGCCTTCGGGTAACACGTTCTCCGATATGGGGCCGTCGTGCATCTCATCAACCCGATTAGACGCCAACCCGGATGTCTGCATCCTGAACATATCCGGAAAGACCCGATTTCGTCGGTGAGCGTTGCATCCCAGGGGTGCCGTCGATCAGGACCGGTGGTAGGCCCGCCCGCGCCATGCCGTGCGCACACCGCGCCAGTACCGTAGCGCCGAGGACCACGTCATGCCCAGATAAATCGTGCCGATCAGCGGCAGGCCCACAGCCCAGAAACGCGACAGCCCGTAATAAGTCAGGGTCGGTATATAGCTGACCGCCATCGCAATCCAGGCTGCCAATCCGAGCCAGCGGGCCGTCGAATCGCCCAGGATCAGCGCCAGCGGCGGCAGCCAGAACATCAGCCCCATCGCTAGCGTGCATCCGGCCAACAGACCGGGCGAATAGCGCAGCTGGCTATAGGCCGAACGCGCCACCATGGCGTGGATGCCCTCGAAATCGTCGTAGCCCCGCAGGCTCACCGCCGCATGCGTTACCCCAACCCAGGTCCGTCCGCCGCTACGACGTACGCAACGCGCCAACGTGCAATCGTCGATCACGGCATCGCGCAGGGCGCCGAAACCGCCGATACGTTCGAGCATGGCGGTATCGATCAGCACGCAGCCACCGGCCGCCGCCGCGACATATCGCGAGCCGGCGTTGGACAAGGCAAACGGATAGAGCAGCTTGAAGAAATAGATGAAGGCCGGGATCAGCAGCCGCTCGGGCAGGCTGGTCATGCGCAAATGCGCCATCAGCGACACCATCTGCCGGTTTTCGGCCATGGCTTTGGCCTTCAGCCCGGCGATCGTGCCGGGCGCGATACGGATATCGGCATCCAGCAATACGACCCGCGATGTCGCCACGTGCTGGCGCGCCTGCTCGAGCGCCCAGAGTTTCCCGGTCCAGCCCTCGGGCAGCGGCTGGCCGGTGAGGACGGTGAGCCGATCGAGCGGGGCCGCCCGCGCGATGTCCCCGGTACCGTCGGTCGAGTTGTCATCGATCACGACCACCGACAACCCGGTGCCCTGCTCAGCCAGTGCGGCCAAAGTACGCTCCAGCGCCTCGGCCTCGTCGCGTGCAGGAATCAGCACGGTCACATCCGACAAATCGGCGGTCTGAGCGTCGGCGGCACGTGCCGCAAAGCGCTCCCGCAACAACCAGGGCAGCCAGGGCTGCGCCAGCAGGCCGAGCCAGATGATCAGAGAAGTCAGAACCAGTGTCGTGAGCAGCATAACGTCGGATACAAAAAAGGCCGCCGGCGCACCGGCGGCCTCGGAAGGCTGGAAATAGAACGTCGGCGTTAACCGAGTTCTTTTTCCTTCGAGCTCGACTCCCGACGGCCGATCTGGGAAATCGGGATCTTGGTCGCCGTGGCCTCGGCCCGATCGCCGTACAGAACCGGCAGTTCTTCGGCGAAGTCGCCCGACAGACGCGGGCCGCGCGCCATGCTCTTCAACGCTTTCAGCGGGTGCGAGAACGTATCCTCGACCGCCGTGCCTTCATACCCGCAGTGCGCCATGCAGTTGTCGCACTTCGGATTGCGGCCCACACCGTATTTCTCCCACTCGGTGTTTTCCATCAGGCCCTTGAAGGTCTTCTCGTAACCTTCGTCGACCAACAGGTAGCAGGGCTTCTGCCAACCGAAGATGTTGTAGGTTACGTTCGACCAAGGCGTGCACTGGTAGGTCTCGTTTCCGGCCAGGAAGTCCAGATACAGCGAGGAATGATTAAGCTTCCAGTCCGAACCGCGCTCCTTACCGTGCCGGAAAATCTCGCGGAACAGGTTCTTGGCCTTGGAGCGGCCCAGGAACACGTCCTGACGCGGCGCATGCTCGTAGGAGTAGCCCGGCGACACGGTGATGCCTTCCACGCCCAGATCGGTGACGTAATCGAAGAAATCGGCGACTTCTTCCGGCACTTCACCGTCGAACAGCGTGCAGTTGATGGTTACGCGGAAGCCGCGGTCGCGCGCCATTTCGATGGCCTCGACGGCTTTCTCGAACACGCCTTCCTGGCACACCGACTCGTCGTGGCGCTCTTTCAGGCCGTCCAGATGCACCGACCAGGTGAAGTAAGGCGACGGATCGTAGTCGTCCATCTTCTTCTTCATCAGGATGGCGTTGGTGCAAAGATAGACGAACTTCTTGCGCGCCACGATGCCCTTGATGATTTCAGGCATGTCCTTGTGGATCAGCGGCTCGCCGCCTGGAATCGACACCATGGGTGCACCGCATTCGTCGACCGCGTTCAACGCGTCCTCGACGCTCATGCGCTGCTTCAGGATGTCTTTGGGGTGGTCGATCTTGCCGCAACCGGCGCACGCCAGGTTGCACTGGAACAACGGCTCCAGCATCAGCACCAGCGGGTAACGCTCACGCCGGGCGATCTTCTGGCCCATGATGTAGCGTGCCACTTTGTACTGTTGAATCAGCGGTACTGCCATTTCGACCTCTCTTTTGGGCCCGGCGGTTGGGGGTTAGCCGATCCGAGCGCAATAGATGTAATGCGGCGATGCCGCGAAGCACCACTGCATTATACATATGCAAATTTTGTTAAGAACTCTATTGTTGCACATTAGGGTGCCGTGATCTCGGCAATTCGTGCAATCAGTTCATCTACGTCCCCATCATGCAGATCGCCCATGGTGGAGATACGAAAAATCTCATCCGTCAGGCCACCCTGCCCTGCGTAAATGACAAAGCCAGCCGCTTTGAGATGATCATGGAGCTCATGATAAGACACTCCGGCGGGCAGCCGATACGCCCTTAAAACACACGAACTCTGTTGCGTCGACAGCATGGCTTGGATACCGAGCTCCGCCAGTCCATCGGCGACACGCTGTGCCAACGCCCGATAATACGCGCGTCGCGCCCGCCAGCCGCCCGCACTGGCGTGTTCGGCCAGAGCGGCGGCCAGGGCATGGAAGGCCGGTATGGCCGGTGTGAACGGTGTGCCGCGCTCATCTTGCTTGTCGCAGTAGCTCACCAGATCCAGATATAACGCCCGCGTTTTTGCCGCGGTCAGCGCGCTGCGCCGTGCGAGCACGAATGCAGCGCCGGGCGCGCCGTGCAGACATTTATTGGCGGTGGCCGCCACCGCAGCGACCGCAGGACCGAAAGCGATCGCCTCGGCGCCGAAACTCGACACCGCATCGACCAACAACGCCACATCGGCGTCGGCACACACCGCCGCGATCGCATCGAGGTCGTTGAGCCGGCCCGTGGTGGTTTCGTGATGCACCACCGCAACGTGGGTGAAATCCGCGCCCGCAAGCCGCTCGGCCAGAATTACCGGATCGATGGCCTCGCCCCAGGCAAGCGACAAGGTCTCGTGGTCGATGCCGTGGACGGCCGCCATGTGCGTCATCCGCTCGCCGTAGACGCCGTTCTCGATCACCAGCACGCGCGCGCCGTCACCCGGCATCGAGGCCATCATCGCTTCGACCGCCGCGGTGCCGGAGCCGCTCAGCACGATCGGCGCCCAGACGGCGGTATCCAGATCATAGACCGCCGCCAGCCCATCCCGGAGGGTATCCTGCAGATCGAAGAACTCGACCTCGCGATGACACAGATCCGGCGCCGCGAGCGCGTCACGCACGGTCGGGGTTAGCGTGACCGGGCCCGGGTTAAGCAAGCGCATGCGATTCACGATCCGGCCCCGATATGCGCCATCAGGCGCTGCTTGACTTCCACCGGCGTGGCCGCGGGCCGCGGCAGGTTGGCCTTATCGGTGCCCGGCGCGATATGCAGATGAGAGAACGCCGGTCCTTGCGAGCTGCCGCCGAGCATCTGATCGATCACCGTACGATCATGCCCCTCATACGTCGTGCGATAACCCGCTGCGGCCGCGATGCCGGCAAACGACAGGCCCGACGACACCGTGGCCTGGCCGCCGGTGGATTCATGCATGCCGTTGTCGAGCAACAGATGATGCAGATTGGTCGGCCCGTAGGCCGCCAGTGTCGACATCGCGCCCAGCCGCATCAGGGCGGCCCCATCGCCGTCGACCACGATCACGTCGAGATCGGGCCGCGCCATCGCCAGGCCGAGCCCGAGCAGCGGCGCACAGCCCATCGAACCGACCATGTACAAATGGTTGGGCCGATCGTCGATCGCATACAGCTCGCGACCGGCAAAACCGGTGGAGGCAATAATGACACTGTGTGCCGGATCGGTACGCTCAACCAGATGCGACAGCGCCTCGCGACGCGAGACGGTCGGCTCCTTGTACGGCGCCGGGCGGAACGTGATCGCCCCGCGGCTCTGGGTCGGCGCGCTTTGGGTCTGCAGCTCGGCCGGCGCGACCGTGCCCTTCTTCATGACCAGCACATAAGGCCGACCGGTCTCGTTCATATGGGCTTCGGCCCGGGCCAACGCCTCGTCCACGGCCTCCGCACGATCCGGGAAGATTTCCCACGGTAGATCCATGGTCTCGAGCATATCGGTCGTGATCTGGCCCATCAGCTCGTGCTGCGGCTCGTCGGCCACATCCGGCGTGCCGCGCCAGGTCACGATGAGCAGGATCGGTAGCCGGAACACCCAGTTGAGCGAGGTCAGTGGCGATACGGCGTTGCCCAGCCCGGAGTTCTGCATCATCGCCACGGCGCGCTTGCCCGCGAGCGCCTGGCCGGCGGCCAGGGCCACGGCATCGCCCTCGTTCGCGGCCGAGACATAGGTCAGCCGTTCGCTGTCGATCACGGTGTTGATGAACGGTGTCAGAAACGAACACGGCACCCCGGCATAGAAGTCGTAGCCATAGGCGGCCGCGCGATCGATGAAGTCGTTGGCCTGAAGGGTCATGATGCAGCTTCTCCGTGTGCGAATTCGGATGCGGCGCGCAGATCGTCGAGATCGTTGACGTCCAGCCAATGCCCGGTGATGTAGATAACATCCACGCGATGCCCGGCCGCGATGAGCTCGTTGAGCAGATCCGGTACGCCCGCGGTTTCGAATCGGCCTTCGGCGCGGAGTTTATCCAACGCCTGGCGAATCCAGACCCGTCCCTCACCACGACTGCGCATCACGCCGATCCAGCGTCCGTTCGGCGTGCTGTCTGGTGCATTGTCCATACCGACGTGGGTCAACGCCACGGACTGGCCGAACAACGACCGGTCATCCGGCGCGCTACACCAGGCCGGGTCGCGCTGGGGCGCATCGGACCGGCGTCCCTGCGAATCCACCACCACGGTGATCTCGCCGGGCGCCTCCAGCAGGTCGGTCAGCACGTGGCGCCGGAAGATCAGGTCACCATAGACGATCAGATTGTCGTCGCCGAAATGCTCACGCGCCTTGTCCAGCGACGCCAGCTCGCCGGTGGTTTCGAAATCCGGATTCTCGACCACTTTCACGCCGGCGACATCGATGGTTTCCGGGCGATAGCCCGCTACCGCTGTGATGTCGTGCAGCCCGTGCTGCTTAAAAACGTCGACCAAGTGACGAAGCAGCGGCTTACCGGCCACTTCGAGCATGGCCTTCGGCCGCGCCTCGGTCACCGGCTCCAGACCCTCGCCGCGCGCCGCGGCCAGCACGATAGCGCGGGTGGCCGCACCGGCATCGCCCGCATAGCGCTTCTCGGCCTCGCGCAGTTCCGGATCGCCCTGGAGACGGAAGATCTCCGACACCGGCGCGATCCGGTCCTCCACCCCGGTCAGGGTCTCGTTCTGATAAATCCTAGCCACCGTGTTCTGCATGGCGGTTACCGAGGCTCGCACCGTATGGTTGGCCCAGATCACCAGGCTGATACCCGCCGCTCGAAACACATCGGTCGGCGTCGAGTAATACTTGGTGGGCACGATCACGAGCGGGCAGGAGCCGTCCCAGCGATCTGCGAACTTCTGAATATTGTCGAACCGCGGCGCCTTGTCGTGGATGAGGATGGCATCCGCCCCGGCCTGCTGGTAAGCCTTGGCACGCTCCAGCGCCTCGTCCACCGACCAGCCGGCAATCAGCGCCTCGACGCGGGCGACGATGCAGAAATCCGGATCGGCCTGGGCATCCTTGCCGGCGCGGATCTTGCCGCAGAATTCGTCGACATCCGCCAGCGGCTGGCGCTCGCCGTCGATGAAGCTATTGGTCTTGGGAAACAGCTTGTCCTCGATACAGACGCCGGCCACACCGCGCGACTCGAGCTTGTTGACCAAGCGCCGCAGGTTGTTGAAATTGCCATAGCCGGTATCGCCGTCGAGCAGAATCGGCACGTCGGTGGCATCGGCCATGAACTCGACCGTTTCCAGCACCTGGGTCCAGCTCGCCTCGTTGGAATCGCGTACACCGAACGCCGCCGAGAGCGCCAGACCGGATGCCCAGATGCCGGCAAAGCCGGCCTCTTCGACAATACGCGCCGACAGGCCGTTGTGCGCCTCCATGATGAATTCGAGCCGGTTGGACTCGAGCAGATCGCGCAGGGCGCGGGTCTTGGTCTTGTTCGGGGTCGTCCGGGCTTTGATATCCGCAAGCATGGCTATCCGTGGTTGATTTGAAGCTGGGGCAGAATGTCGCGGACGGCGCGCTCGGCATCGACCGGATAATCGATCTCGATCCAGGGCAAGCCGGTCACGTCCGCAGGATCGAAGGCGGCGCCGTCGGCACGCATCACCCGCTGCAGCGCGGCCTCGTAGGGCGCGTCTTCATCGGCCCGGCCGACACGCTCGCATTCCCGAACCAGTGCCTTGGCGCTGGCCGGCGACAGCCGGAAGAAGCCGACTGATTCGCCGATCGTGTCGTAAGCGAGATCGGCGGGCAGCACCTTGTCGAAGGCCACGATGCGCTCGTCGTCGAGACAGACCTTGACCGCCTCGGCATCGTCGGCGCCTACACTGCGATCCATGCCCAGAACGTCGGCAGCATCGGCCGCGAGCAATGTATCGAGCAGTCGATGATCGTAAAGCACGTCGGCGTCCATCAGCAGGACCTCGTCCCCGCCCGCCAACACATCGGCCGCCGCGAGCACGCTCTTCGCGCTGCCTTGGCGAAACGCCGGGTTGTGGGCGGTGGTGACCGTCATCTCGGGCGCCACCTCGGGCACGAGCGCGCCCAGCGCCTGTTCGATCTGCATCGCTTCGAAGCCGACCACCACCGTGAGCCGGTCAATGCCCGCTGCGGTCAGCCGGCGCAGATGACGCTCGAGCAAACTGGCCTTACCGAACGGCAGCAGGCATTTCGGGCCGCCACCGGTGATGTCGTCGAGTCGACGGCCCATACCGGCCGCCAGCAGAACTGCATGCATAAGCACTCGTCTTTCGATGATTTATGAATGTCGAGGGGTC
Organism: Salinisphaera hydrothermalis C41B8; assembly: GCF_000732535.1. Classification (GTDB taxonomy): domain Bacteria; phylum Pseudomonadota; class Gammaproteobacteria; order Nevskiales; family Salinisphaeraceae; genus Salinisphaera; species Salinisphaera hydrothermalis. The sequence continues at coordinate 33,971 of NZ_APNK01000017.1, forward strand.
GCCGCGGGCGAACGGCGCGGGCGTTCCAGCAGGCGGCCTTCGGCCCACTGCCAGGCCACCAGCCCGGGGATGCCCAGGCCGAGCTCGCGCACGCGCTTGACCAGCGACAAGGCCAGCCCGATCTGCGGATTAAGCCCGATCAGCCCAGCCAGGAGCACGAAACCGCCCTCCTGAACACCGAGCGCACCGGGAATGGCAAACGCCGCACCGCGAATTGCCTGGCCCAGCGCCTCCAGCATGACGGCATCCGCCAAGCCGACCGGGTGGCCGAGAAAATAAAGCCCGAGCCAGACCTCGCCGATGCCCGCCACCCAGCCAATCCAGCGCCAGCCCAGCGCACGCACGGCGGTCCACGGCCGGGCATAAATCGCGCTGATCGCGGCGTCGAGCGACTGTGCGCCGCCCACGAAATCCAGCCACGCGCGACCGCCGCCGATACGCTTGACCAGCACCGCTAACGCGCCGAACAGGCCGCCGCGCTGCAGCCTGTAGAACAACGCCAGCAGCGCCAGCATCACGCCGATGCCCACCGCCACACCCCAGGCGATATCCGGCTTATCGATCAGGATCAGCAACAGCACCAGCCCGAGCATGCCGAACAGCATCTGCGTAAGAGCGGCCAGGGTGATGTCGACAACCACGGTGGCTCCAGTCTCGGCTGCGGCCAGCCCCTGTTTGATCAGCAACCGGGCCTTGGCGATATCACCGCCGATCTGGGCGACGGGTAACAGGCCGTTGATCGACTCGCCGATCCAACGCGCCCAGACGATGCGCGGCAGCGCTGGCCGCGGTGGTCGATACAAAATTCGCCAGGCGTGGCTATCGATCACCAGCGGCAACAGATGCCACGCCGTGACCGCGGCCAGCCCCCAGCCCGCCACCGACAGCGCGTGACCGATCGCGGGCAGACCCTGCCAGGCGAGTACGGCCGTAAACAGGGCCACGCCGGTCAGCAGCATGAGGGCAGCGGTGCGTTTCACGGGTCGGGCGGCTAGCGCTGATCGCGCTTGAACACCTGTTTGAAACCGAAATACGCGATCGAATCCTTCATGTTGGAGACGAAACGCTGCCAGCCACTCATGTGGGTGTCGGTGACGTACTCGAAAGTCAACGAAATACGGCGTTCGTTATCGCCCAGCGGCGTGATGCGATGCCAGACCTCGTCGCCGTTGAACAGACACATCGCGCCCGGACGCAGATTGCGCGCATCGCCCACCGTCTCGCGGTTCTCGTCGTTCTTGAACAGCTCGAACTCAAGCTGGGCCGACGATTCGTCGACCACGCCCAGCAGCAACGTATAGCGCTTACCGGCGTAGTACGACGTATCGAAATGCCAGCCGATGTGATCGCCCGGCTCGGTATAGAAATACAGCGCGTAGGCATGCGGATCGGATTCGGGACAAACCTGCAGAGTCTCGCCCGTCATCCGCTCAAGCCAGGCGATGAAACGCGGGTTGCGATAGAGCGCGGGGATTTCGGGGGCGAGCTCGTCCAGCGCATAGCGCGACACGCTGCCCCCTTTCTTGTGCCGCGGAATATAGTTGCGGTGTACGGCCTCGGCCAGTTCCGGAATACGTGCCTGGAACCGCGTCGTGGTTTCCACGGGCAGAAATTCATCGAGAAAGATGAATTCGTTATCCGCCTCGAAGCGCTGCTTCAAAACGGGCGTATCCAGATCATCGACGAACGCCGCCTCATCGGCGGCGTCGGCATCGGCAATCATTTCTTCGACGCTGGCGCGACTCATCGAGGTCTCCTGGTCATCCATCTAGGGCGCGAACCGGCCCGTCGCGGGGCTCAGTCCGGGCAATCGGCAAACGAAGCCGGCTCGAGCTCAGCGCGACCGTTGATTTCACGACGACGAGCCGAGGCGCGATAAACGGCCTTGCGCGCCCGGTTGATCGAGCCCAACGGCCGCAGATCCGGCCGCCCGGCCCAGGGATCGAAGGTCAGCACCTCGTCACCGAAGGTTTGGCGCGCCGGCGTGCCTGGATCCTGGGGCGGCAGGTGGAGCGTGCCGACCCGGCGCCAGGCGCTACGACCGACGTCCCATTCGATCGACGCGTCCTCGATCGGCATGGCTTTCGGATCGGTCATCAGCTGCACACAGAAATCGAAGCCGGCTGCGTTATCGGCCAGAAAGGCGGCCAGCCATTCGGCGAGTACATCCGGCCCGTCGTCGTCGGTGACCGGACGCGCGGCCAACGCGCGCTGGGCGTCGATATTCGGCATTAGCGCGTATTTGCACACGTAATCACCGAAACGAAACGCCGACTGGCTGTAATAACTGTTCGCCAACAAGTCGATGTTCGGCAGACGCTCGAACAAGGTCTGCACATCGCCGTCGTCTCGCTTGGCGATCTCGGCGGCCAGTTGCTCGGGATCGTGTCCGTATTCGGCACGCAGTCGCGCAATCTCGCGATAGGTGGTGACATCGGCGAGCGGTAGGACCGGGCAGTTGCCGAACAAAAAGTCCTGGGTCACCCGGCCGTCGCCCACCATCTTCTCGCCGTCGACGCCCATCAGCTTCATCGCCAGGCCGCGGGCGGCCGGCCGGCGATCGTCCATGAACGCGCCGGGCTCGGTAGCAAAGCGCAGTATCGCCGGGTATTCACCCGGCGTGGCGAACAGGCTCTGCGCGAGTTCCCCCGGCAAATCGGGCGCAACGGTGAACACGCCCTTGAGCACGCCATGGCCCTTGGCCTGGGTACCGCGCGGTGCCTGGGCGCGGGCTTCGATCATGCGCTCGTGGGCAATGCCCAGATCACGCACGATATCAGCAATCTGGGCCTGCTCATCGGGCTGTTCGACTTCGAGATCGTCGGAATACGGCACGTACATCGTCATGACTTGCTCTGATCCATGGCGCCCGGGCGGCTCGCCGGGCGCGGGTCGGCCACTCGCGTCCAGGTTGTGGTTTTGCCCAACGCCCGGATACCGACGTAGCCACGCAACTTCAGGTGATTGGGGTCGGCGAGCCAAAGATCGCAGTCGAACCACTTCCCCCGGTCGGGATCGTAGACGCGGCCGTTTTCCCAGCGCGCGTGATCGTTGTCTAATACATGATAATCCAGATCCTTGATCATGCGCAGCCCAATCATCGGCCGATCACGCTTGCCCGGGTCGGGATTGTGGCGATCGACGAGCGGCTGACCCCCCATGCCGTGCGGGTCGTCCGTCGGGTAGCGGGGCTGCTTTAGCCATACGATACGGGCGACAAAATCGCCGCGATCATCGACGACATGAATGACTGCGCCGCCTTTCTCGGTGCGCCAGAATCCGGTGATCGCGTCGGGTGCCGGCGCTTCGGCCAAGACGGCCATCGACGCCAGCGCCAAGGCGACGAAGGCCGCCAGGCGTGGCATCACGGCTTTTTGCCGACCGGCAGGTAGCGATGCGCGTAATACCAGGCCACGGCATCGGCCAGCGCATCGCGCGCGGGGCGTGCCCGATAGCCCAATTCGGCCGCCGCACGCGCGTGGGAAAAGAACATGCGTTTCTTGGCCAGCTTCACGCCGTCGACGGTCACCTTCGGCGGCCGGCCTGTGACGCGCGCCACCGCTTCCGCGGCATGCGCGATCGGCATCACGAGGTTATGCGGCAACTTCACGCGCGGCGGCGGTCGATCGACGATCTCGGCCACCAGCGCGAGAATTTCGGCCAACGTCATGTCGGTGCCGCCCAGCACATAGCGCCGACCGGGCGTGCCATGCGCATGGGCCAGCAGATGACCGCGCGCTACATCGTCGACATGCGCGACATTCAAGCCGGTGTCCACGAAGGCCGGCATTCGCCCTGCCGCGGCTTCGAGCACCATCTGGCCGGTCGGCGTCGGCTTGTGGTCGCGGGGGCCGATCGGTGCCGACGGGTTCACGATCACGATATCGAGCCCGTCGGCGGCGTATTCGCGCGCGACTTCTTCGGCCAGGAACTTGGATCGCTTGTAATGGCCGATCATGTCGTCCAGACCGACCGGCGTATCCTCGTCGCCGGGCGAGCCGTCCTTGGGAATGCCGAGGGTCGCGACACTCGAGGTATACACCACCCGCGAGATGCCGGCGCTACGCGCGGCCTCGCAGATACGGCGCGTACCCTCGACGTTATTCTCATAGAGCTCGCCGGGGTCGGCCGCCCAGAGACGATAATCGGCCGCGACATGGAACACCGCGTCGCAATCTTGCATGGCCTCGACCAGCGCCGCCGTATTCGATAGATCGGCTTCGACGAACTCCAGATCCAGCCCTTCCAGCGCGGTCAGATCGCTGCTCGGTCGGCGGGTCGCCCGCACCGTCCAGCCGTCGCGCAGCGCCGCGCGGGCCACTGCACTACCAACGAATCCCGTGGCTCCGGTCACCAGCGCGCGCATCAATCAACCCCTCGTCGAACGCGTGCGCAGCACGCGGAAATACCAGCCTAACCAGATCGCGAACGCCGGCGCACCGATGAACGAGAGCACCAGAAACGCTTCGCGTATATCGAAGATGGTAACCAGCGGGAACAGATAGAGCACGTCTTCGATCTCGAACAAGCCGGCCGAGGGCAGCTTGGCCCCCGCCTTGCCCAGTTCATCTTCCATAACCATATGCAGCCAGAAAATGAATGCGACCGAGGCGCCCGCCACCAAGCCCATCAAGGGCGCCCAGGCCCCCAACGGACCATGAATCAGACCGTAGCCCAGCGCGGCGAACAGCAGCGTATGGATGATCGCGTCACAGGCCAGATCGTAGAGATGCCCGAAACGGCTCGACGCGCCGGACATGCGAGCCAGTTCGCCGTCGGTATGATCGACGAAATTCGATAGCGCGAACACGAACGCACCGATATTGGCTTCCACGAGACTTCCGTGGGCCAGACACCAGGCCGAAACGAGCCCCAGCACGAGCCGGACAGTGGTCAGATGATTGGGGCGCGCCGCAGTGCCGTCGAGCGGCCGGACCAGACGACGTGCCAGGCGTGCGTCCAGCGGGCGCGACGAATCCGCGCCCTGATCTTTGCGTGCCGAATCGATCGGTTCAGGCATGCCGATAAATTCCTTATTGGGTCGAGGACCTAAGGTCTGTCGACGTGACCGGGGGCAGGCCGCGGGCGATGGACCGCGTGACGGCCGCTCGGCGTTGTCGCCCGCCACCGTCCCATAACGATACGGCGCGCACTACGCCTTGTCGGGCCGCACAACGGTGCTTGGCGCGGACTCGCACGCAATCTCAACACGCCCTACTCCCGCAATATACGAAACAGTGCGGGCACGACAATAAGGGTGGTTATGAGAACTGCAAGCATGCCGATCGTCAGCAGTTGGCCCATGCTGGCCGTGCCGGCGTGACGCGAGAAAGCCAGGCTGCCGAAACCGGCCATGGTGGTCAGTGACGAGAGGATGACGGCGCGTGCCGTCGAGGTGCCCAGGAACGGTCGATGATGTTCGCGCTGTCGCAGCCGGTGAACGACATGAATGCCACTGTCCACGCCCACCCCCAGCAACAACGGCAATGCAATCACGTTGGCGAAATTGAACGGGATATCCAGGACCACGGTCGCCGCCGCCAGAATCAGCCCGGAGAGAGCCAGCGGCACCAGCACACGAATGGTATCGACGACGCTGCGCAGCAAAACCAGCAGGAACAGCGAGATGAAAATGGCGGCATAAATGAAGGCATGCATGAAGGCGCTGGACACCGTATGTCCGGCCGAGAGCTCCAGAACCGGCGCGCCGGTGATGTGCGGCGCCGCTTGGCGCACGCTCGCCACGAACTTGCGCATAGCCGATTCGTGATCGAGGTTGCCGCTTGGCGACACCTCCACGCGAAACTGGCCCTGGGTGCCGATCCAGCGCTTGCGCAGACTTTCCGGCAGATTCTTGAGCGTAATGCGCGAGGCATTCATCGCATCCGCGAGCCCGTCGATCTGCCGGGGCAGCCCGGACAGCACGCGATCGTGAAGGCTGGCCAGAATTTGTTTCTGCGCGGCGGGCTTTTGTTGTGCGAACCAGTCACGCCAAGCCGATAACGACTGCGCCAGATCGCGCGCCGCGGCCGCATCGTCGCCGGTGTCGCTTTTGCGATAAGCCGTCAGATGCTGAGCGAAATCGGCAATGGCCTGCTTGCGGGCGCCGAAATCCGCGTGCTTGCTCATATCGGGCGGCGTCACCGCGAGCGTCAACGCCAGATCGCCGATGATCGACAGTTTGGCGGTCTGGTTACCGGGCACGAAATTCGCGACCGTCATCGCACCCGAGACGTGCGGCTGCTTGGCGATACGAGCAGCCAAACCCTTGGCCTGCGCCAATGTCGGTCGCGTCGTCACGAGCGTCAGGGGCGAATGTTCACTATGCGCCAGCAGATCGCGATAGGTCTTGACCGCTTCGTCGTTGGGATTTTTCAGATCCAGCGTACTCGGGTCGAAGCGAATGAACGGCAATGCCATCACGCAGGCCAGGACGGCCACCGCCGACAGCGTCCAGATCAGGCGCTGGGCACGACGACCGATAAACGGCGCCCAGCGGCTCGTTGTCGTATCGGTGCTCGGCACCCAGGGCTTCATCAGCGAGATGGCGGCCGGCAGGAAGGTCAGGCTCACCACCAGGCTGATGAACATCCCCACACCCGAAATCAGCCCGAGTTCGGCCACGCCGGAATACGAGGTCGGAATAAAGGCAAAGAAACCGGCGGCCGTGGTCAGCGCGCAGAGCGCGAGCGATAGCCCGACGTCGGAAATCGCCGACGTCAACGCATGGCGTACGCCGGCCGCGCGCCCGGCCACGCGCTCACCCAGCTCGGCCAGCGCCTCGCGATAACGCAAACAGACGTGAATCGCGTAGTCGATGCCAAGCCCGATATAGAGCACCGCAAAGGCGATGGAAATCAGGTTCAGGCGACCGACCGCGAGGGCGGCGAAGGTGGCCGTGCCGACCAGGCCGGCCACCAGGCTGGCGAGCGACGCGCCCATCAGCGCCCACGAACGCAAGCCCAGGTACAGAATGATGCCGACGGCCAGGAACGCGAGCGACGCGCCCCAGGCCGCGCCATGGGTCACACTGGCCAGCTCTTCGTCGGACAGCGCCACCTCGCCGGTCTGGCGTACGCGCACGCCGTGCGCCGCGTCGAGATTCAGCCGCTTGGCGGCATCGCGGATCGCCTGCATCGGCTTTTGGGCCGGCAGCAAGGCGCCATAATTCAGCTTCGGCTGCACGATGATGAAGCGCTGATCGGACACGCCCGGCTGATCGCCGCCGATCAATTGTTGCCAGGACAGGCGGTTGTAGCGTCCTTCCCGACTGGCGTCGAAGGTGTGCGCCAACTCGCTGAACACGGGGGCCAGATTCATGTCGACCGGCGCATCCGGCGCCATGGCCTTGTCCAGCATGTCGAAAAACGTCGGCAACGTCGGATCCGCCGACAGCCGGCCCAGGAACGGTTGGATTTGTGTCAACCGCGACGACAGCGACTGCAGTTTGTCCTTCGACAGATAGAGAAAACCGTTCTTGGCAAAAAACTGCCCACCGCCCGGCTCGTATACCGATGGAAACAGATTCGGCTGCTGCCGCAATGCCTTGGCCAGCTTGTCCGTTGCGGCGCCCGCGATATCCGGCGTCGCCCCGTCGACCACGATCACGAGATTGTCGTTATAGATCGGGAACGCGTGCTGGTAGGCGATGTAGGTCTTTCGCCACGGGACGTGGCTGCTGATCAGATTGGAATCGTCGGTGTCCATCGACAGATGGGTCATCGAATACCAGGCGCCGCCCAACGTGATGACGATGCCGACCGCGATTACCCAGATCGCGTGACGCGTCATCAACTCGATCCATGCCGCCAGTGCACGCGATAGCATGCGCGTCATGTCGTCTCCTCGCCACGAACAATAAGGGCCGCATCGGCCAAGGTCATACGCGCGGCGCGAAACGCCACGGCCAGATTCTTCAACGACCGGAGCTGGGCATGCACCGACGACGGCCGCCCGGCCAGTGCGCCCATCAACGCGGCCGGCCGCAGACGACCGTCGGCATCCATCGCCGCCCGCGCCACCGGCGGCAACACCATGGCGGCATCATCAATGATTGCGCGCACGCAAACGAAACCCAGCCCGCGTTCGGCCGCCACGGCCGCGATCGCCGCGCTTTCCATGTCGCAGGCGATGGCTTCCGTGGCCTCGTGCAGCGCGCGCTTGGCGGCCGCGTCGACCACCAGCCCGGGCGTTTCCGTCAGACGCTGTTCGAACACCTGATGCATCGGGGCCAGGGCCGTGGCCAGCGCGGTTCGCCAGACGGGATCGGTCGACCATTCCCGGTCGTCGGCACCGCGTACGGTCGACGCCAGAATCAGCGCCCCGGGGTCGACGCCCGGCGCCAGCGCGGCCGCCGTGCCCCAGCTCATCAGCGTGGTCACGCCTTCATCAGCTAACGTGGCGGCAGCCTGTTCGGCGCGCTCGGCGCCCATGCCCGACAACAGCAGGCGTGCGCCGCCGGGCAGCCGGGCACGGCCGCGCGGACGCAGCCGTGCCAGGGCGCGCACCTCGCCCGGCAACGCGGCAACGATGCCGAGCCGATCGATGGCAAGACTCAAATCAACGTCTCGGCGGGCCCGAGAACACGGCGCCCGCCCGTACGATCCATCCGGGGCATGGCTTTAATCGGTACTCGCCGCCTCGGCGCCCGATGCCGGCACACCGTGCACGTTGCGATAACGCGCCAGCGCCCAGAGCGGAAAGTAACGGGTGTAACCGTGGTATTTGAGATAGAACACGCGCGGGAAACCGGGCGCGGTATGTTCCGGATCGTGCCAGGCGCCGTCATCGCCCTGGGCGTCGATCAGCCAGGCCGCGCCGCGGGCCAGGGCGGGCGTATCGCGCTCGCCGGCCGCCATCAGCCCGAGCATCGCCCAAGCCGTCTGGAAGCTGGTGGAGACATCGGAGCGACCGCGCGGCGGGTCCCAATAGGTGCCGTTATCCTCCCCCCAACTGCCGTCGGTACGCTGCATGCCGCGCAGATAGGCCACCGCACGCTGAATCCAGTCCTGGCTCATGTCTTCGCCGAGCGCTTCGAGCGCCATCAGCACCGACCAGGTGCCATAGATGTAGTTCGTGCCCCAACGCCCGAACCATGAGCCATCGGCTTCCTGTTCACGCTTGAGATACGCCATCGCGCGCTGGATGAACGGCCCGTCTTCCGGCCGCTGTAACAACCCGGTCAGCGTGAGCACGCGCGCGGTGACGTCCGCCGTCGGCGGATCCAGCAACGCGCCGTGATCGGCGAACGGGATCTCGTTGAGATATTCGTGGTTGTTGTCGGAATCGAAGGCGGCCACGCCCCCGTTCGACGACTGCATGCCGACCAGCCAGTTGGTCGCGCGCGTGATCGCCCGGCCGTAGGTGGCGCCGTCGCCGGTGTTGTACATCGCCCAGGCGATCACGGCGGTGTCGTCCAGGTCGGGATAGTGATCGTTGGCGTACTGGAACGGCCAACCGCCGCCCGGCAGGTCGGGGTGATCGCGCTTCCAGTCGCCCGGGCCATCCAGCACTTGGCGTTCAGCTAGCCAGTCGAGACCGGCACGCACGACCGGTGTATCACCCTCGCCCGCGGCTTCCTGCAGCGCAAGCGCGGCCAGGCCGGTATCCCAGACCGGGGATACGCACGGCTGGACGTTGGCCATGTCGCCGTGATCGAACACGAGGTCGTCGATCGCCTGGCGCGTGTTGGCGCGGTAGGGATGATCGGCCGGATAGCCGAGCTCGCCCAGCGCTTCGTAAACGTTGACCATGGCCGGGAAGATCGCACCGATACCGTCGGTGCCGTTGAGGCGCTCGATGATCCAGTTTTCGGCGGTCTTGATCGCGCGCTTGCGCACAAATTTGGGAATCAGCGGCTCGAAGCTTCGGCCGACGAGATCCAGCCCCTTGAATACGCGCTGCAGTGTGTTCTGGGCCGGCACGAAATCGCGCTGCTGCTCCGGCGGAATCGTAAACAGCTCGCGGATGTTCACCCCAGCCGGATTACGCGCCATCGTGCGCAGGCTGGTGAGGATGAACAACGGCACCATCACCGTGCGCGACCAGTAGCTCACCTTCGACAGATGGAAGGGCGACGCCTGCGGCATCAGCATCACTTCGACCGGAATGAACGGCACGGCACGCCACGGCACCTGCCCGAACTGGGCCAGCGCGATGAGCGTGAAGACGTTGACCTGGCCGGCCCCGCCGCGGGCCAGAATCGCTTGGCGGGCGTGCACCATATGCGGCGCATCGACATCGTCGCCGGCGAGCTTGAGCGCGTAGTAGCACTTCACCGAGCACGATAGGTCGAGATCGCCGCCGTAGTACAGCGGCCAGCCGCCGTGGGCGGCCTGCTTGTAGCGAATATAGTTCGCGACGCGCGCCTGCAGGGCGGTATCGACATCGCCGACGAAGTGCATCATGAGGATGTATTCCGCCGGAATCGTGCAGTCGGCCTCGCATTCGTAGCGCCAGTGGCCGTCCGGATTCTGATCGGCGAACAGGCGTGTCTGCGCCGCGTCGATAGCCTCGGCCAACCCCGCCGGCTGCGCGGCGCTGGCTACACCGGGGCGCGGCATTTCGACGATGTCGTTGATCGGCGCGGCCGGATCGTCGGCCAGTTTCGGCGTCAGCGCCGGCAGATCGTGCGCGGTCATGTGGAACAGATGACGCAGACGATCGTCGTCGGCCACCGCCAGATTGGTCGTCAGTACCGTGGCCTGCACGCTGCGGCGCGATACCTTCACCTGCGAACCATCGGTGAAATACGGGTTCGCCTGGATCTTGCGCAGCGTCAGCAGCGCCAGACCGATCGCCCACAGGCAGAACCGGCGCATGCCCTTCTGATGACCGGGAATGCGCAACGTGAACTCAAGCGCGTTGCGCAGATGCCCGGTCGCCAGGCCAATCAGTTCGGACAGACCGGCCGCGAACGCTTCGTCGGCAGGACGCTTGCCGAGATCCGACAGATCGAAGCCGTGGCGCGCGAACACGTCGCGCGGCAACCAACACACCCCGCGCGACTGATCGGCCCAGATATCCTTGAGGATATTGGTCATCTGCAGACCCTGGCCGAACGACACGGCCAGACGATTGAGCTCGGCGTCGTGCGCGCCCATGGCCGGCTCGTGGTCGGTGAACATGGCGGACAGCATCTCGCCCACCACGCCGGCCACGAAATAGCAGTAGCGATCCAGATGCGCCAGCGTGGGAAGCCCCTCGGCGCTGGCGGCGCGCTCGTATTCCGGCATGCCTTCGCACATGATGCGGACACAGCGCGCGACCGCCGCGCGCTGGGCCGGGCGCAGATCGCGCATCACGGTCAGCACGTCTTCGGTATGCGCGACCAGACGCCGCTCGGCGTCGAGCGTGGCGCTGGCCAGCTGCGGCGCCAGGCGCTGGCCGAAGTCGGCGCCGCCTTCGCCGGTTTCGACCACTTGCACGAACTCGGCGTGCCAGTTCGCCTTGGTTTCGTAGTCGAGCTCCGCGTCGTCCTCGATGGTGTCGGCGATACGGCACAGCAGATAAGCGTTGCCGACGGCCACCCGCAGCGCCTCGGGCAGCTCGGGAATCGTCAGCGCGAATGTGCGCGAAACATGCGGCAGGATCTCGTCCTGAAAGGCCAGCGCGCGCCGACCGGAATCCGTCTGCATTGGGGCTTGTGACATGAACGAACGTTTTCCAGGTTTTCAAGCGTGAGCGACGCACCGCGGGCGCAGCGCGCATCGTCGCACCGGTCATGCGTCACATCGAGTTGACGCTGCCGATCTTCAGTGGCTAGCTAGCTCGCCAATCGAGCCGCCGGTATGTTGATCCGGCCACCAGGGACGGCGAACTAACCATGGACAATTATCAAGTGCCGCATTATAGCCAACGCATCGAACATGTGCTTGACGCTTGCCTGCCGAGCGCCGACACATCCCCCGCTCGCCTGCACGAAGCCATGCGCTACGCGGCGCTCTCACCGGGCAAGCGCGTACGCCCGCGACTCGTTTATGCCGCCGCGGAAGTTTTGGGGGTGCCGGTGACGAAAGTCGACGGCGCGGCCGCCGCGATCGAGTGTATTCACGCTTATTCGCTGGTTCACGACGATCTCCCGGCGATGGATGACGACGATCTGCGGCGCGGCCGGCCGACCACGCATATCGCGTTCGACGAGGCTACCGCGATCCTGGCTGGCGACGGTCTGCAGGCGCTGGCTTTCGAGATCGTCGCCACGCACGGCGGGCTCGACGACGCGCCCGCTGCGCGCGCGGCACAGATCGCGACGCTGGCCCATGCCGTGGGTTCGCGCGGCATGGTCGGCGGCCAGGTGCTCGACATGGGGGCCGAGGGCCGCGACGACGTCACCACCGACGATCTGGAAGAAATTCACAACCTCAAGACCGGCGCCCTGCTCGCGGCCTGCGTGACGATGGCCGCGGATGCGGCCGAAAAACTGTCGCTGGATCAACGCGCCGCGCTCGACATTTTCGCCACCCGAATCGGCCTGGCCTTTCAGGTGCGCGACGACGTGCTCGATATCGAATCGTCCACCGAAAAACTCGGCAAGACCCAGGGCGCCGACATCGCCCACCACAAGGCGACTTACCCGGCGCTGCTCGGTCTGGGCGAAGCCAAGGCCCTGGCTGAACGCCTGTACACCGAAGCCACCGCCGCCCTGGATATCTTCGACAACGCCGAACCGCTGCGCGCGATCGCCGCCGAAATCGTCAAACGCGACCACTGAGCGCGCGCCACACCAGACCCTGGCGGCTCACGGATAGCCGCCAGGACGATCGCTACGACTTAGCGCGCGAGAATGTGTAGCTGAAGGTCTTGTGGCCGTTGGCCGGCACGCTTACCGGCCATTCCGGCTCGTCTGCCGAACCGCCGCTGGGTTTGGGTACATCGTCGGCGAGCTGTGCGTTCGCGGGCAGATGCTCGGCGATCGTCACCTGACGCGACTTGTTGCCGGCGTTGAACAGCTCGATGCGTACCTGCGTCGTGGTCGCCCCGCTTTCGTCACTGGATCGTTTCGTCACCCGATGCGTGCCGGTGATATCGAACGCGCTGCCCAGCGCCAGCTGGACCGGAGCGCCAGCGGGCGTATCGTCGATTTGTGTACCGCCCATTAACTGGGCCGCGTGCCCCGCGTCGTAAATACGCACCGCGCCCGCCGGCAATGGCTGGCCCGTATCGTTGTCGAACGCCAGACTCACCCGTGCATGCTGCCGGCTTTTACCGGTGTCATTAAGCGCATAGTTCTCGAAGCGGTAGTCACGCGTCGCATCGACGCTGATGGGTTTCATCAAGGCCACCGACTGCACCGCCCCGGCTTCGATATGCAGGCCATCTGCCAGCGGATAGCGATAGACATCGCCGACGGCCTGCGGCGCGCCGGCGCCGGAGGACTCGCTCGACGCCATCTTGGCCATCATCATCGGGCGCGGCGCGCCATTGTCAGCGCGAGAGGTATCCCCGGCCACCAGCCAGGCCCGCTTCGCATTGATTGCGTCGTGACCGGTATTGTCGATCACGGCCTGGCTGATCAAGCGCAACTTGCCCGTTTTCGGATCGAAGCTGCCGGTGTAGCTCGCCTGCCACTTCGGGGCTGACGTCTGGTAGGTCGCCGTCAACCGCTGCTTACCGGCCTTGGCGGCATCGACGTGCAACGTGACGTCGTGTCCGGTGCCCTCATCCCCGTTTTTCGAGGTGACCGACCAGCTGATCTGAACCGGCGATGCCGCCGTGATCCGCTCGATGCGGCCATCCACGCGTACATAGGCGGTATCGCCATCGGTGGCCACGAGCGTGCCCTGGCGGGTATTGCCGCCCGGCGAGTCGAGCGAGACCGACTGGCCGACCCGGCTGGACAACGGTCCGCCCGAGCCGCTGGCACTCGGCGCCAGATCGAACCCGGCCAGATTGATGCCGGATCCGGACAACCACAGCGTGTCCGGCTGCGGCGTGCCGATTACCGGCCACGAGAGCGTCTGCTCGCCGGCGTCGAGGCTCATCGTACGGCTGTCTTGTACGACGGCGGCTCCCCGGCTGTACAGCGCGATGGCGTCGACGGGTTGATCCGAGTCGGCGGTCGTCGCGGCCAGCGCAAATGGGGCGGCCGCGACCAGGCCCGCGAGAGTAAAGATCCATCGGCTTTGCATCGTCTGCCTCCTGAAATTACGGGGCCGTTGCACGATCCGTGCCCGACCGGGCAAGCAGCCAAAGCAGTAGCAAGACCGCGGGGATCCCCGCGATCGCCGTATCGACGAAGAACCAGGCATAGCCGGCCTGATCGACGACCCAGCCCGAGAATCCGCCGATGAACTTGCCGGGCAATGTCATCAACGACGAAAACAGTGCGTACTGCGTGGCGGTATAGGCAGTGTTCGTCAGACTGGATAAATAGGCGATGAACGAGGTCATGGCAATGCCGCCCGCCAGATTCTCGGCGGAAATGGTCAACGTCAGGTCGACCAGGTCGGGATGGCCCAGCGTTGCCAGCCAGGCGAACACCAGATTCGCGCTCGCGGTGAGTATCGCGCCGACCAGTGCGGCTTTCATTACGCCGACCCGGGCGACCAGCACTCCACCGATACCGGCGCCGGACAACGTCATCACCAAGCCGAAAATCTTGGAAATACTCGCAATCTGATCTGGCGTGTAGCCGGCATCGAGATAGAACGGGTTCGACATCACCGCCAGCGTGATATCCGAAATCCGATATAGCCCGACCAGACAGAGGATTACGACCGCCTCGCGCCGATAGCGCGAGAAAAAATCCCAGAACGGGCAGGCGATCGCACCGATCACCCACCGCTCGATGTTCTGCAGCCAGGCCGGCTGGGAAGCGCGGGCGGCCAGCCAGTCGATCGCCCACTGCTCGCGCAGCTCGGCATCCCCGGTGCGATCCACGTCCGGCTCGCCGAGCGCCAGCACGGTAACCATGCCCACGCCCACCAATGCTGCCATCACGGTATAGGCAGTCGACCAGGACGCCGCAGCCGCGATATAGAACGAACCCGCACCAGCCACCAGCATCGCGATTCGGTAACCGGCGAGATAGGTCGCGGCCATCGCGCCCTGCAGATCCTTGGCGACCGCCTCGATGCGCCAGGCATCGATGGTCACATCCTGGGTTGCGGCCGAAAACGCCACCAGCAGCCCGAACCAGGCCATGGCCTCGAGATTCGTCGCCGGATTCGTGCCGGCCATGCAGAACAGGCCGACCATCAACCCGATCTGGGCAAGCAGCATCCAGCTACGCCGCCGCCCCAGCCAGCGCGCCAGTAGCGGCAACGGAAACCGATCCACGACCGGCGCCCAGAAGAATTTGATCGAGTACGTGATGCCGATCCAGGAAAAGAACCCGATCGTGGTTTTGGACACACCGACCGTGGTCAACCAGGCCGACAGCGTCGAAAACACCAGCAGGTACGGCAGACCGGACGAAAAACCCAGCAGCCCCATGCCGATGACGCGTGGGCGAGTGTAGGTCGCGACGGCCGCCTTCCAGTCTCGTCGCTTGCGTGACGCCGATTCGGCCGCGCCAGCACGCCCGGTCACGCGATATTCAGAATTCGACATCATAGTCGATCGTCAACGGCGCATGATCCGACAGGCGCGCTTCGCGATAGACATATTCGGCGGTGGCCAAATCCGCAAGGCCCGGCGTGGCGACGTGATAATCGATCCGCCAGCCGACGTTGTTGTCCCAGGCCCGGCCGCGATTCGACCACCAGGTGAACTGATCCTCGTCCGGATTCACCTCACGGAAGACATCCACCAAGCCGACCTCGCCGAACAGCTTGTCCATCCATTCGCGTTCGTGCGGCAAGAAGCCCGAATTCTTCTGGTTGTTCTTCCAGTTCTTCAGATCGATTGCCTTGTGCGCGATATTCCAGTCGCCACAGATCAGATATTCACCCGGCGCTGCGGCCTGACGGCGCAGGAAATCGAGGAAATAGATCAGATAACGCTCCTTGGAATCCTGGCGATGATCGCCGGACGATCCCGACGGCGCATACAGGCTGGCGATACGCAGATCACCGAAACGCGCCTCGATATAGCGACCTTCGGCATCGAATTCCTCATGCCCCATGCCGCGAACGATCTCGTCCGGCTCGCGCTTGGCATAGATTGCGACCCCGGAATAGCCCTTGCGGTTGGTCGCCTCTTCATAGAAGCAGTGATACCCCTCCGGCCAGAACGCCGCGACGCCCTCGAGCTGATGTTGCTGGGCCTTCAGTTCCTGAATGCAGACCACGTCCGGATCCTGATCGGCCATCCACTCGAAAAAGCCCTTGCGCTGGGCCGCCCGTATGCCGTTGGCGTTGAAGGACATCACCCGCATGCACGCGCTCCTTGTCTTTGATAATCCGCGAGCGGCGCGCTTGACCGCCCGCCCGATGCGTCGGCGCTTACTCACGATATAAGCGAGCCCTTATCATACGTGCACAGCGACCGATCCCGACAACGCCGGAGTGAACCCGATGCCCGCCGAAACGACGACCTATGCCCAGGACTTCCTGGCCCTCGCCGATACCTACAACGCTCTGAAATTCGGCGAATTCACCCTCAAGTCCGGTCGGGTGTCCCCGTATTTTTTCAACATGGGCGAGATCGCCTCCGGCGCCGGCATGAAACGCCTCGCCGCCGGCTATGCCGCGGCGCTGACCGACGCCGGCATCGAATACGACAGCCTGTTCGGCCCGGCCTACAAGGGCATCCCGTTGGTCGCGACGGTGGCATGTGCGCTCGCCGATCACGGCCGCGACGTGCCCTTCACCTACAACCGCAAGGAAGCCAAGGACCACGGCGAAGGCGGCACGCTGGTCGGCGCGCCGCTGGGCAAGCGCGTGGTGATCGTCGACGACGTCATCACCGCCGGTACCGCCGTGCGTGAAGCGATCCAGCTAATCCGGGCGGCCGGCAGCGAAGTAGCCGGCGTACTCATTGCGCTCGACCGCCAGGAACGCGGCGCCGACGACCGCTCGCCGCTGGCGGCCCTCGCCGAAGACGAGGGCATTCCGACGGCGGCCGTCGCCACACTGGATGACGTCATCGGCTACGCCGAACGCACGGGGCTCGATGAGAGCACGGTCGCGGCAATCCGACGTTATCGCAGCGAATACGGTGTCGGCGCGTCCCGTTGAGCACTTCCGATCGTGACGGTAAGCGGGATCATACCGCGCCGGGCGTCGTCACAGGCCCGACCTCGGGCGGCATGATGCAAGAAACCGGGCGTTTCATGCACTCAATTCGTGTAACAGCCACTTAAATCAAGCGATCGCGCCTCATCCAACCAGCCGTCTCATAAGGTAATTTGAAATAAGGCCAAATTTTATCGTTCACACGCACTCAAGCCCGACCCCGGCGGGCCGATAACTACTCGGACCACAACCGCACGGGACACGTCACCATGTTGAACAGAGTTGGAATTGGATACAGGTTGGGCCTGGCCTTCGGCATTTTGATTCTACTTCTGGCCTTCGCTGTCGGCGCCGGAACCTATGGGATCGATCGAATCGCCGCGACCGGGCATAGAGCGATCGACGTGGATGCGCGCGTGGCTACCAACGCGATGCAGATCGAGAAACTGGGTCTGGAAGCACTGCGCTACGAAAAAGACATTTTTATCGACCTGAACGATCCCGAAAAGATCGCGACGTACAAGGCCAAGTGGGACGATGTCCACACCCGACTCAAAGCAACGCTCCAGGCCGGACTCGCGATGGCGGCGACCGATCAACGGCGCCAGCTTTACCAGGACGCGCTGAACGGCTTATCCGCGTATCAGACCGGCTTCAATAAAATCTATGCACGTATCCGGAGCGGCGATATTCAGTCGACGGCGCAAGCCAACAACGCGTTCCACGAATACAAGTCGGCGATATACCAGCTCGAGAATAATGCAGAAGCCATCGACAAAGCCGCCAGCGCGCAATTGAGCCGCGCGGTGCCCAAGATGGAAACCGTACGACGCGACACCCAGATCAGCCTGCTCGCATTCGCCGGTATCGCCATTGTGCTGGCGATAGTTCTAAGCTACCTGATCACACGCAGCGTCAGCCGCCCATTGCGATATGCCGTCGACATCATCGAGGACATCGCCCAAGGCAACCTGCGACGTGATGTGTCCGTTACCGGCAAAGACGAGGTCAGCCGCTTGCTCGCTGCCATGTCGAGCCAACGCGAGCGTCTGTCGGCGCTCGTCCTGTCCCTGCGCAATCTGAGCAATGCCGTCTACCACGGCGCGCAAGAGATCGCGAGCGGCAATGACGAGCTGAGCAGCCGCACCCAGCAACAGGCGGCGAGCCTCCAGGAGACCGCGGCCTCCATGGAAGAGATGACGTCCACGGTGCGGCAGAATGCTGAAAACGCCAGACAGGCCGATCAGCTCTCCCGCAACGTGCGCACCCAGGCCAGCGAAGGCGGCCAAGTCGTCGACCGCGCCGTTCGCGCAATGAGCGAGATCAGCGATTCCAGCCACCGGATTACAGAGATTGTCAGCCTGATTGACGATATCGCGTTCCAAACCAACCTACTCGCGCTCAATGCCTCGGTAGAGGCAGCGCGGGCGGGCGAACAAGGCCGTGGCTTTGCCGTGGTCGCTTCGGAAGTTCGCAACTTGGCCAGCCGTAGCGCGACCGCGGCGAAAGACATCAAGACACTGGTCGACGAAAGCGCCCAAAAGGTTGCCGACGGTTCGAAGCAAGTCGAGCTATCCGGCAAGACGCTGAACGAGATCATCGAATCCATCAATCAGGTCAGCAATATTATCTCGGATATCGCGACCGCAGGCAGCGAACAAGCCCAGGGTATCGATCAGGTCAACACGGCCGTGTCGCAGATGGACAGCGTGACGCAACAAAACGCGGCGCTGGTCGAAGAATCAGCCGCCGCGAGCGCATCGCTTGAAGAACAAGCGCAACAACTGAACACACAGATCGCTTTTTTCAAGCTCCCGGAGGATCCCACCGGTGCGCGCGATGCGCAGCCGAGCGCGCGTCGTACCGTTTCATCCCCGCGATCCGAGGGGAAACGCACGGCTCCCCCGGCCACGAAGCCAAAGAGCGAATCCAATCCGTCAGACGCCGAGGACTGGGCAACCTTTTAGGGCATTAACGAGAGCCTGCCTGCGTCGCGGCGCTCAGGCAGGCTCGGGACCATTCGCAGCCGGCGGCGGCACGCTCCCCGAACTCCCGATCAATGTGCCCACCCCGGCGTCGGTGAATAACTCCAGCAACACCGCATTCTCCACCCGACCGTCGACGATATGGGCCGCCGTGACGCCATTAGCCACGGCATCCAGCGCGCACTGAATTTTGGGCAGCATGCCGCCGTGGATGACGCCGGCGTTGATCAGGTTTTCGACCTGTTCGGGCGTCAGCCCCGTCAGCAGATGGCCCTCGGCGTCGAGCACGCCGGGCGTATTGGTCAGCAGCATGAGTTTTTCGGCACCGAGCACCGAGGCGATCTTGCCGGCGACCAGATCGGCATTGATGTTGTAGCTACGCCCGTCGGCGCCGACCCCGATCGGCGCGATCACCGGGATGAAGTCGTCCGACTCGAGCCGCTTGACGATGCGCGGATCGATTTCGGCCACCTCACCAACGAAGCCGAGGTCGGCGTCGTCCTCGACCAGCGCCAGCTTGCGGGCGGTGATCAGATTGCCGTCCTTGCCGGTCAGCCCGACCGCACGCCCGCCGTGCTGGTTGATGAGATTGACGATCTCCTTATTGACCAGCCCGCCGAGCACCATTTCGACCACGTCCATGGTATCGGCATCGGTGACACGCATGCCCTTGATGAATTCGGTCTGCTTGCCGACGCGCTCGAGCACCTTGCCGATCTGCGGGCCGCCGCCGTGCACGACCACCGGGTTGAAGCCCACCAGCTTCATCAGCGCGATATCGCGCGCGAAGCCGGACTTGAGCTCCGGGTCGGTCATGGCGTTGCCGCCATACTTGATGACGACGGTCTTGCCGGCAAAGCGGCGGATGTAAGGCAATGCCTCGCCGAGCACGCGCGCGACGCGCGCGGCGGCTTCGGGATCCAGTGACATGCGTTTGTTCTGCTCCATCGATTCGGCCCGGCGGGATGACCCGTCTACGACACCCTAATCATCCGGATCTGGCAACCACGGCGGCGCGCGATCACCCGGTACCGGTCGAGCCGAAACCGCCGATACCGCGGTCGCTTTCGTCGAATTCATCGACAATCGCCAGTTCGGCGGCCACCACGGGAATCAGCACGAACTGGGCGATGCGTTCACCCGGCTCGATGGTGTAGGCCACATCGGCACGGTTCCAGACCGAGACCTTGAGCTCGCCCTGATAATCGGAATCGATCAGGCCCGTGCCATTACCGAGCACGATGCCGTGCTTATGGCCCAGCCCCGAACGCGGCAGAATCAAACCGGCCAGATTCGGGTCGCCGATATGAATCGCCAGCCCGCTCGGCAAAAGCTCGCACTGGCCCGGCGCCAGCGACAGCGGCGCGGCGATCATGGCGCGCAAATCGATGCCGGCCGAGCCGGCCGTCGCGCGTTCGGGCATCGGGAAATCACGACCCAGGCGGTCGTCGAGGCGTTTCACCTGCAGTTGCGTCATGGACAATCCAGAGTGGTTTCAGATAGCGGTTGAATCGCAGGCCAGTCGCTCGCCGATCAGCGCGACCAGATCGCGGGCGAGATCGATCTTGGACGCCTGGGCGAGGCGCTTCTCGCCCTCGCCCCAGATCACGAGCAGTTCGTTGTCATCGCGGCCGAACGCCTTGTCCGGCCCGACAACGTTACCGGCGATCATGGACAGCCCCTTGCGCTCGCGTTTGTCGCGAGCGGCAGCTTCCATGTTGGTGGTTTCGGCCGCGAAGCCCAGGGTGAAGACCTCGGGCCAGGCAGAGGCGACCTCGGCGATGATGTCTCGCGTACGCGCCAGACGCAGACTGGCCTCGCCGTCGGATTTCTTGATCTTGTCGGTCGCGATCTCGGCCGGTCGATAGTCGGCGACCGCCGCCGCGCCGATGAAGATATCCGCGCCCGGCATGGCAGCCATTACGGCGTCGTACATCTCGCCCGCCGATTCGACCGCCACGCGCTCGACCCCGGACGGCACATCCAGCGCGGTCGGCCCGGAGACGAGCGTGACCTCGGCGCCCGCGGCCGCGCAGGCCGCAGCCAACGCATAACCCATGCGCCCCGACGAGCGGTTGGTGAGATAACGCACCGGATCGAGCGGCTCGCGGGTCGGCCCGGCCGTGACCACGACCCGTCGCCCCGCCAGAACGCCATTCGCGTTCGCGCCGTAGCGCGCGATCAGCGCATCGCGGATCGCCTCCGGCTCGGTCATGCGACCGGCGCCGGATTCGCGCTCGGCCAGCTCGCCAACCTCGGGGCCGATACAGACCACGCCGCGCTCGGTCAGCGTTGACATATTCGCGCGCGTCGCCGGATGCGCCCACATCACATGATTCATCGCCGGAGCCACCACTAGATCGGCGGTACTCGCCAGACACAGCGTGGAGAGCAGATCGTCCGCGCGGCCCGTCGCGAGCCGGGCCAGCGTATCCGCGCTGGCCGGCGCAATGAGAATCAGATCGGCCCAGCGCGCGAGCTCGATATGGCCCATCGCCAGTTCGGCGGATTCGTCCCACAGATCATCGCGCACGGGGTGCCCGGACACGGCGGCCAGCGTCATCGGCGTGACGAAGCGTTGTGCGGCGGCGGTCATCACCACCTGGACCTCGGCGCCGGCCTCGACCAGACGACGCACCAGGATCGGCGTTTTATAGGCGGCGATGCTGCCGGTGACTCCGAGCAGCACGCGGCGTTGGGCCAGCGCTTGCATGGACTCTATTGTACCCGGGAAGGCGTGGCGCTCCATGGCCCTTCAGCCACAAACCACTCAGAGGAGACTTCACCATGCGGATATCCGACTGGCCAGCGACCGAACGACCGCGCGAGAAACTGCTGGAACGCGGGGCCGGCGCACTGTCCGACGCCGAACTACTCGCCATCTTCCTGCGTACGGGCGTGACCGGCATGAGCGCGGTCGATCTGGCGCGGCAGCTCTTGACCGACTACGGCAGCCTCGACGCCCTGCTGGCAGCCGATCGCAAGACATTCACGGCCGGACGCGGCCTCGGCGAAGCCAAGTACGTGCAGCTGCAGGCGGTACTGGAAATGGCACGGCGCCATGCCGGGGAGACCATCCGCGAACGCGACGTGTTAAGTGACCCGTCAGCTACACGCGCCTACCTTTCGCTGCACTTGGCGCGCTCGGAACACGAAGTTTTTGCTTGCATTTTTCTGGATAACCGGAATCGCGTCATTGCCTTCGAGGAGATGTTTCGCGGCACGATCGACGGCGCGGCCGTTTACCCGCGGGAAGTCGTCAAGGCCGCTCTGGCCCACAACGCAGCGGCGGTGATTCTGGCGCACAACCATCCCTCCGGCGTGGCCGAACCCAGCCCGGCGGATCGCGATATCACGCGGCGCCTGGTCGACGCGCTCGGACTCGTCGATATCCGGGTTCTGGATCACGTCATCCTGGCGCGCGAAGCCACCACAAGCCTGGCCGAACGTGGGATGATGTAGAATACATACAAAGGCTATCGTAACGATTATTTAATTTTTTATTGACATCTTAGCCGCGGCTTCCTACCTTTCCGCGACCAGATCACCCCCTATCTGGTTGTAGAGATTGGAGAAAAGATTATGAAAAAAGCCGCAATTGTCTTGGGTGCCACCATGATTCCGGCCGCTTCCGTTATGGCGGCGCCGAGCTTCGTTAAATCCGCGTCGCAATTCGTTACACCGGCGTCGCAAACCGATGGCCCGGGTTACACCTACGCACAGGGCGAATACATTCCCCACGGCAACGTCGACCACGCCGGCAACGATGTCACCGGCTACGGCGGTGACGTGTCCGTCGGCTTCGCTACCCACAGCAACTTCCCCATTCACCCGATCCTGCAGGGCGGGTTCCATCGCCTGAACCTGCATGACTCGCCGGTCGGCGTGAACCAGGCGTACGTCGGTCTGGGCGGCGAAGGCTTCTATGACTACGGCGGTCGCAAAGGCACCGGTCTGGGTTACTACGGCACGGTGAACTACGAGCGTCTGGAACTCCGCGACGTGCCGGGCGGCACCGGCGGTAACGACGCCACCGGCGATGGCTACGGCATCAGCGCTGGCTTGCGCTGGATGGTCGCGCCGCAGGTCGAGATCAATCCGCACGCCACCTACGTCGATTACGGCGAGGTTTCGGGCAGCGGTCTGGACTACGGCAGCCCGGATGGCTTTAAGTACGGGCTGCAGCTGGTGGGCTATCTGGACCAGGCTCAGCACTATGCGCTGACCGCCGGGTACGACCGCTCTGACCTGGATGTCGGCCGCAACAACGCTGACTTCGACAACGTAGTCAACGTGGGCGCGCGCTTTACCTTCTAAGGCTGAAACGCAATTCGCCCCGACGGCGAATACGCAAGCGCCAACCCGGAACACCCCGCCATGCGCGGGGTGTTCTTTCGTCCGCGGATAAAAATCGCGTCACAGCGGTTGTGCCGTGTTTCCGTTAGTGGTTAAATACGCGGCTCGCCGACGCCGACTTGCGCGCGATCAGGAGTTCAAGCATGTCCCAGATTTGTCAGGTAACTGGTAAGAAGCCGATTACCGGTTACAACGTTTCGCACGCCCACAACAAGACCAAGCGCCGCTTCGTGCCCAATCTGCACTGGCATCGCTTCTGGGTCGAGTCCGAGCAGCGCTACGTCCGCCTGCGGGTCTCGTCGAAGGGCATGCGTATTATCGACCGTCAAGGCATCGACAACGTGCTCGCCAAGATGCGCAAGCGCGGGGAGAAAGTCTAATGCGCGAAAAGATTCGCATGGTCTCGACCGCGGATACCGGGTTCTTCTACACCACGTACAAGAACAAGCGGAACAGTCCCGACAAGCTCGAGATGAAGAAGTACGACCCCAAGGCGCGCAAGCACGTGATCTTCAAGGAAGCGAAGATCAAGTAATCGCTGCGGCGACTGCCTGATGGAAAAGCCGGCCGCGCGCCGGCTTTTTCGTGGGCGCTCGCCGCTGAATACGCAACGTAACAGCCCGACCCCGGGTCGTTTGGTTAGACTGGCCGTCTTTGGATGGTGGACTAACGGGCGACATACCGCACCGGCGTGTCGAGAGGGCTCAATGAAAAGCGATTGGCTGTTATCCGCGCAGGGACTCGCGCGCGATTACGGCGGCAGGCGCGTCGTTACCGATATCGATCTGCGGCTCGCTGCCGGCAACGTGCTGGGCGTACTCGGCCCCAACGGCGCCGGCAAGACCACCATTCTGCGCATGCTGGCCGGCACGCTGGCACCCAGCGCCGGGCGCGTGGCGATTGCCGGCGTGGATCTGGCCGAGCGCCCACGGGCCGCAAAGCGTCATCTCGGCTATCTGCCGGAACGGCCACCGGTCTACCCCGAACTCACGGTCGACGAATATCTGCGCTTCGCGGCCCGCCTGCACGACATTCCGCGCGCTCGACGCGCCGCCGCGGTAACGGCGGCCAAGGCCGATTGCGGCCTGATCGAGGTCGGCCAGCGTCTCATCGGCGCGCTGTCCAAGGGCTACGCCCAGCGCGTCGGGCTGGCGCAGGCGATCGTGCATCGCCCGGCCGTGCTGATTCTCGATGAGCCCACCGCCGGGCTGGACCCGTCACAACTGATCGGCGTGCGCGAGTTGATTGGCCGGCTGGCGCGCGAACACAGCGTGATCATCTCCAGCCATATCCTCGGCGAGATTCAGGCCATGGCCTCGCATGTGGTCATTATCGATCGTGGTCGGCTCGCGTTCTCGGCCAGCCGCGAGCAACTGGCGGCCGATGCCAGCTGGCTCGAGATCGGCCTCGCGCACGGGCCGGATACCGCGACGCTGGCCGCCCTGCCCGAGGTTGCCGACATTCGCCATACCGGCGACGGCCAATGGCTGATCAGGGCGGCGGCCGGGCGCGACATCCGGACCGCCCTGGCGGAACGCGCCGTGGCCGAGGGTTGGGGGCTGCATACCCTGGTTGCCCGCCCGACCAGTCTCGAGGAACGCTTCATGCGCGTCATCAGTAGCGGCGACGACGCCGAGCGAGCGCCAGCATGACCGGCGCGCTGGCCATCGCCCGCCACGAGAGCACCCGTCTGTTCGCGTCGCCGCTGGCCTGGGCGCTGCTCGGCTTCACGCAACTGCTGGCCGGCCTGTTGTTCGTGATGTCCCTGACCGACATCTCGCTCAACCCCCAGCACCTGACCGACTATGACGGCGTATCCGAAGTGGTGGGCGCCGGCTTGTTCCGCTTCGTCACGCTGGTGCTGTTGCTGGTGGTGCCGCTGCTGACGATGCGAGCCTTCGCCGAGGAACGGAAAAACGGCACGCTCGAACTGCTGCTGGCCGCGCCGGCCTCGGCGACCGAGCTGGTGCTGGGCAAATTCGTCGGCGTGATGGTGTATCTGAGCTTGAGCTGCCTGCTGGTCGGCGCCTTGCCCGCCACGCTGACGGCATTCACGCCGCTGGACTGGGGGGTGATTGCCGCCGGCCTGCTCGGGCTATGGTTGGTGATGGCGGCGTTTGCCGCGGTTGGCCTGTTCGCCTCGGCGCTGACCCGCGAACCCACGCTGGCCGCCGTCATCAGCCTGGCCGCGCTCATGCTGCTTTGGCTGATCTATGCGGTCGCGAGTATCGACTGGCATCCCAGCGTATTCGGCCATACGCTCGATATCGGGCGCATCGCCGGCGGCATCTCGCCGATCGGGCATGACGACACGCTTCTGCGCGGGCTCGTCACCTCCGGCGATGTGCTGTATTTCGTGATCTTCGTGCTCGCGTTTCTGGCGCTGGCGATCGTCCGGCTCGACGCGGAACGCCGATAGCCATGCGTGCGAGTTCCTATCTCACGATGGTGTTGATCGTGCTGGTGGCCGTGGCGGCCGGCTGGCTGGCCCAGCGCAGCAGCGTCACCGCTGACTGGACCGCCGGCAATCGCAACAGCCTGACGCCGGCCAGCCTGCGCGTCGTTCATGCGCTGGGCGCCGGTCCGATCGATTTCACGGCCTATATCTATCCCGGCCCGCAGCGCAACGACGTCCGCCAGCAGCTCTCGCGCTATACCCGCGCCTCGAATCGCGTTCATCTGCATTTCGCCGATCCGGCCCGGCATCCAGCGACGGTGCGCAAGCTCGGCATCGGTAAGGACGGCGCGGTGGTGGTGCGCTATCAGGGCCGCCAGCAAACGCTCACCGATTATTCCGAATCGAGCGTGACCAATGCCTTGCAGCGATTGTCGCCCGGCGGGTCGAAATGGATCGTGTTCGTGACCGGCCACGGCGAGCGCGATCCGGGCGCCAAGACCACCGCCGGGTATTCCAAGCTGGCCACCGCCCTCGACAACCAGGGCCTGAAGGTCCGGCAGGTCAATCTGGTTCAGGCCGGGGCGATTCCGGATAACACCGCGGTGCTCGTCATCGCCTCGCCGCAGCACGATCTGTTGCCCGGCGAGGTCAACATGATCCGGGCGTACGTCAAACGCGGCGGCAACGTGCTGTGGGTCGACGACCCGGGGCCACGCTACGGGCTGACGCCGCTCGCACAGGATCTCGGCATCCACTGGCTCGACGGCACGCTGGTCTACCCGGACTATCGCAAGCTCGGCACCGGCAGCCCGGCCATGGCGCTGGTGGCCAATTACCCGGATACGCCGATCACCGAGAACCTCAAGCAGATCACGATCTTTGCCTTCGCCGGTGCGCTGTCGCCGCTCGACCATTCGTCCTGGCAATCGAAGGCGATTCTGCGTTCGCCGGCCCGAAGCTGGCTGGAAACCGGGTCGCTGGATCAGGGCAGCATCAGCTTTCAGCCCGATCAGGGCGATCGCGCCGGGCCGCTGACCTTCGGGCTGATGCTGAGCCGGCCCGAGCCCGGCGCCTCGGGCGATAATCCGCCGTCCGGGCAGTCCCAACAACGCGCGGTGGTCGTGGCCGACAGCGACTTCATGGACAACGGTCATCTGGCCGATCTCGGCAATCGCACGCTGGCCCTGGCAATCTTCCAGTGGCTGGCCGGCCGTGATGCGCAGATCGCCGTAGACGTGCCGAAAGCGCCCGATGCCCATCTGGAAATGGCGCCGGCACGACTGTCGACGTTCTGGTGGCTGTTTGTGGTAACGCTGCCGGGCGCGCTGTTCGTTCTCGGCTTCGGCCGCTGGTGGTGGCGACGACGCCGGTGAGACAACGACGCGCCCTGCTGATTGTCGTCCTGCTGCTGGCGCTGGTGGCGCTCGGCGGCGGATTATGGTGGTCATACCGGACGCCGCCGAGTCCGCCATCGGCGTCCCATCCGCCGGTCAGCCCGCTCGCGGCAGCCGATGTCACTCGTATCCGGGTGCGTCACGGCAGCGATCTGGTGATGATCCAGCGAAAAAATCCACAAGCGCCCTGGCATCTCACCGCGCCAGTCCACGCCCCGGTGGATCCACCGCATCTCGAGGCCATGCTGACCCTGCTCGGCAAGCCGGCCGAACGGCGCTATGCGCCCGACGCCATCGCGGACACGACGACGGGGCTGAAGTCGCCGACGCTGGTCGTTCAGTTCAACCAGCACGCCCCGATCGATATCGGCGGGCGCGGCCCGAGCCGTGGCAGTCGCTATGTCCGCACCCCGCACGATCTGCTGCTGGCGAACCTGCCCGATCTGACCGGCCTGCACTGGAGCTGGACGCACTGGATCTCGCCGGCGCTGGTGCCACCGCATCGACAGCTCGAGAAACTGGTGCTGCCGCATTTCACGCTCGATCGCGACAAGCAGGGCGATTGGCAGGCCCAGCCACGCGGGCAACGCAGCGCCGCGGCCGTCGCGGCCACCATGCAGGCCTGGCAGCGCGCCCGTGCCCTCACCGTCGTGCCCGCCGATGAAAGCCGCCAGCGCCTGGCCCGGGTCACGCTCGTCTTCCGGCATAGTCCGCCTCGCCATCTGGATATCATCGAGCGTGATCCGAACCTGATCCTGCGCGATCCCGCGCTCGGCGTGGATTATCACCTCGCCGGCAACCGCATCGGGCCGTTGTTGGAGATACGGCACCCGGGGCTTTGATGCGTGGTTTCATGACGTTTTTATCCGCAGATCGACGCAGCCTTCCGCCGATGGCGGGTGGCCGGGGCGGGCTTCGACCCATTGCGGTGGCGCCAATATTCTCAGTCTAAAAGCCGGTTTGACCCCGGCAGAACCAGGTCACGGTCAGTTGCCGTGGCATCCGGCTCAACGCTAAAACGCCGTGATCGACCCCTCGCATCGCCTTGAACGGGCCCGCCGCGTGCTGGATGCATCGACGCGTCGAAAAGCCGACCATGGCCTGCCCTTGCGCCCGGCGCATGTCAGAATATTGGCATGCCCGAACTTCCCGAAGTCGAGACCACGCGCGCCGGCGTGGAGCCGCATGTCGCCGGTCAACGCGTGCGGACCGTCATCGTGCGTCAGCCGCAGTTGCGCTGGCCGGTGTCCGACGCGCTCGCGCGCGATCTGCCCGGCCAGACCATCCACGCCGTCAGACGCCGCGCGAAGTATCTGCTGTTCGCGGCGGACACGGGGCATGTCTGTCTGCATTTGGGCATGTCCGGACGCTTGCGCGTGGTGCCGGCCGACACGCCAGTGGAAACACACGACCACGTCGATATCGTGCTGGAAAACGACACCCTGTTGCGCTTCAACGATGCACGCCGCTTCGGCTCGCTGTTCTGGCTCACGGGTGATCCGCATGAATTCTCGCTGCTGTCACGGCTCGGGCCGGAACCGCTGTCAGACGCTTTCGACGGTGCCTGGCTGAGAGCGCGATCGGCCGGTCGGCGCACGGCCGTCAAGGCCTTCATCATGGACGCCGCGGTGGTCGTGGGCGTCGGCAATATCTATGCTTGCGAAGCCTTGCACATGGCCGGCATTCATCCGCGCCGCACCGCCGGACGCATCGGCCGGGCGCGCTACGAGCGGCTGGCCGAGGCCATCAAGCAAGTGCTGGCCGAAGCCATTGCGGTCGGCGGCACCACGTTGCGCGATTACATCGGCGTCGACGGCGATACCGGTTATTTCCAGCTGTCGCTGGCTGCCTATGGCCGCGAGGGCCAGCCGTGCCCGCGCGGCTGCGGCCCGATCCGGCGCGAAGTCATCGGGCAGCGCAGCACGTTTTTCTGCCCCGTCTGTCAGACCTGAGACAGCGGTGATTCATCGGAGATGACAGGCTGCCGGGTGGCGGACTAGGCTGGGCGATCGTTTACCCATTCTCGGCGGCCCGCTCATGCGCTATATCGGACTGATCGCGGCCTTCGTGGCCACCGGCGTGTTCGCCGGCCTGACGTTTCTCGCGCCACGTTATTTCGCGCTTTTCTTCATTATTTCCGGTCTGTTTCTCACCGTCGGGCTGCGCGATCTGCTGCAGGCCGAACATGCATTGCTGCGCAATTATCCGCTGCTGGCGCATTTCCGTTGGTTATTCGAAGCAATCCGACCGGAGATCCGTCAATATCTGATCGAATCCGACACCGAGGCCGCGCCGTTCTCGCGCGAGCAGCGCAGTCAGGTCTATGCCCGGGCCAAGGGCGCCAACGACGCCGACCCCTTTGGTACCGAACTCGACGTCTATGCTGAAGGTCACGAGTGGCTGGCCCATTCGATGGCCGCGCGCACGCCGTCGGAAACACCGCCGCGCGTCCATATCGGCGGGCCGGATTGTAGCCGGCCGTATTCCGCCTCGACGCTCAATATCTCGGCGATGAGTTTCGGCTCGCTGTCCGGCAACGCGATTCGCGCGCTCAACAAGGGGGCGGCCAAAGGCGGCTTTGCCCACGACACCGGCGAAGGCTCGATCTCGCGCCATCACAAGGAATACGGCGGCGACCTGATCTGGGAGCTGGGCAGCGGCTATTTCGGCTGCCGTGCCAAGGACGGCAGCTTCGATCGCGCCCAGTTCGTCGACCGTGCGAGCGACGACCAGGTCAAGATGATCGAGATCAAGATGTCCCAGGGCGCCAAACCGGGCCACGGCGGCGTGCTGCCCGGGCGCAAGGTCACACAGGAAATCGCCGAGGCACGCGGCGTGCCGGTCGGCCAGACCTGTGTCTCGCCGCCCTATCACACCGCCTTTTCCACCCCGATCGAGATGATGGAGTTCATCGCCGATCTGCGCGAGGGCTCGGGCGGCAAGCCGGTCGGCTTCAAGCTCTGTATCGGCCACGGCTGGCAGTTCATGAGCTTGGCCAAGGCCATGCTCAAGACTGGCATCACGCCCGACTTCATCGTTATCGACGGGGCTGAAGGCGGCACCGGCGCGGCCCCGCTGGAGCTGGCCGACAACGTCGGCACGCCGCTGCGGGAGGGGCTAGTCTGGGCGCATAACACGCTGGTCGGCGCCGGCCTGCGCGAACGCATCAAGATCGGCGCCTCCGGCAAGATCACGTCCGGCTTCCGGATGGCATCGAATATGGCGCTGGGGGCGGACTGGTGTAATTCGGCGCGCGGCTTCATGTTCGCGGTGGGCTGCGTGCAATCCGAGTCCTGCCATACCGATCGCTGCCCGACCGGCGTCGCCACCCAGAATCCGCGGCGCCAGCGTGCCATCGTGGTACCGGAAAAAGCCGAGCGCGTGTATCACTTCCATCGCGCCACGGTCGCGGCCATGCAGGAAGTGGTGGCCACGGTGGGCCTGGATCATCCGGCGCAGCTCGCGCCCGAACATCTGTGCCGGCGCACGCGCGATTCCGAGATACAAAGCGCCGATCAGGTGTATCGTTTTCTCAAGACCGGCGAACTGCTCGTGGCCTCCGCCCGACGCGGCCGTTATGAAGCCGCCTGGGCCCGCGCGCAGGCCGAAAGTTTTCTGCCGCGTAGCCACGCCGCCTGATCAAACACGGGTGTATCGACACTCTAGGAGTTGAATTCATGGCCTGGTTCCGATCGAATCGACGCGACGACCCGCAAGCCAACACGCCGGACACGCCCGAGGCCCTGCGCGGCTATGCGGGCCAGTATTCGGAAACGCGCTTCTGGACCAAGATCTCGCGGGTGTTCAAACGCGCCGGCTACGAGCTGCTGGAAAAAGCGTTATGGCTGCACTATGCCGCCCAGCGCCCGGATACGCCGGGCTGGGCCAAAGCTACGGCCTACGGCGCGCTCGCGTATTTCATCCTGCCGTTCGATGCCATCCCCGACTGGCTGTTCGGCTACGGCTACACCGATGACCTGAGTGCACTGACCCTGGCCGTGGCCACGATCTCGCAATACATCGATGCCGGCGTGCGACGGCGCGCCACCCGCAAGCTCGACGACTGGTTCGGGCGCCCCGAACATCGGCGGCCGATGCAGACCGTCGAATGAGCGCCGGCCATGACCTGAGCGGCCGACGGGCGCTGGTCACCGGCGCCTCGTCGGGCGTCGGCGAAGCGGTCGCCCGACAGCTCCGTGCCGCCGGCGCCCAGGTCGCGATCGCCGCGCGCCGGGCCGATCGTCTGCAACGACTCGCCGACGAGATCGGCGCCGTGGCGCAGCCCGCGGACGTGGGGACGTCCGAGGCGTGTATCGCACTGATCGAATCCACGGTCGCCGCGCTCGGCGGGCTCGATATTCTCGTCAACAACGCTGGGGCGCATCATCGGGGCGATTTCGCGACCCAGTCGGCCGAAC
Source organism: Salinisphaera hydrothermalis C41B8 (assembly GCF_000732535.1). Taxonomy (GTDB): domain Bacteria; phylum Pseudomonadota; class Gammaproteobacteria; order Nevskiales; family Salinisphaeraceae; genus Salinisphaera; species Salinisphaera hydrothermalis. The sequence continues at coordinate 65,639 of NZ_APNK01000017.1, forward strand.
ATCTGGCCGCGATGGTCGACGTGAATCTGCGTGCCCCGGTCGTGCTGTCGCGCACTGCCCTGCCGCATCTGCGTTCGGCCGAGCACGGGGCGATCGTCAACGTCGGCTCCGTGGCCGGGCGGATGCCAGTACCCGGCAGTGCGACCTATTCCGCGACCAAGGCGGGCCTGCGCACGCTGACGTATGCGCTGGCCGAGGAATGTCGCGGTACGAATGTGGGGGTGTCGGTGGTTTCGCCCGGCCCGATCGCGACCGACTTCATCCTCGCCGATATCGATGCGGTCACCGATCTCACGTTTTCCCAGCCGATGAGCACGCCGGAGCAGATCGCCGATCTGGTGCTCGCCTGCATCGCCGACGGGCGTGTCGAACGAACGCGGCCGGCCTCGACCCGAGTGATGACCACGCTAGGCAGCCTGTTCCCGGCGCTGCCGCGCGCGCTACGCCCCGCCCTCGCCGCCAAGGGCCGACGCGCCAAGGCGCGATACCGCCGCCACGACTGAGGTCTGTCTTGCGTGCGGATCGCATTCAGCCCACAGTGGAATTTCGAGTCGCACAGTCCATAGAAGGAAACGGCAGCATGGGCATCATTGCATGGATCATCTTCGGGTTGATCGCTGGCGCGATCGCCAAACTGATCATGCCCGGCGACGACCCGGGCGGGATCATCGTGACCATCATCATCGGCATTGTCGGTGCCGTCATCGGCGGCTTCATCGGGGGTGTACTGGGCTTCGGCGGGGTCACCGGTTTCAATATCGGCAGCTTTATCATCGCCATCCTGGGCGCCGTGATCCTGCTGGCGCTGTATCGCATGGTCGCCCGGCGATAAATCCGGCGATCAAAACGCTTCGGAAACCGGTGCGGGCTGTCCGCACCGGTTTTTTTTGGTCAGCGGCCGGTTACTGAAGCCGGGAACGTCGTCATCTTCTCCGCGGTTACGCCTTAGGGTCTGTTGAGGTTTCGTGCGAGCGCCGCGTTGGCGTCCGCAAATCGTGTCCAGCAAGGCGCGAGTCGCCGCGTCGTGGCGTGCCACGACCCAGACTCGCAACGCGGCCGGGCGCGATTTGCGGCCCAACCCGAAGGGACAAGCGCTGTTTTGCGGCAATCCAGCGTTGTAGCTCTCTCGCGTAGGCCCACTACGCCGCGTTCGCTACGCCTCGTCTTGCCGCAAAACAGCGCTTGGCGCGGACTCGCACGAAACCTCAACAGACCCCAGGGCGCGCTTCGCGCAAGCATTGCCACTGCGTTGTCGGCGTGGGCGAGGCTCAAGTTAGCTCCCTCACGGCCGATGTTATCTGCGTCATTACTGCATATCAGCATGGGCAGGCAACGGGGAGAGATGCATGGCTGCAACGCAATGGGATCTGGCGATCGAATCGGCGCCGGACGATACCGATCAGGTTACAGAACATTCCGAGGGCGAAACCCAACCCGCCCGCGGCTGGCCGCTTAAACACAAGATTGCGTTGACCATCGTGGTGGTGATCGCGCTCGCAGCGTCCATCGTAGCCGGCGTCGGCTGGGATTTGCGTAGCCAGCTCTATCAGGTGCGCCGCGACGGCCTGCGCAACACGGTGGAACTGGCGCAGAGCATGATCGCGGGCTTTGCCAAGCAGGCCGACCAGGGCTATATCAGCAAGTCCGAAGCGAAACGACGGGCGCTGGATGCGCTGTCCGAAATGCGGTTCGGCAAGAGCCACAACAACTACGTCTTCGTTTTCGACAAAAACGAGCGCATCGTCTGGCACCCGCGCCATCAGCCGGGCACCGATATGCACGATTACGTCGACGACAACGGCGTCCCGGTCTATCGCGAACTCGGCGACATGGCCGCCAAGGACGGCGACGGCTTCGTTTATTATTCCTCCAAGCGCGACAAGAGCGGGCCACAGCTGCCCAAGATGACGTTCGTCGAGCGCTTCAAACCCTGGGGCTGGAATATTGCCGCGGGCGTCTATATCGACGACATCCGCGTCGCGTTTTACCATCAGCTGATCAAATACGGACTCATTCTCGGCGGCTTCGCCCTGCTCGTCGCCCTGGCGTTGATCCTCCTTGCCCGCAACATATACGGTGCGCTGGGCGGCGAAACCTATGAAGCGCGCCGCCAGCTCGATCGCATGGCAACCGGCGATCTCAGCCAGGCCACGGAGATTGCCAAGCGCCACGCGGACAGTCTGATGGCGAGCGTGGAAACGATGCGGCGGGATCTGGCGACCATGATCGCGGGCATTCGCCATGGCAGCGAATCGATCGACAGCGCGGCCGGCGAGATCGCCGACGGCAACGCCGATCTGTCGACCCGTACCCAGCAGCAGGCGGCCTCGCTCGAGGAGACCGCTGCGAGCATGGAAGAACTTACGTCTACGGTGTCGAACAACGCCGGCAACGCCAACGATGCCAGCGAACTGGCCACCAAGAGCAGCCAAGCGCTCGAGGATAGCCGGCGACTGATCGCCGAAGTGGTCGACACGATGGGCGAAATCCGTCGCGGGGCCGACGAGATATCGCAGATCACCACGCTTATCGACGACATCGCCTTCCAGACCAATCTGCTGGCGCTCAACGCGTCGGTCGAGGCGGCACGCGCCGGCGAGCACGGGCGCGGCTTTGCCGTAGTAGCCAGCGAAGTGCGCAAACTGGCGCATCGCTCGGCCGATGCGGCCAAGAATATCTCCGGCGTGGTCGAGCGCTCCGTGGCATCGGCGCAGACCGGCGCCGAACGCGTCGATCAGGCCAGTACTTCGATGAGCACGCTGGGCGAACACGTCGAACAGACGCGCGCGCTGATGTCCGAGATCTCGACCGCCTCGACCGAACAGTCGCGCGGCATCGAGCAGGTCAACCAAGCCGTGACCCAGATGGACGAAGTGACCCAGCAGAACGCCGCTCTGGTGGAACAGGCCTCGGCGGCTTCGCAATCGCTCAAGGACCAGGCCGGCGAACTGCGCCAGACCGTGCAACGCTTCCGCGTCGCCGACGAAGCCTACGAAACGGCCTAACCGATACGTGCCATGCCCGGCCGGTCAACAGGACCGGTCGGGCGGTATCGCTCAGATCACGCCCAACCCCGCCAGGCCGTCCCAGGCCAGTTTCGCGACCAGCGCCAACAGGATCGAACGGAACACGATCCGAAACACGCGCTCGGATAACACGCCGCCGAGGCGACGCCCGATCAACGTGCCGGCAATGGCCGCCAACGCCATCGGAACGAGCAGATCCAGCCGGGCGAACACATTGAAACCGTTGATCGAAAAGGCGACGATCTTCACCGCATGAGCGCACATCTGCCCCACCGCCATGGTCGCGATGATGTTGTTCTTGCGCCAGTCGTCGCGCAAAAAGAACGGCGCCACCAAGACACCGACACCGCCGACCAGTGGCCCCATGACGCCGGCGATCAGTCCTGCCACCAGCAACCCCGCGCGCCCGTGCAAGCGCAGATAGCGTGCCCAGACCGGCCAGATGCCCAGCGCGATGAATACAGCCATGATCAGCCGCAGGACATCCGGATTCGCCGAAGCCACCCATGGCGCGACGAGAAACGGCACCGGCACCGCACCGACCAGAAACAGACCCAGCGCGCGCCAACGGATATAGGGCGCATACGCCATAGCGCGACTGCCGTTGGACGTCAGCTGAACCCCGGCGTGCAGCGGTAGCGCGAGTGCCGGCGCCAAGCCCACGGCATACAGCAGGCCAATGAGAATCATGCCGCCGCCCATGCCGGCCATCGCGGACAGTACCGCCGTAACCAGCGCGGCGAGCGTCAGTCCGGCGATTAGCAGCATCGAACCGTGCTGGCCGTCGCCAGCGTCCATTCGTCCGCGGAAAACCCGTTGGATTGGCGCACTCGATACCCGATCTGGATGATCGGCGGCATTCTATGGACTTTATCTTGGCGGCGCATCGGCACACTGGTCAAAACGGCTTCGGTGACCGCCCGGCTGCAAGCCGCGCTTCCTGCAGCGCATAGGTCTGCTAGACTCGCCGGGCTTGTCAAAGTGCCGTTTTTACCGCGATTAGGCCGATGAAACACGAAACCGATAACTTACGCATCAAGGGCATCCAGGAATTGATCTCGCCCGACGCGCTGCTGGCGGAACTGCCCGTCTCCGATACGGCGTCCAATACGGTCTTCGAGACCCGCGCTGCGATCCAGAAAATCCTGGCCGGCGAGGACGACCGCCTGGTCGTAGTGGTCGGGCCGTGCTCGATTCACGACGTGGATGCCGCCCTCGAATACGCCGAGAAACTCAAGGCCGTCCGTTCCAAATACGAGCGTGATCTGCTGATCGTGATGCGCGTGTATTTCGAAAAACCGCGGACCACCGTGGGTTGGAAAGGCCTGATCAATGACCCCGATCTGGACGACTCGTTCAAGATCAACAAGGGGGTGCGCCTGGCCCGTAGCCTGCTGTCGCAGCTGGCAGACGCCGGCGTGCCCGCGGGCGTGGAATTCCTCGACCTGATCACGCCGCAATATCTGGCCGATCTGGTGTCCTGGGGCGCGATCGGCGCTCGTACGACCGAATCGCAGGGCCATCGCGAACTGGCGTCGGGGTTGTCGTGCCCGGTCGGCTTCAAGAACGGCACCGGCGGTTCGATCAAGATTGCCGTGGATGCGGTCGGCGCCGCTCGGCATCCCCATCATTTCCTGTCGCTGACCAAGGAAGGTCGCTCGGCGATCTTTGCCACGGCAGGCAATGCCGACAGCCATCTGATCCTGCGCGGCGGCAACAACGGGCCGAATTACGATGCGGACTCGGTGGCGGGCGCGGTCGCCCAGCTCGGTCAGGCGAATCTGCCGGCGCGCGTCATGATCGATTTCTCGCACGCCAACAGCCGCAAGCAGCACAAAAAGCAGCTGGAAGTCGGCGACGATGTCGGCGGCCAGATCGCGGCGGGCAGCCGTGCGATCTTCGGCGTCATGATCGAATCGCACCTGCACGAAGGCAATCAGAAGCTGGTCCCGGGTGTGAAACCCGATTACGGCGTCTCGATCACGGATGCCTGTCTCGGTTGGGACGATACCGACGCCCTGCTGGGCGAACTGGCCCACGCGGTCGCGGAACGGCGCGGGCTGAACGGCAGCGACGACGACTACTGATCGTCGCCTCGTCTGTCCGAAGGCGTGTCGTCATGAGACACGCCCTTAAGAAAAGCCGCCCGAGGGCGGCTTTTTTATTACCAGTACGGGCCCGGCAGGATAGCGGCCAGCAGCCGCGCGCGGATGTCGGGCTTCTCCGGCTGTGTCTTGCGCCCGGCATAGCCCTGGGCGGCTTTGGACGACGGGAACATATGAAACGCCTTGTGCAGCACGAAGTCGTTGAGCTTCGGCCACATGGCATAACTGACCTGGGCCGTCGTGCCCAATGGCGAGGCGATGCTCTTGGGCCGGTCGATGATCGCGTCCACGATCATGTCGGCCGCCTGCTCGGGCGTGAGCGCCGGTACGTAATCGTAGAGTTTGGTGGGCGCAATCATCGGCGTGCGCACCAGCGGCATGTAGATCGTGGTCAGATGAATATTGCGCGAGGCCACCTCAGGCGAAAGACAGCGCGAGAACGCATCCAGCGCCGCCTTGGAAGCCACATAGGCCGAAAACCGCGGTGCGTTGGTCAACACACCGATCGACGAGATATTGATGATATGACCGGCCCGTCGCTTGGCCATCGACGGCAGCAGATTGAAGATCATCCGGATCGCGCCGAAGTAATTCAGCTGCATCGTGCGCTCGTAGTCGTGGAATCGACCCAGCGACTCGAACACCGCACGTCGGATCGAATGCCCGGCGTTGTTGACCAGGATATCGACGTGATGGTGATCACGCAGGATCGTGGCCGTGCATTCGTCGATGGCCTCCAGGCGCGACAGATCGCAGGGGTAAGCGAACGCCCGCCCGCCCATGCGTTCGACGATGGCTCGGGTTTCTTCGAGCTTGTCAGGATTGCGCGCGATCATGCACACCGTGGCCCCGGCCCGGGCCATCTTCTTTGCCGTCATGAAACCGATGCCGCTGGAGGCACCGGTGATCACGACCACCCGGCCCGAGACACGTCGTACCAGCGTAGCCGGCACTTCGACATCGCAGTCGATGTGCATTTCCCAGTAACGCCACAGCGTCTCGGCATAATCGGACAGCTTGGGGCAATGAATGCCGCTGCCCGATAAGGCCGCGCGGGTGTTGGCATCGTCGAAGATCGCCCGGTTATTGATGTAGCCGAGAATCGAAACCGGGATGCCCATCGTCTTGGCCAGACGTTTTTCTACCCACCCGGCCATCGGCAGGCGGCCGACCAGTTGCTTGATCTGGCGCTCGGTGGCGGCCGACCATTGCTGGCTGGGGAGATTGTGGATCACGTCGGGCCCGTGAGCTGCGCGCACGAATGTCTTGAGCATGGCGCCCGCCGTTGGCGGATCGGGCTGGATCAGGAAGTAGGCCTGGCCTTCCCCCGAGCGCTTGTGCGCGATATGCACCATGGCTTCGACGACATAATCGACCGGCACGACCGGCATCCGCCCGCCCTCGATACCGAGCAGCGGCAGCCACTTGGGCAGGTTATCGCGCAGCGCCTTGATCGCGGGGAAGAAATAATAAGGGCCATCGATCTTGTCGATCTGGCCGGTTTTTGAATGACCGACGACCATCCCCGGCCGATAGACTTTCCACGGCACCTGAGCGCGCTCACGCACGATCGCTTCGGACTCGAACTTGGTGCGGTAGTACGGGTGATGCAGTTGCTGCCCGACGTCGAACATGTCGTCGGTGAACACGCCCTCGTAATCGGCGCCGGCAATGGCCACCGACGACATGTGATGAAACACCGGCTTGCGCCGACTCTCGTTGGCCAGCGCATGCGCCAGCGCGACCATATTGGCTGTGCCCTGGTTGTTGACCCGGTCGGCCTCGGCGTCGGTCATGTTCATGTCGTAGACCGCCGCCAGGTGAAAGATGTGATCGATCGTCCCCGCCAGCTCCTCGCGCGCGGTCGCATCAATCACCCCGTCGCGGGTGATGTCGCCCCAGACCGGGATCAAACGTTCCTCGTCGGCGCCCAGCGCCTCGCGCAACGCATCCATCTTGGCCGAGCTCGCCCGGCGCATCAGGACATAGACCGTCGCCGCGCGGCGCGCCAACAAACGCTCCACCAGGAAGCGTCCGATAAAACCGGTCGCACCGGTGACCAGATATTTCATCGATTGTTGCTCTCTTTCTTGGAACCGGCGCTGCCTACCCCTTTTACACTACGGTAGGCCATGGAACGCGTCGCGCCAATACCCGGTGACGCGACCCGAGCCGCCCGACATCTGACAGAATGACAATCCTCGACGTACGCCCGGTTAACATCATGAGCGAAACCATCTTCAGCAAGATCATCAACCGCGAGATCGATGCCGACATCGTGTTCGAAGACGAGCACTGTCTGGCCTTTCGCGACGTGAATCCCCAGGCGCCGTTGCATGTGTTGGTGATCCCCAAAAAACCGATTGCCATGCTGGCGCAGGCCGACGACGACGATGGTGAGCTGCTTGGTCATCTCATGCTGGTAGCGCGCCGAGTAGCCCGCGACGAAGGCTACGGCGACGCCTTCCGGCTGGTCATGAACAACGGAGAAGCCGTCGGACAAACGGTGTTTCACATGCACCTGCATGTGCTCGCCGGCCGCGGCTTCCAGTGGCCGCCGGGATAGACCGGCGGGCGCCCATGGCTAGATGACGGCCCGGCTCGATCGGCGGGTGGACTTGTTTTTTTTGGGTTTGGCTTTATTGTTTTCTTGATGCATATGTCGCCTGCAACTGTTTGGCGACGCCGCCAGCCCCGGCCGCAAGGCCCGCACGGCGGTTCTCTTCCCCAAATTACGCCTATTCAATGAGCACGACCTCAAAATCTGCCAATGCCGATGCGCGCGGCGCGCGTGGTAACGGAAGCGCTGCCACGGCCAGCGAGATCGAGGATGTCCAGGGTCGAGCGGACCCGCGCAACCTGGCGATCAACAAGGTTGGCATCTGCGATATCCGACACCCCGTGTCCATCGCCCAGCGCGTTGGCGGCCATCAATCGACTGTCGCGACCTTCGGCATGTACGTGAACCTGCCCCACGAGTTCAAGGGCACGCATATGTCGCGCTTCGTTGAGATTCTCAACGCGCACGAGCATCAGATCACGCTGGAATCGTTCAAGGCGATGCTCGGGGAAATGACCGAGCGGCTCGAGTCCGACAACGGTCACATCGAGATGACCTTTCCGTACTTTATCGACAAGTACGCGCCCATCACCGGCGAAAAAGGCGTGATGGATTACGAAGTTTCGTTCATCGGGGATCGTATCGGCGACCGCATCGACATGCACGTCGAGGTCAAAGTCCCGGTCACGACGTTGTGCCCCTGCTCGAAGGATATCTCCGACTACGGCGCCCACAACCAGCGCTCGCTGGTCACGATTCGCGTCAAGGCCCACGAATTTTTCTGGGCCGAAGAACTCATCGATATCGCCGAATCCGAAGCCTCCTGCGAACTGTTCGGCATTCTCAAACGCATCGACGAGAAGGCCGTTACCGAACGCGCCTACGAAAACCCGAAGTTCGTTGAGGACGTGGTACGCGATATCGCGACCCGGCTCAACGAAGACGATCGCTTTCGGAGTTATCGGGTGGAGTCGGAGAACTTCGAATCGATCCATAATCATTCCGCTTACGCGATGATCGAACGGGATAAGGATCAGCCGAACGGCTAAC
>NZ_APNK01000018.1 GCF_000732535.1 Salinisphaera hydrothermalis C41B8
CTGATCGCTCCTGGTTCAACATCCTGGCGACTCAAAAGCCGCCATCATCACCCAGGGGGGGGGGCAAAATTATGTCGGCGTCAGGGGGTCATTTTTACATCGGCGGTAACAATCAGACCGTCGATCTCGTCCGGCGAGTCGATCCGCGTCAAAGACTGGCCATGGCCGGCGCGCTGAACGGCCTGCTCGGCTACATAAAGATCGGTCGGAAAATTATGTCGTTCCGAGATCACACGCATGCGTTGGGGCCGTAGGTCCAGCGCCATCGACAGCACTTTGAACAGATTCAGCGACGTGCCATCGGTACAGATCACGTCGTCCGGCCCAGCGCCGATCAGCGGCGCGATGCGCGCGCCCACGCGTCGCGGCAGGTCGACCCAACCGGCCGTGTTCCACGAACCGATCAGCCCCTGCGCCCATTCGACGTCGATGGTCTGCGCCAGCGCTGCGCGCGCGGCGTGCGTCAACGGGCCAAGCGAGTTGCCATCGAGATAGATCACGCCCTTCGGCAGATCAAACGCATTACGTTTGTGCGCGAGCGGATCGGCGGCGTCGAGACGTTCGGCGTGTTTGCGTGACGTCATGCGGCACCGGTCTCGATTCGACGGCGGGCCCGGCAAGCCAGACGGACGTAACGACTCGCCATATCGTGCGTCACCTCGCGGTCGTCGGCTGCCAGCGCGTCATCGCGGATATCGGCCAGCGCGCGGATGGCAACCGAATCGTCCGCCGCCATCGTATGTCGTTTTATCGCGGGCAAAGCCGTATCGCCGCCGTCCGAGACCGGAGACAGCACCTCGGTCAGATCGGCCCAGGCTTCCAGAATCGCGGCTCGCGGGGCCTGCTCGGCCAGACGCTGCAACCGAGCCTCGCGCGGCTGTCGTTCCGCCCGCACCTCACCGCCCCGTTCGGCCGACAAGGCCTGCTCAGCCGGGCCGAGTAGGCGCTGAAAACGAACCGAAAACCCGTCGTAGCCGATCCGCGAAACACGCGCCAGCAAGGCCGATAACTGGGAACGAAAGCCGAACGCGAGTAACAGTACGGTGATCGGCCAGACCAGGATATCCAGAATGTCGATTACAGCTTGCACGCGATCAGGCTATACCCGAGGCCACATGCTGACATCCGTATTCGCACGGCAACATGCATGAGGCCATCAGCGTGGCCAACGCCCGGTCCATTCCTCGACTGTCAACGCGTAGCGGTCGTGATCGCGCCAGTGACCGCCAATCTTGAGATAGCGGGGAGAAAATCCTTCCAGCCGGAAACCCAGGCGTTCCACCAGGGCTTTCGACGCATGATTGGATGGCTGGACATTGGCCTCGACGCGGTGCAGGCCGTGCCGATCGAAGGCAAGGTCGACCACGCCCGCGAGCATCTGCGACATCAAGCCCCTGCCCTGATAGGGCTCGAAGGCGAAATAGGCGAGATAGGCCGACTCCAGCGCGCCATGCACGATCTCGTTGAGATGCACGCAACCAATCAAGGGGCCGTCATCGGCGACCGCCACATAACTGGCCTGATTGGACGCTTCGTAACGTCGCAGATGCTGGCGAAAGCCGGCCACGGTCCGAGGCGGCGAGATCCAGGGATGGTGCAGCTTGGCGCTGCGCCGGGCGGCGTCGAGAAACGCGACTTCGTGCCGTGGCTGGATCGGCTCGATCGTAAACATTGCGCCTGCTTCTTCAGCTCGATCTACGCCCGATATATTAGCGATATTGAAGGCCGTCCGTATAAGCGCCCGGCTCGCGACAACGCCGAGTCACAACGCGCGGGTTCAGAACACGAAACCGCGGCTGAACGAGCCAAATTGACGGGTCCTCGGCAATCTGGAACATTCCCGCCACCTTCACGCACCAACGGTTCTTGCTCATGGCCGAAACACAACACGGGCCTCTGGCCCAACAGCTGCTCGACGACGCGGTGTTCCCCCAGCTTCTGGAAGACAGCAAGGCGCTGGTCGCCAGCGAAGTCGAAAAGAAGAACATGGCGATGCGCACCGGGTTCAACATGGTGCGCAAGGCCAAACCGAACCTCGTCGACCGTGCGATGCGCACTTTGCTGCCGGAATTCGTGGGCGCGCTGGAACCGTTCTATGCCAGCGCCCAGGCCGACCCCGACACGCATTTCCGCGATCATCTGATGGCCAATCAGACCGAAGTCGCCGACGCCCTGCTAGCGGTGAGCGATCGTCGCGTGGCCGATGTCGACAATCGCGTGGTCAAGTCCGGCTATCAGCGCCTGCGCGGTCGCGCCCAGCGCGAAGTCGTCGCCGCCATGCCGGGCATTGCCGGTGTGATGTCGAAATACGCCGACTGAGTCTCGGTTTCGGACACGGCGCCCGTCAACGCTCGATGGGGCGCCCGAACCAGCTCGCCGCCGGCTCGCGAAACACCAGATAAAGACCGACGATCTGGGCCAAGCCCTGCGCGCAGGTCAGCGTCGCCGCCAGCGGAATGGCCGCGAAATGCGCGAACACCAGCGGCAAGGCCGGCAGAATGCCGATGATGAACAGAATCAGCATCGCCCCGCGCGCCCAGGATGCGCCCATCGCGAGATAGATGGTCACAAGCGTCATCAGCGAATAGACCGCCACGAAGGTGAACACGGTGAACGAATGCCCCGCCGGTCCGGCGGGCAGCGAGAGCGTGCGACCCAGCTTGATCAAGCCGAGCACGATGGTCAGCCAGAACAGCACCAGCGCCCAGAACACCGCCGCCGGTCGACTCGAAGTGTGTTGAGGCATTAAACCGCCGTTAGTTGCGGATCGTGGAAACTCCGGCCGGCGCCGACACAGGCGCGGGCCGGGGGCTGTAAGACCAGCGGCCGTCTATTGCTTGATGCCGCCCTTGGTCAGCTCGGCCGGATCGAGCAGCCGATCGAGCTCTTCTTCAGAGAGATCGGTCTGTTCCATGGCCAGTTCCTTGACCGGGCGACCTTCCTTGTAGGCCTGCTTGGCGATGGCCGCGCCCTTGTCGTAACCGATCACCGAGTTCAGCGCGGTGACCAGGATCGGGTTCCTCGACAGGGCGTCGTCCAGATTGTCCTGGTTGACGGTGAAGCCGGCGATGGCCTTGTCCGCCAGCACGCGCGAGGTATTGGTCAGCAGCTCGATCGACTGCAGCAGGTTATAGGCCACGACCGGCAGCATGACGTTGAGCTGGAAGTTGCCGGCCTGACCGGAAACAGTAATGGTCGTATGGTTGCCCATGACCTGGGCGGCGACCATGGTGGCGGCTTCCGGGATCACCGGGTTGACCTTGCCCGGCATGATCGACGAACCGGGCTGAAGCGCGGGCAGCTGGATCTCGCCCAGACCGGCCAGCGGGCCGGAGTTCATCCAGCGCAGATCGTTGGCGATCTTCATGATCGACACCGCGATGGTGTTGAGCTGGCCGGAGAGTTCGACCGCGCTGTCCTGCGACGACAGGCATTCGAAGTAGTTCTCGCTGGTGGAGAACTCACAGCGCGCCGCCTCGCTGATGGCCTTGGCGATACGCTGGCCGAATTCCGGATGCGCGTTGATGCCGGTGCCTACGGCGGTGCCGCCCTGGGCCAGACGACGCATGCGCACCAATGCGGATTCCACGCGGGCGATGTTGGAATCGATCTGCGCGGCCCAGCCGCCCAGTTCCTGGTCGAAGCGCACCGGCATCGCGTCCATCAAATGGGTGCGCCCGGTCTTGACCACATCGGCGAGTTCCTCGCCCTTGTTGTGCAGCGTATCGCGCAGATGGCGCAGCGCCGGCAGCAGATGCTGCTCGCACTCCACCACTGCAGCGACCTGGATCGAGGTCGGAATGGTGTCGTTGGACGACTGGCCCATGTTGACGTGATCGTTCGGATGCACCGTCTGGCCGGCCGTCTCAGTGGCGACGTGGGCGATGACCTCGTTGGTGTTCATATTGGTCGAGGTGCCCGAGCCGGTCTGGAAGATGTCGACCGGGAAATGGTCATCGTAATCACCGGCCGCGACTTTCTTGCCCGCGTCCATGATGGCCTTGGCGATATCGCCGTCGAGCAGTCCGAGATCGCGATTGACCTGGGCGGCGCTGGCCTTGATCAGCCCGAGCGCGTTGATCATCGCGCGCGGCGCACGCAGATCGGAGATCGGGAAATTCTCGATCGCACGCTGCGACTGGGCGCCCCAAAGCGCGTCCTTGGGCACGCGCAGCTCGCCCATGCTGTCTTTCTCGATGCGGTAGTTCTCGTCGGCCATCGCGGACTCCTTGTCAAAGACACGCGCCGGCGCGGGGCCGGCACAAATGACGGCGACCCGCGCCGCACTGGCGACGCCGGCCCCCTGTATTCGGTAGAATCCGCGATTCTATCACCGCCTTTTCGTTGACGGACGTGCCCCTATGCCCACGCGACTGACCGCACTCACCGCGATTTCGCCCATCGACGGCCGCTATGGTTCGAAAACGGCCGACCTGCGCACGATGTGCAGCGAATACGGGTTGATCCGGTATCGGTTGATCGTTGAGATCCGCTGGTTCCAGGCCCTGGCCGCCGAACCGGCGATCCCCGAAATCGGCGCCATGTCGGACGCCGCCAACGATTATCTCGAATCCCTGATCGACGATTTCGACGAAGGGGAAGCCGAGGCGGTCAAGACGATCGAGCGGACCACCAATCACGACGTCAAGGCGGTCGAGTACTACCTGCGCGACAAGATCGAGCATTTCGACGAAATCGCGCACGTGAACCAGTTCATCCACTTCGCCTGTACGTCCGAGGACATCAATAACCTCGCCTACGCGCAGATGCTGCTGGAAACCCGGCGCGAAGCGCTGCTGCCGCGTCTGGACCAAGTGATCGAGGCGATCGCGACGATGGCGGACGTCTACGCGGACTTCGCGATGCTGTCGCGCACCCACGGCCAGTCGGCCTCGCCGACCACGCTGGGCAAGGAAATGGCGGTATTCGTCCAGCGCCTGCGACGCCAGCGCTCCGCTCTGGCCCAGGTCGACATCCTAGGCAAGATGAACGGCGCGGTGGGCAACTACAACGCGCATCTGGCGGCCTATCCGGACACCGACTGGCCCAGCATCGCCGAGCGCTTCATCCGCGGCATGGGGCTGTCGATCAGCCCGGCGACCACCCAGATCGAGCCGCACGACTATGTGGCCGAGTTCTTCCACGCCGTGATGCGCATCAACACCATCCTGCTGGACTTCTCGCGCGATATCTGGAGCTATATCTCGCTCGGTTATTTCCGCCAGGCCACGGTCGAGGGCGAGGTCGGCTCGTCGACCATGCCGCACAAGGTCAACCCGATCGATTTCGAGAACGCCGAGGGCAATCTGGGGCTGGCCAACGCGATCATGGATCATCTGGCCGCCAAGCTGCCGATTTCCCGCTGGCAACGCGACCTGACCGATTCCACCGTGCTGCGCAATCTGGGCGTGGGCCTGGCGCACTCGACGCTGTCGTACGACGCCCTGCTGCGCGGGCTGGGCAAACTCGAGGCCGATGCGACCCGTCTGGACGCCGACCTCGACAACAACTGGATCGTGCTCGGCGAGGCCGTTCAGACCGTTATGCGGGCCCGCGGTATTGCGGGTGCCTACGAGAAACTCAAGGAGCTGACGCGCGGCAAGAAGATCGACGCCGAGGCGATGCACGCGTTCATCGACAGTCTCGATATCACCGCCGACGACAAGAGCCGGCTCAAGGCCATGCGTCCGCAGGACTACATCGGCAATGCCGTCGCCCAGGCCCGGCGCGCCGCCGACGTCGTACAGGACTGATCTTGGACGTACTCGAGGCGATCCGCCAGCGCCGCTCGGTCCGCAAGTTCGACCCGTCGCACCGCATGAGCGAGGCCGAGATCGGCCAGCTCATGGACCACGTCATCCTGTCGCCGACGGCGTTCAACATCCAGAACTGGCGCTTTATCGCCGTGCGCGATCCGGAGCTGCGCGCCGAGATCCGCAAGGCCGCCTGGGGCCAGTCGCAGGTCACGGACGCCTCACTGCTGCTCGTGTTCTGCATGGACTTGAAGAGCTGGGAGAAATCACCCGAACGCTACTGGGTGAACGCACCGGCGCACGTATCGGATTCGATGGTGCGTGAGATCCAGCATTTCTATCGCGACGACGACATGCTCCAGCGCGACGAAGGCATGCGCTCCTGCGGCATGGCTGCGCAGACCGCCATGCTGGCGGCCAAGGCCATGGGCTACGAGTCTTGCCCGATGGACGGTTTCGACTTCAAGCGGGTCGGCCACTTGATTAACCTGCCGCCGGATCATCGCATCTGCATGATGCTGTGTATCGGCAAGCCGCTGGCGGCCGCCCACCCGCGCGCCGGCCAGCTCGAACTGGCCGACGTATTCATGCAGGACGGGTTTCCCGAGCGCGACGACTGACGCTGCCCGGGCCATGCCTCATGCGAGGCCCGGGTCCCGACAGCCCCCGGTGCTCCACCCGCCGGCTCCGGGGCTCCATGCCCGGCACATGCTCGCGTTGTCGCCGGCAAGCCCGCCGACATGGAGAAACACAGCCGCCGCTTACGCCGCCCAGGCGCGCGGTGCGTCGCGTTTATTCCTCCGGCGCGATGTGCTCCAGACGCCGAATCTGCTCGCGGACCGTTTCCGGAATGCGCATGCTGGTCTGGGCGCCGTAGTCGAACCAGACGATGACGTTGGTATAGATCGCGATCGGGTCGTCGGAATCAGCGCCGAACAGGCACTGCTCCAGTTCGAGGCTGGAACGGCCCAACCGGCGCACTCGCGTACCGATCTCGACATCTGCCGGGAAACGCAGTTGACGCCGGAAGCTGCATTGCAGATCCGCCAGGATCGGCCCCGCGCTGGTCTGCGTATCGCCACCCTCGGTGATGCGATGGATGTAATCGATCCGGCCGTCTTCCGAATAGCGGAAGAACACCGTGTTGTTGACGTGGCCGAGGCTGTCCATTTCGCCCCATTTGACCTTGATCGGGGTGATGTGGGCGTAGTCTGAGCGGTTCGGTTCGCGCATGGTCCTCCCTCGCACTTCATCCGTTGTCCATACGCCGCCGTATTGACAGGGCACGACGACTGCGCAAGATTATACGGAAGTCTTAACGATGCGAACCCCGAATGCCGAAAAGCCAGAAAAATGCATTGTCCGCCCAGGACTGGGCCGAAGCGGCGCTTGAAGCCATAGGGCGCCGCGGCGTGGAAGGTGTGGCCGTGGAACCGCTGGCGCGCGAGCTTGGCGTAACCAAGGGCAGCTTTTACTGGCATTTCACCAACCGCGATGCCCTGCTCACTGCCGCGCTCGCCCGCTGGGAAGCTCGTGAGACCGATGAAGTACTCGCTCGCGTGCAACAGGAAACCGATCCGCGAGCGCGCATCAAGCGACTGGTCACGGAAGTGAACACATCGCGGCGCGCCAGCCGGATCTATACCGCCCTGTCGAGCGCAACCAAGCCGTCGTTCGTACGTGAATACGTCGAGCGCGTGTCGCAGCGACGGCTGCAGTTTCTGGTGGATTGCTATGCCGCACTGGGTCTGGGCCCGGAGCGCGCGCGGCAATGGGCGCTGCAGACCTATTCGGTGTTCCTCGGCTCGCTGCAGATCCGGCGCGACCTTCCGGACGAATGGCCGGCCGCCGATGATCCCGCATTCGCAGACTATGTCCGGTTTCTGATGGTCAGCCTGCTGCCCCCGGAAGCCCGGACCGAGGACAACGAACACAACGGCGGGACCACCGCCGATACGCCTGCGCCGGACCCGCAGGCCGTAGCCCAGTCACGTTAGAGACCTTACGGAGGATTGAATCATGAGTGTCTTCATTGCCCTTGTCATCGCCATCGCGGCGATTTGGGTGCTGGCCTATACCGGCGCATCGCTGGCTCTGTGGAGCACAGCGGTGGTCGTTTATTTCGTCGGCCTCGCCCTCACCGGCGTGATCGGCTGGCTTGGCCTACTGATCGCCGCCATCGTGTTCGTCCCGCCGCTGGTGTTGTTTAACAGCCCCGGCCTGCGCAAGCGCTACGCGACCAAACCGATCTTCGCCAAGTTCAAAGCCGTCCTGCCGCCCATGTCGGATACCGAGCGCGAAGCGCTGGAAGCCGGCAGCACCTGGTGGGAGACGGAAATGTTCCGCGGCAAGCCGGACTGGCAGTATCTGCTGGATTTCCGTCGTACCCAGCTCACCGACGAAGAGCGTTCGTTTCTGGACAACGAGACCGAAACCCTCTGTTCGATGCTCGATGAATGGGAAATCCTGAACGAGCGCCACGATATTCCGCCAGCCGGCTGGGATTACATCCGCAAGAACAAGTTCTTTGCCATGCTCATTCCCAAAGAGCACGGCGGCCTCGGTTTTTCCGCCCTGGCGCAGTCGACCGTGGTGGCGAAGATCGCCTCACGCTCGCTGACCACGGCCGTGACCGTGATGGTGCCGAACTCGCTCGGCCCGGGCGAACTGCTCATTCACTACGGCACCAAGGAACAGCAGGCGAAGTGGCTGCCCGGCCTGGCCGACGGCAGCGAGATTCCCTGCTTCGGCCTGACCGGCCCGGAAGTCGGCTCCGACGCCGGCGCGTTGCCTGACTACGGCATCGTCTGCAAGGGCGAATATCAGGGCAAGGAAGTGCTCGGCATGAAGCTGACCTTCTCCAAGCGCTGGATCACCCTCGCCCCGGTCGCTACCGTCATTGGTCTGGCCTTCCGGCTGCACGATCCGGAGGGCCTGCTCGGCGATCCGGACAAGACCGACTACGGCATCACCTGTGCCCTGATTTCGGCCGATGAACCCGGCGTAGAGATCGGCAAGCGCCACTATCCGGGCGCGTTCATGAACGGCCCGATCTTCGGCAAGGACGTGTTCGTGCCCCTGGACGCCATCATCGGCGGTCAGGAGAAGGCCGGCGGCGGCTGGCGCATGCTGGTGGAATGCCTGTCCGCGGGCCGCGGCATCTCGCTGCCTGCCCTGTCTTCGGCAGCAGCCAAGACGTCGTACCGCATGACCGGCGCCTGGTGCCGCATTCGGCGTCAGTTCAAGCTGCCGGTCGGCAAGTTCGAGGGCGTGCAGGAAGCCTCGGCACGCATCTCCGGCCTCAACTACAAGATGGAAGCCGCGCGCATCATGACCGCCTCGGGCGTGGACAAGTGCACGCCGTCGGTGGTCACGGCCATGGCCAAGTACCACATGACCGAGTGGATGCGCGTGATCGTCAACGACGCCATGGATATCCACGGCGGCCGCGGTATCCAGCAGGGCCCGCGCAACTATCTGGCGAGTTCCTACCAGTCGATTCCGATCGCAATCACGGTCGAGGGCGCCAACATCCTGACCCGCAGCCTGATGATCTTCGGCCAGGGCGCGATCCGCTGTCATCCGTACGTCTTCCCGGAGATGGAAGCCGCGCGCGACGATAATCTCGACGAGTTCGATGATCTGCTCTGGTCGCACATCGGCTATTCGGTGAACCGGGCCGCCCGCGCTTTCACCTTCGGCCTCACCGGCGCGCTCACCGCGAAAGCTCCGGTGTCCGGTGTTGCGGCACCGTATTATCGCCAGCTCGAGCGTTTCTCCTCGGCACTGGCGATTTCGTCGGACATCACCATGGGCCTGCTCGGGGGCGAACTGAAACGCAAGGAGCTGCTGTCGGCCCGTCTGGGCGATGTGCTCTCCGAGCTGTACTTCGCCTCGGCCACGCTCAAGTACTTCTATGACGAAGGCGAGAAGGAAGAAGATGTCGCCCATCTGCACTATGTGATGGCCGAATCGCTGGCCCGTATCGAAAAGGCGTTCGACGGCTTCTTCCGCAACTTCCCGAACGGGTTCGTGGGCGGCGCGATGCGCTTCCTCGTGTTCCCCACCGGCATGGCGAACAAGGGCCCCAGCGATCGCCTGATCAACGCCCTGGGCGACGCCATCATGGAGCCCTCGGCGTTTCGCGATCGTCTGTCCGCCGATATCTATGTCGGTCGCGATCCGGAGTCGGCCACTGGCCGTATCGAGACCACTTTCAAGAAGCTGGTCGAGGTGGAGCCGACCTACGACAAATTCGTCAAGGCGGTCGCCAAGGGCCAGTTAGAAGGCCTGGATACGGAAACACGCCTGCGCTCGGCGGTGGACAAGCAGATCCTCAGCCAGGCCGAGGCCGATCAGGTCGCGGAATACGATCGCATGCGCTACGACGCCATCCTCACCGATGCCTTCACCAAGGAGTATCTGGCGGACATGGCGCACAAGCGGCATGAAGACCAACGCAACGAATCGCGCGTGGCATAACGCGACCGACTTGCGCATCATGGCCCGGGTCAATCCCGGGCCTTTTTTTGCCATGCGTGCTCGAACCGAACTCAGCGACGCTTTCGAAAGCACCGACTACTGCGCCGAATACCAGAACGAAACCGTCACCCTGAATCTTTACCACCCCACGCCCGCCGGGCTCGCCGCCTGGATCGAGGGCCACAACGGCCCCACGCCCGCCTGGCTGATCACCGCCTACAACCCCGGCGGCGAAGCGGCCTCGGACCGTGATAACCGGGCACGAGAATCCTTGCTCGACAACCTGCTCGATCGCGCCGGTCTCGCCTGTCTGCCAGCGGTCAATCGCGATACGGCCGGCTCATGGCCGAACGAACCGGGTTGGCTCGTCGCCGGGCTCGAGGAAGGCATGGCACGCCAGCTGGGGCGGCGGTTCGGCCAGGCCGCCCTCGTTGCAGTCGACCGCGAACGCGTCGATCTGATCTGGAGTTAACGGCCCAACCGCGCCGCTAACCATCGGAATGACCGAGATCGCGCTCGGGCGCGATGCGATCGCGAATCAGCTGCTTGATCGGCTTGAGCTCGGGGAAACCACCGGCTTCGGCGCGGTCGTGCAGGCATTCGTCGTCCAGCCAGATCTGGAATATGCCGCGCCCGGCCGGCACGAGCGCGACTTCACCGAGCTCGGCGCCAAAGGTGGTGAGCAGCTCCTGAGCCATCCAGGCCGCACGCGCCGCCCAGCGGCAGCCCGGGCAATACCGGATCGCCACACGCGGGCCGAGCGGCATCTCAGACATCGTCGACCGGCGCATACGCTTCGACGAACGCCGGCGGCATTCGGCAAGGCCGCCCGTTCGACAGGCAGACCGTCACGTACTGCGTGCGGGCCCGGAAGATCGTGCGCCCATCGACTGCACGCCGCATCTGGAAATAACGCCACATGGACACGCGACCATCGTTGTCACCGATCCACGTCGCCACCTGCAGACGATCGCCAATCTTTGCTGCGATCAGGTAATCGAGCTCGTGGCGGCGGACCACACAGGCCGCGTCCAGACTGACGTAGGCGTCCCAGTCGAGGCCAAGCGCCAGCGTATGCGCCCAGGCGGCCCGTTCCATGTATTTCGGATACACCGAATTATTGACGTGGTCGAGATGATCGATATCGCCCTCGCCCACCTCGATTTCGATATAGAACGGGACATCGATGTCCCAACGGCTGTCACGCGCCATCTGCAGTTCCGTACTCGAAAAAAAGCCGGCGCACGCGGGGCGCCGGCTCTGATCCTAGAATCGCAAGCGCGATCAGCTGGCGGCCAGGGCGTTTCCGCCCGTCGTACCGGTCATATCCGGTGGCGTGCCCACGACTTTATACAGTCGCGACAGGAACGCATCCGCGCTCGGCTTGCCCGAAAACAGTTCGCTGTAATGGGCCTGCACCGTGGATTCGAATGCCTGCTTGTTCTTTGCTTGCATCATGTAAGCCAGCGCGTCGAGATCCTCGCCGGTGCCCCGCGCGGCTTGGCTCTTGAGCATGGCATACTGCGAATGCACGAACTTCTTGCGCGCTTCCTGGCTCTGTGCGTAATTATCGTTCGTGGCGTCGGTCGTGGCCTGGCTGGTTTCCTTGACCGCGTTGGTCGTGGCATCGGCAATACGGGCCGTACCGTTGACCAGCGTGTTGGACGTCACCGTGATCTGCGAGCAACCGGTCATGGCAAGACCAACCCCGACTGCCGCGCCGAGTGTGACAATCTTTCGCATCAGGCTCTCCCTGTACGTATTTTATTGTGGTCTTTCATTAGAGCGCGCAGGGCTCCAACGATGCAAGCATTTGTTTCCACAATGCCTTGAAGGGCCACCATAGACCCCCACTATCATGGAAATCGGCACAAGGCGATATTAGCCCCGCCGCTTTCGCGTTATACTTTTAGGTCGATAACCGACCTTTCCACAAGATTCGAGTTGCTATGGCCGCACACGAGGACGACGTCGAAGCACTGGTTGCCGAGCGCGAATACGAAGCCGGATTCGTGACCGATCTGGAGTCCGATACGGTGGCTCCGGGTCTGAACGAAGACGTCATCCGGTTCATTTCGAATAAGAAGAATGAACCGGATTGGATGCTGGAATGGCGCCTCGAAGCGTACCGGCAGTGGCAACAGATGAAGATGCCGCGCTGGCCGCATCTGCATTATCCGCCGATCGACTTCCAGAAGATTTCCTATTATTCCGCCCCGAAATCGGCCAAGGACAAACCGAAGAGCCTGGACGAGGTGGACCCGAAGCTGCTCGAAACTTACGAGAAGCTCGGTATTCCTTTGCGTGAGCAGGAAATGCTCGCCGGCGTCGAAGGCGCCGAGTATCCGACATCGGGCAGTAATGTCGCCGTCGACGCGGTGTTCGACAGTGTGTCGGTCGCCACGACCTTCAAGAAGAAACTGCACGAAGCTGGCGTGATCTTCTGCTCGATTTCCGAAGCCATCCAGGAATACCCGGAGCTGGTACGCAAGCATCTCGGGACGGTGGTGCCACGGGGCGACAATTTCTTCGCCGGCCTGAACTCCGCCGTGTTCACCGATGGTTCCTTCGTCTATATCCCCAAGGGCGTAAAGTGCCCGATGGAACTGTCCACCTACTTCCGCATCAACGCCGAGAACACCGGGCAGTTCGAGCGGACGCTGATCGTCGCCGAAGCCGGTAGCCATGTGTCGTATCTCGAAGGCTGCACCGCGCCCCAGCGCGACGAGAACCAGCTGCACGCCGCTGTTGTGGAACTGGTCGCCGAGGAAGACGCCGAAATCAAGTACTCGACCGTACAAAACTGGTACCCGGGTGACGAGAACGGCAAGGGCGGCATCTACAACTTCGTGACCAAGCGCGGCGATTGCCGCGGCGATCGCTCCAAGATCTCCTGGACCCAGGTCGAAACCGGCTCGGCGATCACCTGGAAGTACCCCAGCTGCGTACTCAACGGCGACAATTCCGTTGGCGAGTTCTACTCGGTGGCCGTCACCCGCGGGATGCAGCAGGCCGACACCGGCACGAAGATGATTCACGTCGGCAAGAACACCAAGTCGACGATCATCGCCAAGGGCATATCGGCCGCGCGCGGTGAACAGTCCTATCGCGGCTTGGTCAAGATCCTGCCCAGCGCCACGAACGCCCGCAACTTCACGCAGTGCGATTCGTTGCTGATCGGCGACAAATGCGGCGCGCACACATTCCCGTACGTCGAGTCGAAGAACAGCACAGCCAAGCTTGAACACGAGGCCACCACCTCCAAGATTGGCGAAGACCAGATGTTCTACTGTCAGCAGCGCGGGCTGTCCGAAGAAGACGCCGTGAACCTGATCGTCAACGGCTTCTGCAAGGATGTCTTCCAGGAGCTCCCGATGGAGTTCGCGGTTGAAGCTCAGAAGCTGCTCAACGTCACGCTGGAAAACGCGGTCGGCTAGGACCGCGACGAAGCACTGCCGTTTATCGGGCCCGGGCCGCAGAGGTGCCGGGCCCATCCAGTTTTCATTGTTGAATAACGCATATGATTTCAATCAAGAATCTGCACGCCGAGGTCGAAGGCAAGCCCATTCTCCGCGGCATCGATCTCGAAATCCCCGACGGCGAAGTCCATGCCATCATGGGCCCGAACGGCTCGGGCAAGTCCACGTTGGCCAGTATTCTCGCCGGACGCGAGGAATACGAGGTCACCGAAGGCAGCGTGACGTACAAGGGCAAGGAGCTGCTCGAGCTCGACCCGGACGAGCGCGCCTGCGAAGGCGTTTTCCTGGGTTTTCAGTATCCGGTGGAGATTCCGGGCGTTTCCAACCTCTATCTGCTGCGGGCTGCGGTTAACGCGCGCCGCAAATATCACGGCGAGCCCGAGGTCGACGCGGTCGAATTCATGCAGATGGTGCAGGAAAAGATCGCGCACGTTGGCATGAGCATGGACATGGTCAAGCGCGGCGTGAACGAGGATTTCTCGGGCGGCGAAAAGAAACGCAACGAGATCTTCCAGATGCTGATGCTGGAACCCTCGCTGTCGGTCCTGGATGAAACGGACTCCGGCCTGGACATCGACGCGCTCAAGGTGGTCGCCAGCGGGATCAACCGCCTGCGTTCGCCGGAGCGCTCGACCATCCTGGTCACGCACTACAAGCGGCTGCTGGAGCACGTTGTGCCGGATCGCGTGCACGTACTGTATCAGGGCCGGATCGTGCGTTCGGGCGGCCCCGAGCTGGCCGATACGCTCGAGGAAGAAGGCTACGCCAACCTGGAAACCGACGAGGCCGCTGCGACGTCATGAGCGCGACGCAACAGATCGAACCGAACATCGACCATTACCTGGCGGAATACGCCCGCGTCGAGCGCGATCTGCCCGGCAGCGACGATTCCAAGCGTGAGCGCTCGGCCGAGTTGACGCGGTTCTCCGAGGCCGGGTTCCCCTCGCCCCGCGAGGAAGACTGGAAGTACACCAGCCTCCAGCCGGTCGAGAAACGCCGCTTCGAGATCAGCGACGAGGCCGAGCCCGTGGCGCTCGACGAACTCCGGGCGTTCCTGCCGACGGATCTGGACGCACATCGCATTATCGTCATTGACGGCCATTTCAACGCGGCGCTATCGAGCCTTGACGAGCTGCCGGCCGGTGTAACCGTGCGTTCGTTTGCGGACTATCTGTCCGACAACGCAGGCGCCACCGTCAAGGCGCGCGAGATCGACGAAGAGCCCGGCAGCCTGACGGCCATGAACGCCGCGTTCTGCACCGACGGCGCCTATGTCGAAACCGCGGCCAATACCGTGCTCGACAAGCCGCTGCACGTGATCAGCGTGGCCTCTGGCGTGCGCGACGAACGCATGACCCAGGTCCGCCATCGCTATGTGCTCGGCGAGAACAGTCAGGCGACCATCATCGAGCACTCGGTGGGTCTCGGCAGCAAGGCGTATTTCGCCAACCAGGTCACCGAGGCCGTGGTGGGCCGCAACGCTCAGCTCACGCGTATCCGCATCCAGCAGGAATCCGAACGCGGCTACCACGTCTCCAGCTTCTTCGCCCAACAGCGTCGCGACAGCCGGGTGTTCAACCACGGCTTTGATCTGGGTGGCCGCCTCGCGCGTATCGATACCAACGCGCGCCTGGTCGATCACAATGCGGAAGTCCACTTCAACGGTGTTTATGCGCCCACCGGTCGCCAGCACATGGACAACCACACCAAGATCGATCATGCCACCGAGCACAGCGTGTCGCGCGAACAGTACAAGGGCGTACTGGCCGGGCATGCGCGCGGCGTGTTCAACGGCAAGATTTTGATCCAGAAGGACGCGCAGAAGACCGACTCGGACCTTTCCAGCGACGCCCTGCTGTTGTCGGACAACGCCGAGGTCGACGCCAAGCCGGAACTCGAGATCTACGCCGACGACGTCACGGCCGGCCATGGCTCGACTGTCGGTCAGCTCGACGAAGATGCCGTGTTCTATCTCAAGAGCCGCGGCGTCGGCGAAGAAGGCGCGCGCGCCATTCTCACCTATAGTTTTGCCAACGCGCTGGTCCAGAAGGTCGGTATCGAACCGATCGAGCGTTATGTAGAAGCCGCCATCCTGGCCAAGCTGCCGGGCGGTCGCGCCTACGTGGATCTGGCCTGAGTTGGCTGGAGGAGCCGCCATGTCCGAAGTGAAGCAACAAACCGCCGAACAGGCGCCGGCCTTCGATGCCGAGCGCGCGCGGGAAGACTTCCCCATCCTGCTCGAGGCCCTGCCCTCGGGGCGGCGACTGGTATATCTCGACAACGCGGCCACCACGCAAAAACCGCTGAGCGTCATCGAGGCCAGCGACGACTATTACCGTCATGCCAACGCCAACGTGCACCGGGCGATTCATACGCTGTCACAACGGGCGACCCAGCAATACGAGGCCTGTCGCGACAAGCTCGCCGCGTTCCTGGGCGCCGGCTCGCGTGACGAAATCGTCTATACCCGCGGCACTACCGATGCCATCAACCTGGTGGCCCAGTGCTATGCCCGGCCGCGGCTACAGTCCGGCGACGAAATTCTGCTGACCGAGCTGGAGCACCATTCCAACATCGTACCCTGGCAGATGGTGGCCGAAGCCACCGGCGCCAAAGTCGTCGTGGTGCCGATCGGCGATGACGGTAGCGTGTCGATCGAGGACTTCCGCGCGAAACTGTCGGATCGGACGGTCATCGCAGCGTTCGCCCATATCTCCAACTCGCTGGGCACTGTACTGCCCGTCGCCGACATGATCGCGGCCGCACACGAGGCCGGCGCGGTCGCGCTGATCGATGGCGCCCAGGCCGTGGCCCACTTGCCGGTGGACGTGACCGCACTGGACGTCGATTTCTATGCAATGTCGGGCCACAAGCTGTTCGGCCCGACCGGATTCGGCGCGCTATACGGCAAACGTGAGCTGCTCGACGCCATGCCGCCTTATCAAGGCGGCGGCGACATGATCGATACGGTCTCGTTCTCGGGTACGACCTACAACGATGTGCCCTACAAGTTCGAGGCCGGCACCCCGAACATCGCGGGCGCGGCGGCACTCGGCGCCAGTATCGATTACGTCAACAGCCTGGATCTGGCCGCCGTGTTCGACTACGAGCATGAGCTGCTGGCGCGAGCGACGCGTGAGATGGAAGCCATCGACGGCCTGCGCATCATTGGCACCGCGCCCGGCAAAGCCGGCATCATCTCGTTTGTGATGGACGGCGTGCACGCCCACGACATCGGCACCCTGCTCGATGAATCGGGCGTGGCGATCCGAACCGGGCACCACTGCGCCATGCCGGTGATGGAACGCTTTGACGTACCGGCGACTGCCCGCGTCTCCTTCGCGCTGTACAACACGCAGGCCGATGTCGATGCGCTGATCGCCGGCCTGGAAAGCATTCAACGCATCTTCGGATAAAGGATAGTCGCCAATGACCGATTGGGTCGATGTCTGCAAGGACGGCGAACTCGACGAAGGCCAATGCCGCATCGTCGACGTCGATGACACCATGATCGCGGTTTTTCGCTACGACAAGGACTATTACGCGATCCACGACATGTGTACGCACGATGGCGGCGAGCTCGCCAGCGGCGATGTCGAGGGCTGCGAAGTGATCTGCCCGCGTCACGGTGCTCGTTTCTGCATCAAGAACGGCAAGGCGTTGTCGGCGCCGGCCTATGAGGACGTCGCTACATTCCCGACCCGCGTCGAGGACGGCGTGGTCCAGGTCCGTGACGATCGATTCGATTAGCTCGGTCTGAAACGCCGCGAGCGAACGTTCGCTCTCAAAGCCGTGATGCGCCAGGCATCGCGGCTTTTTTTGTGCCCGCGACATCGCTGGCCAGTCGCCATCGGTCCGGCCGATACAGCTCGAATGCGACACGAGCTCGACCCAAAGATACCGACGCCGCATCGCTGGCCTGACACAAAACTCGCCGTGCCTGCTGCCACCAACGATCGATAGCGTTCTGGCGCCGAAATCTATATAAAAAGGATTCTTTTCTTTTTCTAAGCATTCTATGACCGATCGCTCGCCGATTCTGTCGCACTGGCGTCGTCTGCAATCCAAACCCGGCGGGCGCTGGCTGTTCGCACGGGCCGTCTGCCTGCGGGCGCCCTACTTCGCCACAATCAAGCCGAGCGTGAACCGGCTCGAACCGGGGTTCTGCGAAACCGGGCTGACCAAGCGGCGGCGTCTGCATAACCACATTGGTACGGTGCATGCGATCGCGATGTGTAATCTCGCCGAACTGGCCGCCGGCCTGATGGCCGAAGCCACGGTACGCCCGGCCTGGCGCTGGATTCCCAAAAGTATGACGGTCGCCTACCGGGCCAAGGCCGAGACCGACCTCGTGGCCAGGGCACGCCCTGCAGAGACCGCCCGGCTCGACGACGGTGTGAACTACGACGTCGAGGTGTCGATCATCGACACACGCGATACCGAGGTCATGCACGCCACGATCACGCTCTGGATCACGCGCGCCACCGCCTGATTCGGCGCCACTCTTTCCCGACCGGCCCCGGCGACAAGGACCACGACTTCGATGACCGCTGCCCACAACGCTTACCCCAACCTGCTCGCCCCGCTCGATCTCGGCTTCACGACGTTGCGCAACCGTGTGCTCATGGGCTCCATGCATACCGGCATGGAGGATTTCTTCTGGCACTACGACAAGCTCGCTGCCTATTTCGCCGAGCGCGCAGCCGGCGGCGTCGGCCTGATCGTCACCGGTGGTATCGCCCCGAATATCGCCGGCTGGGTGGCACCGCTCGCTGGCCGCATGAGCCACCGGGGCCATGTGATTCCGCATCGCAAGATCACCCGCGCCGTACATGCCGAAGGCGGGCATATCTGCATGCAGATCCTGCATTCCGGGCGCTATGGCTACCACCCGTTCATCGTGGGCGCCTCGCGTCGCAAATCCCCGATCACCCCGTTCACGCCGCGGGCGCTCAGCGAGAGCGGCGTCAAGCGCACCATCCGCGACTACATCCACGCCGCCGAACTGGCGCGCGATGCCGGCTACGACGGCGTCGAGGTCATGGGCTCCGAGGGCTATCTGATCAACCAATTTCTGGTCGAGCGCACGAACGATCGCCACGACGCCTACGGCGGCTCGCTGGCAAACCGCCAGCGCATGGCGATCAAGATCGTCGAGGGTATTCGTGCCGCCCTCGGCCCGGATTTCATCCTGATCTACCGCCTGTCGATGCTGGATCTGGTCGAGAACGGCCAGCGCTGGGATGAGATCGTACGATTGGCGCGAGCGATCGAAGCCGCCGGCGCTACGCTCATCAACACCGGCATCGGCTGGCATGAATCGCGCGTGCCGACGATCGTCACGCGCGTGCCCCGCGCGGCGTTCGCCTGGGTCACGGCGAAGCTGAAGAATGAGGTCGATCTGCCGCTGGTCACGACCAATCGCGTCAATACACCCGAAGTCGCCGAGTCGCTGCTGGCCGACGGCAGCGCCGACATGGTGTCGATGGCGCGACCTTTTCTCGCCGACCCCGAATTCGTGAACAAGGCCCGCGACAATCGCGCGGCCGATATCAACACCTGTATTGCCTGCAACCAGGCCTGTCTGGATCATGCCTTCCAGAACAAGCGCGCCAGCTGCCTGGTCAACCCGCGCGCTGGCCGCGAGACCGAGCTGAATTTCCCGCCCGCGACGCGTTCACGGCGCATTGCCGTCGTCGGCGCCGGCCCGGCCGGACTGGAGGCCGCAACGCGATGCGCCGAGCGCGGCCACGACGTCACGCTGTTCGACGAAGCCGACGAAATCGGCGGCCAGTTCAACATGGCCAAGCGTATCCCCGGCAAGGAGGAGTTCCACGAGACCCTGCGCTATTTCGGGCGCCGGCTGGAACAGACGGGCGTCGAGCTTCGCCTGAATACGACGGCAACCGCCGATACCCTGGCCGCGGACGGCTTCGACGAGATCGTCATCGCCACCGGCGTGACACCGCGCCGGCCGGCCATCGAGGGCATCGATCATCCCAAGGTCGCATCCTATATCGATATCCTGCGCGGTCGTCACACCGCCGGCCGGCGTGTCGCGGTGATCGGCGCCGGCGGCATTGGTTTCGACGTCAGCGAATTTCTCACCCATGATCGTCCCGCGCCGTCGGAAGATCGCGAGCTGTTCTTCGACGAATGGGGCGTGGACCGGACCGCCGCAGCCGCCGGCGGGCTGATCGAACCCCATCCCAGCCCATCACCGCGCGAGGTGATGCTGCTCCAGCGCAGTCACGACAAGCCGGGCCGGGGTCTGGGCAAGACCAGCGGCTGGGCGCATCGCGCCTCGCTCAAGCACAAGGGCGTGATCATGCTGGGCGGTGCGAGCTACGAACGCATCGATGATGACGGTCTGCATCTGCGCATCGACAACGAAAGCCGGGTGCTCGATGTCGACACGGTCGTCATCTGTGCGGGCCAGGAAACCCGTCGCGATCTGGCCGATGCGCTCGAAGCCCGCGGGCTGGCTTGCCATGTGATCGGCGGCGCGAAACTCGCGGCCGAACTGGATGCCAAGCGTTCGATTCGCGAGGCGGCGGAACTGGCGGCGAGGCTGAATTAGCTCTCGTTCACGTCCGAGCGCTCGCGACGGACGAGGCCGGGCGCATCGACGCAGCAATGTTCGACGATCAGGTTGGCGCTCTGGCGCCCCCGGAACTCGTTGACCTGTAGTCGGAACACCAGGCGATGCACGCGGCTGTCGTCCAGCAGTTCGTCGCGATTGAAGATCATGGCCTCGATCGGCGCCCCACCGTTGACGGCCTGAACCGTCAGTTTGAGATGGCCGCTACCGACAATACGCTGGGCGAGCACATGATAAGCGCCGTGGAATAATGGCGCGGCGAAGCCCGCGCCCCACGGTCCGGCATCGCGCAGCCGCGCCGCGGTTTCCAGACCATGATCCGGCCCGTCCAGCTCGCCGTCGGTGACGTATTCACGGGTGGCGATGTCGGGCGTGAGACGCGCCGCCACCGCCGCCCGAAATCGCTCGGCGAAATCCGCCAGCGCAGAGGGCGGCAGCGACAGGCCGGCTGCCTGCGCGTGTCCGCCGAAGCGCGTAATCAGGCCCGGCGCCTCGGCATCCACGGCGGCTAGCGCATCGCGAATATGCAGCCCGGGAATGGAGCGCGCCGAGCCTTTCAGCTCGCCGTGCTCGCCCGGCGCGAACGCCACGACCGGCCGATGCATACGCTCGCGCAGACGCGAGGCAATCAGCCCGACGATGCCCTCGTGCCAATCGGGCTCGTGCACCACCAGCGCGTCCGGCGCCTCCTCCAGCGCCGTCACGCGTGCCAGCGCGGCCTCGGCCTGGCCCTGCATGCGTTGCTGAACGCTACGACGTTGGCGATTGATGGACGACAGCGTCTCGGCCGCCTGTCGCGCGATATCCACGGTACCCGCGCGCAGACAGGCCACGCCCAGGCTCATGTCGTCCAGCCGACCCGCCGCATTGATACGCGGGCCGATGGCGAAGCCGATATCGTCGGTATCCAGCCGTTGCGGGTCGCGCCCTGCGATTTCGGCGAGCGCCACGATGCCGGGGCGCCCTCGCCCCGCGCGAATACGGCGCAACCCCTGGCTGACCAGCGTGCGGTTGACGTGATCCAGCGGTACCACGTCGGCTACCGTACCCACGGCGACCAGATCCAGCAGCTCGCCCATCCGCGGCAGCGCCGTGACCCCGCGCTGGGCCATTCGCGCCCGCAGGGCGGCCATCACGTAGAACACCACACCCACGCCCGCGAGGTGCTTGCAGGCAAAGCCACAGTCGGCCTGATTGGGGTTCACGATCGCCTCGGCCGCGGGCAAACGCTCGCCGGGCAGATGATGATCGGTCACCACCACGCGCCAGCCGGCCGCACGCGCTGCATCGACGCCGCTCATCGACGCGATGCCGTTGTCGACGGTGAGTAAGAGCCCACCCGCCGCCCCGGGCGGGCCGATGGCCTCGACCACGGTCGGCGACAGGCCATAGCCATGCGTCGCCCGGTGCGGCATGAAGAAATCGACCGTCGCGCCGAAGGCTTCGAGCACGTCCATGGCCAACGTGGTGCTGGTGGCACCGTCGGCATCGAAATCGCCGACGATCCGGATCGGGCGCCGGGCCACGATCGCCGCCTCGAGCTCGTCCACGGCCGCATCGATGCCCTTGAGCGTCGAAAAATCCGGCAGACCGGCGAGCCGATAATCCAGCTCGGCGGCGTCGGTCACGCCGCGCCCGGCATAGATTCGTCGCAACAACGCCGGCTGCACGCCACCCAGCGCGGGCGTCTCCGACGCGACGCGCTCGACAATATGCGGGCCATGCGCGGCCCCGTCGGCCCCGGCCGTTGACTGCGCCGCGGCGGTCGTCACCTCAACGGCGCTTGGCGGCGACGTAGGCCTGGACTTCGGCGAGCTCGGCCGGCAGGACCTCGAAACGCTCGGGGGCCGACATGAGATCCGCCATCGCCTCGGGCAACGGCGCGCCGGGGAAGCCGGCGCGCACGATGGCATCCTCGAACTTGGCCGGATGCGCGGTGGCGAGCGTGATCATCGGGGTCGTGGCATCGGCGCGACAACGCATCGCCGCGCGGTAGCCTGTCGCGGTATGCGGATCGAGCAGCTCGCCGGTATGGGCATGCGCCTCGCGGATGACTTCGAGAATCGTCTCGTCGTCGACGCTGTAGCTGGAAAACAGCGACCGCAGCTGGGCCAGTGGCGCATCGTCGATCGCCGCCCGGCCCTCGGCGAAGCGGCCGAGCAGATCCCGGACCGCCACGCTGTCGCGTCCGTAGGCCTCGAACAACAGCCGTTCGAAGTTGGACGACACGACGATATCCATCGACGGCGCAAGCGTGGCCTGTAGCGCCCGGCGCGAGAAGTCGTTGTCGGCGATCGTGCGATGCAGGATGTCGTTGGCGTTGGTCGCGATCACGAACTGCTTGACCGGCAGGCCCATGCGACGGGCCATATAGCCCGCGAAGAGGTTACCGAAGTTCGCCGACGGCACCGTGAACGCCACCTCGCGGTGCGGCGCGCCCAGGGCGACCGCCGAGGCGACGTAGTACACGATCTGGGCCATGATGCGCGCCCAGTTGATCGAGTTCACCGCGATCAGCCGCCGACCTTGCAGGAACGACTGATCGGCAAAGCTGGCCTTGACCATTGCCTGGGCATCGTCGAAATCGCCCTGGATGGCGATGTTGTGCACATTGGGCGCGTCCACCGTGGTCATCTGCCGACGCTGGACAGCCGAGACGCGCTCATGCGGATGCAGGATAAAGATATCGAGCTGGTCGCAGGCACGACAGCCTTCGATCGCGGCCGAGCCGGTGTCGCCCGACGTCGCGCCCATGATCACGCCGCGCTCGCCCCGCCGGGCCAGAAAATGATCCAGCAGGCGACCGAGCAGCTGTAACGCCACGTCCTTGAAGGCCAGCGTCGGGCCGTGAAACAGTTCCAGCAGATGGTGGTTGTGCGACAGCTGCTTGAGCGGCACTACCGCATCGTGCTTGAAAGTGGCGTAAGTGTCCTCGACGATACGCCGGAAATCGTCCTCGGCGATGGCACCGCCCACGAACGGCTTCATCACGCGGAACGCGATCTCGGTGTACGGCAAGCCGGCCATCGCCGCCAGTTCATCGTGCGAGAACTGCGGGATGGTTTCCGGCACGTACAGGCCGCCGTCCGGCGCAAGCCCGGTGAGCACCACCTCTTCAAAGTTCAACGCCGGGGCATCACCCCGAGTGCTGATATAACGCATCGCCTCGGTCATCGCGTTAGTCCTCAAATTCGGCCACGCGGTAGTGCACCACGCCGTCGCGCGTGGTGGGCAGCGCCTTGATGTGGTCGAGCGCCTCGTGCAGCGTGCCCTCGCGTGCTGGCTTGGTGACGATGATGACCCGGGCGTCGTCCTCGGCGGTCGGCGGGTCCTTCTGCAGGATGGCCTCGATGCCGATCTCCAGCTCGGCCAGCATGCGCGTGATCTCGGCCATCACGCCGGTCTTGTCGGCGACCTGCACGCGGAAATAGTGGCCGCAAACGAAGTCCGGCGATTCCAGGATCGGCTCTTCGGTGATCTGATCCGGCTGGAACGCCAGATGCGGTACGCGTCCGCTCGGATCCACGCTCATCATGCGGGCCGTATCGATCAGGTCGGCCACCACAGCCGAGGCGGTCGCGCCGGCCCCGGCGCCGGCGCCGTAATAGGCCGTCGGCCCCACGGCGTCGCCGTGGACCATGATCGCGTTCTTCTCGCCCTCGACGTTGGCCAGCAACGCGCGTTCGGGCACCAGCGTCGGATGCACGCGCATGGCCACCCCGGTCTCCTGACGCTGGGCGATGCCGAGATGCTTGACCCGATAGCCGAGCTCTTCGGCATACTCGATGTCGTCGGCCGCTATACCCCGGATGCCATCGGTGACGATGCGATCGAACGACAACGGGATGCCGAACGCAATACTGCCGAGAATCGCGAGCTTGTGCGCGGCGTCGATGCCATCGACGTCGAAGGTGGGATCGGCCTCCGCGAAGCCGAGCTTCTGCGCCTCGGCCAGCGCCTGTTCGAAAGTCACGCCCTCGAACTTCATCTGGCTGAGGATGAAGTTGCCGGTGCCGTTGATGATGCCGGCCACCCATTCGATGCGGTTGGCGGCCAGCGATTCGCGGATCGCCTTGATGATCGGGATACCGCCGGCCACCGCCGCTTCAAACGACACGACCACACCGGCTTCGTCGGCCGCGGCGAAGATCTCGTTGCCGTGCAGCGCGATCAGGTGCTTGTTCGCGGTCACGACGTGCTTGCCGTTGGCGATCGCTGCCATGACCAGCTCATAGGCCAGTTCGTCGCCACCGATCAGCTCGAGCACTACGTCGATGTTCGGATCCTCGACGATGGC
The DNA here is from genome assembly GCF_000732535.1 of Salinisphaera hydrothermalis C41B8. Classification (GTDB taxonomy): domain Bacteria; phylum Pseudomonadota; class Gammaproteobacteria; order Nevskiales; family Salinisphaeraceae; genus Salinisphaera; species Salinisphaera hydrothermalis. Next base: position 24,613 of record NZ_APNK01000018.1, read on the forward strand.
CCGGGCATCGGTGCCGATATCAATGGCGCCGGTCTCGCAGTCGCGCGCGCGATCCAGGCTACGCACCGCTGCCCGAGTCACGCGAATCTCGCGGCCGGCACGGCGGGTGATTTCATCGCCGTTGCGCGCGAGCAGATTGACCACGCCGGCACCGACGGTGCCGAGGCCGAGTACGCCGACCTTGACCGGTTCCATCATCGTGAGTGTCCTCGTTTGCGGCGCCCGCCCCGAGTCCCGGTCGGCGCCCTTCTGATTGATGCGTTGAGAGATTGTATCGACCCGGCCCGCGCTCGCGCCGGCCGGGCCTGACTGCCCGGCGACGACGCCGAACGCAGCGTTGCGTTACGCCGCGATCACACCGTCGCGCTTGAACATGCGCTTGATGTTGCGCAGCGCCTGGCGCGTGCGTTGTTCGTTCTCGATCAGACCGAAGCGCACATGGGTATCGCCGTATTCGCCGAAACCCACGCCGGGCGAGACCGCCACATAGGCCTCCGCGAGCAGCTTCTTGGTGAAATCGAGCGACCCCATATGCTGATAGGCCTCGGGGATACGCGCCCAGACGAACATCGTCGCCTTGGGCCGCTCCACCGGCCAGCCGATCTCGTTGAGGCCGTCACAGAGCACGTTGCGTCGTTTCTCGTACAGATCGCGAATCTCGGTGACGCAATCCTGCGGCCCGTTGAGCGCGGCAATGGCCGCCACCTGCACCGGCGTGAACATGCCGTAGTCGAGATACGACTTCATGCGCGCCAGCGCGGCGATGAGTTCCGGGTTGCCGCACATGAAGCCGACGCGCCAGCCCGGCATGTTGTAGCTCTTGGACAGGGTGAAGCACTCCACCGCGACATCCTTGGCCCCGGGCACCTGCAGAATCGAGGGCGCCTCATAACCGTCGAACGTCAGATCGGCATAAGCCAGATCCTGCACGATCCAAAGGTCATATTCCTTGGCCATCTCGACCATGCGCTCGAAGAAATCGAGCTCGACGCACTGGGTGGTCGGGTTGCCCGGGAAATTAAGCAGCATCATCTTCGGACGCGGCCAGGATTCCTTGATCGCTTTTTCCAGCTCGGCGAAGAAATCCGTATCCGGCATCATGCGCACATGGCGCACGTCCGCCCCGGCGATCACAGCGCCGTACGGATGGATCGGATAGGCCGGGTTCGGCACGAGCACCTGGTCGCCATGCTCGAGGATCGCCAGCATCAGATGCGCCAGCCCTTCCTTCGAGCCCATGGTGACGATGGCCTCGCTCTCCGGATCGATATCGACGTCGTAACGGCGCTTGTACCAGGCCGAGATCGCCTGTCGAAGCCGCAGCACGCCGCGCGATACGGAGTAGCGATGGGTATCCGGGCGCTGCACCGCTTCGGTGAGCTTCTCCACGATATGCGGCGGCGTGGGCCGGTCCGGATTGCCCATGCCGAAATCGATGATGTCCTCGCCCCGCGCTCGCGCCGCCTGCTTCAACTCATTGATAATCGCGAACACGTACGGCGGCAGACGATTGATGCGTACGAAGTTGGATTTCGATGAAGCGTTGGCCATGGTTTTTCAGGCGGTTGGTGCGCGCCACAGCGGGCGCAGGTAGGCAATCGGTCAAACGTCGGAGTCTGCCAGATTCACCGGCGCGGCACTACCGGAGTGCGGTCGATGATCAGTGGTCGGGCAGCACCTTCTGTGGATTGATCGGATCGCCGTCCTTGCGAATCTCGAAATGCAGCATCGGCTTGTTTTCGGGGCCGAGGCCCATATCTGCAATATGCGCGCCCGCTTGAACTGTCTGGCCCTGCTTGACCCGACTGTGCTCGACGAAGCCGTAGGCCGAGAGATAATGCTGATCGTGCTTGATGATGATCAGCTTGCCATAGCCCTTCAGACCGGAGCCGTTATAGACCACGGTTCCGCTGGATGCCGCATAGATCGGGGAGCCGACCTTGCCGCCGATCTCGATGCCGCGTCGACGCGCTGACGGATCGTAGGCGCGCAGCAACGAGCCGCTGGCCGGCCATTGCCAGCCGTCCGCACTCGGGCCGCCCGCCTTGACCGTCGTCTGCCGCGTTGTCGCGGAAGACGTCGCATGGTCGATGGAGTTCTCTTCCTGCGAATTGGCCTGGGCCGTCGTCGCCGATTGCCCGCCGCCGCTCGGCGAGCTCGACTTCGTGACGTGATCCGGCGCGGCTGCGGACCCGGTGCTCGGATTCTGCGTCACCGTCGGCGTACCCGGCGATTGCAACGGCTGCACGTGGCCGTCGGAATCCGACGAGGGGGCCGATCGCGGCGGACCGTTGTAGCCACCGGTGTTCAAAGGCGCCGGTTGCGTGCCCGACATACGCGCATAATCGAGCCGCGGATACGGTTTCAGCGTGAGCTGCTGGCCGACGCGTATACGATACGGCGGACCGATATGATTCCAGCGCGCCAGGTTGTGCCAGTCGATATCGTAATGCTGGGCGATCTCCGAGAGCGTGTCGCCGCGCTGCACCGTATAGCTGTCGGGCCGCATAGCCCGGTTGATCGAGCAACCGGACATCAGCGCCGTGGCGGCCACCCCCAGCGTGGCCAGACCCACGGCTAAACGACGTGGCGATAAACCAGGTAAGCGATCACGACCAAGACAACGAATATCCATCCGATCCAGTCCAGATATTTGAGTAGTCGGTCCTCGAACATGGGTCCGAGCCAGCGCACGAGCCCGGCGACCAGAAAGAACCGTGCGCCGCGCCCGACCGCCGATGCAAGCGCAAAGGCCAATAGCGGCATGCCGAGGGCTCCGGCAGCAATGGTGAAAAGTTTATAGGGCACCGGAGAAAAACCGGCAAACAGAACCGCCCAGAAGCCGTATTCGGCGAACCAGTGACGGACTGTTTCGTAACCCTGTTCATAGCCGAGACTATGCAGCCACGGAAGCAACGGGTCGATGAACAGCGCCCCGATCAGGTAACCGAACAAGCCGCCGACGGTGGAACCGAGCGTCGCGATACCGGCATAACGTAAGAAACGCGCGCGCCTGGCCAGCGTCATCGGAATGAGCATGACGTCCGGCGGAATAGGAAAGAATGAACTCTCGGCGAAGGCGAGCGCCGCGAGCCAGACCTGGGCGTGGCGATGCGCGGCGGCCCGCACCACCGCGTCGTACAGACGGCGCCAGGCGCCGGGCCGGCGCGATGCGGCCACGCCTAGTCGTGCCCCTCGATCAACGGCACAAAGCTCACTGGATCGAGATCCTCGCGCTGGAACGACTGGCCCTGGCGCCGCACCACAACCAGACGCTGACCGCCGCCGGACGCGCCGACGGGCACGATCATCCGGCCTTGTTCGGCCATTTGTTCATATAACGAGGTCGGCAACGCCTCGGCGCCAGCCGTGACCAGAATCACATCGAATGGCCCATACGACGGCAGCCCGAGCACATCGTCGCGTGCTTCGCGCGGGCGGATATTGCGATAACCGAGCTCGGCGAACCGGCGGCGCGCCTGATCGTACAGTGGCTTGATCCGCTCGACGGTATAGACGGTGGCCACCAGTTCGGCCAGAACGGCGGCCTGGTATCCGCTGCCGGTGCCGATTTCCAGCACGTGGTCCGGCACGCCGTCGGCCAGTAGCAGACTGGTCATCTGGGCCACGATATACGGCTGCGAAATGGTCTGGCCGTAGCCGATGGGCAGCGCGGTATCGTCGTAAGCGCGGCTGGTCATGGCCTCGTCCACGAACATATGACGGGGTACGCGATTCATCGCCTCGAGTACGCGTTCGTCGCGGATACCGAGTTGCTCCAGCCGTGCAATCAGCCGCGCGCGGCTGCGCGCCGAGGCCATGCCGAAGCCACGGACATGGGGATGCTTGTCGGGTTGCATCATCACAGGCGGTCCAGCCAGTCGGACAACGACGACAGGCTGGCATGCCGCGTCAGGTCGATCTGCAACGGCGTGATCGAAACGAAGCCGTCGTTGACCGCATGAAAATCCGTGCCCGGGCCGGCGTCCGCCTGCGCCCCGGCCGGTCCGATCCAATACACCCGCCGCCCGCGCGGATCGCGATCGGCGATCAGCTTTTCGGCGCGGTGACGATAACCCAGTCGCGTCGCGCGATAGCCCGCCAGATCCTCGTAGGCTCGGTCCGGGACATTGACGTTGAGGATGGTATCGGCCGGCAACGGATGCGCCACAAGCAAACGGACCATCGACACCGCGACGCGCGCCGCGGTGTCGTAATGAACACAGGCGTCGCCGACCAGCGAAATCGCGATCGCCGGCAGCCCGAGCGAGCGCCCCTCCGTCGCGGCCGCTACCGTTCCCGAATACAACACATCATCGCCGAGATTGGCGCCGGTATTGATGCCGGAGACCACCATGTCGGCGTCCTCATCGAACAGGCCGGTCGTGGCCAGATGGACACAATCGGTCGGCGTGCCGTCGACGGCGAAGACATTGTCGTCGACCTCGCGCACCCGAAGCGGACGTTCCAGGGTGAGAGAATTACTCGCGCCGCTCCGATTGCGATCCGGCGCCACCGTGACGACATCGTCACAGACCGTGGCCATGGCGGCGCGCAGCGCCGCGAGACCGGGTGCATGGCACCCGTCGTCGTTACTCAAAAGTAGTCGCATGAACAGACAAGGCTTGCGTGGTATCAACGCGCGTGCATGCACGCGTTCAGCTCGCTAAGGTCTGTTGATGCACCGCTCGAGCGCCGCGTTGGCATCCGCACATCGCGGCCGACAAGGCAACGAATCGTCGCGTCGTGGCATGCCACGGCCGAGACTCGCAACGCCCCCGGGACGCGATTTGCGGCCGCCCCGCTGGTCGCGAGCGGACTCGCACGAAGCATCAACAGGCCCTAGCATAGCTTATAGACACCGTGTTTGGCTTTGCCGTATTGGCCACGAAGAGCGATATTCCGGGAAGAATGGCGGCGTGAGCGATTCCGACGACAACGACGACAGCATCAGCGCCGAGGACAGCGCCCTGTTCCGCAGCATGGTCGGCCCGGTGGCCACCGTACACCAGGACAAACGTGTACGCCGACGCTCCCTGCCCTCGGCCCGACCGCGTATGCGCGAAGCCGACGAAGCGGCCGTGATGGCTGAACTGCTCACCGATGCACCGCCCGATCCGGATATCGAGACTGGCGACGATCTGGTGCACCGGCGCGAAGGCGTGCAACACGCGGTCATCCGGCGCCTGCGCCGTGGTCATTATCGCTGCCAGGCGGAAATCGACCTGCACGGCATGGTGGTCGATGTCGCCCGCCAATGCCTGGGCGAATTTCTGCACGAGGCGCTGGAACGCGGCTATCGCTGCGTACGGGTCATCCACGGCAAGGGACTGCGCTCGGGCAACCGCGGCCCGGTGCTCAAGATCAAGGTCGCCGGCTGGCTCAGACAGCGCGAGGAAGTGCTGGCCTATGCCTCGGCTCGCCCGGTGGACGGCGGCACGGGGGCGCTCTACGTCCTGCTCCGAAAAACCTAGACTCAGCCCGGCGTCGACATATCCGCCACGCGCACCAGTTCGCGGATCACGCTGGTCGCGAACGACCCGGCCGGCAGGGTGAATACGAGGCGCACATCGGCACCCGCGGCCGACGCGGCCAGATCCGACACTGGCAAGCGCAGCGCCCGGCGCTCGGCATCGACACCGAAGCGTTCCAGCCCGTCCCGGAATTCCGCGAACTCCGCCAGTACGCCGTCCTCGATGTCGCTGGCGGCATCCGTTGGTCTTATGTCAGTCGCGCGAGCTCGCCCGGGCATCGGCCCGGTCGGCTGAATATCGCCCTGCGCCGCGCGTTCGCGCAGCGAGGCCCAGGGCTCTTCGGTATCGGCCGCCGCGAACACGCTGCGCGAACCGGCCAGCATGAACACATCGCCGGGCAACGGGTCCGGCCATGCCTCGGCGCGCAAGCGCGCATCGAGCACGGCGTTGAACAGCAGCGAACGCGCCGCCGACAGCGCGAAACTGCGGCGACCACGCGACAGGCGACGTCCTGAAAACAGCGCCCGCGACAGCGCGATGTTGCGCCCACCATGGCCGAAGCGCTGGGCACCGAAATAGTTGGGCACGCCGTCTCGCTGCACCCGCGCGGCGCGCGTCTCGAAGTCCGCCGCATCGAAATCGACGACATCGCGAATCGTGATGTCGAAACGATTGGCGCGATGCGTGCCGCGTCGTAGTTTGCGGCCATGGCGCCGGGCCTCGAGCACGCGCAGTTCATCATCCATCGGCCAAGCCGGCAACGCCTGCTTGATCGGCCAGGTCAGCGAGAACCACTGCCGGGTGATCGCGTGCCGATCCTTGAGCCCGCTGTAGCCGATGTCACGAGGCGCAACACCGATGGCTTGCGCGAGCCGTTCCACGGCCTGCGGCGTCGTCAGGCCGGTCTTTTCGACCCAGAGCCAGACATGCTCGCCCTCGCCCGAAAGCTCGACATCGCAGATTTCTTCAACCTGAAAATCTGCGGGTACTGCGCGCAACCGACCCATGCCTGAAGGCGCTGAAGACACAAACGCAAATTCGGCAACGTCGACGGCGTCGCCGCTGAGAAAGGCCATCCCGCGATCAGCCGGCGCCGGAGGTTGCGCTCGGGGCGCTGGGCGCGTTATGTGCGGGCTTGGTTTCGTCCGGCACCGTCAGAAAAAAGGTCTCGCCTGGTTTCACCATGCCCATTTCCGCGCGTGCCCGGCCTTCGGTCGCGCCAATGCCCGATTTGAGATCGTTGATCTGGGTCTGGACCGCATCATTGCGCGCGCGATCCTGCTTGTTCGTCTTGGCGATCTTGTCGCGCATCGACTGCAGATGGTGAACCTGCGCCAGACTGCCGTCACCAATCCACAGCCGGTACTGCAAACCGGCGAAAATGACAAGCAGTGCGATGACGGCGACGCGATACATGTTTCGATTGTATCGCGTCGCCGCCGGCTGTCCAGCCGCCGTTTTTTCGGTGCGGGAGACGCCGTCGCGCAACGAATCAGATCTCGAAGTTGAAGGCTTTCTTGCCCGGATAGACGGCACGGCTGCCGAGCTCGGCCTCGATCATCAGCAGGCGGTTGTACTTGGCGATGCGGTCCGAGCGCGACAGCGACCCGGTCTTGATCTGGGTTGCCGCCGTCGCCACGGCCAGATCGGCAATGGTCGAATCCTCGGTTTCGCCGGAGCGATGCGAGACCACGGCTGTATAGTCGGCCCGGGTCGCGACATCGATCGCGCGCAGGGTTTCGGTCAGCGTACCGATCTGATTCGGCTTGATCAGAATCGAATTGGCAATGCCTTCCTCGATGCCCTTCTGCAGAATACGCGTGTTGGTCACGAACAGATCGTCGCCGACCAGCTGGATCTTGTCGCCGAGACGCTCGGTGAGCAACGCCCAGCCGTCCCAGTCATCCTCGGCCATGCCGTCCTCGATCGTGATGATCGGGTAGTTGTCGACCAGACCGGCGAGATAATCCACGAAGCCCTTGGCGTCGTAGTCCTTGCCTTCGCCGGCGAGCTTGTAGGTGCCGTTGTCGTAGAACTCGGTGCTGGCCGCGTCGATGCCGAGATACACTTCTTCGCCCGGCTTGTAGCCGGCGCACTCGATGGCCTCGACCAGCGTCTTCAGCGCCGCTTCGTTGGACGGCAGGTCCGGGGCGAAGCCGCCCTCGTCGCCGACCGCGGTCGACATGCCGCGCTCGCCCAGCAGCTTCTTGAGGTTCTGGAACACTTCGCAACCACAGCGCAGCGCTTCCGAGAAGCTCGGCAGGCCCGCCGGCACGATCATGAATTCCTGGATATCGACGTTGTTCGACGCGTGCTCGCCGCCGTTGATGACGTTCATCATCGGCACCGGCAGGTGGGTCGCTTCGTCGTGGCCGAGGAACGCGTATAGCCCCTGGCCCGCCTCGTTCGCTGCAGCGTGCGCGGCCGCCAGCGATACGCCCAGCAGGGCGTTCGCGCCCAGACGGCCCTTGTTGTCGGTGCCGTCGAGTTCGATCAGCGTCTTGTCCAAGCCGGCCTGATCGTTGACGTCGAAGCCCTTGATCTTCTTGGCGATCTCGCCGTTGACGTTGGCCACGGCCCGGGTCACGCCTTTGCCGAGGAAGCGGCTCTTGTCGTTATCCCGCAGTTCGACGGCCTCGAGGCTGCCGGTCGAAGCTCCCGACGGCACCATGGCTGTTCCGGTGACTCCCGATTCCAGCTCGATCCGAACCGCAACCGTGGGATTGCCACGCGAATCGATGACCTGATAACCGCGCGTATTGGAAATCTTCGACATAGCTTTGACTATCGCGTTGATGTGGATTGGATCCCGCGACCGTCGGCGTAGAGCGCCGCGGTCCGGCCAAGATTACCCGCTGTGCGGTGACGACGCCATGACGCCGCTGCGCTTGACCACGCCGTCGAGTTCGACCAGCGTTTCCAGCAGTTCGCGCATGTGCGTGAGGTGAAGCGAATTCGGGCCATCGCACAGCGCGTTGTCCGGATCCGGATGGGTTTCCATGAACAGACCGGACACCCCGGCGCCGACGGCAGCACGGGCCAGCACCGGGATATGCTCGCGCGCCCCGCCGGAAGCATGGCCGAGCCCGCCGGGCAGCTGTACCGAATGCGTGGCATCGAACACCACCGGGCAACCGGTATCGCGCATCATCGCGAGCCCGCGCATGTCGACCACCAGATTGTTGTAGCCGAACGAGAACCCGCGCTCGCACACAAGAATATCGCGGCCGCCCACTTCGCGGGCCTTGGCGACCACGCCGCTCATCTCGGCCGGCGACAGAAATTGACCTTTCTTGATGTTCACCGGCTTGCCCGAGGCCGCTACCGTCTGGATGAAATCGGTCTGGCGACAGAGAAACGCCGGAGTCTGGATCATATCGACCACGACCGACACCGGTTCGACCTGCGCTTCGACATGTACATCGGTCGTGACCGGCACGCCGATCTCGCGCTTGACCGCAGCCAGCGTTTCCAGCCCGGCGTCGAGCCCCGGCCCGCGATAGCTGCTGTGCGAGCTACGATTAGCCTTGTCGAACGAGCCCTTGAAGACATAGCCGATGCCCAGATCGGCACAGATTTCGGCCACATGACCGGCAATATCGATCGACAGCTGCTGCGATTCCAGACTGTCCGGGCCTGCGATCAGGAACAACGGCGCATCGCCGCCGATCTCGAATCCGGCGAAGTTCATTTGAGACACCGTTGCCGCGCGGCCGAAATGAAGCCCATGAACAGCGGATGGCCGGCCCGCGGCGTGGACGTGAATTCGGGGTGGAATTGGCAACCGAGGAACCACGGATGATCCGGCAGTTCGACGATTTCCACGAGATCGTCCTCGACCGAAAAGCCCGAGAAGACCAGACCTTTATCAGCCAACGTCTCGCGATACCGGTTGTTGAACTCGTAGCGATGACGATGCCGTTCGTAGATTTCGTCGGCGTTATAACAGCGGTGCGCCAGGGTATCCGGCACGAGCCGGCAGCGCTGTTCGCCCAGACGCATGGTGCCGCCGAGGTCGGCGCTGGCGTCGCGCGTCTGGCGCGCACCGCCGGCATCGGTCCATTCGGTGACTAATGCGATGACCGGATGGGCGGGCTCCGGATCGAATTCGGTGCTGTGCGCCCCGGCCAGGCCCGCGACATCGCGCGCGAAGTCGATGCAGGCGACCTGCATGCCGAGACAGATGCCGAGATACGGCACGCCATGCGTGCGGGCATAACGGGCTGCGGCGATCTTGCCCTCGATCCCGCGCTCGCCGAAGCCGCCGGGCACGAGAATCGCGTCGCAGTCGGCCAGCGCTTCTTCCGGATCCTTCTCGACCGTCTCCGAATCCACATAATGGATATCGACACGGGTCGCCGTGTGCAGGCCGGCATGCGAAAGCGCTTCGTTAACCGACTTGTAGGCATCGGCCAGATCGACATACTTGCCGACCATCGCCACGCGTACCGAGACGTCCTGTGTGGTGCGTGCATCGACCAGCTTGGCCCAGTTCGACAGATCGGCCTTGGGTGCCGTCATGCCGAAATGATCGATCACCAGATCGTCGAGGTGCTGGCTCTGCAGCAGGCTCGGCATCTTGTAGATATCGTCCACGTCGGTGGCCGCGATCACCGACCGGTCCTGCACATTGGTGAACAGCGCGATCTTGCGGCGCTCGTTCTCGGGCAGTGCCCGGTCCACGCGACAAACCAGGATATCCGGCTGGATGCCAATCGAGCGCAGTTCCTTGACCGAGTGCTGCGTCGGCTTGGTCTTGAGCTCGCCGGAGGACGGGATGAACGGCACCAGCGTCAGGTGCATGAACATCACGCGATCGTGGCCGAGCTCGACCCCGAACTGACGGATCGCCTCGAGGAACGGCAGCGATTCGATATCGCCGACCGTGCCGCCGATCTCGACCAGACAGATATCCGCGCCCTCGCCACCTTCCAAGATGCAGCGCTTGATCTCGTCGGTAATGTGCGGAATCACCTGCACCGTGCCGCCGAGATAATCGCCGCGCCGTTCCTTGTTGATGACATTGTTGTAGATCTGGCCGGTCGTGAAATTCGACAGCCGGGACGTGCGCGTCTTGAGAAAACGCTCGTAGTGGCCCAGGTCCAGATCGGTCTCAGCGCCGTCGCGGGTGACGTACACCTCGCCGTGCTGGAACGGGCTCATCGTCCCCGCATCCACATTGAGATACGGATCGAGCTTGATCACCGAGACCGACAGGCCTCGTGCTTCCAGCAGCGCGCCGAGCGAAGCGGCGGCGATGCCCTTGCCGAGCGAGGAGACGACCCCGCCGGTGACGAATAGATAACGAGTACCAGTCGCGTGCCCAGCCATGCGCGCTCTTTAGATGGGGTCGAGGGAGGATGCTTGCCGCGCATGCTAGCCGAAAGCCGGTGCGCGGACAACGCGCGCACGCGTTCGCCAAGGCCTGTCAGGCCCGGCATGCCATAGCCCAAGCGGAGTTGCGCGCAATCCACGCCAAACCATCCGGCGGCCCTGCCGTGCGTTACTCAGCCCGAACCCGCGCCCGGCAGGTCGTGGTACCAGAGAAAATCCGGCACGTCGTGGCCGAACCATCGCTCGATATGCGGATGCCGCCACAGCCTGGGCAACGCCAGCAGCGTATCACCGGCCTGAATACGGGGCAGGCGTTCCCGGATCCAGGGGGGTACACGCTGCTGACGCAGCCACTCGGCCAGCGGCACGGCCCGGCCGTCCGCGCGCGTCAACTCGGCGCCCGGGCGATTGAATACGACATGCAGATCGGCGGGATGCCGTCGCGGCTCTTTGGATCGAAACGTCAGACGTCCGCAGCCGGCCGGCAAATCGATCGCGGTGCTACCGGGCGGCCAATCCACGCGCTGCGCGATCGCCGGCGGGCTTGGCAGACGCGGCATCGCGAACAAGCGGCCGTCGAACCGCCGGACCTCGGTGGACGCGAACGAGACCCGCGGGCCGGCGTGCTCGCGCGCCGTCAGCAACCGGCGGATCTGCGCCAGATGCCGGTGATCGGGCCGATCGCGACCGCATTCCGCAAGCCATAGCCGAAGCGTCTCGCTCTGACGCGCAGTCGACAGTTCAGCGAGCGCGTCGATCCGCAGCCGCCCTTCCCCGTCGGCGGCGGCGTCGCAATCGATTCGGGCCAGCGTCGCCACGGCCTCCGCCGCCTGCCCAGCCCACGCGGCGCTACGCGACAGCGTCTCGGCGGCCGCCGGCCAGCGATCGATCAGCGTCGGCCACAGGCGCTCGCGCAGGTAGCCGCGCGCGCGCTGCGAATCGCGATTGGTGGCATCCTCCACCCAGTCGAGACCGTAGACTTCGGCGTATGCCGTGATGGCCGCCCGCGGCACATCGAGCCACGGGCGCCAATGCTGCCCGGCGCCGAACGCCATCAGGCGCGGCATGGCCGCTAGGCCAGATACGCCCGTCCCCCGTAGAGCCTGCAATAGAAAGGTTTCGGCCTGATCCTCGGCATGATGTGCCGTGACCAGCACCTCGCCCGGGCCGAGACTGGCCCGCAGCGCGGCGTAGCGTGCCGCGCGGGCCGCCGCTTCCAGGCCGCCATCGCGGGTATCGACCGTGACCTCACGACAAGCAAAGTCGATATGGCGTGTTTCGCAGAACCGTCGACAGTGGTCGGCCCAGGTGGCGGCGTCAGGCTCGAGACCGTGGCCGATATGGATCGCGCGCAGCCCGACGGACAACTCCGCGCGGCTCAAGGCATGCAGGAGTACCGAGGAATCGCGACCACCGCTGAAGGCGACCACCAGCGCGCGCGCTTCAGAGGGATAGTGCTCGAGCGCGGCGATCAACCGATCGGGCTCGCTCACGCCGTGCCTCGCCGTTTCTGAAACCGTGGGACCGAATGCGGCTACCGAATCCCGGCCCGCACCGCGAGCCGAATCAGCCCGCCGACTTGAAGTCGCCGAAGGCCATCCAGCGCTTGTAGCGCTCGTCCAGTAGTTCGTCGATGCTCAGGTGCTGGAGACGCGTCATGTGCGCGAGCAGACGATCCTTGAGATGCGTCATGAGGCGCTCGGGATCGCGGTGAGCGCCGCCCAGCGGCTCGTCCACGACTTCGTCGACCAGCTTGAGGCGTTTCAGATCCACCGACGACACCCGCATCGCTTCGGCCGCGTCTTCGGCCTTGTCAGCCGATTTCCATAGAATCGAGGCACAGCCTTCCGGCGAAATCACGGAGTAGATGCTGTATTGCAGCATCATCAGCTGATCGCCGACGCCGATCGCCAGCGCCCCGCCGGAGCCCCCCTCGCCGACCACGGTGCAGATCACTGGCACGCGCAGCTTGGCCATCTCGAACAGATTGCGGGCGATCGCCTCGGACTGGTTACGCTCTTCGGCGCCGATGCCCGGATAGGCGCCCGGGGTATCGATGAACGTCAGCACCGGCAGCTTGAAGCGTTCCGCGGTCTTCATCAGCCGCAGCGCCTTGCGATAGCCTTCGGGCCGCGGCATGCCGAAATTGCGGTGGATCTTTTCCTTGGTGTCACGGCCCTTCTGATGGCCGATCACCATCACCGGCTGGCCGCCGAGGCGCGCAGTGCCGCCGATGATCGCCGGGTCGTCGGCATAAGCCCGATCACCGTGCAGTTCGACGAAGTCGGTGAACATGCCGTCGATATAATCCTGGGTATACGGCCGTAGCGGATGGCGTGCCATCTGCGCGACCTGCCAGGTCGACAGCTTCGAGAAAATCTGTTCGGTCAGGTGCTTGCGCTTGTCTTCGAGACGCTGGATCTCTTCCGACAGATTGACCTCGCTCCCGTCCGCGACAAAGCGCAGCTCCTCGATCTTCTCCTGCAGCTCGGCGATCGGTTGTTCGAAGTCCAGGTAATCGAGGTTTTTTTGCGCCATCGGTTCGTGGGTGCCGGTTGTCGGGTCAGCTTACGGGTGTCTGAGCGCGACGATAACGCACTTGCACCTTATCCGCACCCACCAAACTCTTGAGATCGGCCAGCAGATCCTCGCACAGGCGCAGTCGTGTATCGCCGAGAGTCAGCACGGCGCGGGCGTCCGCGTTGGCATAGCGCAGCACGACGTCGCATCCGGCATCCGACTTGTAACGATCGACGCAGCCGGCCAGCGCGCCCACGTCCAGCGCGGCCTCGGACTGTAGTTGCAGCAGAATCCGGCTGGCATAAGCCGCACGCGCGGTTTCGATGTCCATCACCGTGTTGGCGTTGAGCCGGAAGCCGTCGGAAAAATCATCGTACTGCAGGCTGCCGTCGACGATCACCAGCTTGTCCGAGACCAGTAGATGGCCGAATTCAGCGGCCTTGTCCTCGAACAGCGGGCATTCGATACGCCCGGAGCCATCGTCCAGCACCACGATGATGCGCTTGCCCTTCTTCATGCGCCGGACCTCGACCACGAGCCCCGCCACCACCGAGGCCTTGCGCGGGCTGCGCCGGCCTTCGCCGCCTTCTTCCGGGCGCGGCATGGCCGCGACCTGATCGGCGATCTTGCCGTCGGTCATGCGTTCGAGCTCGGCTTCCCAGGCCTTGATCGGATGCCCGGTGAGATAGAGCCCCAGCGTGTCGCGCTCGGCCTTGAGCCGTTCGTCTTCCGGCCACTCATCGAGGTGATCGAGCGGCGGGCCGGCCGTGTCGGGCGTCTCGGCCAGGCCGAACATGTCGTTCTGGCCGACGCGGGCCGCGCTACGGTCCTGGTCGGCCGCGGCCAGTGCGCGGGTCACGCCATGCATGAGGCTGGCGCGATTGGGCCCGAGGTCGTCCAGCGCGCCGGCGTTGATCAGCGCCTCGATCGCACGTCGGTTGATCTTGGAGGTATCCACGCGGCGACAGAAATCATACAAATTGGCGAAGGTGCCGCCCTCGCGGCGCTCGGCGATGACGGCTTCGATCGCGCCCTTGCCCAGCCCCTTGATGGCGCCGAGGCCGTAGCGAATGGTCGAATCGTCGACCACCGAGAAGTTGTATTCGGAGGCGTTGACGTTCGGCGGCGCCACCTCGATCTCGAGCCGGTGGCACTCGTCGATCATGATCACGACCTTCTCGGTGTGATCCATATCCGCCGAGAGCACCGCCGACATGAAATCGGCCGGGTAATGCGCTTTTAGCCATGCGGTCTGGTACGAGACCAGCGCATAGGCTGCCGAGTGCGACTTGTTGAAGCCGTAGCCGGCGAATTTTTCGACCAGATCGAAGATGTAGGCCGCAGTGTCTTCGTCGATGTTGTTCTCGACCGCGCCCTTGATGAAACCGTCACGCTGCTTGGCCATCTCTTCGGGCTTTTTCTTGCCCATGGCGCGACGCAACAGGTCGGCGTTGCCCAGGCTGTAACCGGCCAGCACCTGGGCGATCTGCATCACCTGCTCCTGATACAGGATCACGCCGTAGGTCGGCTCCAGCACTTCGGCCAGACTGTTGTGCGGATATACCACCTTGGCCCGGCCGTGCTTGCGGTCGATGAAGTCCTCGACCATGCCGGATTCCAGCGGCCCGGGGCGATACAGCGCCACCAGGGCGATGATGTCCTCGAACTCGGCGGGCTGCAGACGCTTGATCAGACGCCGCATGCCCGAGGATTCGAGCTGAAATACGGCCGTGGTATCGCCCTTCTTCAACAAGTCGAACGAAGCGTTGTCGTCCAACGGAATCTGGCGGACGTCGATCGGGTCCTTGCCGGCCTTCTCCAGGCGCGCGTTGGCGACCTGGACAGCATTGTTGATGATGGTGAGCGTGCGCAGGCCGAGAAAGTCGAACTTGACCAAACCGACCGCTTCCACATCGTCCTTGTCGAACTGGGTGACGCGGTTCGTGCCGCCCGGCTCGCAATACAGCGGCGTGAAGTCGATCAGGTTGGACGGTGCGATGACCACGCCGCCCGCGTGCTTGCCGGCGTTACGGGACACGCCTTCCAGCGACAGTGCGAGATCGAGTAGATAGCCGACCTCCTCATCCTCGCGCGAGGTGCGCAGCTCTTCGGATTCCTCGAGCGCCCGGGTGAGCGTCATGTCCGGGGCAAACGGCACCTGCTTGGCGATCCGGTCGACAAAGCCGTAGGGATGATTGAGCACACGGCCCACATCGCGCACCACGGCCTTCGCGGCCATGGTGCCGTAGGTGATGATCTGGCTGACCTTCTCATGCCCGTAGGCATCGGCCACGTATTCGATCACGCGGTCGCGGCCGTCCATGCAGAAGTCGACGTCGAAGTCGGGCATGGACACGCGCTCGGGGTTCAGGAAGCGCTCGAACAGCAGATCGTAGGCCAGCGGGTCGAGATCGGTGATACCCAGTGCATAGGCGACCAGCGAACCGGCGCCCGAGCCACGGCCCGGGCCGACCGGCACACCGTTCTCACGTGCCCAGCGGATGAAGTCGGCCACGATCAGGAAGTAGCCGGGGAATCCCATCGTCTTGATGACATCGAGCTCGTGTTCCAGACGCGAGTCGTATTCCTCGCGCTTGGACGCCCGTACGTCGGCATCGGGGTATAGATCCTCGAGACGCTCGTTCAGCCCGGCCTGGGACTCGGCCTTCAGAAACGAATCGGTATCGTGGCCTTCCGGCACCGGGAAATCCGGCAGCACGTTCTCGCCGAGCGTGAGCTTGAGGTTACAGCGCCGCGCGATCTCGACCGAGTTCTCGATCGCTTCCGGCAGGTCGGAAAACAGCTCGACCATCTGCTCCGGCGTTTTCAGATACTGCTCGGCCGTGTAGTGGCGCGGCCGACGTGGATCGGCCAGGGTATAACCGCCGTGGATCGCGACGCGGGCCTCGTGCGCATCGAAATCCTCGGCGCTCGGGAAACGCACATCGTTGGTCGCCACGATCGGGATATCGGTCGCCAGCGCCAGGCCGACCGTTTCTGCCAGCCAAGCCGCTTCGCCACTACGCTGGCAGCGCGTGACTTCCAGGTAATAGCGATCGCCGAAAATCGACTGCCAGTGACGGGCGTGTTGCTCGGCGAGTTCGGCCTTGCCGGCCAGCAGCGCCTGGCCCGTATCCCCGCTCATGCCACCGGAGATCGCGATCAGCCCGTCGGCCTTTTCGGCGATCCATTCGCGCTGGGTAAGCACCTGGCCGCCGGTCTGGCCGTGCAGATAGGCCCAGGTGAGGATCTCGCAGAGATTGCGATACCCCTCGCGATGCTGGGCGATCAGCGTCAGTCGTGAGGCCGGCGCCGCCCCCTCGTCCACCTTGAGATCCACGCCCACGATCGGCTTGATACCGGCGCCGAGTGCGGCCTTGTAGAACTTGACCATGCCGAACAGGTTGACGTTGTCGGTCACGCCAACCGCCGGCATGCCGGCTTCGGCCACCTGCTTCATCAAGGGCTTGATGCGCACGATGCCGTCAGACAGCGAATACTCGGTATGAATGCGCAGATGGACGAAGGGAGTCGTCATCGATAATCCTCGAACTTGGGGCCACGGGCGAGGTGCGCCGGCGCCCTATCCTAACGTGAAATTGAGCGTCGTCTGACGCGCGGCCGCCGCGCGGGCAACCGGAGCAAAGCTGTGCCGATGGATGGGCGTCGGTCCGAGTTCGGCCAGCGCGGCCCGATGCGCGGGCGTGCCATAGCCCTTGTGCGAGGCCAGGCCGTAGCCCGGATAAACCGCATCGAGTTCGACCATCTGACGATCGCGCGCAACCTTGGCGATCACCGACGCCGCGCTGATCGCCGGTACGCTGCCGTCACCGCCCACGATGGTCCGCACCGGCATCGACAACATAGGCGGCCGATTGCCGTCGATCCACGCCGCGAACGGCTGGATCGACAGGGCCGAGACGGCCCGCTGCATCGCCAACAGCGTCGCGCCCAGAATATTGTGGCGATCGATTTCCGCAACCGAGGCCTCGGCAATCGCCCAGGCGATCGCACGCTGGCGGATCTTGATATCCAGCGCCTCGCGGTCTTCAGCCGTCAGCGCCTTGGAATCGGTGAGCCCTTTCGGCAACGGGCGCGGGGGCATGATGACCGCCGCGGCCACCACTGGCCCGGCGAGCGGGCCCCGCCCGACCTCGTCGACGCCCGCCACGACCGGGCACGCGAACTTGCGGCCGACGCGGGTCTTCATGAGCGGGCCTCCATGAGCTCGGCCACGGCCTCTGCCGCACGCGCGTCGGCATCGCGCGCGAGCCCGGCGTGAATGGCCTCGAAGGCATCGATCTGCTCGGCGCGTGCGGCCGGCGAATGCAACAGCCGATAAAGCCAGGCGCCCAGCATCGGCACCTGGGCATCGGTCTGCAGCAGTTCGGGCACGAGCCGGCGTCCGGCAAGAAGGTTCGGCATGCTCACGAACTCAGTCTTGATGAGATTCAGACTGCGCGCAATCCAGTAATTCGTGCCGGACAGCTCATAGGCCACCACCATCGGCGTCTTAGCGAGCAGCGCTTCCAGCGTCGCAGTGCCCGAGGCCACGAGCAGCGCCTCTGCCGCGCGCATGACCTCGCGCGAACGCCCGTCGACGAGCTCGACGTCGACATCGGGGAACCGCTCGAGCTCGGCTTCGAAGCGTGCGCGCACGCGTTGATTGGCCATCGGCGCCACGAAACGCACTGATGGATCACGCCGGACGAGCCAGCGGGCCACCTCAAGAAACAAGGGCCCGAGTCGATCGACTTCGGCGCCGCGGCTGCCGGGCAACAGCCCGACCCAACGCGCGGCGCGCTCGAGACCCAGTGCGTCACGGGCCGCTGCCGCATCGGGATGCGCCGGCAGCTCATCGGCCAACGGATGTCCAACGAAGGTCACTGGAATATCGTGGGCCGCGAAGAAATCGGGCTCGAACGGAAATATTGCCAGCATCCGATCGACCGCGCGCCGGATGCCGCGCGTGCGGCCGGCCCGCCAGGCCCAGGCGGTTGGACAGACATAATGCACGGTGGTGATGCCGGCCCGACGCACACGCGCCTCGAGCCGGGTGTTGAACGCTGGCGCATCAATCCCGATAAAGACATCCGGCCGCTGGCGCACGATGTCCTTGTATAGCCGCTGGCGGAGCCGGAGCAGCCGCGGAATCTGGCCGATCACCTCGCTGATACCAAACAACGACAGCGCTTCGATATCGGCCAGCGATTCGCAGCCTTCGGCCCGCATCCTCGGGCCGGTGACGCCGACGAAACGAGCCTCGGGGTAGCGCTTGCGCAACTCGCGAATCAGACCGGCGGCCAGCATATCGCCCGACACCTCGCCGGCCACGAGAAAAAACATCCGCGCGGGCTGCACCATCGACGAGAGCGACCGATCCACCGCCGCGGCGGCCGGTCAGCGAATGATGCCGCGTTCGGCGTTGTCCAGCGACGCGAGCATCGTGGCCACAGCCGGGCTCGTCTCGGCGGACTCGCGAATCACTTCCTTGGCATCGGCCAGCCGCATCTTGGATCGATACAGGGTGCGATAGGCTTTCTTGACCGCCGCGATTTCGTCGTTGGAATACCCCTGACGGCGCATGCCGATGGAGTTGATGCCATGCGGCTCGGCCGGCGACCCCGCCGACCGCACGAACGCCGGCACGTCCTGAACCACGCCGCTGCAATACGCTAGAAACGCCAACGGCCCGACGCGACGGAACTGATAGACGAGCGCAAAGCCCGCCAGGATGCAGTGATCGCCGATATGTACATGCCCCGCCAGACTGGCCCCGTTGGCCATGGTGATGCCGTTGCCGAGAACGCAGTCGTGTGCGATATGGGTGTAGGCCATCAGCAGGTTGTCGTTGCCGATACGGGTCACACCCTGATCGAGCATGGTGCCGCGGTGCACGCTCGAATATTCGCGAAATGTATTGCCATCGCCGACGACGAGCTCGGTCGGTTCACCCTTGTAGCCGCGATGCTGCGGCTCGGCGCCCAACGACACGAACTGCGAGACCCGGTTGTTGCGGCCCAGCGTGGTATGCCCCTCGATAACGACGTGGGGCCCGATTCGCGAGCCCGCCCCGATCGTCACGTGCGGGCCGATGACAGTAAACGGCCCGATATGGACGTCGTCCGCGACCTTCGCTTCGGGATGAACCTGGGCCGAGGCGTCGATCGGCATTATTCGCCCTCGGCTTTCGCCGGCGCGCCCGGAATCGCCATCAGTTCGGCCCGACAGGCCAATTCGTCACCCACCCAGGCTTCTGCATCGAAGCGCCACAACCGTTTCTTGGTCGAACCGATCACAAGCTTGAGCAACAGTTGGTCCCCCGGGATCACCTGCCGCTTGAAGCGCGCCTTGTCGATGCCGGCGAAATACACGATGGTCCCGTCTTCGGCGTCGACCGTACGCATGCCCAGAAGCAGGCCGGCCTGGGCCAGCGCTTCCAGGATCAGGACGCCCGGCATAACCGGGTGACCGGGAAAGTGGCCGCCGAAGAAGGGCTCGTTGACGGTCACGTTTTTTAGCGCGGTAATCGATTTGCCCGGTTCGCATTCGAGCACCCGGTCGACCAGAAGAAACGGGTACCGATGCGGCACCCTCTTCATGATCTCGCGGATTCCGTCCTGTTCGTTCATCAAGGGTCTCCAGAAATCCCATGTGTAGTTTCGACGCGCCTGAGCCGGGCCTCGATGCGATCGAGCGCCCGAAACAACGCCAGTCGTTTGCGCCAGCTGCGAGCGGGCATGGCACGAAAAGTCGATGAGTATACCCCTTCGACTGCAATGTCCTTGGGCACCTGGCTGGCCGCCGTGATGATTACGCCATCGGCGATGGTCACGTGATCGCCGATGCCTACCCCGCCGCCGATCATGCAACGGGCGCCAATCCGGCTCGAGCCCGCGATACCGGTACAGCCGGCGATCACCGTGTGTTCGCCGATCAGACAATTATGTGCGATGTGCACCTGATTATCGATCTTGGCGCCACGGCACACCACCGTGTCATCGATCGCCCCGCGGTCGATCGTGCTGTTGGCCCCGATCTCTACATCGTCACCGATACGCACGCCGCCGAGCTGCGGGACGGGTTCGAGCCCTGCCGCCCCCGGGACGAGCCCGAAGCCGCGCTCGCCCAACACCGCGCCGGAGCCGATACGAACACGGCACCCCAAGCGCGTATTCGCGCGGACCGCCACGCATGTGCCGAGCACGCTATCCGCGCCGATCTCTACGTCGTCGTCGATCACGCTACCGGCACCGATCGCCACGCGCTCGCCGATGACGACGCGTTCACCGACCACCGCGTTGGCGCCAATGCTCGCCGATGCCGAGACATCGGCGCTAGCAGCCACCACAGCGCCGGGCCCCATACCGGCAGACGGTAACGGACGCTCGAATACGGCGGCCACGCGGGCAAAGGTGAGTCGCGGCGTATCACTGATCAGCAGCGCGGGGGACTCGACATCGGCCAGTTCCGGCGGAACGATGACCAGGCTGGCTTGGCTGGCCGCAACCAGCGCGCGTTGTCGTGCGCTCTCCGCGAACCCGAGCCCGCGCCGACGACCGGGCGTCAACGCACAGACGCCGTCTACCGTAACGTCGCCGTCCCCAGTGCAGTCGAGCCCAAAGCGGTCGGCGAGCTCCCGCGCCCTGTACTGTTTCGACGTGGTCGAGTCGGCCACGGCTGCCCTCGTCTTCTAGTCGGCCGAGTCTCCGCCTGCGGCGGCGCTCTTCGCTTTTTGCGAATCCTTGGCTTGTTTCGCGTCTTGATCGGCCTGTGTTTTCAGCCGCTGCAGAATGGCATCCGTGATGTCCACCGAGTCGCTCGCATACAGCACCGAGTCACCCATGATCAGATCATAGCCGTTGTTCTTGGCGTAGTCGTCGATCACCTGGCGCAAATCCGAGCGCATGTGATCGAGCTCTTTCTGCTCGGCGTCGGACACATCGTCGTTGTACTGCGACTGCTTGAGCTGCAGCTGGTGCTTGTCGTCGCGAATCTTCGAGGACAGCTGGTCGCGCTCGTCATCGCTCATCGAATCCGCGTTGTTCTTGAGCCGATCCATTTCCGACTGCAGCTCGGCCGACGCGGCTTCAAGCGCATTCTTCCGCTTGGCAAACCGCTCGGCCATGTTCTTCTTGGCGTTCTGTGCCTGCGGCGACTCCCGTACCAGACGATCCAGGTCAACCACGCCGATCTTCGGCGGCGGCCGGGTCGGCTGGGCATCGGCGACGCTCGAAGCCAGCCCCGTGGCCATGACCACGGCGACCAGCCAGTACGACATACGGCGTGTCAGGACCGTCATGACATCGCGCCTAGAAGTTCGCACCGAACGAGAACTGGAATCGGTTCGTACTATCCTGCCGCTCCGCCTTGCTCACGTAGGGCGCATAGCTCACGCGCAAGAGCCCGAAGAACGGCGTGAACCAGTCGAACGCCACACCCGCGGAATGGCCCATGCGGGAGAAGCTGAAATCACTGGCGTTCCGGTACGCGTTACCCATGTCGTAGAACAGGCTAAGACGCGTCGTCTTGTTATCCGATTTCAGGAACGTCGGAATCACGAGATCGGTTTGCAGGGTGGTCAGGAATTTGCCGCCATAGGCGTTGCCAAACGAATCCTGCGGACCCAGGCCGCCACTGCGGAAGCCACGTACCGACTGCGCACCGCCAGCGAAGAAGTTGTCGTAGGGCGGCACATCGGTGCCCTTGCCCCAGACGCCCGTCTGGCCGACCTTGCCGTCAACCTGCAGCACCACCTTGTCGGACAGCTTCGGAATCCAGGAGCCGACACGGAAGTAGCGCTGGTGTTCAAGACTTGCCTTGTAGTACTCCAGATCCGAGCCCGGCCCCTTGATATTGAACAGCAACTGGGTATCCGAACCGCGCGTGGCGAAGTAGGTCCGATTGCGGGTATCGCGATCGAAACCGGTCCGCAGCTCATAGGTGTTGGCGGTCCGTCCGTTTTCACGCACGAACTTGGCGACCTGCTGGGACACACCGAGCGTGCCATTGCTGTTGTAGACACTCTGAATTGTGTCTTGCTCCAGACCCAAACCGGCCCGCAGCGTTGAATACTCGGTGATCGGGAAGTTGAACGTCATCGCCGCGCCGAACGAGTCGATGTCGTAGCTGGAACTACTCGAATACAACTGGTTGGTCTTGCGATAGAACGCCGAAATGGTCCGCGAGACACCCTCGGGCGTGAAGTACGGATTGGTAAAGCTACCCGACACCGTTTTCGTGTACTGGTTGGTCGAAGCGTTGACCTGGATCGTGTCGCCGGTACCACGGAAGTTGGTGTGCTTCACACCACCATTGATCAGGAAGCCTTCCGAGTCGGAATAGCCGATGCCGGCGTTGATCTGGCCTGCGGCCCGCTCAGTCACGTCGTAGTCGACGTTGACAAGGTCATCCGAGCCGGGAACCTTCTTGGTATTGACCTTGACGTCCTGCATGAACGGCAGGCGCGCCAGACGGGTACGCGAGCGCTGCACGGCGCGGCGTGAGTACGGCGCACCCTCGAATTGTCGCATCTCGCGCCGGAGGGTCTGGTCGTTGGTCTTCTCGTTACCCTCGAACACGATCTGGTTAACGTACGTCCGCTTGCCCGGATTCACGAAGAAAGTCAGATCCACGGTCTTCTTGTCATCGTCGATCTTGGTCAGCGGATCGACACTGGCGAAGGCATAACCGAAGTCCGCCATGCCGGAGGTAATGGCGTCGGTGGACTCCTGTACCTTCTTGCGCGAGAAGATCTCGCCGTCCTTGACCTTGACCAAGCGCTGTAGCGTGGCCTCCGGCACGATCATATCGCCGGCGAACTTGTAGTTCTTGATCTTGTACTGCGGCCCCTCGTCCACATTGATCGTGATAAACACGTTCTTCTTGTCGGGCGACAGCGACACCTGCACGGAGCTTACGTTGAAACGGATATAACCGCGGTTCTGGTAGAACGAATTGAGCGACTCGAGATCGCCCACCAGCTTTTCGCGCGAGTAGCGGTCGGGGTGTTTCCAGAACGTTAGCGGGTGATCGTAGAAGGGCTTGTGCGACTTCAGTTTGAAGACGCTCTTGAGCTGATCATCGGTGAATTCATGGTTTCCGATGATATTGATGTCCTTGATCGAGGCGATCGGACCTTCCTTGATCTTGATGTCGATCGCGACCCGGTTGTTGCCTAGATGCTTGACGTTCGTTTTGATCTTTACGCTGTAGTAGCCGTTGGCGTAGTACTGACGGCGCAACTCCTGCTGCAGCGAGTCGAGCAGCGAGCGCTTGTACAGCTCACCCTGCGCCAGACCCTGTTTCTTGAGGGCCTCTTTGAGCTTCTTGCCACCGATCGCCTTGTTGCCTTCCAGCTTGAAGCTGGCGATCTCCGGCCGCTCGGATACGTTGACGATCAGGGTGTTGCCCTGGCGATCCAGCCCGACGTTCTGAAACAGGCCGGAATCGTAGAGCGCGCGGATCGATTGCTGGGCCCGCGCCTCGGTCATTTGATCGCCTACCGAAACCGGCAGATAGGTCAAGACCGTGCCCGGCTCAAGCCGTTGCACCCCCTCGAGCTTGATGTTGTCGATCTGGAAGTCATACGACTGCGCCCATGCGCCCGCCGCGTACATGACCAAGAGCGCGCCTGCCGCACGCTTCACCACTCCATTCATAATTGAGCTCCGCTACCCGAGCAAGCGCAGGATATCGTTATAGAAAGCCAAGGCCATCAACATCAGCAACGCAACCATGCCCGCCTGCTGGCCCGCTGCCTGTACGGCCTCCGAGAGGGGCCGGCCCCGTATCCATTCGATCGCATAATACAGAAGATGCCCCCCGTCTAACACCGGGATTGGCAACAGGTTTATGAGCGCCAGATTGACGCTGATGAAAGCCAGAAAACTGATGAACGCCACCAGCCCGATCTGGGCCGTCTGACCGGCGTAGGTCGCGATCTGGATCGGACCACCGACGTTGTGCCAGGAGATTTGCCCCATCACCATCCGTCCGATCAAACGCACGGACAGAGCCGAAAGCTCCCAGGTCTTGTGTACCGCTGCCGGGATCGCCGCCAGCGGGCCCAACCGACGTACGGTCTGCATCGATTCCCAGGCCGAGGGATCGACGGTAATGGCCGCGCCCAGATGACCGATCTGATCCCCGTCTTCGGCCTTGCGCGTAGCAAGCCGAACCGAGATTTGACGGGTCCGGCCGTCGCGACGCACGGTCATGTCGATCTGCTGGCCCGGGTGCGCCCGTACGGCATCCACCAAGGCCTGCGGCGAATCGACCTTTTGACCGTCGATCGACAATACCGCATCACCTGCCTGCAACGGCGAACGTGATGCCGGCGAATCGGACTCGATCCGACCGATTCGCGGGGTCGCCGGCGGCTGGTAAAGCGTCAGCCCCAGCTGTTGGAACAACTTATCCGGGTCGCTGGGCGCATTCGTGAGATCCAGCGTCAGCCGGCGCTCTGCGCCCCCCGGGGTCTTGACCGCGATCTGCACCGGCTTGCCGTCGAGGCTGCGCTCGATCAGCGCGAGCCTGAAATCCTGCCAATCGTCGATTGGCTCATTCGCCAGCGATACAACCTGATCCTTGGCCTGAAGACCGGCATGCGCAGCCGGGCTGTCCACCTTGGGCGTGCCGAGAATCGGCTTTACGCCCGGCACCCCGAGCATGAGCACCAGCCAATAGGCGGCGATCGCGAACAGGATATTCACCCCAGGCCCGGCCGCGACGATCGCGATCCGACGCCAGGGATGCACGCGATTGAAGGCATATCGCTTTTCGGCCTCCGGTACGGGGGCTTCGCGCTCGTCGAGCATCTTGACGTAGCCACCCAGCGGAATCGCCGCCAGCCAGTACTCGATGCCGGTCTTGCGACTGGTCCAGCCGACAACCCGGCCCCCGAATCCGATCGAATATCGCAGTACGCGCACGCCCAGCCGGCGCGCAACCCAGTAATGACCGAATTCGTGAATCGAAACCAGGATACCGATAGCAACCGCAAAGGCCGCGGCCGAGATCAACCACTGCGTCATCGACTAGTGCTCCGCCGACGATCGCGATCGATCGGTTGAGAACAAGCTGTAGCGTCGGTCTTCGTAGCGCATCCTACCCTTGGTCTACCGGTGAGACGGTATCGTCGATTGATTGGCCACCGCGGTCAGGCCGCCAGCAGAACCAGATGCAGGCCGATCACGAACCATGGCGCCGCTGCGAGCATGCTATCGAGGCGATCGAGTACACCGCCATGCCCGGGGAACAAACGTCCACTATCCTTCACGCCGGCCGATCGCTTGAACATGCTGATAGTCAAATCCCCGACGATCGAGATCGACGCGATCCAGGCGCCGAGCAAGGCCATGGCGAGTGTACGCCAGCCATCCAGATCCAGCACGAACGCCCCGAGCACGCCCACCAGCATGGCCACGATGAGACCGCCCGCTGCGCCCTCGACCGTTTTTCCGGGGCTGACCCGCGGCACGAGCTTGTGACGGCCCAGCGTACGTCCGGCGGCGTATGCGCCAGTATCCGCGCCCCAGATCATCAGGCAGAGCATCAATACGAGCAGCGGCCCTTCGTCGGCCTGGTCGATATAGGCCACCGCCACCACAGGCGCCGCAAGCACCACCAGACCGATCGCCAGCGCCAGCGGGCGCCGGCCGAGCGTGGTCCGCCATTGCGCGGGGAACCGAATCACCAGGCCAATAGCGCACAGCCAGAATAACGCAGCCAGCCCGAGAACCACGATGTCGGTCGATACCGGCCCATCCGATTGACGAAGCCCGAGCACCAGGGCCATGACGCCTGCCGAAAGCACGGTATAGGCGACGCGCCCGGTATGGCCCAGACCGCTCAGCGCTGCCCATTCCCAGGCGCCTCCGAGCATGAGGGCCCCGACCGCCATCGCCAACCCCAGAGCCGGCAGGTAAATAATGGCAAGAACCGCAAGCGGTAACGCCACGGCGGCGGTGAGAATTCGAGTGCTGAGCATGCCTCAGCGCTGAGCCGCCGGCGCCACCAGACTGCCGAAACGCCGCTCGCGTCCGGCGTACCAATCCAATGCGTCGTAAAGTCGATCCGGTCCGAAGTCGGGCCACAGCACGTCGGTAAAATACAACTCGCTGTAGGCCAGGTCCCAGAGCAGAAAATTGCTGATGCGGCGCTCGCCGCCGGTTCGAATGAACAAATCCGGCGGCCCGAACGGACCGAGGCTCAGGCCTTCGCTGAATTGTTCTTCGGTAATGTCGTCCGCCTCGAGCTCGCCTCGACCACAGGCTGCAGCCAGTTCGCGTGTCCGGCGCACGATGTCCCATCGGCCGCCATAGTCGACCGCGATCAGCAGGCGCAGCCCGGTATTGCTCGCAGTGCGTTCTTCCGCTGCCTTCATCTCGTTCGCCAGCGCGGCCGAAAACCGCGTGCGGTCGCCGATGAAGTGCATTCGTACGTTATTGGCATCCAGCGAGGCGAGTTCCTTGCGGATCGTGCGCCGCAACAGGTCCATGAGCAGCCGCACCTCAGGGCGCGGGCGCTTCCAGTTTTCGCTGGAAAAAGCGAACAGCGTGAGAGTGCCCACACCCGCCTTCGACGCCGACTCCACAATCTCGTGGGCGATCTTGGCGCCGGCCCGATGGCCGGCCGCCCGCGGCAGGCCACGCCCGCTGGCCCAGCGACCGTTGCCGTCCATGATGACGGCCACATGCTTCGGGGTACTGCTCATAGCCGGTGTGCCGATCAGACCGTCATCAGTTCCTGCTCCTTCTCCTGGAGCAGGTTGTCGATGCGCTCGATGTGCTGATCAGTGAGCTTCTGAATGCGCTCTTCTCCGCCATGCTGATCGTCTTCGGTAATTTCCTTTTCCTTGACCAGCTCCTTGAGATCGGCGTTGGCGTCGCGCCGCACGTTACGCACCGCCACACGGGCGTCCTCGGCTTCCTGGCGAATTACCTTGACCAGATCCTTGCGGCGCTCTTCCGTGAGCGGCGGCAGCACCACACGAATCACCTGACCCGCCGTGGACGGATTGAGCCCGAGATCAGCGGTCATGATCGCTTTCTCGATCTTCTGCACCATCGTCTTTTCGTACGGCATGATGCTGATGGTACGGGCGTCTTCGGTCGACACATTGGCCGCCTGGTTCAGCGGCACCTCGACACCGTAGTAATCCACCGTCACATGATCCAGCAGCGTCGTGCTCGCGCGGCCGGTGCGAATCTTGGAAAAGTTCTCGCGCATGACGCTGATGGTCTTGTCCATGCGCTGTTTGGCGTCCGCGTAGATATCGTCGATCATCGATTGGCTCTCGTCGTATTGTTATCGACCAGGGTGCCGACATCGTCGGCGCCCATGGCGATGCGCATCAAGTCGCCGGGCCGGTTGATATCGAACACGCGCAGCGGCATGCCGTTGTCACGGCATAGCACGATCGCGGTCGTGTCCATCACGGCCAGGCGCTGATCTATGACTTCGTCGTAGGTCAAATGGGTATAGCGGCGGGCGTTGCTATCGGTAAACGGGTCCGCGCTGTAGATACCATCCACCTTGGTCGCCTTCAACATCAGGTCCGCGTTGATCTCGATCGCGCGCAGACTGGCGGCCGAGTCGGTGGTGAAGAACGGGTTACCCGTGCCCGCCGCAAAAATCACCACGCGGCCTTTTTCCAGATGCCGGATCGCGCGGCGGCGGATGTAGTCCTCGCACACCTGATTGATTCGAACGGCCGACATCACGCGCGCGTTCAGCCCCGCGTGTTCGACCGCGTCCTGTAGCGCCAGCGCGTTGATCACGGTCGCGAGCATGCCCATCTGGTCGCCAGTCACTCGGTCCATGCCGCGCCCGGCCAGCCCGATGCCGCGAAAGATATTGCCACCGCCCACCACGAGCGCCACCTGAACGCGTGCCTCGACCAGCTCGCGGATCTCCACGGCCAGACGCTCGACCACTTCCGCCGCGATACCGAACTCCGCCCCGCCCATCAGGGCCTCACCACTGAGCTTGAGCAGGATGCGGCGGTAACTCGGCGTCGGCTTGTCGGTCATGGTCATCCTGATCGGTGGCAATCAAACGCGCGAATTATGTCACAACGCGGTGCGGAACCCGCAGTGATGCCGGACAAAAAAAAGCCGGCTGCCGGGAGGCAGCCGGCTTTTCGGCTGATGCGATCAGGCCGTCTTTTCGGCCTGCGCGCGAACTTCGGCGGCGAAGTCCTCTGTTTTCTTTTCGATCCCTTCGCCCACTTCCAGACGGGCATAGGCCTCGATCTTCGCGCCGCGCTCGGACACGAGCTTCTCGACGGTATAGTCCGGGTCCTTCACAAAGGGCTGGCCCATGAGCGTGATTTCACCCAGGAATTTCTTCAGGCGGCCTTCGACCATCTTCTCGATGATGTCTTCCGGCTTGCCCGAATCACGGGCCTGCGCCATGAGCAGTTCCTTCTCGGCGTTACGACGCTCTTCGGGCACATCTTCGGTCGACAGATGCGCCGGCGCCGAAGCGGCGACGTGCATCGCCAGATCGCGTACGAGCTCGTCGTCGCCACCCGACACCGCCACCGCGGACGCAATGCGCGCGCCGTGCGAATAGACATCGATGCGGCCTTCGCCGGCCGCGACGCGTTCGAAGCGACGCACGGTGATCTTTTCGCCAAGCTTGGCGATCAGGGCACGACGCTTGTCTTCGACAGTCTCGCCGCCGAGGTACATGTCGCCCAGCGCTTCGACGTCGGCCGGCTCTTTCTCCAGAACCAGCTTGGCGACGTCCTCGGCGAACTCGATGAACTCTTCGTTCTTGCCGACGAAATCGGTCTCGCAGTTCACTTCCACGAGCACCGCGGCGGTGTTGTCAGCCGAGGTCGCACTCGCGATACGGCCTTCGGCAGCCACACGGCCGGCCTTCTTGTCGGCCTTGGCCAGACCTTCGCGACGCATGTTCTCGGCAGCGGCGTCGATATCGCCGTCGGTCGCCTGCAGCGCTTTCTTGCACTCCATCATGCCGGCGCCGGTGCGCTCACGCAGTTCCTTGACCAGGGAGGCACTGATTGCCATGTCGTTTCTCCAGAATTCGGTCGTTATTAATCCGTCAACGAAACAGCCGGCCCTGCCGGCTGTATTCAACGCCGAATGGACCGGCGCCCAAACTATCGGGCGCCGATGTCATTCAGGCGACAGGCCGTATTACTGATCGGCCTTTTTCGGATCGGACTCTGCCGGCTCTTCGGCCGGCACCGAGGCGACGTCGCCCAGCGATGCGGTCGCGCGCGGCTCCGTCTCGCCCTGCGATTCCTGGATGACCGTGTTCTGGGTCACCTTGGCTGCTTCCTCGGCCTCGGCGGGCTTACCCGGTTCGTGCGCCGCACCCTGCGCCTGCACGTCGACCAGGTCCTCTTCCTCACCGGAAAACTGGCCCTTGCTGCCACGACCGGCCAGCACGGCGTCCGCCGCCATTTCGGTGTAGATGCGGATGGCTCGGATCGCGTCGTCGTTGCCGGGAATCACCACGTCGATACCTTCCGGCGAGCAGTTGGTGTCGACCACGGCCACAACCGGAATGCCCAGCTTGCGCGCCTCATCAATGGCGATCTTTTCGAAGCCGACGTCAATCACGAACAGCGCGTCCGGCAGGCTGGTCATTTCCTTGATGCCGCCGATCGAGCGCTCGAGCTTGTCGCGCTCGCGATACAGGTCCAGACCTTCGCGCTTGGACAGCTTGCGAATCGAACCGTCTTCGATCATCTGCTCGAGATCGTGCAGCCGCTGGATCGAGTTCTTGACCGTCTTGAAGTTGGTCAGCATGCCGCCGAGCCAACGATAGTTGACGAACGGCATGCCGGCGCGCTGCGCCTGCTTGCCGATCGCCTCGCGCGCGGCGCGCTTGGTGCCGACGAACATGATGTTGCCACCGTTCGCGGACAGACGGCTGATATAATTATAGGCATCCTTGATCAGAGGCAGTGTCTGCTCAAGGTTGATGATATGGATCTTGTTGCGATGGCCGAAGATGTACGGACCCATCTTCGGGTTCCAGTAACGGGTGCGGTGACCAAAGTGCACGCCCGCTTCCAGCAGCTGACGCATGCTGATTTCGCTCATAGATTGTCTCCGGGTTGAGCCTCCGCGCATCCCATGGAACAACCCCCAGCCGATTGGCGAGAGGCACCCTATTCCATGTGTCGATACACGTGTGTATTTACAGAATTATGAACGGCATCATGCCGCTCGAACGCCGCGGATTGCCGCGAACGCGAGCGGTTTATACCATAGCGGCCCTTCACAGGCCACCGTCGCGCTGATGCGACGTTGTTATTTTGCCACCGGCAAGGATCGAACGCGATGAGCGCGACAATCAAAACGCCCGAGGAACAGGACAAGATGCGCGAGGCCGGACGGCTCGCCGCGCAGGTGCTCGACATGATCGGGCCGTACGTCGAACCGGGCGTGACCACCGACGAGCTCAACACTATCTGCCACAACTACATGGTGGATGAACTCGGCACCACGCCGGCGCCACTCAACTACAACGGCTTTCCGAAATCCGTGTGCACGTCGATCAACCACGTTGTATGCCACGGTATTCCAGGCGACAAGAAGCTCAAGAAAGGCGACGCGGTCAACATCGACGTGACGCTGATCAAGAATGGCTTCCACGGCGACAGCTCGCGCATGTATTTCGCCGGCGAACCGTCGATCAAGGCCAAGCGCCTGTCCGATGTGGCCGAGAAAGCCATGTATATCGGCATCGATCAGGTCAAGCCCGGCGCGACGCTCGGCGATATCGGCGCAGCGATTCAAAAGTATGTCGAGTCCGAGCGCTGCTCGGTAGTGCGCGAATACTGCGGCCACGGCATCGGACGCGGCTTTCACGAAGAACCGCAGGTGCTGCACTACGGAAAACCCGGCAGCGGCATGACGCTGGAAGCCGGCATGACCTTCACCATCGAACCGATGGTCAACGCCGGCAAACGCCACGTGAAGATGCTGCCGGACGGCTGGACGGTCGTAACCAAGGATCATTCGCTGTCGGCGCAGTGGGAGCACACCATTCTGGTGACCGAAACCGGCGTGGAAATTCTGACGCCGAGCCAGCTGGTCGCCGCCTGATATGGTCACCAGCCAACCCTTTGAAGAAGAACTGGAATCGGTTGGCCTGACCGACTGGGACGCGTTTCTCGATCGCGTCTGGGCCCTGGATATCGGTGACGCTAAATCGGTGCGCGCCGCGCTCGACGAGGGCCAGCAATATATCGCGGATGCATTCCGGCACGGCGAATCCATCACGCGCTTGGTGCGCGCCCGGTGCGAGGTCGTCGATGCCGTGCTGGTGCACGCCTGGCGCGAGCTCGTGGCTACCGACAGCGCCTGCCTGGTGGCGGTCGGCGGTTATGGTCGTAACGAACTGTTGCCGCAGTCTGATATCGACCTGCTGGTGCTCTACCAGCACAACCAGCTCGATACGGTCGGCCCGGCGCTGGAAGGATTTTTCACTTATCTGTGGGACCTGGGCCTGGAAATCGGGCACAGCGTCCGCTCGCCGGCCGAATGCGCCGAACTCGCCGCCGACGACATCACCATCATGACCAATCTGATGGAGTCGCGCGTGCTGGTCGGCGATCCGGCACTGTTCGCGCGCATGCGCGCCACCACCTCGGCCGAACACGTCTGGTCCTCGGCCGATTTTTTCAACGCCAAAGTCAAGGAACAAGCCGCCCGCCACGAACGCTACGACGAAACGGCGTACAAGCTCGAACCGAACGTCAAGGAATCGCCCGGTGGGTTGCGCGACATCCAGACCATTGCCTGGGTGGCCAAACGTCAGTTTGCCGCCCACACCCTCGACGGCCTGGTCGATTACGGCTTCCTCAGCCGTCGCGAATTCTCCGAGCTGCATCGCGGTCAGGCGTTCCTCTGGCGCGTGCGTTTCGCCCTCCACATGCTGACCGGGCGCAACGAGAACCGCCTGCTGTTCGACCACCAGATTCAGATCGCACAGCTGCTCGGTTATCACGATGCTGAGAACACGCTTGCGGTCGAGCGGTTCATGCAACGGTACTACCGTAATATCAAGGCGTTATCGGCGCTTAATGATGTATTGCTTCAATTGTTTTCCGAAGCCATCCTGCATGCCACCGACGACGAACGCCCGCGGCCGATCAACGATCGCTTTCAGGCGCGCCACGGTTTCATCGAGGCCACTCACGACAAGGTGTTCGTCGAAACCCCCAGCGCGCTGCTCGAGATCTTTTACCTTATGGAGACGCGCCCGGGCCTGAGCGGCATTCGTGCCCGCACGCTGCGCCTGCTTCGCCGCGACCGCCGCCTGATTGACGATAACTTCAGAAATTCAATACATTGCCGCCGGTTGTTCACGGAAATTCTGCGACAGCGCAGTGGCGTCACCCGTGCCTTGCGTCGAATGAACCGATACGGGATTCTGGGACGTTATCTGCCAAAGTTCGGGCAGATTATAGGCCGGATGCAATACGACCTGTTCCATACGCTGACCGTGGACGAACACACCCTGTTCGTGATCCGCAACATGCGGCGGCTAGCAATCCCGCGGTTCAACGACGAACTGCCGTTCGCGAGCGAGCTGATGCAGGGGCTGAACAAGCCGCAGATCCTGTACATCGCTGGGCTGATGCACGATATCGCCAAGGGCCGAGGCGGCGATCACTCCGAACTCGGCGCCGAAGATGCCCGCGAGTTCTGCAAGGCGCACGGTATTTCCTCGGACGACACCGAGCTCGTGTGCTGGCTCGTTCGCCGCCATCTGTTGATGTCGATGACCGCCCAGCGTCGCGATATCAACGACGTCCAGGTGGTCAACGAATTCGCCCGAGAGGTAGGCTCGCGCGAACGGCTCGACCGGCTGTTCCTGCTCACGATCTGCGATATCCGCGCTACCAATCCGGATCTCTGGAATTCGTGGAAGGAAAGCCTGCTCACGGATCTCTACAACAATACCCGTCGCGCGCTGGAACGCGGGCTGGACGACCCGCTGGACCGCGACGAGCTGATTGCCGAGACGCGTAGCGCGGCCGCGGCCATGCTCACCCGCGCCGGTGTGAACACGCCGCACTTCAAGAATCTCTGGGCACGTTTCGATCCGGAATATTTCCTGCGCCACAGCCCGGACGAGATCGCGCGTCAAACCAAGGCCATCATCACGCACGGCGACGACAAGAATCCGCTGGTCTCGATCACCGATATTCCGGAGCAAGGCACCACGCTGTTCGTCTATACCCAGGATCGGGATTATCTGTTTGGCGTGACCACCGGTGTGCTGGCCCAGCTCGGGCTATCGGTGCTCGACGCGCGCATCAACACCACCAGCGACGACTACACGCTGGATACCTATGTCATTGCCGAAGGCGATGGGCATCCGATTCGCGACGCCTATCGCCGCAGCGAGGTCGAAAGCGCACTGGTCGCCGCCATCGCCGATCCGGCGGTCGAGAGTATCGACGTCACGCGTCGCCAGGGGCGCCGTAACCAGTACTTCAACGTCCCCACGCAGATCTATTTCACCCAGGCCACCGAGCGCGACTGCACGGTCATGGAAATCATGACGGCCGATCGTCCCGGCCTGTTGTCGATCATCGGCGATGTATTTCATCGCTGCGGCATCCTGCTGGAGACGGCCAAGATCGCCACCATCGGCGAGCGCGCCGAGGATGTGTTCTTCATCACCGATCGCCAGCAGATGGCCATCCGCGACGACGACGTACTCCGCGAGCTGCGCGACGTCATGACCGCCGAACTGGATCAGTCGGACAGCTGACACGCGCGAAATCGCGGGCCGCCGGGCCGCGACGCGGATGGCGGCCCGCCAACGTGCTCGGGGCGCAGGGCGTTTATCACGCCCCGCCCCTCGGGCCTCAGGTCTGGATATAGGCCACGTGCGTACGGGTGTATTCATACAGCCCGTGCTTGCCGTCCGCGCCGCCGATACCCGACTTCCCAGTACCGGCATGGAAGCCCTGCATGGCCTCGAAGTTCTCGCGGTTGACATAGGTCTCGCCATACTCGAGTTCGCGACAGGCCTGAAGCGCCGAATTGAGATCGCGGGTATAGATCGACGAGGTCAGCCCGTAGTCCGAGTTGTTGGCCATCGCGATCGCTTCATCCAGATCATCGACCACCTGAATCGGTAGCACCGGCCCGAAGATCTCGTCCTTCATCACGTCCATATCGGGGGTACAGGCGGCGAGCACTGTCGGTTCGAAGTGGTAGCCCTGCCCGATATCGGCGACATTGCCGCCGGTGAGCACTTCGGCACCGGCTCTTTTCGCCGACTCGACCATGGCAGCGACCTTATCCAGACCTTCCTGGTTGATCAGAGGCCCCATGTCGACCGACGCGTCGGCGCCCGGGTCGCCATAGGTCGTCGCCTTCATCGCTTCGGCGATGCGCTGCTGGAAGGCCTCGGCCACGCCCCGCTGGACATAGACTCGCTCGGCGCAGTTGCAGACCTGGCCGTTGTTGATCACGCGCGAGTCCTTGATCGCGCGAACCGCGAGATCGAGATCGGCGTCGTCGAGCACGATGGCCGGCGCTTTGCCGCCGAGCTCGAGGTTGACCTTGGTAATGTTGTCGGCCGCGTTGTGCATGATCGCCGAGCCCGTCGCGACACTGCCGGTAAAGCTGATCATGTCGACATTGGGATGCGCGGTCAGCGCGCTGCCGGTGGTCGCACCGCCGCCGGACACCACATTGAACACACCCTTGGGCAGATCGAGGGTATCGAGCAGCTTGGTGAATTCGAAGCAGTTGTTCGGCGTTTCCTCGCTCGGCTTGATCACGATGGTATTGCCGGTCACCAGCGCCGGCGCCATCTTGCGCGCGATGAGAAAGAACGGGAAGTTCCACGGCAGAATGCCGGCGACCACGCCCAGCGGCTTGCGGAACAGGAACATGTGCTCGCCGGGACGATCGCTTTCGATGATCTCGCCCTCGATGCGGCGCGCCCATTCGGCCATGTAGTCGAGATATTCGGCCGTGAAGTTCACCTCGGTTTCGGCCAGCGCCCGCACCTTGCCCTGCTCGGCCACGATGACGGTCGCAAGATGATCGACATTCTCGCGAAGCTTGTCGGCCAGCGCATGCAGATAGCCCGCGCGCTGGATCGCGGGCCGGGCGGCCCAGGCCTTCTGCGCGCCGCGCGCCGCTTCCACGGCACGCTGAACGTCGTTGGCATCCGATTCCGGCACGTGCGACAACAACGCGTTCGTTGCCGGATTGCGGTTTTCCCGGGTTTCCCCGGACGCCGACGCGACGAAAGCGCCGTCGATATAGTTCTGATAAGTCGTCACGCCGCTCATCTCGATCTCCTCGCTGGGTAACGCGGGGCGCGATGCCCCGCCTGGATCAGTAAATGGTTCGTTCGGCGGGGCCCGCCCCACCACGATGACGGACCGCATTGGCGTCCGCCGCGCTCTTGAGCATCGCCACATCGAGGCCCGTGGCAATGAAATCGAAGCCCGCCTCGCGATAACGGTTCGTATCGGCCTCGGCCGGCGCCAGAATGCCCGCCGCCTTGCCGGCGGCATGGGTCGCATCGAGCACATGCATGATCGCGGCCTGCACGTCATCGTGGCCCGGGTTACCGAGATGGCCCATGTTCGTCGACAAATCCGCGGGCCCGACGAACACGGCGTCCACCCCGTCGGTATTCGCGATTGCCTCGACGTTGTCGACGCCGGTCGTCGATTCCACTTGGGTGATCAGGCACAGCGACTCGGCCGCCCGGTGGGCGTAGTCGCCGATCGAGCCCCAGCGGTCGGCACGGATCACGCCGGCGCCCATGCCGCGAAATCCGTGCGGCGCATAGCGCATGGCCGCCACCAGCGCTGCGGCCTGTTCGCCGGTCTCGACCATGGGAATCATCAGCGTGCGGCTGCCGATATCCAGCAGCTGCTTGATCAGCGCCGGGTCGTGGTTGACGGCGCGCACGATGGGCGCGGCCGGATAGCCCTCGACCGCGCGCAGCTGATCGAGGATGGTCACGACCGTGTTCGGGGCATGCTCACCGTCGATCAACAGCCAGTCGAAACCGGCCGTGGCCACGATTTCCGCGGTGTAGGCATGGGCCAGACCCAGCCAGCAACCATAGAGCGGCGCATCGACCAGTTTGGATTTGAACGCGTTGGCAGGAAGTTCCATGAGTACGGCTCGCTTTAAAAGAGTTACTGCAGATTGACGTACAGCCCGCCGTCGACCAAGAGCGCCGCCCCGGTCACGTACTTCGCCAGGTCCGAAGCCAGAAACACGGCCGGGCCGCCCATGTCGTCCGGCGCGCCCAGCCGTCCGAGCGGCGTGCGCGAGATCATGTAATCGCGCTTGCGCGTGTCCGACAGGTCCTCGCGGTTGATGTCGGTCTCGATCGTGCCCGGCAACAGCGCGTTGCAGCGGATGCCATAGCCGCCGAGCGCGATCGCGGTGGATTGCATCAGCGACAGCACACCGGCCTTCGTCGGCGTGTAATGGGTCTGCATGCCGCCGCCGACCAGTGCCGATATCGAGCTGACCGCAATGATCGAACCGCCGTCGCCCTGCGCGACCATCTGATTGGCGGCGGCCTGGACGGCGAAGAACGCGCCGTTGAGGTTCACGTCCACGGTCTTGAGATACGTCTCGCGCGGCATGTCCAGAAACGAATGGAACGGACAGATGCCGGCGTTGTTGATGAACACGTCCAGCCGGCCCAAGGCGTCGACTGCGGTTTCGACCAGCCTGTCGCCGGTATCCGGATTTTCCGCCGAGGCCGCCACCCAGGCCGACTTCACGCCATGGGCCTCGATCTCGGCCACCGTGGCGGCCAGCGTTTCGCGCTCGGCGGCGGTGTCTTCGGCGCTGATCGCGACGTTCGCGCCGTGCTCGGCACAGGCCAGCGCGATGCCGCGACCGATACCGCGCGAACCGCCGGTCACGAAGATGTTCTTGTCTTTCAGCAGCATCAGGAAACCTCCGGGATCGAAAGGCGATACAGCCGACACGCGTTGTCCGCGAACAAGGCGCGATTGTCGCTGGCGCTGGCGTCCGCCACCACGGCGGCATACGCCATCCATATATCGTCATAGGACGCATACAGCGCATCGACCGGGTAGTTGGACGCAAACAGACAGCGCTCGACGCCGAAGGCATCGATGGCCTCGAAGATCAGCGGCCGGATCGAACCGAGCGTCCAGTCGTGATCGAGCATGCCGAAGCCGGACAGCTTGATCGCGACGTTGGGCAGCGACGCGAGCCGGCGCAGCCCGTCGCGCCAGATCTGCCAGCCGGCCACATGGGCCCGGTCCACATACATGCCGGCATGGTTGATCACGAACGTCACATCCGGATGCTCGGCGGCCAGGATCGCCGCGGCCGGCATCTGATCGGGATAGAGCTGCAGATCGAACGACAGGCCGAACTCGGCCAGCAGCGCGAAGTTCGCCCGCCATTGCGGCTCGCGCATGTAGTGCCGGCCGACGTAATCGAACAACGGATCGGCGTGCACATTCAGAATCTGGCGCACGCCGCGCACCCGGTCGCTCGCGACAAGCTGGCGCTCCAGCACGTCGCGGGCATCGGGCGCCGACAGATCGGCGCCGATCACCAGCACGCTGGGCAGATCGCCCGTCCCGTCGGCCTGCGGCAACGTCGCCAGCCACTCGGTCTCGCGCACGGGGTCGACGGCATCGGCCTCAATATGGACCGCAGCCGCGATCTCGATCTCGCCGGCG
Source organism: Salinisphaera hydrothermalis C41B8 (assembly GCF_000732535.1). Classification (GTDB taxonomy): domain Bacteria; phylum Pseudomonadota; class Gammaproteobacteria; order Nevskiales; family Salinisphaeraceae; genus Salinisphaera; species Salinisphaera hydrothermalis. Next base: position 62,656 of record NZ_APNK01000018.1, read on the forward strand.
GCCGACACGAGTTCGGCCGGGCCGAAGTCGTGCGCCATCGGCGAATAATCGCCGAGCAGATTCGGCTGCGGGTTCTCCAGCCACGGCTGGTTGCCGAGATCCAGCCGCCAGAAATGCACGTGAGGATCAACGACTCGCATCATCGGCCTCCGTCAGACAGAACATCTCGGTGAGCGGCACCTCGACCGGCGCGTTATCCGGCCGGGTTTCCATGATGTCGGCCATGGTCCGCCACCAGTGCTGCATCACCTCGTGGCCGGGCAGTTCATCGACACGATGGTCCTCGGCCAGATGCATGACCGCGAACAGCCGGCCGGTGTCTTCGTTGCAGAAGATCCGGTAGTCGCGGATGCCGGCCGCGCGCAGCAGATCGATCAATTCCGGCCAGATCGCATCGTGGCGCCGCCGGTATTCGGCGACCTGGCCGGGGTGGAGCTGCATCTCGAAGGCACGCACCGTCACAATTCGACCTCAGTGCTCGTAGGGGCGGGCCAGGTCGGCGTCGGCGGCGATCGAGACGCCGAAGCCCGGCTTGTCGAGCGCCGAGGCCTTGATCCGGCCGTTCTCCGGCACCGGCTCGCCTTCCAGCAGCGGCGTGAACATCGGCACGACCTCGTCGGCCTGCGGCGCCATCATCAGGAATTCCGAGAACGGGCTGTTATGCCGCGTGATCACGAAGTGGTAGCTGTACACCGACGAACCGTGCGGAATCACCAGCTTCTGATGCGCATCGGCGAGCGCCGAGATCTTGATCAGCTCGGTCACGCCGCCGCACCAGCCGACATCCGGCTGGATCACGTCGCAGCATTCCATCTCCATCAGCATGCGGAAGCCCCAGCGGGTGGCTTCATGCTCGCCGGTGTTGACCCACATGCCGGGCGGCACGTTGCGGCGCAGTTCGGCATAGCCCCAGTAGTCGTCCGGCGGCAGCGCTTCCTCGATCCACTTGAGACCGTATTCGGCCGCGCCATGCGCCAGGCGGGTCGCATATTCAACATCCAGGCTCATCCAGCAGTCGAACATCAGCCAGAAATCGTCGCCGACGCGATTGCGCATGTCGGCGAGCTGGTCGAGGTTGGCCTTAAGACCTGCGTCGAACTCCGCCGGGCTGTGCTTGAGCGGCAGCTTGCCGCCGATGAAACCCATGTCCTTGGCCAGATCCGGACGGGCGCCGGTGGCATAGAAGATCAACTCGTCGCGCACCGGGCCACCGAGCATGGCGTGTACCGGCTCGTCGCGCACCTTGCCGAGCAGATCCCAGAGCGCCAGATCCACGCCGGAGATCGTATTCAGCACGATGCCCTTACGGCCGTAGAACAGCGTGGCGTGGAACATCTGGTCCCACATTTTCTCGATGTCGGTGACCTTCTGGCCCTCGATGAAACGCGCCAGATGTTTTTCGACGATGAAGGCGCCCAGCTCGCCGGCGGTGGTCACGCCGACGCCGATATGGCCGTCGCTGGCTTCGACCTCGACCACCAAGGTACCCAGCACATTCAGCCCGAAGCTGCGCCGCTTGGCCCGGTATTCGGGGTACTTGCTCATCGGCGTCGAAATCTGACTATCGATCCAGTGCCCTTCGCCCTGGTCGTGATAATCGGCCCCGCCACCGCGCACCGTATAGGCCCGAATCTGCTTGATCGTCGGCATTGCCATCGTGGAACGCTCCGTATGCCCGTTGTGTCTTGAATCCACACTGGGATAGCAGTACCGAGCGAGCGGCGACCAATACCGCCCCTGAGGCATTCGATACGTTTCCGTTATCGAACGCGCCAAAACCAATTGCCATGGCAATTACGAGCATTCGCCAGCGGTATGGCTATTAGCGGCTCTCAGACCAATGTCGAACGCGCTGCTGCAGCGATAGCATTAGGGTATTGCTATTCCTCGCGCACCGATCCGGTCACGCTTCATGGCTCTGGTTTCTCGCACCACTCTGCTCAATCGCCTTCGCTACAAGCATCTCTTGCTGATCCGTCTACTCGACGAGCGCCGGAACCTGCATCGGGTGGCCGAGGCCATGAATATCTCCCAGCCGGCGGCCACCCGGATGCTGCGCGAGATCGAAACCACCTTCGACAGCCAGCTGTTCACCCGCGACGCCAAGGGTGTGACCCCGACCCGGCTCGGCTCGGTGCTGATCCAGTTCGCGCACAACGCGTTGACCCGGCTCGATCGCTGTGCCGAAGAACTGCAGCGCTTTCGGACCGGCGACGGCGGCGAGCTGGCCATCGGCGCGATCATGGGCGCTGCGCCCGATCTGGTCGCCGAAGCGGTGATCGAAATGAAGCAGGATCGTCCGCTTCTGCGGATCCGGCTCATGGGCGAAACCAGCGATCAGCTGCTGGATCTGCTTTCGCACAGCCAGATCGACATGGCGATCGCGCGTTTTTCGTCGGCACTGCAACATAACGAATTCGATTTTGAACCGCTGGGCAACGAACGCATGATCGCCGTCGTCCGCCGCGACCACGCGTTGGTCAACGCGCCCACGCCGCGGCTGCCCGATCTGCTGGAAGACTGGCCCTGGTTGCTGCAACCCGTCGAAACGCCAGCTCGCCAGGCGCTGGAAAAAGAACTCGAACAACGCGGACTGGTGTCACCACGCGATGTCGTGGAATGCGGCTCGATCTTCGCCGCGCTGCAACTGGTCAAACGCAGCGACGCGATCCTGGTGATGGCCGAATCGGTGGTGCGCGACTATCTGGAATTCGGCGTACTGACCGCGCTGCCGGTTTCGCTTGGCGAAGCGCTGGCGCCGTTCGGCATCCTCACGCGTCGGGGCGAGCGTTTGAGCGAAGCCGGTCACCAGTTCGCAGCGGTCGTGCGTCGTCATGCCGCGGCGCGCGCGCCGTCCAGCGCCGCGCTGACCGAGTGACGCTGCGCACTCGCACGATTCCGCGTTAAACTCGCGCGCCTTGGTTTTCATCCTTCCAGCGGAGCGGCCATGGCCGAACTACAGCAGATCATCGAGGACGCCTTCGACAACCGCGACCAGCTGTCGCCCTCTTCGGCCGACCCGGCCATCGTGGAGGCGGTCGAATCCGCCTTGGCCATGCTCGACGACGGCTCGGCCCGCGTGGCCGAACCCACAGCTGACGGCTGGAAGGTCAACGAGTGGCTGAAGAAAGCCGTACTGGTGTCGTTCCGCCTGCGCGACAACACCGCCATCGATGGCGGCCATACGCAGTATTTCGACAAGGTGCCGTCGAAGTACGCCGACTACGACGAGGCGGCTTTCAAAAAACAGGGCGCGCGCGTCGTGCCGCCGGCCATGGTCCGCCGCGGGGCGCATATCGCGCCGAACGTGGTGCTGATGCCGAGCTACGTGAACATCGGCGCCTATGTCGGCGCCGGCACGATGATCGATACCTGGGCCACGGTCGGCTCCTGCGCCCAGGTCGGCGAAGGCGTGCATCTATCCGGCGGCGCCGGGCTGGGCGGCGTGCTCGAGCCGTTGCAGGCCGCGCCGACCATCATCGAGGACGGCTGCTTCATCGGCGCCCGCTCGGAGATCGTCGAAGGCGTGCGCGTAGGCAAAGGCTCGGTCATCTCCATGGGCGTGTTCATTGGCGCGTCCACGCCGATCTATGACCGCGAAGCCGACAAGATCATCCACGGTGAAGTGCCGGCGGGCTCCGTGGTCGTGGCCGGCAGCCTACCGCGCGACAACGGTCGTTATTCGATCAACGCCGCAATCATCGTCAAGAAGGTCGACGAGTCGACCCGCGCCAAGGTCGGGGTCAACGAACTGCTGCGCAACGTCGAATAATGACCACGCTGTACGGCATCAAGACCTGCGACACTTGCCGCCGCGCCCGCAAATGGCTGGACGCGGCGGGCGTCGATTATCGCTGGGTGGATGTACGCGAAGACGGCGTCACCCGCGAGCGGCTCGAAGCCTGGCGTAATGCGCTCGGCGACGCGGCGCTGCTGAACAAGCGCAGCAAGACCTGGCGCGATTTCGACGCCGAGGCACGGGCAGCGGCCGAGGCCGACCCGATCCCGGTGCTGCTCGAGCATCCGACACTCGTCAAACGGCCGATTCTGGAAACCGATGGCGAGACGCTCGCCGGCTTTTCCGAGACGCGCTATGCCGACGCGCTCGGCATCGGCGGGCGCTGATGGCCGGCGACACTCCGGCCCTCGAACTCGCCCGCGCCCTGATCCGCCGACCCTCGGTCACACCCGACGATGCCGGCTGTCAGGACCTGATCGCCGAACGGCTGGCCCGTGTCGGTTTTTCGATCGAGCGCCTGCGTTTCGGCGCGGTCGACAATCTCTGGGCGGTCGCCGGCGATTCGGGCCCGTTGCTGTGTCTGGCCGGACATACCGACGTGGTACCGGCCGGCCCTACCGAGCAGTGGTCGCACGATCCCTTCTCAGCCGAGATCGTGGACGGCCAGCTTTACGGCCGCGGCGCTGCCGACATGAAATCCAGCGTCGCGGCCATGGTGTGCGCGGCCGAGCGTTTTCGTACGGCACAACCCGACCACCCCGGTCGTCTGGCCTTTCTGCTGACCAGCGACGAAGAAGGCCCCGCGGTCGACGGCACGAAGGCGGTCATGCGCTGGCTGGCCGATCGCGGCGAGCACATCGATTTTTGCGTGCTGGGCGAACCATCGAGTAGCACGCATCTGGCCGATACCCTTAAAAACGGCCGGCGCGGCAGCCTCAATGCCTGCATCCGCGTCCAGGGCCGGCAGGGCCATGTCGCCTACCCGCAGCGGGCCGATAACGCCTTGCATCGTCTGATCGCCCTGCTAAACGATCTGACGACGCACCGATGGGACGACGGCGACGCCTTCTTCCCGCCCACCTCGTTCCAGGTGTCGAATATCCGGTCCGGCACCGGCGCCGAGAACATGATTCCGGGCGAAGCCGACGCCGTGTTCAATTGGCGGTTCTCCCCGCTGCAGGACGCCGAGTCGATTCAGGCGGTGGTCCACGAGTACGGCGCGCGCCACGGCATTCCGCCCGATGCCATCGAATGGCGGCTCTCGGGCGTGCCGTTCATCACCGAAGGCGGCGCGCTCATCGATGCCGCGCGGCGGGCCATCCGGCAACACTGCGGGCATGAGGTCGAGCTATCGACCGCCGGCGGCACCTCTGACGGCCGCTTCATCGCGCCGACCGGCGCCGAAGTGATCGAGCTCGGACCGCTCAATGCCTCGATCCACCAGATCGATGAGCATATCGATGCCGATCATATCGATCGGCTGGCCGATATCTATCACACGCTGATCGGCGAGCTGTTGCACGGCTAGGCGCGGCGACGGCCGCGCCTAGCCTGGCATACGCTCAGACCGGCGCAGACCCCGTCTTCCTAGGGCGTGTCGTCACGAGAGACGCCACCGCATGAGGGCCGCCCACGGTGTCAGGCAAGGCGCATGCCGCCGAGCGTGGCGGGCCCCACGGTCAAGGCATGCAACGCCGCCTGGTGAGGTGGTGTATCTCATGACAACACGCCCTCCTATGTGAATAGGCCTTTAAACGGTCGACAAGGGCGTGGACCGCAGGCCGACCGTCGCCGGCCGGCCGAAAGCGTCGCCGCGTTCGCCCCGTGCCTCGAGCGCAACCAACCATTCGTCGAGCTTCTGATCGGCGTGGCAATAACCGCGATAGACCACGTCGTCCAGCGTGTCCCAGTCGAACATGCCGACCCCTTCCACCGGCATGTGCAGCGCCAGATCGGCCCGGGCATCGATCTCGCGGCGCTCACGATCGCTGGACAGCGTCGCGGTATGGAACAGAATGCGGAACATATTCAGATGCCGCCCGGCCGCACCCAGCGACAATAGCGATGTCGTCGGTGAATCGTCCGCCATTTCCACCGTGAGCGTGGACTCGCTGCTGACATCCGACACGATCACATGGCCGCGCCCCATCTCGGCCATGGTGTCGAACGGAATCGCATTGAGCAGTCCCCCGTCGACCAGCAGCTCGCCGCGATGCACCGTGGGCGGCGCGATCCCCGGCACGGCCATGCTCGCCGCGACCCAGGTGGCGAGTTCGCCTTCATCGTGGACCACCGGCACGCTGCGCGACAGATTGGTCGACAGGCAATAGAACGGAAGTTCCAGGTTCTCGATCAGTCGGTCGCCGAAGATCGCGCCCAGTTGGCGGCGAAACTTCTCGGCTGTGATCAACGAAATCCGCGACAACGAATAATCGTTGAGATACTTGCCGGTCACGAACGTCTCGCGCAGCCGCGCGAGCATGGTGGTGGCATCGTCGCCCATCGCAATCATGCCGGCGATCAGGGCGCCCATGCTGGTGCCGCCCACGGCATCGATCGGGATGTTCTTTTCGTGCAGCGCGCGCACGAGCCCGACGTGGGCAAAGCCGCGCGCCCCGCCGCCGCCCAGCACCAGACAATTCGCCCGCCCCGAGATGAGACGCGCCACGCGCCCCATCTGCGCGGGCGGGTAATCGCGCGCCACGCGATGATGAAAACCGGCGTTCGCCACCCGGCGCCAGCCGAGGGCGGAATGCTCGTCGTCCTCGCCATACAGCAATACGATTTCCATCGGCGCTCGCAGCGCCTGCTCCCCGAGCCAGGCGAGGTTGCGCGACAGAAACGGCCGCTGATCGCCATAAGCCACGATCAGCACGCGATCGGCCTGGCGCAATCCGCGCCGTGTCCAGGCATCCGGCTCGGCGCTACCCTGATAAATCAGATAGCGATAGCGCTCCTCGAGATGCGTCAACCAGCGCGTCAGCGCCCGATGGGATTCGCCAGCGCCGAGATCGGCATCCGCCGTCCCCGGACCGAGCGCGGCATCCACGCGCGTAGCATCGATACGCAGCGTGGGCGCATAGGCGGCCAGTGCGCTCGACAACGCACGCGAGAAGCCGGCCACATCCACCCCGGGGTGCGCCGGCACCACGGCATAGGTCCGCCCGCTCTGTACGCTGTCGCGACTGGCCATGGGCAGCATGTCGCTCAGGCGGTCGGCGATCAGACGCGTGACCTGCAGCATGGCTTGTGGATGCCGGCTCACCAACGATTCGAACTGCGCGCGAGAAATACGGAGTAGCTGCGTATCGCGCATCGCCAAACCGTCAGCCGAATGCTTCTGCTCGCGGATGATGGAAATCTCGCCCACCATCTCGCCAGCGCCGAGCTCGCCCATATGCATCGACGGGCCGTCCTCGCGCGGCCGAACCACGCGGATACGGCCGCTGACGATCACATACAGCGCATTGCTGTCGTCCCCCGCGCGAAACAGATACTCCCCGCCACCGATCTCGACCCACTCCGCCCGCGCGGCAATGGTTCGCAGCGCCCGTCGGTCCAGATCGCGGAACAGGGGATTGGCGCGCAGTATGGCCTGGGTATCCATGGCTCTCAGTGTATCGCCAACGCGCCCGCCTCGGGCGCGCATAAAAAGGTGCTTCGCGGATTACCGGGGCCGAGGCGAGCCGGATCATGGCCTCGACTGGATGGTTAGATGGACCACGATGTCATTGTCTACGGAATACGCCAATCCCTGATTGCGCCGTGTCTGTATTTAAGTCCCGTTGTGCGGCGACGGCGAGGCGTGGTGCCGGCGGGTGTCCGGCGCACGGCGCCGGTGCGGCCAGCCTGTTTGAGCATCGCCAAAGCGATGCGAGTTCTGGGCGCATCCCGCCGGCACCGCGCCTCTC
>NZ_APNK01000019.1 GCF_000732535.1 Salinisphaera hydrothermalis C41B8
ACTTCTTCCTCAAAATCAAAGCCGCGTTTCCCGGTAAAGTGCGATGAACCATAAAAAAGGCCCCGCCGCAATGCGACGGGGCCGGATCGGGCGTTGGCCCGGGACGCTTCAGCTTAGCTGGCGGCGTCGAACTTCTTGGCGATGCCGTCCCAGTTGACGACGTTCCACCAGGCTTCGACATATTCCGGCTTGCGGTTCTGATACTTCAGGTAGAACGCATGTTCCCATACGTCCAGGCCCATGATCGGCTTCCCGGACTCCGCGACCACGTCCATGACGGGGTTGTCCTGGTTCGGGGTCGGCACGATCTTGAGCTGATCGCCGCCGGCCGGCACGAGCCACACGAAGCCGGACCCGAACAGGCCGGTCGCTTCGCCGGTGAATTTTTCCTTGAAGTCGTCGAACGAGCCGAAGCTCTTGTCGATGGCTTCGGCCAGCTTACCGGTGGGTTTGCCGCCGCCGTTGGGCGACATGGTTTCCCAGAAGATGATGTGGTTGAGATAACCGCCACCCTGGTTGCGAACCGCGGCGCCGTGCTGGCCGGCTTTCGACAGGATCGTTTCCAGATCCTGATCGGCCAGTGGCGTGTCCTCGATGGCCTTCTGGAACTTGGTCAGATAGGCATTGTGATGCTTCTGATGATGGATCTCCATGGTGCGCCCATCGATGTAGGGTTCGAGCGCATCGTAATCGTAGGGCAGATCGGGCAGTTCGAATGCCATGACGTAGTCCTTGTTGTCATGAATGAATCAACGTCGCCTACTTATATAAGGATTAGACCGTTCATTTCAAAGGCCCGTCCGCCACGGCGCGTTGTGCGGCGGCCCGGAATCGTCGGTACCCACGCTGCTGCGCGTCGCGTGGTCGTGCTTTTGTGCCGCGGGCTTGATCCGAATGCGTTTACACCCCAGTTATAATGGGTTCGTATTCAACCCCCAGATCCGAGGTACGGCCAATGAGCGCGAAAGCTATGGAAGTCATCAAGCAGGAAGTCGAAGGCAACCCGATCGTGCTGTACATGAAAGGGACGCCGGATTTCCCGCAGTGCGGGTTTTCGGCCCGCAGCGCCGAGGCGATCAAGGCCTGCGGCGTGCCGTTCAAGGCCGTCAACGTGTTCGACGATGAAGAAATCTACCGCCAGGGCGTGAAGATTTATTCGAACTGGCCGACGATCCCGCAGCTTTTCGTCAACGGCGAACTGGTCGGTGGTTCCGACATCGTGATCGACCTGTTCCAGTCCGGCGAGTTGAAGCCGATGCTGCAGAAGGCGGCGGGCCAGGAGCCGGCCAACGGCTGAACCATGACGTGCGATAGCACGTCGAACCATTACGCCGTCGTCGACCGGTGCGTTAACCGTGTCGGCGGCGGCGATTTCGTATTCTGCGGGCCGGACGCTGTATTTCATGGCGCCCGGCCCGTTCATCGCGAGGTCGGCGCATGAGTTCCGGTGCGGATAATCCTCATATCGGCGTGATTCTGATCGGCGACGAATTGCTCTCGGGCAAGCGCCAGGACAAGCATATGCCGGCCGTTATCGAGATGCTGCAGGAGCGCGGCCTGGAGCTCGCGTGGGCGCGGATGGTCGGTGACGATGCCGCGCTGCTCGAACGCACGCTGGTCGAGACGATGGAGACCGACGACATCGTCTTCAGCTTTGGCGGCATTGGCGCCACGCCCGACGACCGCACCCGGCAATGTGCCGCACGCGCCGCCCACCGCGAGCTCGAAATCAATCCGGAAGGCCGCGAGATTCTGGAGGACAAGTTCGGCGACGAGGCCTATCCGAATCGTATCCACATGGTGGAATGGCCGGCCGGCGCCGCCGTGATTCCGAACCCGGTCAATCGCGTACCGGGGTTCAGCCTGGGCGATCATCATTTCGTACCCGGTTTCCCGAGCATGGCGTGGCCGATGGTGGCCTGGGTGCTGGATACGCACTACGCTTATCTGCACGATGCCGAGCGCAACGTTGAGTATCTGGTCGAGGTATTCGACACACCGGAAAGCGCGCTCATCGACCTGATGCAGCGCGTGATGGATGCGCATCCGTTGGTACGGATCGCTTGTCTGCCGGCTGCCGACGGCCAGCGCAAGATCGAATTCGGTGTGCGTGGACGGCCGGCGCCGGCTGCCGAGGCGTTCGATGCGCTGGTGTCCGCGTTGAACGAATCGTCCATTCCGACCGGCGCCTGTACCTCGCGCTAGGGTTTAGGTAGTCTTGCTCAGTACCTAGATCGTTGAGCCCGCAGTAAAAACGGTTGTCGCAACCGGGGGGAGGTCGCTGCGAGCAAAGGGGGCGTCTTGGATCATAGCCGTCGTCTGCGCCTGACCACTTTGTCGCGCGTTTTACGCACGCGAGTCACGCGCACGGCTTATTACGGATTGGCGATCGCGATCATCGCCATCGCTGTTGCCACATTGGCCAATGCCTATCTCCAGGCAGGCGCTGCCTCGCTTGGCGCAATCTGGCGGGCGCAGCTGGAGAATCCGACGCTCTGGCTTCTCGACAGCATGCCGTTCGTATTCCTGTTGTGGGGACAGTATGTCGGTTTGGTGGTTTCCACCGAAGCCAGCGCGATGGTGCTGGATGAAACCGAGGATCTGCGCGGCGATAACGCGGTTCTGGCGGCCGAGGCGCGGCGCTCGCAACGGATCGATCCGCTTACCGGTCTGGTCAACCGCAGTCATTTTGTCGACAGCCTGGAAGCCGACATCGAGGCCGCCCAGCTGAGCAGGACCACCGTCGGGGTGATCGTGGTCGATCTCGACGGATTTTCCGAGATCAATCAGCATTACGGCCAGGCTAATGGCGATCGCGTACTGGTGGCCATGGCGCGTCGGCTGAGCCACGCGGTGCCTGCAGCGGCCACACTGGCACGGTTGGATGCGGATCGGTTCGGCGTGACGGTGACTGAGCCCGCCTCGGCCGACGAACTCGAGCGCATTGCCGAGCGTATCCGCGATGCCATCGCGCCGCCGTGTCCGCTCGATGGCTTGTCGCTCCAACTGGTGGCTAGCGCCGGCGGTGCGTGCTACCCCGACAATGCCATCGATGCCTACGGCTTGCTGGATGCGGCCACCCAGGCCATGCAGGATGTGAAGTCGCGCGGCGGCGATTTCAGCATGGTCTGTTCGAAGCGCGAAGTGCGCGGCGTCGTCATGCACTCGTTGTCGGCCGAGTTGCGACGTGCCATCGACGAGGACGAACTGGTCCTGTATCTGCAGCCGTTGGTCGATGTCTCGGCGGCCAAGACTTACGGCGCCGAGGTTCTGGTCCGGTGGCAGCATCCGCGGCGCGGCCTGATCATGCCGGGCGACTTTATTCCGCGTGCGGAACGCAGCGGCCTGATGGATGATCTGACGTTCTGGGTGTTGCGCCGAGGCATCGGATATGCGGCCCGGCTTCGTCAGGGCGGGCGCGATCTGCGGATCTCGATCAACGTATCGGCGCGCTCGCTTCTGCGACGCGATTTTCCGGATAACCTACAGAAGTTAATGGATGAGCGGGGGCTGCCGGGCACGGCGCTGACGCTTGAGTTGACCGAAGACACCCTGATGGCCGATCAGAGCCGGACGCTCGAGATCGTGGAGCGGCTGGCCGCGACCGGGGTGCAGATTTCCATCGACGACTTCGGCACCGGCTATTCCCAGCTGGCTTATCTCAAGCGCCTGCCGGTGTCGGAGATCAAGATCGATCGCTCCTTTGTACAGGATATGCTCGAGTCCGATACCGATCTGTCGATCGTGTCCGCGACGATCAGCCTGGCGCATGCGTTGAAGCTGCGTGCTGTCGGCGAGGGGGTGGAATCGAGCGCGCAGCTCGAACGCCTGCGCGCGCTGGGTTGCGATCTGATCCAGGGGTTTTATGTCGGACACCCCATGCCGGTCGGGCAGTTCGAGCGTTGGCTGCGGGATCGCGATACGCATACCCCGGTGTCATAGCGTGCGGTTGCCCCGGGTGCTGCCTGCGTCGGTGCGACCGGGCCCTATCGCGGGAGAATAACGACTGCGGGCGCCGGCGGCCTACAACTCGAATACCTGACCAAATGCAGGCGCAATGAATGCCGTATCGGTCAGACCGTGACGCGCGCGCGCCGTCGCCAGGTCGTGAATCGGCTGGTCGCGCGGCTCGTCGGTGAGTTTGAAGGTGGCGAAATGGATACCCATCGACTGGCCCGCTTCGAGTTCGTTGTGCGCGGTCACCGCCTCGTCGGGATTCATATGCTGCGCGCGCATGAGCTCGCGCGGTTCGTAGGCGCCGATCGGGAGCATGGCGAAGTCCGGCGCGCCCAGGCGTTCGCGGATCCACCGAAAATGCGGGCCGTAACCGGTGTCGCCGGCGAAATAGAGCCGGTGTGACGCGGTCTCGATCCAGAATCCGGCCCACAGGCTGCGATTGCGATCGAACAGCCCGCGTCGCGACCAGTGCTGGGCCGGCACCGCTGTAATCGACAATCCGTCGTCCAGCGGCTTCGAGCTGTGCCACCAGTCCAGTGTGACGATCCGACGGCTGCCGCGTCGTGCCAGCCAACGGTTCAGACCCAGGCCGGCCAGCAGCACCGGATCGTCGCGCCGGACCAGTGCGGTAATGGTAGCGCGATCCAGGTGGTCGTAATGGGCGTGGCTGATCAGCACGAGGTCGATCGGCGGCAGATCGGCCCAGTCGATGGCCGGCGGTGTATGTCGGCGTACGCCGATCCCGGGCATCGGGCCAACGTGGGCGGCATAGACCGGGTCGGTGATCAGGTTCAGGCCTTCAAGCTGAATCAGGACGCAGGCGTGGCCGATCCACGTGATGCGCGGCGTCTCGCTGCGTCGCGGTGGAATCTCGATGTCCGGCGCGTCGACGTCCGGAGCGGCGGGTGGCCAGCTCGGGCTGCGCGGACGCAGCAGCCAGCGCCATAATCCGAAGCGACGACGCCGGCTACTGCGTTGGCGCCAGGGGTTGGAAAACCGCCGCCCGTCGAAATGGGCGCCGGCGTGCGGCGGCTCGAACGACTCGCTCAAGCGCCGGTTTCCACGGGCGTGTCTTCGGCATTGCCCCAGTCGGACCAAGCGCCGGGGTAGCCGCGCACGTGCTCGTAGCCGAGCGCCTTGAGCACCAGATAGGCATACGACGAGCGCACGTGGGTTTGGCAGTAGGTCGCGACTTCCTTGGATGGGTCGATATCGCGCTCTGCGAGCATACGCCGGATCTCGGCGAGATCCCGCAGCTGGCCGTGGTCGTTCTTCAGCTGTTGCCAGTCGAGATTGACCGCGCCGGGCACATGACCGCCGCGGGCACTGCGCACATCTTCGCCGGCGAATTCGGCAGCACTGCGCACATCGAGAATGCGGACATCGCTTTCCTCTCGATGCTGGGTGATCCAGTTGCGGTCGGCGATGCCCTGGCCTTGCCGCGTGACCTGGAAGTCAGTGGCGTCATGCCGCACGGTGCCGGATTCGAGCGGTAGACCGGCCGCATGCCATGCACCCAGGCCGCCATCGAGCAGACTGAATTTCGCGTGGCCCATCACGTCGAGCGTGTAGAGCAGGCGGGCCGCCTGGCCGTCACCCGCCCGGTCGTAGGCGACGATATGAGCGTCGTTGCGCAGCCCGGCCTTCGAAAAGACGTCGGCCAGGGTGGCGTCGTCGGGGATGAGGCCGCCGACCGCGCCGTCCTTGGCCGTGAAATCCGCCATGGCGAGCCGATGCGCTCCGGGGATATGGGCGTCGGCGAAATCGTCCGGTGTATCGACGGCCACGATCTGAACATCGGCGTCGTCCATCGCGGCATGCAAAGTGGCGGGTTTGACGAACAGGTCCAGCTTGGCGGCCATGATTCTCCTCGATCACCGGTGGGCGGCATCGCGCAGCCGCGCCATAGCCTCTCGCCACGGCGCGGCCTCAGCGTGCTCCCAGTTTACATCAGCGCGACGCGGCGCTGGACGGCAAAGCGCCGATCCACGGAGACGCGACCGGCCCACGCGACGGGCCAGCATGCCCGCCGCCACAGTTCGGTCGCCGGCCTATTGCCGAGACGCGGTCTAGACGTCCTCGCCGGCCAGGAACAGCCAGGTGGAGACCACGGTATCGGGGTTGAGCGACATGCTCTCGATGCCCTGATCGAGCAGCCAGCGCGCCAGATCCGGATAGTCGGACGGGCCCTGGCCACAGATGCCGACGTATTTGTTGTTGCGCTTGGCGGCCGCGATTGCTTTTTCGAGCATGATCTTGACCGCCGGATCGCGTTCGTCGAACAAATGCGAGATCAGGCCGGAGTCGCGATCCAGGCCGAGCGAGAGCTGGGTCATGTCGTTGGAGCCGATCGAGAAGCCGTCGAAGTATTCCAGGAACTCGTCGGCAAGCACGGCGTTCGAGGGCAGCTCGCACATCATGATGATCTTGAGATCGTTCTCGCCGCGCTTGAAGCCGTGCGATTCGAGCAGTTCGGATACGCCCTTGGCCTCGCCGAGTGTGCGCACGAACGGGATCATGATCTGGACGTTGGTCAGCCCCATGTCGCCGCGCACGCGCTTCATGGCCTCCAGCTCTAGTTCGAAGCAGGGCTTGAAGTCCTCGGCCAGATAACGCGAGGCGCCACGCCAGCCGATCATCGGGTTCTCTTCCTCCGGTTCGTAGGCCTCGCCGCCGATGAGGTTGGCGTATTCGTTGGACTTGAAGTCCGACAGACGCACAATCACGGGCTTCGGGTGGAAGGCCGCAGCGATGGTGGAGATACCCTCGACCAGCCGGTCGACATAGAAATTCACCGGATCGGCATAGCCCGCGATATGCGCGTCGATGGTGGCCTTCAAATCATCCGGCTGCTGGTCGTATTCGAGCAGGGCGCGCGGATGGATGCCGATCTGACGGTTGATGATGAACTCCAGCCGCGCCAGGCCCACGCCTTCGTTCGGGATCGAGGCGAAGTCGAAGGCCCGGTCGGGGTTGCCGACGTTCATCATGATCTTGGTGCCGATCTCGGGCATCTTGTCGAGCGAGACTTCGTCGACGTTGAAGTCGATGATGCCTTCGTAGACATAGCCGGTATCGCCCTCGGCGCAGGACACCGTGACGTCGGTGCCGTCGGCGAGTTGGTCGGTCGCGTGGCCGGTACCCACGACGGCGGGGATGCCGAGCTCGCGCGCGATGATCGCGGCGTGGCAGGTGCGCCCGCCGCGGTTGGTCACGATCGCCGAGGCGCGCTTCATGACCGGCTCCCAGTCCGGGTCGGTCATGTCGGTGACCAGGATGTCGCCGTTTTCGACCTTGTTCATCTCCTTGATGGAAGACACGTTGCGCACGCGACCGGCGCCGACGCGTTGGCCGATCGAACGGCCGGTGACGAGCACGTCGTGCCCGGCGGCGTTCAGGCTGTAGCGCTCAAGCGTGGCCGAGTTGGATTTCACCGTCTCCGGGCGCGCCTGCAGGATATAGAGCTTGCCGGTCTCGCCGTCCTTGCCCCACTCGATGTCCATCGGCCGGCCGTAGTGCTTCTCGATGATCATGGCTTGGCGCGCCAGCGCCTCGGCATCCTCGTCCGACAGCGAGAAACGCCGCTGATCGGCGGCGTCGACATCCACGAATTCGGTGGTCTTGCCGTGCGAGCGATCGGCGGTATAGACCATCTTCACGGCCTTACCACCCTTGACGCGACGCAGGATCGCGGGGCGGCCGGCTTCGAGATTGCCCTTGTAAACGTAGTATTCGTCGGGGTTGACGGCGCCCTGAACTACGGCCTCGCCCAGGCCCCAGGAGCTGGTGATGAACACCACCTTGTCGAAACCGGATTCGGTGTCGATGGTGAACATCACGCCCGAGGCACCGGTATCCGAGCGAACCATGCGCTGGATGCCGGCCGAAAGCGCGACCTGGCTGTGCTCGAAACCCTTGTGCACGCGATACGAGATGGCGCGATCGTTGAACAACGAGGCGAACACGTCCTTGATGGCGAGCATGACGTTGTCGAGCCCGCGCACATTGAGGAAGGTTTCCTGCTGGCCGGCGAACGAGGCATCCGGCAGGTCCTCGGCCGTGGCCGAACTGCGTACGGCCACGGCCATGTCGTCCTGGCCTTCGGCCAGCGTGGCGAACGAGTCGCGGATGGCGGCTTCGAGCGCCGGCGGGAAGGGGTGATCCAGCACCCACTGACGGATCTTCGATCCGGTGGCGGTCAAGGCATCGACATCGTCGACGTCCAGGGCATCGAGTGCCTGGTTGATGCGGTCGGCCAGCCCGTCGTGGGCCAGGAATTCACGATAGGCGGCCGCCGTGGTGGCGAAACCGTCCGGTACCGAGACGCCGGCGTCGGCCAAGTGACTGATCATCTCGCCCAGCGAGGCGTTCTTGCCGCCCACCGATTCGACGTCGTTCATCCCCAGCTGGCTGAACCAGGCTACATACGAGTTATCCACGCTCGCTCTCCTCCGAAGTGAATACTGGAATGGCAATATGAAAATCTTTGCTGCCGCATTTTACATGGTGCGGACGTGAACCGGGGCGTAACAGTGAACGGTTGGGCACCCTGGGTGAGGGGCCTCTGGTGGCACCGGCCCGGCTCGTGCACGATGACGTCATGAGCACGACTTCCGACACGCCGCTGCGATCGATTTTCTTCTTGTCCGATCGGACCGGTATCACGGCCGAAACCCTGGGCGCGACGCTGCTGACGCAGTTCGACGAAAGCCAGTTCAAGCAATCGACGCTGCCGTTCATCAATTCGGACGAAAAAGCACGCTCGGCGTTGGAATACATCGAATACATGGGGCGCACGAGCGGCCTCAAGCCGATCGTATTCTCGACCACGGTGTCAGATAGCGTCCGCGATATCCTGCGTGCCGGCAATGTATTGTTCATGGACTTGTTCGACAGCTTCCTGCCGCAGTTGGAGGCCGAGCTCGAGACCAAGTCCAGCCATCTGGAAGGGCGGGCGCACGGCATCGCCGACAAGGATGTCTACGAATCGCGGATCGAGGCCATGAACTATGCGCTCACCCACGACGACGGCGTGGGCGAGCAGGGCTATGGTGACGCGCATGTGATTCTGGTCGCGCCCTCGCGCTGTGGTAAAACGCCGGTGTGCATCTATCTCGCGATGCAGCACGGCATCTACGCCGCCAATTACCCATTGGCGGAAGACGATTTCGAGGGGCGCCGACTGCCCGCGGCCCTGGCGCCCTATAAGGACAAGCTTTACGGCTTGTGTATTTCGGCGGAACGCCTGCATCAGATTCGCAGCGCCCGTCGGCGCGGCAGCCGGTATGCCGATGTCGGCCAGGTGAGCTACGAACTGCGCCAGGCCGAGCAGCTCTACAAGCGTCACGGTATCCCGTACGCGGACACCACCAACAAGTCGATTGAAGAGATCGCGACTCTGATCATGGAAGACAAACATCTCAGGCGGCGGTCGTTCTGATGCGCCTTCTTCATGATTCGTCAGTTGAAATGACCACCGTCTGCCTTATAGTCGGCGCATGGTCAAAGTAAAGCGTAACCACTGGCTCGCGGAGGTCACCCCGCGCAGCTTCACCGGCCTCATGGGTCTTTACGAAAGCAATTACCGGCGTTTCGAGCGTCTCGCGCCCGAGCTGGATCTGCCGTTCGAGCAGGCGACTTCGGTCGGCGAAGACGCGACGCTGT
Source organism: Salinisphaera hydrothermalis C41B8 (assembly GCF_000732535.1). Classification (GTDB taxonomy): domain Bacteria; phylum Pseudomonadota; class Gammaproteobacteria; order Nevskiales; family Salinisphaeraceae; genus Salinisphaera; species Salinisphaera hydrothermalis. Next base: position 9,622 of record NZ_APNK01000019.1, read on the forward strand.
ATCTGCGCGTCGTCGAGCGCTGTCGCTATACCACCACGGTGAACCTGACGTACTGGTTCGGTGAGGGCGATGAAGCGCACGCCGATCCGGATCTCACGCTACGTCTGTACCGTGATGCCCAGCTCGCGGAGGCGATCTACTGCGATGCACGTTCGCGTTATGCCTCGCTTGCCGGTGTCCCCGATATTGACGACGCCGTTCTCGACAGCCAGTGGCCGCGTAACCTGCTGCTCAACAAGTGGCTGGCCTATTGCCTGGCGCAAGGGCATAGCTTCGGTGGCGCTCATCGGCCGCGGCGAGAACCGACGGAAAGCTGACGCCCGGCGCTCGTAGCGCGTGAGCCAAGTACGCGTCCCCGGCATGCGTTATAAACGATTGTCGGGCTGATCCTCGATTTTGTTTGACGCCGCACAACGCGCGGCGCGACCGGACGAGGGCGGTTGCCGCCGGGACGAGCCACGCCAGCGCCCGCCGCTTCATCACAATATGCGCCCGGTGGCCGTCGGCGTCGCTGTGGACGCGCCTATCGTTTATCGTTCCGGCGCTCGCTCTGGGGCGAGCTGCAAGCCGACCTGATCGATCGTGCCCGCATCCAGCTGGCGCACGATGAGCCGTAACGGACCCAGCTCCACGATATCGCCTTCGACCGGTCGGCGGCGCAACCGCTTGCGCATGAGCTGAGCCACGTCGTACTGCCGTTCTTCATCGGACAATTCGATGCCGTAGACATCGGCCAACTCGCTGCTGGCTGCGTGGCCTTCGATCGTGAAGGGGCCGAAGAAACGCGCGGGTTTCACTCCGTCGTGGCGGGTATCGCCGCGGAATAGCCGAGCGAGCTCGCTGTGATGGCGGTGTCCGGCCAGCACATAGAGCTTGTCGCCTACGGTGTAAACAAAGCCCTGGCGCGGAAAGCGCAGCCGCGCTCCGCGAGTGACCGCGATCACTCGGAGCTCCTCGTAGCGCGATAGGGCGTCGCCGGCGGTGTTGGCCAGAATGGAGTCCGGCTCGATACGAAACGCCACGATGCCGAATCGATCGTCGCGCTTGCCGTCGAGCTCGAATGTTTCGACCGGTTCTGGCGCCTGCGGCATCTGCAGCTTGAGCAGTCGAGCCATCGCGCCCAGCGATGTGCCCTGGATCAGTAGCGAGACCAGCACCACGGCGAAGGTCAGGTCGAACAGAAACTGGCCGCCCTCGAGATTGATCATTAGCGGGAAAAGCGACAGAACGATCGGCACCGCGCCGCGCAGTCCCACCCAGGCGATGAACCCTTGTTCGCGGCTCGGGAAATGGAACGGCAGCAGGCTCAGCCATACCGCGACCGGCCGCGCGACGAAGATCAGGAACAAGGCGATCAGGAACGCCGGCACGGCGTCCGCAAGCAGCTGACTCGGGTTCACGAGCAGACCGAGTACCAGGAACATGCCGGCCTGAGCCAGCCATGCCAGCCCGTCCATGACGCGGAAAACGTGTTCCGTGGCTTCGTTACGCCGATTGCCGACCACGACTCCGACCAGATAAATCCCGAGAAAGCCGCTGCCGCCGAGTTGATTGATAGCGGTAAAGGCCATGACGCCACCCGAGGCGATCAGCAGGGCGTACAAGCCTTCGACCAGCGGCAGGCGCGAGGCGAGCCAGGACAGGACATAGCCGAGCGCTACCCCGCCGATGATGCCGATGCCGAACTGACGGATCAGTTCCTCGGCGACCGTGGTCAGATGAAACCCTTTGTGCTGGCCGATGGCGCTCATCAGATAGGTCACGAGAAAGATGGCCATCGGATCGTTGGTACCCGATTCGATCTCGAGCGTTGCGCTAACGCGCTGGTTGAGGGTCACGCCGCTGCCGCGTAGCTGCGAGAACACGGCGGCTGCGTCGGTGCTGGCGACGATCGAGCCGAGCAGCAGACCGTAGCGCCAGTCGACGTCGAGCACCGCAGCGATGAACGCGCCGGCCAGCGACGCCGAGACGAGTACGCCGACCGTGGCCAGTGATAGGGCGGGGCGTAGCGCCACGCGGAATGTTTCCAGCGAGGTACGTAGTCCGCCGTCGAGCAGAATGACCGCAAGCGCGAGATTGGCGATGAAGAACGCCAGCGGCACGCTGTTGAACTGGATATGCCCGATCCCTTCGCTGCCGGCGAGCATGCCGCAGACCAGGAAGATCAGCAGCAGTGGGGGCCCGAAGCGCGCCAGCGAGCTGGCCAGCACGCTGAGGAACAGGATCAGGCCAATAAAAAAGAGGATGATATTAATATCGCTCATGCGGCAGCGTAATCGGCGGGCAGCGTCGCGTGTTTGTTATTAACGTTAACCGATTGGAGCTGGACCGTTCCCGAATCGCGACTCGCCGTAATTGAAGTGCGCTTTATCTGGCGAAAGATCCGATTAGAATATGCATAGAGCATTTAGAAATAACGGTCGGCCATGGCGATTATTTTCGGCGTATTGGTCGGGCTCGCCCTCGGCCTCACGGGCGGAGGCGGCTCCATATTCGCGGTGCCGCTACTCATCTACGCGCTGCATGTCGCGCCGCGTGACGCTGTCGCCATATCCTTGATTGCGGTGGCCGTCACCGCGGCCGCGGGCGCGGTCGAAGGGGCCGTGCGTCGCGTGATCGAGCTGCGCGCAGCTGCCATCTTCGCGGCGGCTGGCGTCGCCTGCGCGCCCGTGGGCGTGTGGCTCGGGAACCGCGTACCCGGCGAAGTCACGGTGGTGGCGTTTGCCTGTCTGATGTTGATGGTCGCGGTGCGCATGATCATCAAATCCTATAGCGCGCCGGAGCAGGCCAGCGTCATTCGCGCGCGTGTCGCCGATGATGCGGCCGCTGATGCGGCCACGGTATGCCGCTATAGCGCCGACGGTCGGCTCAGGCTCACCGCGCGCTGCAGCCTCGCGTTGCTGGGCGCCGGTGTGTTGGTCGGGGTGCTATCCGGTTTTTTCGGAGTGGGCGGGGGGTTCCTGATCGTACCGGCCTTGATGTTAATTACCGACATGGGAATCCACCGGGCCGTATCAACGTCGCTGCTGGTCATCGCACTCATTGGGTTATCCGGCGTCGTTTCCGCCGTGTTCGCCGGGCGACACATCGAACCCATGCTCACGAGTCTGTTCATCATCGGCGGAATCGTCGGCATGGGCGCCGGCCGAGCACTGGCCCAGTATCTCGCAGGGCGTACGCTCCAACTCGTGTTTGCCATCGGCATGATCGCGATCGGGACGGTCATGCTGGTGCAGCGGCTCGGCTGGTGGAGCTGATGAGGTCGAGCCAAATCTTCGCAAGAAGGCGGCGACGCGCATAAAAAAGCCCGCCACGTTGTAACGAGGCGGGCTTTCCTGGAGCCACGGTCACGCCATTGGCGTTTCAGTGTCTCCACGCGTTGGTGGAGGCGGCGGGAATCGAACCCGCGTCCGCGGATTCTCAACCCTCGGGTCTACATGCTTATTTCGTCTTTGATTGTCGGCGTGAGCTACCCGACGAAAAGGGACAACTCACGCGTATCTTCGTTTGCTCTTAACGGGTCGGCCCGAAGCGGGGCCTCGCCGCGAGTCTATGAGAGTCGATACCCGTGACCGGAAGCACAGACACTTACCGGGCGGGCACTAGCGGGCTTTAAGCCGCTAGAGCGTAGTTGTCGTCGTTCGCAACTAGCTTAGGATGCAACCGGATTAACGAGGAAGATTGCAACCTCGGCATGCACCTCGGGTTTTGACATCCGCGTCGAAGCCATGTCGCCCCCGAAAAAGCGTATTCATTGTAACAGCGTCTGAGATGCGGTGTGTGATCCAATTTTCAATAGCCGCCGAACAAAAGACGCGTCGGCGGCCGCCCGATCAGCCGTCGCTGCGCATGATCTGCGCCTTGCGGCGTTGCCAATCCTGGGTTTTCTTGGCCTCGCGCTTGTCGTGCTTGGCCTTGCCCTTGGCGAGCGCGATCTCGAGCTTGGCCTTGCCGCGGCTCCAGTACATCGCCAGCGGCACGATCGTGTAGCCTTTCTGTTCGGTGGCGCCGATCAGGGTGGCGAGTTCGCGTTCGTGTAGCAGCAGCTTGCGCGTTCGAGTTGCGTCGGCCACCACGTGCGTGGACGCGGATTCGAGCGGCTGGATATGGCTGCCCAGCAGAAACGCCTCGCCATCCTTGATCAGGACGTACGCTTCGGCGATCCGTCCCTTGCCGGCGCGCAGCGATTTGACCTCCCAGCCCTCGAGAACCAGACCCGCTTCGAGACGGTCTTCAATGAAGTAGTCGTGGCGCGCTCGCCGGTTAAGCGCGATCGTGCTCGACGACTGCTTTTTGTCCTTACTCTTGCTCATGGACTTATTATAGCCGTCGAGGCAAGCTCTGCGGGCCATGGTTCTTCCATATCGTCCGTCACCACAGCTCTGGTCGTCTTCTGCGCGGTTCGTCATCGTATGCACCGCGGCGATCGTGAGCTTGGGCGATTTTTGGCGGCTGCCGTATCTGTTGTCGACCTACGGTGGCTCGGCGTTTCTGTTGATCTATCTGTTGGCGCTGGTGTTGATGGGTGTGCCGGTGTTTAGCGCGCAAGTGCTTATGGCGCGCGGCAGTCATACGGACGTACCCGGTGTCGTGTCGTTGTGGACACGCAATAAGCCGCACTCCCGGTTCTGGATATTCGGCGCCTACGCAACGCTTGTCGGTGCGTTGTTGTTGTTATCGGCTTATGCCGTGATCGCGAGCTGGTCGCTGGCCTATTGCATGCGCGCCGTGTTCGGCGGTCTGCCGGGCGCGTCGGTTGCGCAATCCGCGGCTCATTTCGTGACGTTCGCACGCGATGGAGAGCGCGGTCTGGGATGGCTGCTCCTGTTCGTGCTGCTGTTGGTGGCCACCACCGCCCGTGGTTTACAGCGAGGAACCGAGCCGGTCATGCGCACGCTGGCCGCCTGTATGCTGGGCGTGTTGACGTTGCTCTTGGTGGTGACGATTTGGCAAGGGCCGGCTAGCGGGGCGGCTCGACATCTACTGTATTTCGACCCGGCCGCTGTCGGGGCTCGTGGCGTTCTTGAAGCGCTGTATCAGGCGTTCTTTTCTTTGAGCTTGGGCACCGGCGTCATCGTGGCTCTAGCATCACACTTACCCGCCCGGGCGCCGGCCGTACGCCTGTCGGCTATCGTGATCGTGGCCAGCCAGATCATCGCATTGGCTTTCGCGTTGGTGCTCGCCAGTCTCATGCCGGGTGTCGGGCTTGAGTTTTCCGCGGGGGTGCAGCGTGTATTCGAAGTGCTGCCCGTCGGGGTTAAGCCGGTTTGGACCATGGCGTTGTTGTTCATTCTGCTGGCCATGATCAGCATGACGACCGGTATTGGCTTGTTCGAGACGCTAGTCCAGACGGTATCGCACCGTGCACGCGTGCCGCGGTTGCAAGCGTCGGTATACACTGGGGTCTTGGTGGCGGCTCTGGGGCTTATGGCTCAGAATGCGTTCGGTGTGCTATCGAGTTGGCGGATGTTCGGTCGCAACCTGTTCGACTGGTTCAGTCTGATCAGTACGCATTGGCTGATTCCCATTACCGGGCTCATGCTGTGTGTGCTCGTTGGTCGAGTGCTGGCACGCCGCCGTTTGATCGAGGCATGGAGTCCGTATCGAGACGAAGCCGGCATGGCGACGTTCGCGCTTTGGCACGGCTTGTTACGTTATCCGGCGCGAATCGCCTTGATCGCTGTAGTCGCTTACGCGCTGGGCGCGTTGGATCTGATCGAAGCCATCTGGAACCCGTAAGCCGATGAGCGAACAACCGAGCAAACGCGTTGAGGTGGTTTTCGCATTGCCGGGCCGGTGTTGGCGGGAAAACGTAAGTGTGCCTGTTGATGCTGATGCGCAGGCGGTGGCAGAAGCGTCCGGCCTGGCTATGGTTTGCCGCGAGGCGACCGGGCGAGGGCCCGCGGCTTACGGCGTATACGGACGTAAGATTAATGCGGCGGATGTCGTGGGTGACGGTCAGCGGCTTGAGTTGTATCGCCCGCTGACCGTCGACCCGCGCGAGCGTCGTCGGCGTCGTACCGAAAAGACATAGAATCAGCCGAGCGCTGCGTTGCTCGGCTGGAATCCTTGCGCGGGCGCCGTTCGAGGCGCCGATTGCCATACTTCGGTGGGGCGGCAGCAGAGTCATCCGCTAAGTCGGGCCGACTCCTCAGCTCTCGACTCTTCGAGCAGCGCCGAAAGAAATGCCGGGGTATCCGCGATCCCGCACCAACGGTTGCAGGCGGCGCGGCGGCACCCGGCTTTGTATGCCATGTCTCGCCGTGAAACAGCGTTTAATGGGGAAGGCGAGAGCCGTGCGGGCGGTAGCCCCGAACCAACCCGCGACGTTTCAATTCCGGAGGTCATAGTCCAGGGTTCGGCGACTCGTCACCGGCCGGACGGCAGGGCGGAGGGGCGCACGCTGATGCGTTACGCCTCCTGCCAAGCCTCGATACGACTGGGCGCGCCGCCCGGGCCGGTCCATTACGGTGTGATCGGGCGTTGCCCCGGTAGCGGCTCGCCGTGGTCTCCCATCGGCTGTGTTTGCGGCGCCGTACCCACGTTCGATGGCCGGTTCCGGCCCGGCATCGGGGCGTTAGTCGAACCTGGACCGCTCCCAGTATTGGCACTGTTGTTAGGCGTGCCAGCATTGCGCGTGTCAAGCGCAGCGCCGCTCGTATTAGTGGCGGCAGGCAACTCATCACTGTCGTTGGGCCCGGACGCGTTGTTCGACTTGAACGACTTTGAGGCGTATTCCTCGTCGCCTTCGATATCCGAGAGCTTGTCGTTCACGAAGTACAGATCCAGCTTCGACTGACGGACATGCGCGTTGGGATTGCGGTAATAGAACACGTAGTCCCAGCGATCGGCTTCGAACGGCGATTGGATCAATGGCGTGCCGAGGACATAGGCGACCTGTTTCTTGGTCATGCCCTTCTGAAGCTTGGCGACCTGGTCGGCGGTCACGATGTTGCCCTGCACGATCGGAACGCGAAAGAACACCGGGAGACTGCAGGCGGAAAGCGCCAGCAGCATCACGAGCGCAGCGATTAGTTTCATAAGATCAAAGCCCCTTGTCGCGAACCGCATCATACGGCAGGCCTTTTTCGGCTGCCAAACGATAAACGCATGCCGACGGGCCTCGGCCCGGTATTGGGCGCCGTGCTGGTACCGTCGAACCCGTCACCCCGGCGCTTGGCCGGCGCGCGCGATCATGTCGGCCGCATGGGCTCGCGTTTGTTCGGTCAGCTCGACGCCACCCAACATCCGCGCAAGTTCTTCCACGCGATCTTCATCGTCGAGCGTGTTAATGCGCGTCCTCGTCTGGCCATTTTTGACCTGTTTGGACACGTGCAGATGGTGCTGGGCCTGAGCCGCCACCTGGGGCAGGTGGGTAACGCACAGCGATTGTCCGCTCACGCCGAGCGCGCGCAGTTGACGGCCGACGATTTCGGCCACGCCGCCACCGATTCCGGTATCCACTTCGTCAAAGACCAGGGTCGGCACGCGGGTGCGCGAGGCCGCGATGACTTCGATAGCGAGGCTGATGCGCGAAAGTTCGCCGCCCGAGGCGACGCGGTCCAGCGGGCGGGCGCTTTGGCCCGGATTTGCGGCGATCAGGAATTCGATATGGTCGGTGCCGGTGGGCGAAACCCGCTCGCTCGCGTCTGCCCGTACACGAACGCTGAATTCCCCCTCAGGCATACCCAGCGATCGGATGATGTCGGTGATGGCGCGACCGAGTGGTTCGGCCGCCTGCTGGCGCGCGGCGCTCAGGGCCTGTGCGGCCTCGAGATAACGCTTGCGCTGGCTCTGTTCATCGGCCTTGAGTTGTGCCAGTTTTTCGTCGGCACCCTCGAGTTCGGCCAGTTCGGCGCGCAGGCGCTCGGTCAAGGCGTCGAGTTCCTCGGGCGCGACGTGATGCTTGCGCGCGATGTCCCGCAGGGTGCCAAGCCGATTTTCCACTTCGGTGAAGCGTTGCGGATCGATGTCGAGCGCCTCGACGTGACGTCGCAGACTGTCGGCGGCCTCCTGGGCCTGGATAAGCGCGTTGCCGACCAGCTCGGCGATCGGTTCGAATCCGGCGTCGATGCCGGAGAGTTCGGCAAGCAATCGCTCGGTGGCGCCCAGGCGCTCCGTGGCGGCGCCGTCATCGGCTTCGTAGAGCAGCGCGAGCGCGCGCTGGCCGTCGCCGATCAGGCGTTCGGCGCTGGCCAGGCGTTTGTGTTCGGCCTCGAGTGCCTCGAGTTCGCCCGGCTCGAGCCCGAGCGCGTCCAGTTCCTCGACCTGATAACGCAGCAGATCGATACGCGACTCGCCGCGTCCGTCGCGTTGCTCGATGCGTTCGATGGCGGCGCGGGTGGCCCGTAGCCGGCTGGCTGACGCCTGGACCGCGGCCAGGGCCTGCCCGTGCTGGCCGTATTCATCGAGCAGGTCGCGTTGTGCTTCGCGCTTGAGCAGAGATTGATGCGCATGCTGGCCGTGAATATCGACCAGGCATTCGCCGAGCGACTTCAGTTCTCGGACCGGCATCGGTGTGCCGTTGATCCAGCCCCGGCTGCGGCCTTCCCGGGCCACCACGCGCCGGATGACGCATTCTTCGTCGGCGTCCAGCTCGTGATCAGCCAGCCAGGCGGTCGCGGCCGGGGCATCGGCCAGCGTGAAGCGCGCGGTGATGTCGGTGCGATCCGCGCCTTCGCGGACCGCCGCGCCATCAGCCCGGTCGCCCAGAATAAGGCTGAGTGCATCCACCAGAATGGATTTACCGGCGCCGGTTTCACCGGACAATACCGTCATGCCGTTGCCGAATTCGACCGCCAGGCGGTCGATGATGGCGAAGTTCCGGATCGTGATTTCTGCCAGCATCGCGTGTTCCGTTCGGCGCCCGCGAAGGGCGTCGTCCTAAACTGTATGGAAATACAGTTCTACTGTATCAGACTCCGGTTGCCTGCTGGCCACGGCCCCAGTGAAGTTTGTTGCGCAGGATATTGAAGTAGTCGTAGCCGGGCGGATGGATCAGATGCAGATCGTAGGGCGCCCGTGCCACGACCACGCTGTCACCGGCAGCGAGCCCCTGGCTGACCTGACCGTCGCTGGTGTAAAGCGCGCCGCCTTCGATCGTATGGGCGACGTGGATCTCGATCTCGTGATGGGCATCCACGATCAGCGGCCGGTCGGAGAGGGTATGCGGACAGATCGGCACCAGCGCCAGCGCATTCATGCCGGGGTGCATGACCGGGCCGCCACCGGACAGCGCGTAGGCCGTCGAGCCGGTGGGGGTGGCGATGACCATGCCGTCGGCGCGGTGATGACTGATGAAATCGCCGTTCATGTAAGTGTCGAAGTCCAGTACGCGGGCGAAGGCCTGATTGCGGACCACGCACTCGTTGATCGCCAGTACGCCCTCGGTGTCTAGGTCGTCGCCGGCCGGTTTGAGGCGAGCCGTGATCATCAGCCGGGCTTCGGCGATGTAATTTCCGGCGAAGACGTCGTCGAAGGTTGTCTTCATGTCGTCTGGCAGGACGTCGACCATGAAGCCCAGCCGGCCGAGATTGATGCCGAGCAACGGCACCCCGTGTGCCGCGACCGCGCGTCCAGCGTCCAGCAGCGTCCCGTCGCCCCCGACCACCACGACCATATCGCTTGCCGCGCCGAGCTCGCTTCGCGGGCAGGCAATAACGCCATAATCCGCGGCCGAATGCGAATCGTCGATCAATACGCGCTTGCCGCGGCCGAGCAAATCGGCGGTCAGGGCATGGAGCGTGCGGGTCACGCCCTCATCGTTGTGTTTCGCGAAAATGCCGATGGTGGAAAAGGTGGTGCCCATCGAGGCCGAGTCCATGGCCGGGTGAAGGGCTTAAGCATTCACACGTTGACGCACAATTTCAACGCATGCGTGGGCAATGGCTAATACCCGGCACAAGCCGCGTCGAAAGATTGCGCGATGTCTTGAAATGCCGGCGGCCAGCCCAATTCTTGGCTTCAGTCGGCGTCGCGGCCGAGAACTCGGCCCGGCGAACAACCAATTACCTGCAATAAGTAAGGAAGTGGGGATTTGCAATGAGTCAGCACGACGAGCGCCAGACACCACACGGCGAGCAGGATTCTGCTGCCGAAAATGCGCCGCGACCGGATATCGAGAAGGTCCAGGACGGCAGTGAAGAGTATGTGGACGCCGGCAAGGCGAGCGCCGACAGTGTGGCCGAGACGGACGAACTGATGGCCGAACTCGATCAAGCCCGGGCGGAAGCCGAGCAGTACCGCGATCAGGCCGTGCGTGCCGCCGCGGAGTTGGAGAACGTGCGCAAGCGGGCACAGCGGGACGTCGAATCCGCCCGCAAGTTCGCGATCGAGAAATTCGCATCGGAACTGCTGGGCGTGCGCGATAGCCTCGAACTCGGTCTCAAGGCCGCCGAGGACAACCACGGCGATTTCGACAAGCTCAAGGAAGGCATGGAGATGACCAATCGCATGCTGGCTTCGAGCATGGAAAAAGTCGGGATCGAGCCGATCAATCCGGAAGGTGAGACCTTCAATCCCGAATATCACGAAGCCGTGTCGACCCAGCCGACTGACGAGCTGGCGCCGAACACGGTCGCCTCGGTCATGCAGAAGGGCTACACCTTGAACGGCCGCGTGCTTCGCGCCGCCATGGTGACGGTCGCCAAGCCGGCCGGGGATAGTTAAAAAGCAGCGCGGGCTGCTTGAAAAGCCGAGGGCGTCGCCCCAAATCGTTTGTCAAGCAAAGTTTTGAGCCGCTGCCAACGCAGCGCAAATTGAAGAATCAAGAGGGACCAAGACATGGGCAAGATCATCGGTATCGACCTGGGCACCACCAACTCGTGCGTGGCGGTGCTGGAAGGTGACACGCCGAAAGTTATCGAGAACGCGGAAGGCGAGCGCACCACGCCAAGTGTCGTCGCGTTTACCGACGACAACGAAACCCTGGTTGGTCGTCCGGCCAAGCGCCAGGCCGTCACCAACCCGACGAACACGCTGTACGCGATCAAGCGCCTGATTGGCCGGACCTTCGAGGATCCGACCACGCAGAAGGATATCGAGTCTGTCCCGTATCAGATCGTCAAGGCCGACAACGGTGACGCCTGGGTGCAGGTCGGTGACAAGAAGATGGCGCCGCCCGAGATCTCGGCCAAAGTGCTGCAGAAGATGAAGGCCACCGCCGAAGATTATCTCGGCGAGACGGTCACCGAAGCGGTCATCACCGTGCCGGCCTACTTCAACGACAGCCAGCGTCAGGCGACCAAGGACGCCGGCCGCATTGCCGGGCTGGACGTCAAGCGCATCATTAACGAGCCGACCGCGGCCGCGCTGGCCTATGGCCTGGACAAGAAGGGCGGCGACAAGAAGATCGCGGTCTATGACCTGGGTGGCGGTACCTTCGATATCTCGATCATCGAGGTCGCGGAAGTCGACGGCGAACACCAGTTCGAAGTGCACGCCACGAACGGCGACACCTTCCTGGGCGGCGAAGACTTCGATAACAAGATCATCGATTACATCGCCGACGAGTTCCAGAAGGAGCAGGGCGTTGATCTGCGTAAGGACAAGCTGGCCCTGCAGCGTCTGAAGGAAGCCGCCGAGAAGGCCAAGATCGAGCTGTCCTCGACCCAGCAGACCGAGGTCAACCTGCCGTACGTCACGGCCGACCAGTCGGGTCCGAAGCATCTCAACATGAAGATCACCCGCGCCAAGCTGGAAAGCCTGGTCGAAGATCTAGTGGCCCGTACGATCGACCCGTGCCGCACCGCGCTCAAGGATGCGGGCATGAAGGCCTCGGACATCGACGACGTGATCCTGGTCGGTGGTCAGACCCGTATGCCGGCGGTGCAGGAAGCGGTGAAGAGCTTCTTCGGTCAGGACGCCCGCAAGGACGTCAACCCGGACGAAGCCGTGGCCGTGGGTGCTGCCATTCAGGGTTCGGTCCTGTCGGGCGACACCAAGGACGTGCTCCTGCTGGACGTGACCCCGCTGTCGCTCGGTATCGAGACGCTCGGCGGCAAGATGACCAAGCTGATCGAGAAGAACACCACGATCCCGACCCGCAAGTCGGAAACCTTCTCGACCGCCGAAGACAATCAGCCGGCCGTGACCGTGCACGTGCTCCAGGGTGAGCGTGAGCAGGCCAGCGCCAACAAGTCGCTGGGCCGCTTCGACCTGTCGGACATCCCGCCGGCGCCCCGCGGTACGCCGCAGATCGAAGTGACCTTCGATATCGACGCCAACGGCATCCTCAACGTGTCGGCCAAGGACAAGGCGACCGGCAAGGAACAGTCGATCCAGATTCGTGCCTCATCCGGTCTGTCCGACGACGAGATCGAGAAGATGGTCAAGGACGCCGAAGCGCATGCCGAGGAAGATGCCAAGTTCAACGAACTGATTACGGCGCGCAACCAGGCCGATGGCCTGATCCACGGCATCGAGAAGGCGCTGCGTGATCTGGGCGACAAGGTCTCGGACGACGAGAAGAAGCCCGTCAACGACGCCATCGCCGAACTGCGCACCGCGCTGGAAGGCGACGACAAGGACGACATCGAGGCCAAGACGCAGAAGCTGTCGGAAGCCTCGGCGCCGATCATGGAAAAAGCCTACAGCCAGGGTGGCGAAGGCGCCCAGGAAGGCGCTGCCGAGGCCCAGGGCGGCCAGCAGAGCCAGTCGGGTCACGGCGACGACGACGTGGTCGATGCCGACTTCGAGGAAGTCAAGGACGACGACAAGAAGTCGGGCACTAACTCGTAAGACCGGGCGAATATCGCCACGCGCCGGGGCAGCGCCAGCCGCTGCCCCGGCATTTTTGATTCAACGCAGGTGAAAACGGCCGGGCGACCGGTTCGGTACGAAGACAGTTGATAGCCTGCTGTTTCTCAACGCCTTTGAAAATAAAAGCCAGCGCTTGTCCGTCTTTTATTTTCAAAGGCTTCGCGGTCGATGGCAGCGGCCGTGCGGTTCAATCAGGGATCTTGGACAACGATCATGGCAAAACGCGACTACTACGAGGTTTTGGGCGTTTCGAAGAGCGCTTCACAGGACGAGATCAAGAAGGCCTACCGCCGTCTGGCCATGAAGAATCATCCGGACCGCAATCCGGGTGACGAGGACGCCGAGGCGCGGTTCAAAGAGGCTTTCGAAGCCTACGAAGTCCTGTCCGATGATCAGAAAAAAGCCGCCTACGACCAGTTCGGCCATGCCGGGCTGGGCGGCGCCGCCGGCGGTGGTGGCTTCGGCGGCGCGGGTGCCGGCGGGTTCGGCGACATCTTTGGCGACATTTTCTCCGATATCTTCGGCGGCGGCATGGGCGGCGGACGCCAGCGGGCCGCGCGTGGCGCCGATTTGCGCTACGACCTGGACCTCGATCTGGAAACCGCGATCGAAGGCGATACGGTCGAAATCCGTATCCCCACGCTGGAACAATGCGAAGCTTGCGGCGGCGACGGCGCCGAGCCGGGATCGCCGGTCGATACCTGCGATACCTGCAAGGGCAACGGCCAAGTGCGGATCCAGCAAGGCTTTCTGTCGATCCAGCAGACCTGTCCGGACTGCCAGGGCTCGGGCAAGAAAGTCCGAAACCCGTGCCGGAAATGTCATGGCGACGGCCGCGTGCAATCGTCCAAGACGCTGTCGGTCAAAGTGCCGCCGGGCGTCGACAACGGCGATCGCATTCGCCTGTCGGGCGAGGGCGAAGCCGGCGAAATGGGTGGCCCGGCCGGCGATCTTTACGTGCAGATCAACGTCAAGCCGCATGAGTTCTTCGTGCGCGACGGCAACAACCTGCGCGCCAACGTACCGGTCGACATGATCACGGCCGCGCTCGGCGGCGAGATCGACGTGCCGACGCTCAAGGGCAAGGTCAGCCTGCGTGTGCCGGCCGAGACCCAGTCGGGCAAAACCTTCCGGCTGCGCGGCAAGGGCGTGCAATCGGTCCGGACTTCGTCGCCCGGTGATTTGCTGGTCAAGGTGAGCGTCGAAACGCCGGTCAACTTGAACAATAAGCAGAAGAAGCTGCTCGAGGAATTCCGCGACTCGCTGGAAGAAAGCGGCCGCAGCCACAGCCCGGCGACGACCAGCTGGCTGGACAAGGCCAAGCGCTTCTTCGGCGAACATCTGAGCTGATCGGTCATGACCACGCGTGTAGCAATCAACGGCGCGTCGGGCCGCATGGGCCGTGAACTGGTCGTGGCCTGTGGCAAACGCGAGGATCTGGAGCTGACCGCGGCGTTTGCCTCATCCGGCAACGATGCGCTCGGCCTGGATGTCGGTCGCCTGGCCGGGGTCGCCGAAACCGGTGTGAAACTGGCCGACTCCAGCACCATGGGCGCGACGGATTTCGACGTGCTGGTCGATTTCTCGCTGCCCGATCCGTCGATTGCGGCCCTGCGTGTCTGTCGCGACAAGGGCGCGGCGATGGTCATTGGCACCACCGGCTACTCGGGGGCGCAACAGGACGAGATCGATGCGGCGACCCGCGACATCGCGATCGTTCAGGCACCCAACTACAGCGCCGGGGTCAATCTCTCGCTGGATCTCGTACGGCGTGCGGCGGCCGCGCTCGGCGACGATTTCGATATCGAGATCATCGAAGCCCATCATCGTCACAAGGTGGATGCGCCGTCGGGAACCGCGCTCAAGCTGGGCGAAGTGGCGGCCGAAGCCACCGGGCGTCATCTCGATGAATGCGCCGTCTATGCACGCCAAGGCCATACCGGCGCCCGCGATCGCAATACCATCGGTTTTTCGACCGTACGCGGCGGCGATATCGTCGGCGAGCATACGGTGATGTTCGCGGGCGAGGGCGAGCGCATCGAAATCACGCACAAGGCGAGTTCTCGCCAGACTTTTGCCGGTGGCGCGATGCGCGCGGCAGTCTGGGCGGCCGAACAACGCGCCGGGCACTACGACATGGGCGACGTGCTGGGTCTGTCGTAGGCTCCAATACCCCGGACGGCTGGCGGCGCAGCCGGTGAATCGATATACTCTCGCCGCCTTGCGGCCTGTGTCATCCAGTATTGGAGTCCCCATTGCGCCCGAAAGCCGTACTTGCGCTCGAAGACGGAAGTATTTTTCGCGGCCGCGCCATTGGTGCGAGCGGCCGTACGATCGGAGAGGTGGTATTCAATACCGCCATGACGGGATATCAGGAAATCCTGACCGACCCGTCCTACCGACAGCAGATGGTCACCCTGACCTATCCCCACATCGGCAATACCGGCACCAACGGCGAGGATATCGAATCCGCTGGCGTGCAGGCCGCCGGCCTGATCATTCGTGAAGTCCCGCGCGCGCCCAGTAACTGGCGCAGCGACAACGGTCTGATCGCCTATCTGGAAGCCAATGGCATCGTCGGCATCGGCGATATCGATACGCGGCGCCTGACGCGTCTGTTGCGTGAAAAAGGCGCACAGAACGGCGCCATTCTTGCCGGCGACGATATCGACGAGGACGAAGCGATCGCCGCCGCTCGAGCGTTCCCCGGTCTGAAAGGCGCCGATCTGGCTGCTGACGCCGGCACCCGCGAATCCTATACCTGGACCGAAGGCACCTGGATCGGTCCGAACGACCTGCACAGCCCGGCCGAGCCGCGGTTTTCGGTCGCGGTGTATGACTACGGCGTGAAGTTCAATATTCTGCGCCGGCTGGTGGATTGCGGCGCGAAAGTGACGGTCGTGCCGCCGAAGACCCCGGTCGACGAAGTGCTCGACATGGGCGTGGACGGCGTGCTGCTTTCCAACGGGCCCGGCGACCCCGAGCCCTGCGACTATGCGATCGCCACGTGCCGCGAGCTGATCGAGCGCAAATTCCCGACGTTCGGTATCTGTCTCGGCCATCAGATTCTGGGTCTCGCGGCCGGTGGCCAGAGCCTGAAGATGAAGTTCGGCCACCATGGTGCGAACCATCCGGTGCTGGATGTGGCGTCGGGCGAGGTGATGATCACCAGCCAGAACCACGGCTTCGCGATCGACGAAAACAGCCTGCCGGAGAACGTCCGCGTGACGCACCGGTCGCTGTTCGACCAGACCCTCCAGGGGATGGAGATGATCGACGCGCCGGTGTTTTCCTTCCAGGGGCACCCGGAAGCGAGCCCCGGCCCGCACGATGTCGGGCCGTTGTTCGAGCGGTTCATCCGCCTGATGGAAGCGCATCGATAGTCCGCAAATAAACGCAAGATGAGCGCAAATGAAGACAATATCTCCAGGCGCGTCATCGGTTGTGCATTTGCGGTCAGTAACGAGCTCGGCGCGGGCTTTCTAGAGAATGTCTACGAAAGCGCGCTGGCGGTAGAACTTGGCAAACAGAATATCCGATTCGAGAAGCAGAAAGCGCTCGATGTCTATTACAGCGGAACGATCGTCGGTCGCTACATCGCCGATCTGATCATCGACGATAGGCTGATTCTCGAAGTGAAAGCGCTTTCGGCGATCACGCCGACGCATGAAGCGCAGCTGATGAATTATTTGCAGGCGACGGGTATTACCGTTGGTTTGCTGTTGAATTTTGGAACGCCGCGGTTGGGCGTGAAACGGATCGTCAAGTCATACGACGACTCGATCGTGATCTGATTCGCGCTCATTTGCGTTTACTTGCGGACTGAGAAATATGCCCAAGCGCACCGACCTAAAAAGCATTCTCGTGATCGGCGCCGGCCCGATCGTGATCGGCCAGGCCTGCGAGTTCGACTACTCCGGCATGCAGGCCTGCAAGGCGCTCAAGGACGAAGGCTTTCGCGTCATCCTGGTGAACTCCAATCCGGCCACGATCATGACCGATCCGGAGACGGCGGATGCGGTCTACGTCGAGCCGATCACCTGGCAAACGGTCGCCAAGATCATCGCCAAGGAAAAGCCGGACGCGCTATTGCCCACCATGGGCGGCCAGACTGCGCTGAACTGTGCCCTCGATCTGTTCTACAACGACGTGCTTAAAGAGCACGGCGTGGAAATGATCGGTGCCTCGCGCGATGCCATCGACATGGCCGAGGACCGCAACGCGTTCCGCGAGGCGATGACGGAAATCGGGCTCAAGACGCCCGAGTCCAAGACCGTGCACACCATGGCCGAGGGCGAGGAAGTCCAGGCGCGTATCGGTTTCCCGATCATCATGCGGCCGTCGTTCACGTTGGGCGGCACCGGCGGCGGTATCGCCTACAACAAGGAAGAGTTCGAGGATCTGCTTTCGCGCGGCCTCGAACTGTCGCCGACCAACGAAGTCCTGCTCGAGCAGTCGGTGCTCGGCTGGAAGGAATACGAGATGGAAGTCGTCCGCGACCATGCGGACAACTGCATCATCATCTGTGCGATCGAGAACATCGACGCCATGGGCGTGCATACCGGCGACTCGATTACGGTTGCGCCGGCCCAGACGCTGACCGACCGTGAATATCAGGTCATGCGCGACGCCTCGCTGGCTTGTCTACGCAAGATCGGTGTTGATACCGGTGGCTCGAACGTGCAGTTCGCGATCGATCCCGATAGCGGCGACATGATCATCATCGAGATGAATCCGCGCGTGTCGCGTTCCTCGGCGCTGGCCTCTAAAGCGACCGGCTTTCCGATCGCCAAGGTCGCGGCCAAGCTGGCGGTCGGCTATACGCTGGACGAGTTGCAGAACGAAATCACCGGCGGTGCGACCCCGGCCTCCTTCGAGCCGTCGATCGATTATGTCGTCACCAAGATGCCGCGCTTCACCTTCGAGAAGTTCCCGGCGGCCGATGATCGCCTGACCACCCAGATGAAGTCGGTGGGCGAGGCGATGGCGATCGGCCGCAACTTCCAGGAATCGCTGCACAAGGCAATGCGCAGCCTGGAGATCGGCTCGGATGGTTTCGAGCCGAAGCTCGACGATGTCAGCACCGATGCCGCACGAGACACGCTGCGCAGCGAGCTGTCCACGCCGCGCTATGATCGGATCTGGTACATCGGCGATGCCTTCCGGGCCGGCTTTACGGTCGACGAGGTGCACCAGCTTACGCATATCGACCCGTGGTTCCTCGACCAGATTGCGGAACTCATCGAGATGGAGGGCGAGCTCGCTCACTCGACCATCGGCGACCTGGATGCGGACACGTTGCGCGCCTACAAGCGCAAGGGTTTCTCCGATCTGCGTCTCGCGACGCTGCTGGGCTGCGACGAATTCGCCGTACGTCGCGCGCGTCTGACGCACGGCATCGTCCCGGTCTACAAGCGCGTGGATTCCTGTGCGGCCGAATTCCCCACGGCGACCGCTTATCAATATTCCTCTTATGACGAGGAATCCGAGGCCAATCCGACGGATCGCGACAAGATCATGGTGCTCGGCGGCGGGCCCAACCGCATCGGTCAGGGGATCGAGTTCGACTATTGCTGTGTCCATGCCGCGCTTGCCATGCGCGAAGACGGCTACGAGACCATCATGGTCAACTGTAACCCGGAGACGGTCTCGACCGACTACGACACCTCGGATCGCTTGTATTTCGAGCCGCTGACCTTCGAAGACGTGATGTCGATCATCGACGTCGAAAAGCCCAAGGGCGTGATCGTGCAGTACGGCGGCCAGACGCCGCTCAAGCTTGCACGGCGGCTCGAGGCGGCGGGCGCGCCGATCATCGGCACTACGCCGGACTCCATTGATCTGGCCGAGGATCGCGATCGCTTCCTCAACCTGGTGAACAAGCTCGGGCTGAAGCAGCCGGCCAACCGCTCGGCGCGCTCCGAGGCCGAGGCCATGCGCCTGGCCGAGGAAGTCGGCTTTCCCATGGTCGTGCGTCCGTCCTATGTGCTCGGCGGCCGCGCCATGGAAATCGTCTACGAGCCGGAGGATCTGCAGCAATACATGTCGGCGGCGGTGAAAGTGTCACCGGATTCGCCGGTGCTGCTGGATCGCTTCCTCGAAGACGCGATCGAGCTCGATGTGGATGCCGTGTGCGACGGCACCGATGTCTTTATCGGCGGCATCATGGAGCATATCGAGCAGGCTGGCGTGCATTCCGGCGACTCGGCCTGCAGCCTGCCTCCTTACAGTCTCGGCGCCGAGGTGCTGGACGAAGTGCGGCGCCAGACGGCGGCGCTCGCCAAGGGGCTCTCGGTTGTCGGCCTGATGAACGTTCAGTTCGCGATCCGCGGCGGTGAGGTTTACCTGCTCGAAGTCAATCCGCGTGCCTCGCGTACGGTGCCGTTCGTGTCCAAGGCCACGGGCATGCCGCTGGCCAAGATCGCGGCGCGCTGCATGGTCGGGCAGACGCTGGTTGCCCAGAACGCCGGGGTGGAGCGCAAGTTGCCGCACTTCGCGGTCAAGGAGGCGGTGTTCCCGTTTTCCAAGTTCCCGACCGTCGACCCGCTGCTCGGTCCGGAAATGAAGTCCACCGGCGAGGTCATGGGTGTGGGTAAGACGTTTGGCGAAGCATTCGCCAAGTCGCAGCTGGCCAGCGGCGTCGGTTTGCCCGAGGCGCCGGGCGTGGCGCTGATCACGGTGCGCGATGCGGATAAGCCGCTGGCGATCGAGATGGCGCGTGAGCTGGTCGCGGCTGGCTTTACGGTGGTGGCCACCCGCGGCACCGCCACGGCCCTGACCGACGCCGGGATTGAATGCACGGCGGTGAACAAGGTCAAGGAAGGCCGCCCGCATATCGTTGACATGATCAAGAACGGCGAGATTCAGCTCGTGGTCAATACCACTGAAGGCAAGCGGGCGATCGAGGAGTCGCGGTCGATCCGCATGACCTCGCTGCGCTACAAGGTGTCGTATTTCACGACCATCGCCGGCGGCCAGGCCTGTGCGACCGCATTGTCGGACGAGCGGGCGCTCGATGTGTACGCGCTGCAGGAAATCCAGGCGCAGGTCACGGCGTAGTCGCTCTGAACCGGCCGAAGCTGGCCGCGCTAGGGCGTGTTGAGGTTTCGTTCGAGTCCGCGCCAAGCGCTGTTTTGCGGCAAGACGAGGCGTAGCGAACGTGGCGTAGTGGACCTATGCGAGAGAGCTATAACGCTGGATTGCCGCAAAACAGCGCTTGTCCCGAAGGGTTGGGCCGCAAATCGCGCCCTGCTGCGTTGCGAGTCTGGGGCGTGGCACGCCACGACGCGGCGACTCGCGCCTTGCCGGACACGATTTGCGGTCTCCAACGCGGCGCTCGCACGAAACCTCAACACGCCCTAAGGGGCGGCCAGCAAAAAAATGAGCGGATGGTATAATCCAAAGCCTCACTCGAACCGAAAAGCAAGAGCCATCGCAAAGACTGACTCTTCGACTTCAGATGAAGTCCAGTTCCGGCCGCCAGCCAAACACGACGGCGCCGGTATTCTTCGACTCGTACACGATCTGGGCGTACTCGACCCGAACTCGGCCTATGCTTACATGCTCATTGGCGAGCATCATGCCGATACCAGTGTTGTGGCCGAGATCGACGGCCGCCTGGCCGGTTTCATAACCGCTTATATTCTGCCGCGATATCCCGACATCCTGTTTGTCTGGCAGGTAGGGGTGTCCGAGGCTGGGCGCGGCCAAGGGCTGGCCACTCGCATGTTATTCGAGATCCTCAAGCGGCCCGCCTGTTTCGACGTGCATTATCTCGATACAACGATCGGGCCGAGTAACGAACCCTCGCAGGCGCTGTTCCGCGGTTTAGCCCGACGCCTAGATACGTACGTCGAGGAAACCGAGTTGTTTTCGAGCGACTTGTTTGGCGACTTCGACGACCAAGAGCACGAGCCCGAGATATTATTCCGGATCGGACCGTTCGACGCCAAGACGGTTCGCGGCGCCTTGTTCGACTAGTTCGCACCCCACTGTCGCTCTCTCATCCGAAAGCAGCCGAGTTCGCGCTCAGGAGTTCATCATGGAAATTATCAACCGTCTCGAGTCGGAAGTGCGTGGTTACGTCCGCTCGTTCCCGAAAGTGTTCACGCACGCCAAGGCCAACAAGATGACGACGGAGGACGGGGCCGAATACCTCGATTTCTTCTCCGGCGCCGGCGCGCTGAACTATGGCCATAACGACGAGGTCATGAAAAAAGCGTTGCTCGATTACATCGAGTCGGATGGCGTGACCCACGGCCTGGATATGGCTACGGATGCCAAACAGCAGTTCCTCGCTACCTTCGAGGACGTGATCATGAAACCGCGGAACATGGAGTACAAAATCCAGTTCCCGGGGCCGACGGGTACCAACGCGGTCGAAGCAGCGCTCAAGATCGCGCGCAAAGTCAAAAAGCGCGATCGCGTATTGTTTTTTACCAATGCCTATCACGGCATGACACTGGGTGCGCTGGCGGTGACCGGCAACGCGTCCAAGCGCGGCGGTGCGGGCGTGAATATGCCGGGCGCGACGCCGATCCCGTATTCCGGCTACTTCGGCGAGGGCCGCGACACCGCCGACGATCTCGACATGATGCTGTCGAATAGTTCATCCGGTCTCGAGAAACCGGCGGCCATTATTTTGGAAACGGTCCAGGGCGAAGGCGGTATCAACGTCGCCGATTTCGATTGGCTGAAGAAGATCGAAGCGCTGTGTCGCAAGCACGACATGCTGCTAATCGTCGATGACATCCAAGCCGGCGTCGGCCGAACTGGCCCGTTCTTCTCGTTCGAGCCGGCCGGTATCAGCCCGGACATCATCACCGTCTCGAAATCGTTGTCGGGTTACGGCCTGCCTTTGGCGATCACCATGATCAAGCCCGAGTACGACATCTGGGCGCCGGGCGAGCACAATGGCACGTTCCGTGGCAACAACCATGCGTTCATCACCGCCATGGCTGCGCTCAACGAATACTGGCGCGACGATAAGCTCGAGAAGTCGGTTCTGCGCATGAGCGATCGTATCCAGGAGCGTTTGAACGGCATCTTGAGCGCGAACCCGGCGTTCAAGGCCGAGGTGCGCGGTCGTGGCTTCTTCATCGGCATCGATTGCGAACAGGCCGAGTTGGCTGACGAAATCGCCGCCGAGTGCTTCAAGAATCACCTGATTTGCGAAACGGCCGGCCCGGACGACAACGTTATCAAGGTGATGCCGCCGTTGATCAGCCCGGATGCCGATATCGAGGCCGGCCTCGATATTCTCGAAACGGCCATCAAGACGGTGCTGGATAAGCACGGCCTCTTGAATAACGCGGCCTGAGCCGAACGTTCCAATACGTTTTAATTCGGGCACACAGCCGCCGGTATCTTTGCTGTAGGATGAAACCGGTGGCTGTAAACAACTAAGGAGTCGTTATGAAGATCATCCGCACCGAGGACCTGCGCGGTACTGATCGGGAAGTGGTGAGCCCGGATGGGTGGACCAGCGTTCGTTGGCTGCTGGCCAAGGACGGCATGGGCTTCTCGTTTCACGAAACGACGTTCCCGCCCGGCCTCGAATTCGATATGTGGTACAAGCACCACTTCGAAGCGGTGTTCTGCTATCAGGGCGA
Source organism: Salinisphaera hydrothermalis C41B8 (assembly GCF_000732535.1). Lineage (GTDB taxonomy): Bacteria > Pseudomonadota > Gammaproteobacteria > Nevskiales > Salinisphaeraceae > Salinisphaera > Salinisphaera hydrothermalis. The sequence continues at coordinate 31,992 of NZ_APNK01000019.1, forward strand.
GGGCACGATCGTAAATCGCGATACCGGCGAGGAATTCGAAATCCGCCCGGGCACGGTATACGCGCTGGATAACCACGACCGCCATACGCTGAAGGCCAAGACGGAAATGAAGCTCGTCTGCTCCTTCAACCCGCCGGTGACGGGGCGTGAGATTCACGATGAGGATGGCGCCTACGTTCCGCCGGAGGACTGATCCGGACGAGCCGGCATCGTGTATGCCAGCGATGAAAAAACCCGGCCGAGGCCGGGTTTTTTCATGGGCGTGGGGTGGTCGGTGTTCGGCTAGACGGTCAACCCGCCGATCAATGCCCCGACAATGAGCGGGAAAAGCTGAATCACCAGCACCAGAAACAGGCTGATCGAGGCGATCGCACCGATGATGGGCAACCCGGTGAGTGCGGTGCCGGCGCCCAGCAAGATCAGACACAGGACGATGGTTGGCAGGATGGCAGCGAGTACGCCGCGCCCAGCACTGCCGGCGGTGCGGCCGCCGACGAATCCGGCGAGCAAAGGGCCCGCGACCGGTAGCCAGAACAATACCAGCGAGATGACGACCATCCAAATGATGGCCATGACCAGACTACCTTTTTCCATGCATGCTCCCTCGTGGACTCGGTGCTTCACATTACGGACAATGCACGCAATTATCGCATCGCTAGGTGGGACCGCGACATGAATGCCCATAGTCTCGACAATTACGAACGCCCCGAGCTGATCCCGCCGGAACCGGGTACGAAACTGCTCATGCATTCCTGCTGTGCCCCCTGTGCGGGCGAAGTGCTGGCGGCGGTCAAGGCCTCGGGTATCGACGTCACGGTGTTTTTCTATAACCCCAACATCCATCCGCAGGCCGAGTACGAGATGCGCAAGGCCGAGGACACGCGCTATTGCGAAGAGCTCGGCATCCCGCACATCGACGGCGATTACGATACCGACAACTGGTTCGATCGGATTCGCGGGCTCGAGGACGAACCCGAGCGCGGGCGGCGTTGCACGGTATGCTTCGATATGCGATTCGAGCGCACCGCGTTGTTCGCGGCCGAGCATGGCTATCACATGATCTCGTCGACGCTCGGGATCTCGCGCTGGAAGAATATGGCGCAGATCAACGAAGCCGGCGTGCGCGCGACCTCTCGTTATCCCGAGGTCACCTACTGGACGCTCAACTGGCGCAAGAAGGGTGGCGCAGCGCGCATGATCGAAATCGCCAAGCGCGAGGCGTTCTATCAGCAGGAGTATTGCGGTTGCGTCTACAGCCTGCGCGACACCAATAAGCACCGCCGAGAGATGGGCCGCGAACGGATCCAGAAAGGCGTGAAATTCTATGGTCGCGAGGCAGTGAAAAGCCCGGTGCCGAGCTCGGGCCGCGGCGAATATCCCTGGTTGAAACAGCCGGCGGACGGCTCCGAAAGCTGATAGTCACGCGCGTCGAGCGCGCGACACCATCGTGGGGCATGTATTCGCTTTAGCTCGCGAGCGGGCTCGGTAGCCGGCTAGCGGGGCGGTCGGGTGTCATCGCCCCGGGGCGCAGCTGTGACCGCGCCCCGGCTGTTGCATCGACGGGCGGCATGGCGAGCCCGCGTCATCTGCATCAGTAGGCGAATTCCTCGAACACCGGGTCGACCGATTCGTTCCAGCGCCCGTGATAAAGCGTGAGCAGCTGCTCCGCCGGCGTGACGCCGGTCTCGGCGATTTCGGCCAACTGATCCAGAAACATCGACTCGTCGCGGTCAGTACTATCGAGCTGCGCGCGGCGCCGGAGGCCGCCCTGTGCGATGCGGATCGTCTCGCGGGCAATGTCGCCGAGCGTGCCGCCACGGAACGGGGTCTTCAAGCCGTACATCGGCGCCTGGTCGCGCAGATGGTTGCGCTCTTCGCGGGTGAAGTCGGACACCAGGTTCCAGGCTTCGTCCAGCGCGACGCTGTCGTAGCACAAGCCGGCCCAGAGCGCCGGCAGGGCGCACAGGCGACGCCACGGCCCGCCGTCGGCGCCGCGCATTTCCATGAAGCGCTTCAGGCGCACCTCGGGGAAGATCGTTGTCAGATGATCGTCCCAGTCGCCCATGGTCGGGCGCTCGCCGGGTAGGGCGGGCAGTTTGCCGGCCAGAAAATCGCGGAAGGATTGGCCGGACGCATCGATATAGCGTCCGTCGCGATAGACGAAATACATCGGCACATCGAGCGCGAATTCCTTGTAGCGTTCGAAGCCCATGTCCTCCTCGAACACCCAGTCGAGCATGCCACAGCGATCCGGGTCCGTATCGGTCCAGATATGGCTGCGATAGGAGACAAAGCCGTTGGGCTTGCCTTCCTTGAACGGTGAGTTGGCGAACAGGGCGGTAGCGATCGGCTGAAGCGCGAGGCCGACCCGGAACTTCTTGATCATGTCGGCTTCAGAGCCGTAGTCCAGGTTCACCTGCACGGTCGAGGTCCGCAGCATCATGTCGATGCCGAGGGTGCCAACCTTGGGCATATAGGCCTTCATGATGTCGTAGCGCGCCTTGGGCATCCACGGACAGTCCTCGCGCGGCCACTTGGGCTGGAAGCCAAGACCAATCAGGCCGACGTTCATCTCGGCGGCCACTTCCTTGACCTGACGCAAGTGGATATGGATCTCGTCGCAGGTCTCGTGAATGGTATGCAGCGGCGCTCCTGCCAGCTCGAGCTGGCCGCCCGGTTCGAGCGTAATGTGGCACTGCCCCATTTCGAGCGCGACTACGCGGCCGTCTTCGACCATCGGCTGCCAGCCGAAACGCTGGAGCTTGTGCAGGAAGGTCGAAATGCTCTGGTCGCCGTCAAAAGGCAGCGGGCGCAGCGTGTCGCGATCGAACACGAATTTCTCGTGCTCGGTGCCCAGCCGCCAGCGGCTGGGCGGCTTACAAGCGTCTTCGAAGTAGGCGACCAGCTGACGCTCGTCGGTGATCGGCGCGCCGCCGGACTGTGAAGGAGCGGACATGGTTTCTCCCAAGGGCGGCATCGCGAGTAGTCAGCGCGGCCGCCGGAATTTTGCGACATGGTAACGTTTCGAGGTTGTGCGAGGGTAGTTGTGCCATGCACGGGTGTCCCTGCCTGTATTTACCGAGGCCGTGACGGCCACAAAGGATTCGACCAATGATCACCACGACGCAGCCCGCAAGCCGGCTGGACTGCTACCTGCGACTCACGCGCCTGAACAAGCCGATCGGCATTTTCCTGGTCGTCTGGCCCATGCTATGGGCGCTGTGGCTGGCCGCCCGCGGCCTGCCGAACCTGTGGGTGTTGTTCGTGTTCGTGGTTGGCGCGGTGCTGATGCGGTCGGCCGGTTGTGTGATGAATGACTATGCCGACCGGCATATCGACGGCCACGTGAAGCGCACCAGGGCGCGACCGCTGGCGACCGGCGAAGTCGCCGAGAAAGAAGCGCTAGGGCTGTTTGTCGTGCTGTGTCTGGCGGCGTTTGCCCTAGTGCTCACGCTTAACGGGCTGACCATCGCCATGGCGTTCGTCGGCGTATTTCTCGCCGCCCTTTATCCGTTCACCAAACGCGTGACGCACTGGCCGCAGATGTTTCTGGGGGCGGCCTTCGGCTGGGCGGTGCCGATGGCGTTCGCGGCCCAGAGCGGGCACGTGCCGGCCGGCGGGTGGGTGCTGTTCATCGCCACGCTCATCTGGGCGCTGATCTACGATACCTACTACGCCATGGTCGATCGCGACGACGATCTCAAGATCGGCGTGAAATCCACCGCCGTGCTCTGGGGCGAGCGCGACCGCGCCATCATTGGCGCGTTCCAATGCCTGTTCTATGCACTGCTGGTGATCGTTGGCGTGATGTTCGGGCTGGGCTTTTTCTACTATCTCGGGCTGGCGGCCGCGGTCGTCATGTCGATCTACCATCAATGGATCACTCGCGACCGGAGTCGCGAGGCCTGCTTCAAGGTCTTCATGCAGCACAATTTCCTTGGCGGCATCGTATTTCTCGGTTTGGTGCTCGACCTGGCGCTGGCATAAGCAGCAGGGTCGCTGCCCACAAACCCGACACTTTCAAGGGCTGATTCGCATGCAAGCACGTATCGTAGCCAAGGGGCTGTTCGCCTGCTTCGAGTCCGGTCTCACCGATGCCGACGACAATCCGGTCAATGTCGAGATATCAGCCGTGGCCTGGAACGGCGAGCGCCTGGTATTCGGCAGCGACAAGGATGTTCCGGGCGCGCATCGCTCGCCGGTATTCTCCATGGCGGTCGCGGACGGCGTGCCGCACGAGAATTCGGTGTCGTACTACACCGCCGAGCTGATCAAGCATGCCGAGAAATACGAGGACTTCGCGCTGACGGACGACGGGCGACATCTCGTGGCGACGACCGGCTTCGATCGGGTGGCCGAGGACGGCGCACATCAGGATGTCTATAACCGGCTGCTGGTCTGGCCGTGTGAGGCGCCCGATGCGCCGCAGCTCGTGGCCGAGCGCAGCAATGAAGGCGTGCGCAGCTCCGTGGTGCTGCGCGATCATCTGTCGGCCATTCTGGGCGCGCCGTATTTCAAGATCGAGGGTCTGGCGAGTGTGCCGACCGCGGACGGCGGCGATCCGCTGCTGTTGTTCGGGACTCGCGAAGTCGGTGCGGACCACGAGAACTTCGACTACGTGGCCCGGGTCGTCGGCGTGCCGTATCGCGTAGACGGTAACGAAGTCACGCTGAGCGGCGATTTCGTCGACTTGTACGCATTCGATCCGTCGCGCTGGCCGGGCGTGCGGTTCGAGGTCGGCCTGTCGAGTCTTGAGTACGATCCGCGCGAGGATCGTCTCTACTTCCTGACGAGTTTCGAAGTCGACGACGGCCAGGGCGGCGATCGGATCGGTGCCTATCTCTGGTCGCTGACACGGGCTGCGTTTCATGCCGGAGAACAACCGACGCTGGTGGAAACGACCGACGGCGCGCCGCTGGAGTTTCACAACAAGGCGGAAGGCGTGGCGGTACTGCCTGACGGTCGCTTGTTCGTCGTCTACGACCCGGACCGGGAATTGACGCTCGAGGCCGAGCATCCGCAAGACCGGCGCCAGATGCATGAGGCGCCGTATACATTGCTCGAACTCGTCCAAGGAGCCTGACCTGATGCCCGGCGGTGAGAGTGTTTAGAATGCCGGCCCGCCGCGCGCGGCGGATTCCATTCAGCAGATAAAGCGTAAGCCATGACCAACCAGGATCTGATCGCTCGCGATCTGAACGTGCTGTGGCACCCGTGCACACAGATGAAGGATACCCAGCAGCTGCCGCCCATTCCGATGCGGCGCGGCGAGGGCGTCTGGCTCGAGGATTTCGACGGCAACCGCTATATCGACGCCGTGAGTTCCTGGTGGGTCAATATCTTCGGCCACGCCAATCCGGCCATCAACGCCCGCATCAAGACCCAGCTGGATACGATCGAGCATGTCATGCTGGCCGGGTTCACCCATGAGCCGGCGGTCGAGCTGGCCGAGCGCCTGGTGGATATCACGCCGCCGGGCCTCGACAAGGTCTTTTATGCCGACAACGGCTCGGCCGCGGTGGAAGTCGCGCTCAAGATGAGCTTTCACTACTGGCGTAATACGGGCCACGGCGAAAAGACGCGTTTCATCAATCTGAGCAATAGCTATCACGGTGAAACGCTCGGCGCGCTCGCGGTCGGCGATGTCTCGCTCTACAAGAAGACCTACGAGCCGTTGCTGCTCAAACCTCTAACCGCGCGTTCGCCGGATTGCTTCCACCGTGAGCCGGGCATGTCGTGGGAAGAGCACAGCCGTTTGGTGTTCGCCGACATGGAGGCGCTCCTGGCCGAGCATGCGCACGAAACCTGCGCAGTGATTGTCGAGCCCCTGCTGCAATGCGCCGGCCACATGCGCATGTACCATCCGGTGTATCTCGAGCTGCTGCGCGAAGCCTGTGACCGCTACAACGTGCATTTGATCGCCGACGAGATCGCCACCGGCTTCGGGCGCACCGGGACGCTGTTCGCCTGCGAGCAGGCCGGCGACAACGGCATCACCCCCGATTTCATGTGTCTGTCGAAAGGCATTACCGCCGGTTATCTACCGATGTCGGTGGCGATGACCACCAACGAAATCTACGACGCGTTCTACGACGAATACGAGAATCTCACCGCGTTTCTGCACTCGCATTCGTATACGGGCAACCCGTTGGCCTGTGCGGCGGCGCTGGCGACCCTGGACGAGTTCGCCGCGCGCGACCAGATCAACGCCAACCGTGTACTGTCCGAGCGCATGGCCCAGGCGACGGCGCCATTGGCCGATCACCCGAACGTCGCGGAAGTACGTCAGACGGGCATGGTGCTGGCCATCGAAATGGTCAAGAACAAGGCCAGTCGCACGCCGTTCGACTGGCGCGAGCGACGCGGCCTGCGTGTCTATCGCCACGGGCTGACTCGGCAGTCGTTGCTGCGCCCGTTGGGCGACACGATCTACTTTATGCCGCCCTATGTGATCTCGCCGGAGCAGATCGATCATCTGGCCGAAGTGGCCGCGGAAGGGATCGATCACGCTGTCTCGACTTGAATCACGCGCGCTGCTAGCCTGTGCCATTCGCGTACGGGCGACGCCCTGCGCTCCCATTTTCGAACGTCGCGAAACGGTCGCCGTCTCGGGCGACCGTTTTGTTTTCAACGCTATGAATCATACCGAGGTGGTTTGATGGATCGTACGCCACTGACTGAAAGCGGTGCGAAAGCGCTGCGCGAAGAACTCGAACGTCTGAAGAAGACGGAGCGTCCGCGTATCGTCGCGGCCATCGAGGAAGCGCGCGCGCATGGCGATCTCAAAGAGAACGCGGAGTACCACGCCGCCAAAGAAGAACAAAGCTTCAACGAAGGCCGGATCGCCGAAGTCGAGTCAAAGCTCGCTTCCGCCCAGATCGTCGATGTTGCCAAGGCCGGTGCCCAGGCTAACGGCCGGATCATCTTCGGTGCCACGGTGGACCTGGCCGATGAAGATTCCGGAGACGAGCTGACCTATCAGATCGTTGGCGAGGACGAAGCCGATATCAAGAAAGGCCTGTTGTCGTTCGCGTCGCCGATCGCGCGGGCGCTGATCGGCAAGAGCGAAGGCGATGTCGTCGACGTCGAAGTGCCCGGCGGCAAGCGTACTCTGGAAGTGGTCGAGGTACGCTACCGTTAAGACGTGAAAGGCGGCGACGGTCTCAGTCGTCGCCTTTGTCCGGATTCGGCCGATAAAGTGTGGCAGTCCGACCGATCTGCTGGACGCAGACCGCGTCCATGGCCTCGCAGGCTTGTTCAACGTCCGCCTTGAACGCGGCCTTGTCATCCGCCACCAGCTTGACCTTTACCAGTTCGTGATCGGTCAGCGCCCGGTCGATTTCGGCGAGCACGGCGTCGGACAATCCGGCCGCCCCCGACTGCACGATCGGCTTCAGATGATGGGCCTGCTTCTTGAGCGAAAGTCGGGTCGTTTTATCCAGGGCGACGGGCATGGTGTCCACGTGTACGAGCAAACGAGCAGTATAAAGCCATGAGCAAGCGAAGCGACACCAAACGCTGGTTGGCGGCGCACCGGTCGGACCCGTACGTGAAGGCGGCCCAATCCGACAATTATCGATCGCGAGCGGTTTATAAACTCGCCGAAGTCGACGACAAGGACCGGTTGCTTGCCGGCGCTCGTTGCGTAATCGATTTGGGCGCGGCGCCGGGCGGCTGGAGTCAGTATGTGCGGCGGAAGCAGCCGGACGCCCGCGTGATCGCGCTTGATCGCCTGCCCATGGACCCGATCGACGGTGTCCGGTTTCTGCAAGTCGATTTTGGTGAACAGGAAGGCCTCGACGCGCTGATGGCCGAACTCGATGGCACGCCGGTCGATCTTGTACTTTCCGATATGGCCCCCAATCTAACCGGCGTAAAGGCAGCCGATCAGGCCGCCGTGATGCAGCTTGCCGAACTGTCGCTCGCCCTGTGTAGCGATGTACTGCGTCCCGATGGCGCGCTGCTGATCAAGGTTTTCCAGGGTGAGGGTTTCGACGAGCTGCTGTCCGACATGCGCTCGCGCTTCGCCCGGGTCGCGGTTCGCAAACCCAAGGCCTCTCGGGATGCGAGCCGCGAAATGTATCTGCTGGGTATGGGCTGGCAGGGCGATTGAATCGATGCGTCGGTCGCATCGGTCGACCGCGTAGTGTAGGTACATGATGGTTTACACTGTCGGCATAGAGTCGAACGAATAACCAATACGATCGCCGAGGTCGGCGATCGAGGACGACAATCTTGAACGAACTTGCGAAGAATCTGCTGCTCTGGGTGGTGATCGCGCTCGTGCTGATGAGTGTGTTCTCCAGCTTCGCGCCGTCCGGCTCGACCGGATCGAGCATGGCGTATTCGGACTTTCTGACGAAGGTCAAGAACGACAATGTCTCTCAGGTGCATATCGAGGATCATCAGATCTCGGGTCAGCTGACCTCTGGGCAGAAGTTCCATACCTACAGCCCGGAAACCGACAACAAGGCGATGATCGGCACGCTGCTGGATCATAACGTCGAGATCACGGGCGAGCCGCCGAATCAGGGGTCATTCCTCAAGCAGATCCTGATTTCCTGGTTCCCGTTCCTGCTGCTGATCGGCGTGTGGATTTATTTCATGCGCCAGATGCAGGGCGGCGGCAAGGGCGGTGGCGCCATGTCGTTCGGTAAATCCAAGGCCAAGATGATGGCCGCGGATCAGATCAAGCTGACCTTTGCCGATGTGGCCGGCGTTGAGGAAGCCAAGTCCGAGGTGCAGGAGCTGGTCGAGTTCCTGTCGGACCCATCCAAGTTTCAGCGGGTCGGCGGTAAGATTCCGCGCGGCGTGCTGATGGTGGGTTCCCCGGGTACCGGCAAAACGCTGCTGGCCAAGGCGATCGCCGGCGAGGCGGGGGTGCCGTTCTTCTCGATCTCGGGTTCCGATTTCGTCGAAATGTTCGTCGGCGTCGGCGCCTCGCGTGTTCGCGATATGTTCGAGCAGGCCAAGAAGCAGGCGCCGTGCATCATCTTCATCGACGAAATCGATGCGGTCGGCCGCCAGCGCGGTGCTGGTCTCGGCGGCGGCCATGACGAGCGTGAGCAGACGCTTAACCAGCTGCTGGTCGAGATGGACGGTTTCGAGGGCAGCGAAGGCGTGATCGTCATCGCGGCCACCAACCGCCCGGACGTGCTTGACCCGGCGTTGCTACGCCCGGGCCGTTTCGACCGCCAGGTCGTGGTGCCGCTGCCCGACGTGCGCGGCCGCGAGCAGATCCTCAAGGTGCACATGAAGAATGTGCCGGTGCACGAGAACGTCAAGCCGAGCATTCTGGCGCGCGGCTGCCCCGGATTCTCGGGCGCCGATCTGGCGAACCTGGTCAACGAAGCGGCATTGTTCGCCGCCCGCGCGAATCGCCAGGAAGTCACGCAGGACGACTTCGAGCGCGCCAAGGACAAGATCATGATGGGCGCCGAGCGCAAATCCATGATCATGAACGAGGACGACAAGCGCATGACGGCCTATCACGAGGCCGGCCATGCCATCATCGGTCTGTCCGTGCCGCAGCACGACCCGGTGCATAAGGTCACCATCGTGCCGCGTGGCCGTGCCCTCGGTGTGACGATGTTCCTGCCCGAGGAAGATCGCTACAGTTATTCCAAACAGCGTCTGATCAGCCAGATCTGCTCGCTGTACGGCGGTCGTCTGGCCGAAGAGATCATCTACGGCAAGGACATGGTCACGACCGGCGCCTCGAACGATATCGAGCGCGTGACTGAGATCGCCCGCAACATGGTCACCAAGTGGGGTCTGTCCGATCGCATGGGGCCGATCGCGTACAACACCGAGGACAGCGAGCCCTTCCTCGGCAAGGCCGCGACCCAGGGCGGCGGTATCTCGGACGAGACCGTGCATGCCATCGACGAAGAGATCCGCGCGATCATCGACGGCTGCTACGAGCGCTCGCGCCAGATCCTTGAAGACAACATGGATAAGCTGCATCTGATGGCCGATGCGCTCATGAAGTACGAGACCATCGACCGCAAACAGATCGACGAGATCATGCAGGGCCACGAGCCGGGTCCGCCGGAGAGCTGGAGCGATTCCGATGCCTCGGGCCCGGGCAATGGTGGTTCCGGTGCGAGCGTCGGGACGGATGAAGGCGCGAGCGAATCCGGCAGCGGCAAGCAAAGTGGCGGCGATAGCGTGCCGAGTCCGGCGCATCACCGACAATCCTGACCTGGGAAACGAGCCGGCGACTTCTGGTAGAAGTCGCCGGCTTTTTTGTAGGTAGCGCATGGCTTTCAATACTCGACAGACGCCGCGCCGGGTCGTTAACGGCGCCCAAAGACAAGTCGCGCTCGAACCACCCGCGGTCATGGGCGTGCTCAACGTTACGCCCGATTCGTTTTCCGACGGCGGGCTCTATGCGGCGGCCGACGCCGCGGTCGAGCGGGCGCTCGCCATGATCGAGCAGGGCGCCGCGATCATCGATATCGGCGGTGAATCGACGCGTCCCGGCGCCTCCCCGGTATCGACCGGGGCCGAACTGGATCGTGTTTTGCCCGTGGTCAAAGCACTGCGGGCGCGCAGCGATATCTTCATCTCGGTGGATACGAGTAACCCCGAGGTAATCGAGGCCGTCTGCGCGGCCGGCGCCGACATGATCAACGATATTCGTGGTTTAACGCGGCCGGGCGCGCTGGAAGCTGCGATCGCCGCCGACGCGGCCGTCTGCGTCATGCACATGCAGGGCGAGCCGGCCACTATGCAAACGAAACCGGTTTACGACGATGTCGTCGGCGAGATCAAAAGCTATCTGGCCGAGCGTGTCGCGGCGTGTTGTGCCGCCGGCATGACGCTCGATCGCATCACGGTCGATCCCGGATTCGGGTTTGGCAAAACGTTGGCACACAATCTGGCGCTGCTGCGCGCCGTGGATGAGCTCGGCGTCGAGGGCTGCCCGGTCCTGATGGGCGTATCGAGAAAATCGATGTTCGCGCATCTATTCGATCGCGACGATATGGGCTCGCGCATCAACGGCAGCTTGGGCGCCGCATTCTGGGCGACGCTACGGGGCGTCGGTATTATTCGCTGCCACGATGTGCGCGAGACAGCCGAGATGGTGTGTCTCGCCTATCGTTTGATGCCGCTTCACGGTGGTTGAGGCGTGTCGCGATAGACACGGCAACGGGGAGAACGGACTTGGGTCAGAAATATTTCGGAACGGATGGTATTCGCGGAGAAGTCGGCGAGTATCCGATGACGCCGGATTTTGCACTGCGCCTGGGGTGGGCGGCCGGTCGCGTTCTACTGCGACGGCTCAACGAACGCTCGGGCGATGATGTGCGCGGCGCGCGTCCCTGCGTCGTTATCGGCAAGGACACGCGGCTGTCGGGTTATATGTTCGAATCCGCCCTCGAGGCCGGATTCGCATCAGCCGGCGTCGATGTGCTGCTGGTCGGGCCGCTGGCCACGCCGGGCATTGCCTATCTCGCACGCACGTTCCGTGCGCTGGCCGGCGTCGTGATCAGCGCGTCGCACAACCCGTTTGCGGACAACGGGGTGAAATTCTTTTCCCATCATGGCCAAAAGCTGGACGACGCGCTCGAGGCCGAGATCGAGGCCGAGCTCGATGAGCCGCTGGCGTGCGTCGCCTCGGACAAGCTCGGGCGCGCACGGCGTGTGGAGAGCGCCTCGGGCCGCTATATCGAATTCTGCAAATCCACCGCACGTCTGGCGAACGGTGGCCTGCGCGGCCTCAGCCTGGTGGTTGATTGCGCCAACGGCGCGACATACCAGACCGCGCCGGAGGTATTCCGCGAGCTCGGCGCTACGGTGCATGTCATCGGCAATACGCCCGACGGTCTCAACATCAACCAGGAGTGTGGTTCGACGCATCCCGCCAACCTGGCCGCCGAAGTCCGGCGTCGCGGTGCGGATGCGGGCATTGCGCTCGATGGCGACGGCGACCGCTGCATCATGATCGACGCAAGCGGTGCCGTGGTCGATGGTGACCAGCTGCTCTATGTCATCGCCGAAGAGCGTCGGAGAGCCGGGGAATTACGCGGGCCGGTGGTGGGCACGCTCATGAGCAACCTCGGGCTCGCGCTCGCTCTTGAGGCCCGCGGTGTCGAATTCGAACGCGCCCGCGTCGGTGATCGCTACGTCTTCGAACGTCTGCAGGAGCGCGGCGGCATCATCGGCGGCGAATCGTCCGGGCATTTGCTCTGTCTGGACCGTGCGACAACCGGTGACGGAACCGTATCCGCGCTGCAGGTGCTGACCGCAATGTGTGATCGCGGCGAACCGTTGTCGAGTCTGGTGGCCCCGGTGGAAAAATGCCCGCAGACTCTGATCAACGTACGCGTCGGGCGCGGCGCAGCCGAAGCTCTGATGCAAGACGATGTGGTGGCACAGGCCGTTTCCGAAGTCGAGGCTACGCTTGGCGGCGACGGACGGGTATTATTGCGCCCCTCGGGCACCGAGCCATTACTGCGAGTGATGGTCGAGGGGCGCGATGGCGAGGCGGTCGAGCGCCATGCCAGGCGTCTGGCCGACGTGGTCGACCAGCGCGCCGCAGTCTGATCCAAACGCGATTCACTATCGACGGAGAAACCATGACGCGTCGCAAATTCATTGCCGGTAACTGGAAAATGAACGGCAGCGTGGGGCAGGTCGATGCGTTCGGCCGCGCGCTGGTGGAGGCCGCGCCGTCGCTGGACTGCGATCTGGCGGTCTGCGTGCCGTTCGTTTATGTCGAACGCCTGGCGCGCGCACTCGAGTCGACGCATGTTGCCGCCGGCGCCCAGGATCTGTCGAGCGAAGTGGATCCGGGCGCGTTTACGGGCGAGATCAACGGCAGCATGCTGGCTGAGTGCGGCGCGCGCTATGTCGTGGTCGGGCACTCGGAGCGCCGCGAAATGTTCGGCGAGACCGACGACATCGTGGTCGCTAAGGCCGAGGCCGCGATTGCGGCTGGTCTGACGCCGATCGTATGCATCGGCGAATCCTTGGAACAGCGCGAGGCGGACGAGACCGAAAATGTGCTGGCGCGCCAGATCGGCGCGCTGACACGGGGCTGCGAGCGACGCACGCTGGAAGCCATGGTGCTCGCTTATGAGCCGATCTGGGCCATTGGTACCGGCCGCTCGGCCACCCCGGAGCAGGCTCAGTCGGTTCATGCCTTCGTGCGGTCCCAAATCGCGAATTGGGATGCTACAATAGCCGACTCGCTGCCGATACTTTACGGCGGCAGCGTAAAACCGGATAATGCGTCGGCGCTTTTCGCTGGCGCTGACGTCGACGGGGCGCTCGTCGGCGGGGCATCGCTCAAAGCGGACTCATTCGTCGATATCGCGCGCGCTGTTATCTAGCGCGCCGAGCGGACATTAGGTTGCATGGTTTATACGATTCTGGTCATTGCGCAGGTCGTCATCGCGTTGGCTCTCATCGCGCTGATTCTGCTACAGCACGGTAAGGGCGCCGACGCCGGTGCGGCATTCGGCAGTGGCGCCTCGGGCACCGTGTTCGGCGCCAAGGGCTCGGCCAATTTCATGAGCCGTGCTACCGCGGGGCTGGCCACGTTGTTCATGTTGACCAGTCTGACGTTGGCGTACCTGGTTAACGGAGCGAGCGTTGGCGCTGGCGGCGGTAGCGTGACCGATCAGCTGACCCAGCGCGCCGGTAGCGGCGCGTCGGTGGTGCAGCAACAGACCGAGAACAAGGGCGCTGGCGATCAGGCCAAGAAGGTTCAGGGTGGGCAATCCTCCGGATCGGCTGGCAGCGCATCGAGCGATAAGAGCAAGAACAACGGGCCCAAGATCCCCGACTAGCCCACGGGACGATTTTGCCGACGTGGTGGAATTGGTAGACACGCTGTCTTGAGGGGGCAGTAGCGAGAGCTGTGCCGGTTCGAGTCCGGCCGTCGGCACCATCTAAAGCCGTGTCCTGTTTCAGGGCGCGGCTTTTTTTTGTCCATCTCCGCGTAGTCCGGGCGATGGCGGTGCGTTGGCGTTCCCGGATCGGCGGCATTTCGCGTCGGTAGTCCGCCGCTGAATGCAGACAGCGCAAATGGCGGACCGAGTTTTTCGACCGCCACGGTCCCGGGCACCTTTTGAGCTGTCTCTCCGTTTCTGAAGACGTGTATCCGCCGATTGCGCAGATTACACAGATGGCCGTTAAGCGTTTGGGCAACAAACAGGCCGTGGCGCGGACGGCTAAATGCGCTTCGTCGTCAACGAGAGTTTTGGATTTGGATGTTCTCGCTAGCTCTGCCGCCAGTTAGCGTCTCGAATGCGCTACATCGCGAAAGCGCAACCTCATCTGTGTAATCTGCGAGTCGTTTTCCTCGCCGAACGAAGTCCGGAACACACAACGGCGCCCTGCATCAACCAAGTCGACACCCGCTCGCCATTTGCTTCATCTGCGTTCATTGGCTGACGGAGCGCGCAACGTATTCGGTTTTCAGGTGTGTCGCTTCGTTCCTTGAGACATCGATCCGCGGATCGATGCAGATTTACGCAGCTGAAGCGGTTAAGCGTCGGCGGCGCTATGAGCCCATGGCGCGAACGCCAGCGTGCGCTATGCCTCGTCTCGCTGCCAAACTGCGCTTGGCGCGGACTCCCACGAAACCTCAACAGACCATAGGCCGCGAAAACCCGGTCGGCGATCTGCATTGTCTGCGGGTGGCCTCTTAGAGGAAGGAGGTCCCGAAAGCCGAAAGACGCCTGTTCCGATGCCGTCTCGTGAGACGGAGCAGGTGCGTTTGTTCTGCGGTATCCGGCGCGATGTCGTAATCAACGGCAACGGGGCCGGAAGACATTGATCCGAGAACGGAGCTGCCGGCGGCGCGGACACCGCGATGAGCCTGGCGGCAAAGGGGCGCTCCGACGTCGCCATCGCCCGTCATGCCGGGCTTTGCGACACTTGTGAAATAAACTCGCAATAAAAGGCTTGCGTCTACCGGTGTCTATGGTAATCTGCGCCTCGCGTTGACCGATTGGACAGCCAATCGGGCGGGCTTCAAAAGCAAGTCGAAGCAAATTTCGCCTTGCAATTTAGTCCGCAACTAGATATAGTTTCGCGCTCATCGGGTGCGGGGTGGAGCAGTCTGGCAGCTCGTCGGGCTCATAACCCGAAGGTCGCAGGTTCGAATCCTGCCCCCGCTACCACAACTGGTTATTGAAAAGCCCCCGATGTGGGGCTTTTTTGTTGGCGACTCATAATCGCCGAGTCATCACGTCTATGCCGCACCGCCTGCACAAGCTGCTCGAGCCCGTAGTAACCGATCTGGGTTATGAGTTGTGGCACCTGGAATCGGTGGGTGCCGGCAAGAACGCCGTATTGCGTCTTTATATCGACTCGTCCGAAGGCATCGGTATCGAAGACTGCGAAGCGGTAAGTCACGAGGTCAGCGCGGCGCTGGACGTGGCCGACGACGATCGTGGCGACAGTTATCAGCTCGAGGTCTCGTCGCCCGGGCTGGATCGCCCGCTTGCCAGTGCAGCGCATTTCGAGCGCTTCATCGGCGAGCGTGCGCGCGTCAACATGTTCGCGCCCGTAGCAGGGCAGCGTAAATTCAAAGGCCAGATTCGCGCCGTAAAGGGCGAGGTGGTTGAGTTGGCATGCGATGACGCCACATATGACCTACCTATTGGCGATATGGCCAAAGCGCGACTGGAGCCGGTATTCGACAGCGACGATTAAGGCGACGGATTTGGCCCGCAACGGCTCGTCAAGGGTCGGCGTAAGAGAAACACTCAGGTGGTGTTATGAATAAAAATGTCCTTTTGGTCGCCGAAGCGGTATCGAACGAAAAAGGCGTCGATCGCGAGATCATCTTCGAGGCGATCGAAGCGGCCCTGGCCTCGGCTACGCGCAAGAAACACGGTGGCGAGATTGCCGTGCGCGTCGATGTCGACCGTAAGACAGGCGATTACAAAACCTATCGTCGCTGGCTCGTGATCGATCCGGGCGCCGAGGGTGAAGACGGTGAACCCGTGTTCATCGAAGCGCCGGAGCGCGAGATCTCGCTTGAAACCGCGCGCGAAACGCATCCCGAAGTCGAAGCCGGCGAATATATCGAAGAGCCGATGGAGTCGGTCGAGTTCGGGCGCATCGCCGCGCAGGCGGCCAAGCAGGTTATCGTGCAGAAAGTGCGCGAAGCCGAGCGTGCTCAGATCGTCGACGCTTACAAGCACCGCGTGGGCGAGCTCATTACCGGGCTGGTCAAACGCATGGAGCGCGGCGCGGTCATTCTGGATTTGGGCGGCAACGCCGAAGCGATTATCCCGCGCGATCAGATGATTCCGCGCGAGCCCATGCGTCCGGGTGATCGCGTGCGTGGATATCTGTACGATGTACGGCCCGAGCAACGCGGCCCGCAATTGTTCGTGTCGCGCAGCAAGCCCGAGTTTCTGATCGAGTTGTTCAAACTGGAAGTTCCCGAAGTCGGACAAGGGCTCATCGAGCTGCGCGGTGCGTCGCGTGATCCGGGGCTACGTGCGAAGATCGCCGTACAGGCCAAGGATCGTCGCATTGACCCGGTCGGCGCCTGCGTCGGAATGCGCGGATCGCGCGTACAGAGCGTATCGAACGAGCTGGCCGGCGAGCGTATCGATATCATCATGTGGAACGAAAATCCGGCGCAGTTCGTGATCAACGCCATGGCGCCGGCGGATGTGGAATCGATCGTCCTCGACGAAGATTCGGGTAGTATGGATCTGGCGGTTGCCGAGGAATCGTTGGCCAAGGCCATCGGTCGGGGCGGGCAGAATATCCGCTTGGCATCGGAGTTGACCGGCTGGAAGCTCAACGTCATGACGCTCGAGGATGCGGACGCGAAGAGCGAGGCTGAGGGCGAGCAGCTTCAGGCCATGTTCCGCGACCAGCTCGACGTGGATGACGAAGTGGCGGTCATCCTCGTACAGGAAGGTTTCACTTCCACCGAGGAAATCGCCTACGTTCCCGAAGCGGAGCTGCTCGAGATCGAGGAATTCGACGAGGATATCGTCGACGAGCTTCGCAGCCGCGCCCGCGATTATCTGCTGTCCAAGGCAATTTCGAGCGCCGAGGGTGGTAGTGCGGAGTTTGATGCGGATCTGCTCGAAGTCGACGGGGTCGACGAAGAGTTCGCGGGTCAGTTGGCCGCGGCAGGCATTAAATCGCGCGACGAGTTGGCCGAACTCGGCGCCGACGAGCTCATCGAGCTGGTCGAGATCGATGAGAAAGCCGCTGGCGAATTGATCATGGCCGCCCGTGCGCACTGGTTTGCCGACGAGCAGGCCAGCGCAGAATAATAGGGCGATAAGACAGACGGATTGCCGGCGCGAACAACGCGTGGCACCACGGAGTAAGCAAAATATGGCGCAAACGACAGTCAAACAGCTGGCATCGGAAGTCGGTATTCCGGTGGAGCGACTTGTCTCGCGCTTGGCCGAGGCGGGCGTGTCCGCTTCGTCGGCCGACGATCAGATCAGCGACGACGATAAACTCAAGCTGTTGCGTCACTTGCGCTCGGCGGAAAGTAGCCGGTCGGGTGGAAAGCTGGGTGCGAAGCGTTCGAGCGTGTCCCTGCGACGCCGCTCGACGTCCGAGCTCAAGGTAAACACCGGGCGTGGTGGATCGTCGGGACGCACGGTCAGCGTCGAGGTGCGCAAACGCCGGACCTATGCGAATCGGGGGCAGCAGTCCGACGATGAGCAGGCTCCGGCGCGCGCGCCTGAAGCCGAGGCGAGCGAGATCACGCAAGAGCAGGCCGAGGCCCAGCGCGTAGCCGAGCAGGAACGCGCGGAAGCCGAGGCCGCCGAGCGTGCCCGCCGCGAGGAAGAAGAACGCAAGGAGGCCGAAGAGCGCGCGCGTCGCGAGGAAGAAGAACGCCAGCGCGCTGAAGCCGAAGCCAAGCGTCAGGCCCAGATCCAGGCACAGAAGGAAGCCGAGGCTCAGGCCAACCGCGAAGCCATGGAGCGTGAACGTGCGCGCCTTGGCGTGCGCGTGGACGCCGCGCGCTCCCGGGCGCAGGAAAACCTGCGTCGTGCCGCGGAAAGCCATGGCCGGACCGAAGAAGACGTGGCGCGTGAACGCGAGCGCGAACGCGCCGCGCGCGGACAAGCCCAGCCTGCTAACGCCGCGGGCGATGCCGGCAAGGGCAAGGGTAAGTCGCGCAAGGAACTGCATGTCGCGGAAGGCAAGCAGGGCCGGCGCAAGGACAAGAAAAAGCGTGGCGGCGGCCGTCGACAGAAGAATGTCAACGTGGCTACCGAGCACACTTTCGAGCGGCCGACTGCGCCGGTTGTGCGCGACGTCGAAATCCCGGAACTCATCACTGTGGCCGATCTGGCACAGCGGATGGCGGTCAAGGGCGGCGAAGTGCTCAAGCGCATGATGAAGCTGGGCGTCATGGCGACCATCAACCAGACGGTCGACCAGGAAACCGCGCAGATCATCGTCGAGGAGATGGGGCACAACCCCAAGCCTGTGAGCTCGGAAACCGCCGAGGAAGCGCTGGCCCAGGAAGTACGCGCCGAAGAAGATCAGGTCGAAGGCGTCGCCCGTGCGCCCGTGGTTACGATCATGGGGCACGTCGACCACGGCAAGACCTCGCTGCTAGACTACATCCGGCGGACCAAGGTGCAGGCCGGCGAAGCCGGTGGCATCACGCAGCATATCGGCGCCTATCACGTGAAGCACGACAAGGGCGCGATCACGTTTATCGATACGCCCGGCCACGCCGCGTTTACCCGCATGCGGGCGCGTGGCGCCGAAATCACCGATATCGCGATCCTTATCGTGGCCGCGGATGACGGCGTCATGCCGCAGACCAAGGAATCGATCCAGCATGCGCGCGCGGCGGGCGTACCGATCGTGGTTGCGGTGACCAAGATGGACGTGTCCGGCGCGGATATCGAGAAGGTCAAGTCGGGTCTGGCGAGCGAAGATCTCATTCCCGAAGATTGGGGCGGCGACATCCAGGTGGTCCCCGTTTCCTCCAAGACTGGCGAGGGTGTCGACGATCTGCTGGACGCGGTGCTGCTGCAGGCCGAAGTCAGCGAATTCAAGGCGCCGATCGACGTCGCCGCGCGCGGCGTGGTGATCGAGTCGAGCCTCGAGACGGGCCGTGGCCCGGTCGCGACGATTCTGGTCAAGGCGGGCAAGCTCAAGCGGGGTGACAGCATCCTCGCCGGGCCGCACTACGGCCGCGTTCGCGCGATGTTCAACGAGCTCGGCGAACAGGTGAAAGAAGCCGGCCCGTCGATTCCGGTCGAGGTGCTCGGTCTTTCGGGTACGCCGGAAGCCGGCGACGATGCCTTCGTTGTGGCCAACGAGAAAAAGGCCCGCGAAATCGCTGCCCAGCGCGAGGAACACCAGCGCGAGTCGAAGCTGGCCCAACAGCAGGCGGCTCGGCTCGAGGAAGTGTTCTCCGCGATCGGCGAAGACGGCCCGGCCGAGAGCAAGGATCTCAACCTGCTCATCAAGGGCGACGTGCAAGGCAGCGTGGAAGCGCTGGTCGAGTCGTTGCGCAAGATCCCGAGCGAAGAGGTCAAGATCCGTATCGTGTCGAGCGGCGTGGGCGGTATCAGCGAGTCGGACGTGGAACTGGCGCTCGCGTCACAGGCGATCATCATCGGTTTCAACGTTCGTGCCGATAACAAGGCGCGCAAGACGATCGCGGAAACCGGCGTGGACGTGCGCTATTACAGCGTGATCTACGAAGCGATCCAGGACGTCACCGACGCCGTCAGCGGTCTGCTCGGTACCGAGCTGCGCGAAGAGATCATCGGCCTAGCCGAGGTTCGCGACGTGTTCCGCTCGTCCAAGCTCGGCGCGATTGCCGGTTGTGTGGTCGTCGACGGCGCCGTGGTGCGAGGTCAGCCGATCCGCGTGCTGCGCAATAACGTGGTCGTCTACGAAGGCGAGCTCGAGTCGCTGCGTCGTCACAAGGACGCTGTGGACCGCGTGCCGGCGGGTACCGAGTGCGGTATCGGCGTGAAGAACTACAACGACGTGAAGCCGGGCGATCAGATCGAGGTGTATGAGCGCACCGAGGTGCAGCGCAAGGTCGCCGATACCGAAACGGCCTGATATCGGTAATGGCACGAGAATTCTCACGTCGTGAGCGTGTAGGTGAGGAACTCAAGCGTGAGCTTGGGATCCTCATCACCACGCAGGTCAAGGATCCGCGGGTGTCGTTGGTGACCATCACCGATGTCGATGTGTCCCCGGATCTGAAACACGCCAAGGTGTACGTCGGCAATTTCGACGTGACCGCGCCTGCCGAGAAGTCGGCGGAGGCCGTCGAAGGGCTGCGCGCGGCCCGCGGTTATCTGAAGAAACAGCTCGGCAAACGGCTTCGTCTGCGCGTAATGCCGGATCTCCGCTTCGTGGAGGACGCCACCGAGCGCGAGGCGCAGCGCCTGGACCAGATCATCTCCAGTGCGGTGCGTGAGGATCGCGCGAATGCAGAGTCCGCCGAGCCCACGGACGAAGACTCGACAGACCCGGATCGTGGCGCGTCGTAAAAAAGGACGTGACGTCGACGGGGTGATTTTGCTGGACAAGCCGTTGGGCTTGTCCTCGAATCACGCCCTCCAGCGCGTCCGACGCGCTTTCGACGCCCGCAAGGCCGGCCATACCGGCAGTCTCGATCCTCTGGCCACCGGCTTGTTGCCGATATGCCTCGGCGAGGCAACGAAGCTCTCGTCCTATCTGCTGGAGTCGGACAAGCATTATCGCGTCACCGCGCGGCTCGGATACGAGACCACGACCGGTGACGCCGAAGGCGAGATGTCGCGTGCCAGCGATGTCGATATGCCGACGGGCGTTGCGCTCGATACCCTGCTGGCCGGCTTCGTGGGCCCGCAACAGCAGATTCCGCCGATGTATTCGGCGCTGAAGGTCGACGGCAAGCCCCTTTACGAATATGCCCGCGAAGGACAGACGATCGAACGCGCGCCGCGGCCGATCACCGTCCATTCTGTCGAGCTCGTTGAGGCCGGAGACGGCCGACTCACGCTCGACGTCGCCGTGAGCAGCGGCACGTACGTCCGTACGCTGGTCGAGGACATCGCCCGGGCCTGGGGCGGCTGTGCCCACGTCGCGGCGCTGCGCCGGACCCGGGTTGGCCCGTTGGGCTTCGAGCGGCCGATGATCGATCTCGAGCAGATCGAGTCCGCGGCCAACGAAGATCCCGCCCGGCTCGGGAATTGGTTGCAGCCGATCTCGTCCTTGATCGCCGATTGGCCGCGGGTACGGCTGGATTCCGAGCAGACAGAGGCTGTATTACACGGTCAACGCCTGCGTGGCGACTGGGAAGCCGGCGACACATTGGTCCGGCTGGAGTCGGATGACGGTCTGCTGCTCGGGCTCGGGCGTTGTGAAATCGAGGGCGAATTGCGGCCGAAGCGCCTGTTTGCGCGCCCACAGCCGTAAATGCGCCTAAATCCCCTAAGATAGTGGGCGGCATCGGTTGTGCCGTGGCCACTTCGCCGCTAGAATACGCGCTCCATTGAATCCGGCGGTCCATTCTTAACAACTGGCCGCGCACGGGCTTTTTCCAAACGGTGAGCTGAACGTCGACTTGGCCCCGGTTTGGAAAAAGCCAGACTGCATCACAATCCAGTTGTGCGGACTCGCCAAAACAACTCCAGGAGTGATTATGGCTCTGTCGACGCAAGAAAAAGCCGACGTCATCGAGAAATACGGACGCGGTTCGAACGACACGGGTTCGCCCGAAGTACAGATCGCGCTGCTGACGACTCGCATCAGCCAGCTCGGCGCTCATTTCGACCAGCACAAGGGCGACCATCATTCGCGTCGCGGCTTGCTGAAAATGGTCAATCGTCGCCGCAAGCTGCTCGATTACGTCAAACGTCATGACGCCAATCGCTACAAGGCGATCATTCAGGACCTGGGTCTGCGCCGTTAAACGCGCGGTCGGTTCCGATTGATCGTACGAAGCGCCCCTCGGGATGCCCGAGTCGGGCGCTTTTTTGTTTTCGAAAGCAGGAAGTCAGGAAAAAATACGTGAGTAAAGTAGAAGTCACCAGCCGGCAAACCTTCCAGTACGGTGAGCACAACGTCACCCTGGAAACCGGTGAAATCGCGCGCCAGGCAGACGGCGCGGTCATGGTCAGCATGGGCGACACCGTGGTTCTCGTGACCGCGGTGGGCAAGAAGGAAGCCAAGCCCGACGCCAATTTCTTTCCGCTGACCGTCAATTATCAGGAACGGACCTACGCCGGCGGCAAGATTCCGGGCGGGTTCTTCAAGCGCGAAGGGCGCCCGGGCGAGAAGGAGACGCTGACCTGTCGTCTCATCGACCGGCCGATCCGTCCGCTGTTCCCGAAGGGCTTCTATAACGAAGTCCAGATCATCGCGACCGTGATGTCGGTCGATCCGGAAATCGATTCGGACATTCCGGCGATGATCGGTGCCTCGGCCGCGCTCGCACTGTCCGGCATGCCGTTCGACGGCCCGATCGGCGGCGCGCGCGTCGGCTACGCCAACGGCGAATACGTGTTGAATCCGAGCGCGACCCAGCTCAAGGACAGCGACCTCAACCTGGTCGTCGCCGGTACCTCCGACGCGGTGCTGATGGTCGAATCCGAAGCGAAGCAGCTGTCGGAAGAGATCATGCTGGGTGCCGTGTTGTTCGGCCATGAACAGCTGCAGGCGGCCATCAAGGCGATTTCGGCGCTGACCGCCGAAGCCGGCAAGCCGGCCTGGGACTGGCAGGCGCCGGCCAAGGACGAGTCGCTGGCTGAAGCCGTGGCGCGCGTTGCCTCCGACGACGTCACCGCCGCCTACCAGATCGCCGATAAGCAGGAGCGCCAGGCGCGCCTGGGCGAGATCAAGGATAAGGTGGTCGAGGAACTGGCCGCGGCCGAAGGCGAGGATGGCTATGCGTCCGAAGACGTCAAGGCCGCTCTGGGCGACCTCGAGAAGAAGACGGTACGTTCGCGCATCCTCGAAGGTCAGCCGCGTATTGACGGCCGCGACACCCGCACCGTGCGCGATCTGACGATCCGCACCGGCGTGCTGCCGCGGACTCACGGTTCCGCGCTGTTCACCCGTGGCGAGACGCAGGCGCTGGCGGTGGCCACGCTGGGTACCGGCCGCGATGCACAGCTGATCGACGCGGTGGAAGGCAAGTATGAAGATCCGTTCATGCTGCACTACAACTTTCCGCCGTACTGCGTCGGCGAGACCGGCTTCATGGGCAGCCCCAAGCGCCGCGAGATCGGTCACGGCAAGCTGGCCAAGCGCGGCATCATGGGCGTGCTGCCGGACCTCGAAAACGAGTTCCCCTACGTCATGCGTGTGGTCTCGGAAGTCACCGAATCCAACGGCTCGTCGTCGATGGCCTCGGTCTGCGGCACCAGTCTGGCACTGATGGACGCCGGTGTGCCGATCAAGGCGCCGGTGGCCGGCGTGGCCATGGGCCTGATCAAGGAAGGCGACAAGTTCGCCGTGCTCACCGACATCCTGGGCGACGAGGATCACCTCGGCGACATGGACTTCAAGGTGGCGGGCTCCAAGAACGGCGTCACCGCGCTGCAGATGGACATCAAGATCGGCGGTATCACCCGCGAGATCATGGAAGTCGCGCTGGATCAGGCCAAGGAAGGCCGGATGCACATCCTCGGCGTGATGTCCGAGGCGATCGACGCCCCGCGCAAGGAAGTCTCCGAGTGGGCGCCGCGCATCTTCACGATCAAGATCGACTCCGAGAAGATCCGCGACGTCATCGGCAAGGGCGGCGCCACCATCCGCTCGATCACCGAGGAAACCGGGGCGTCCATCGACATCGAGGACGACGGCACGATCCACGTGGCCGCAGTCGACAAGTCGGCGGCCGATCTCGCGATCAAACGGATCGAGGAGATCACCAAGGATATCGAAGCCGGTCAGATCTACGAGGGCAAGGTCGTTCGCATCGTCGACTTCGGCGCCTTCGTTAATCTGGCGCCGGGCCGTGATGGTCTGGTCCATATCTCGCAGATCGCCCAGCATCGGGTCGAGAACGTCTCGGACGAGCTGTCCGAAGGCGAGATGGTCAAGGTCAAGGTTCTGGAAGTCGACCGTCAGGGCCGTGTGCGCCTGTCGATGAAGGAACTGGCTGAACCCGAGGAAAGCGCCGAAGAGTAATTTCGCTTCGGCAGCGAGCCATAACGGCAACGCGAAGGGCGCCTCTCCGGAGGCGCCTTTTTTATGGCTCTTCGCATATTAGCGGGCCGATGCAAAACCGGATCATGGTCTCGGCTGGATGGTTAGGTGGGCTGCGGTGCCACCGTTCACGGAATACGCTAAGCCCTAATGCGCCGCGTCTGTATTCCCGTCCCGTTGTGCGGCGACGGCGAGGCGTGGTGTCGGCGGGTGTCCGGCGCACGGCGCCGGTGCGTCCAGCCTGTCTGAGCATCGCCAAAGCGATGCGCCATTGTCATCGACCAGGTGGGCGCATCCCGCCGGCACCACGCCTCGCCGTGAACCGGCGAAGCCAGCGCTGTGCCGGGTGCTCTTCTCTTGGTTACTTCTCTTGAGCAAGCAAGAGAAGTGACTCGCGCTGCAGCGCGAAACCAAAGGCCGGCGAAGACCCGCAGGTTAGACTGTTCGAGTGCGAGGTCGGAGGGGCTGACCCATTGCATGGCTTAGTCGTATCTACCCATGCCTGAACCCCCGGGACTCGCCGGAATCATGGCCCCACTAACCCGCGATGAACCTTTTTTTATGGGGTTCGCGTATTCACAAGGCCATGGCGCCCTGTGAATCGAGACGCTTCAGGTATGGCGCCTGAAGAAATCCGCGAAGAACTTTTGATGCGCGCGGCCGCCGAATGAGCGGTTCATGTTCAGGGCGAGAGCCCTGAAAACTCCGACGATGGGATCGTGACCATAAAAAAAGCCCCCTTGGGTAAGGGGGCTAAGTGCGAGAAAGGCCGTTAGGCCTTTCGGAGGAGATTCGAGGGTCGCCTTGGCGACCGAGACCTAAGTATAGTACGACTTTCGTATAAATCAAGCAACGACGATCGGAAAATTTTTAGGGTTGTCAGTCCGATGAGCGAGCCTCGTGGCTATCGGGCGTGTCCGGGTCTTCGTCGGTCGTCTGTAACTCTTGAGGCGGGGATGCATCGCGTCGCGCCAGATTGGAAAGAAACTCGCGCCGCACACTTCGCCATATCGGCAACTGATCCTGCGACAGCTCACGTAGGGCGGCCAGCGGGGTGTTGGCGCCCAGTAAGCGGCGGAGGCGCCCTCGGAACTGTGACTGCTGTTCGTTGAAGAACTCCAGCGACAGTTCGAGATAGGAACTCATCGTGCTCTGCATCGAATCGCCGTAAAAACGGATGATGTTGCGTAACACCTCGGTCCGAAAGATCGGGTTTCCGCCTTCTTCCTGCTCGCTGATCACCTGCAACAGGATGCTGCGTGTGATATCGCGGCCGCTGCGCTTATCGACGACCTTGAAGTCTTCGTTGGCGATCACGAGTTGGCGAATGTTTTCGAGGGTGATATAGCGGCTGACTTCGGTGTCGTACAGCCGGCGGTTCGGATATTTCTTGATGATCCGTTCGGAGGGCATCGGCGTCTCGATTACGGCGTAGCGCGAGCATTGACGTCAGTGTGCCAGACGCTTGGCCAAAGGCCGATGATTCACGTTGGCGCAGTGTGCGCCTGCTGTGAACCCTGTCGCGGCATTTTTGAACGGCGGGACGATGTGATGGGAGTTCGAGCGAGCACGCCCGATCATGCGTTATCGCGTTCAAGCGAAGTATGGCGTGTGTAAGGCAACAGCCCGCGCGTCATACGGGCTGTTGCGTTCGCTGCTCGGGGCAGGCTGGGGCCGCGACCGTTTCCACCGCAACCGCCGCCGCAATCCGGCACGACGAAGCAAATACGACAGCGCCAGCCCGCAGCTCCGGCGACGAAGCCGCGGCCGGAATTCAGCGCCCGAGCTGGCGCTCCCGGATCTCGTCCAGGCTCTTGCAATCGACGCAGAGCGTCGCTGTCGGACGTGCTTCGAGACGGCGAATACCGATCTCCGTACCGCAAGTCTCGCAGAACCCGTATTCGTCACGATCGACGCGGGCAATCCCTTGATCGATCTTGCGAATGAGCTTGCGCTCACGATCGCGCGTGCGCAGTTCGAGGCTGAACTCCGACTCCTGGCTCGCGCGGTCGGTCGGATCCGGGAAGTTGGCCGCCTCATCCTTCATGTGATGCATGGTGCGGTCGACTTCCTCCATGAGCTCTTTTTTCCACTGCACGAGGATGCCGCGAAAGTGCTCGCGCTGCGCCTCGTTCATGTATTCCTCGTCCTCGTTCGGGACGTAGGGCGTAAACTCTTGAGGCGCGTCGAGTTTTGACGTGTTTTCCGTAGTCGCCATGGTGCTCTCGGGTCGACAAACAGCGCGTACCTTTAGCAAAAATGATGCCGCTGTGCAATCGAATCTACGCGAGTTCGTGGGTTCGGGCGGGTTTCATGCCTCGACCTGCGCACTTGTTCGCTCGATAGCGGGCAGGTGTTCATACATATCAACGACTGTCGTGGCCTGTTTTGACATCGATCAACGGATAATCGGTTTCCATATACAGCAATGTCGCGCCGATCACCGCAGCTGGCATCACGACGAGATTGGCCAGCGGAAGCGCCGTCGCCAACGTAACCACGCTACCAAACCCCAGGTGGCGCCATCCCCGCGCATATAGCCGCTGCATCTTGGCGTCGAACGGCAGCCCGCGGTTGGCCATCGGTTGGTCCAGATATTCGAATGCCAGCATGAAGGCGCCGAATACGAACCACAGCGGGGCGATCGCCAGATTGGCGACCGGGATGAACAGAAGCACCAGACTCACGAGGCCGAGGAGCGCGGCGCGCGAAGCGTAATAGCGCAGCCGGCGCAGCTCGCCGATCAACCCGTCCCACATTTCGCCGGCGATGCTCATGCCGCTGTTTGGCTCATGACCGGTGTGCAGTTTTTCGACGCGCGCCGAGAGCATGCCGTTGAACGGGCTGGCAATCAGATTGGCGAGCAGCGTGAAGAAGTAACAGAACGCCAGCGTGCTGATGATCATACCTAGCCACCAGAGCACGTCCTCGAGCCAGGCCAGCCATGTCGGCAGGCCCGCCAGCCAGGCGTTGAGCCAGTCGTTGAGTTGCCAGCCCAACAGTCCCATGAGCGCGACGATCAGAACAACGTTCACCAGCACCGGCAGAATTACGTAGCGGCGCAGCCCTGGCGCGGTAAGCAAGCCGAAGCCGCGGGCGAGATAGCTCGGGCCGATGATCAGTTCGCTGACGGGATTCATCTTTCGTTCGATTAACGCGTCCTAGAGTATCGCTCGCATTCTAGTGGTTTCAGCGTCGACAGGCGTTGAAACACCGGGTCGAAAGCCACAGCGATCGAGAACAAGACATGACTCAACAAACCCTGATTCGTGCTGCCGTGGTGGCGTTGCTCGTGCCTACATTCGCGCTGACCGCCTGTTCCAAAAGTAACCAGGATCAGGCCCAGAATGCACAGGCGCAGCTGCAGCAGGCGAACAAGAATCTCGAACAGGCTCAGCAGAATCTAGCCGAGGCGAAACAGCAGGCGGCCGAGGCCAAAGCTGCGCAAGAAAAACAAGCGGCACAGAAAAAGGTGACCGAGGCCGAAAAAGACAAGGCCGAAGCCAAGCAGAAGCAGAGCGAAGCCAAGCAGGCCTCGGAGCAGAAAACACGCCAGGCGCGCAGCGAAGCGCGTAACCAGGCCAAGAGCGAGTCCAAACCGGTGTGTAGCGATTGCGGCACCATCAGTTCCATCACGCCGATTCAGCGCAATGCCCAGCACGGCAGCGGTGTTGGTGCGGTCGCGGGCGGTGTGGCCGGCGGCGCGATCGGCAGCCAGATTGGTCATGGCGCCGGCAAGACGATCGCCGAAATCGCCGGTGCGCTCGGCGGCGCGTATGCCGGTAACGTGGCCGAAAAGCATATCCGCAAGGTGACGGTCTATCGGATCAACGTCGCGATGGATGCTGGCGGAACGCGTACGGTGACGCTGAATTCAGCCGACGGTATTTCGACGGGTACCCGGGTTCGTGTCGAGGGCAACAACCTCGCGCCATTGCATTAACCGTATACGAAAAAGCCCGCCTCATATGAGTCGGGCTTTTTCGTAAGCACGATTGCCGGTGCGGCTACGGCAGGTCGACGCGCGGCGCCGGCTGCCAGCCTTCGGCGCGATGCTCGGCGATGACCGTGGTGTCGATACCGCCGCGGACCCAGAATT
Source organism: Salinisphaera hydrothermalis C41B8 (assembly GCF_000732535.1). GTDB lineage: Bacteria > Pseudomonadota > Gammaproteobacteria > Nevskiales > Salinisphaeraceae > Salinisphaera > Salinisphaera hydrothermalis. The sequence goes on from NZ_APNK01000019.1 coordinate 60,220, forward strand.
CCGCCGTCAGGCGCATGAACCGGGGCGCGGTCGCGGCAACCAGGTCGGAGAGGATCTTATTGGTCACGGCTTCGTGGAACGCGCCTTCGTCCCGATAGGACCAGACATAGAGCTTGAGCGATTTCAGCTCGACGCAGGTGGCTTCTGGCACGTATTCCAGATGCAGCGTCGCGAAGTCCGGCTGGCCGGTGACCGGGCACAGACAAGTGAACTCCGGGATGCGCATACGGATCGTGTAATCGCGCTCCGGTGTCGGGTTATCGAAGGTGTCCAGGGAACGGCTCGGTGAAGAGGGCATGGTGCTTTGGCGTCGTGTCGAATAAGGGCGGCGCTAGGTTACACTAGCCTGCTTTGCACGCGTAGCGGTGGGGCAATAATGCGCGAAAGCCAGGGCATCACAACGGGTAGCGCGGACTAAAAGCCGCATGCGACTGACCCAGATCAAACTCGCCGGATTCAAGTCGTTCGTCGACCCGACGACGCTCTCGCTCGCGTCGAATCTAACCAGCGTCGTGGGCCCCAACGGCTGCGGCAAGTCGAACGTCATCGACGCGGTGCGCTGGGTCACCGGCGAATCGAGCGCGCGCCAACTGCGCGGCGAAGCGCTGGAAGATGTCATCTTCAACGGTTCGAATGCGCGCAAGCCGGTAGGCCGCGCCTCGGTCGAGCTTCGGTTCGACAACAGCGAGGGCAAGCTGGGCGGCCAGTATGGCGCGTTCGCTGAGATTTCGGTGCGGCGTGAACTCACCCGCGAGGGCGGCTCCAAGTACTTCATCAATAACACGCGCGCGCGTCGGCGTGACGTCGTCGATCTGTTTCTGGGTACCGGGCTGGGCGGGCGCAGTAACTATGCGGTGATCGAACAGGGCGCGGTCAATCGCTTGATCGAAGCCAAGCCCGAAGACATGCGGCAAGTGCTCGAGGAAGCGGCCGGCATCTCCAAATACAAGGAACGTCGTCGCGAGACCGAGAATCGCATTCGACACACGCGCGAAAATCTCGAACGACTCGACGACCTCATCTCCGAGATCAGCCAGCGGCTATCCACGCTCAAGCGCCAGGCCGCCAACGCCGAGAAATACAAAACCTTCAAGGCCGACGAACGCCGGCTGCGTGCGGAGCTGCTCACACTGCGCTGGCAGGAGCGCGCCGGTGAGGTCGAGGCCGCCGAAGCTACCTTGCGGCAAACCGAGGAACGGCTGCGCACGGCCATATCGGCGCGCCGGCAGGCCGAGAGCGCGCGCGACACGGCCAACAAGGCCCAGCAGGCCGCGATGACCGAGGTCCAGAACCGTCAGGCGGCGTTCTACGACGCCCAGGCGAACGTCGGTCGTATCGAACAGGCACGTGACCACGCTCGCGAAGTCGAGCAGATGCGCCAGCGCGAGCGCCAGTCCCTGGTGGACCGTTTGGACGGGCTGCGTCAGCGTCGCTCGGTCGACGGGGATGCCGATCAGACGCTGGTCGCGGAACAGCAGACGCGGCAACAGGAGCGGGATGCGGCGGCGGCTGAACTCGAGGCCGCGCGCCAGCGCTTGGCTGCAGCGGAAAAAGAAGCTGCAGATGCAGAGGCCGCGTGGGATGAATTCAACGCGGGCGAGCACAATCCGGTACAGCAGCTCGACGCCGAGCGCACGCGAGCGCGCTACGCCGTACAGCAACGCGACGCGCTGGCCGAGCGCGACGCGGCCCGGCGCGCGGAGCGTGAGCGTTTGCCGGCCATCGACGAATCGGCGTTGACCGGCGCCGAGCAGGACGTGGCCACGCGCACGCAACAGATCGAGGCGGATCGCAAACAGGCGGCGACCGCGGCCGAGGCGATCGAGTCGTTGCGCGCGGCGATTGCCGAGGCTGAGCAACGCCTCACCGCGCAGCGTACCGAGCTCGGTGAGCGTCAGGCAGAGCTGGCCTCCGAACGCAAAATGCAGCAAGCCGTGCTGCGCGAAGACGACGAGGCGATCAACGCCTGGCTGAGCGCGCGCGGGCACGGCCAGGCCGAAGGCGTGGCGCGGCGCGTGCGCGTGCGCGACGAATGGCGAGCCGCCGCCGAGGCCGCGCTCGGCCCGTTGCTGCGCGGCTTCACCGTGGCGGATCTGGCCGGCGATGCGTCGCCCGACGCGCCCGATTGGCCCAACGAACCGGTCACGCTGATCGAGGCCGAGCGCGATCTATCGGTGGCCTCCGGCGATGCACCGGGCGGGTTCGCCTCGCTGGCCGAGGGTATCGAGGGCCCGGCCGCGATCCGTGCCGCCGCCGCCGATGTGTTCGTGGCGCCGGACCTCGCCCAGGCACTGGCGGCTCGGACCCAGCTCGGCGCGCAGCAATGGCTGGTGACGCCCGATGGCTGCCGCATCGGACCGGGCAGCCTCACCACGCCGGCCCCCGAATCGGCCGAGCGCGGCGTGTTCGAGCGCGAACAACGGATCGCCGCGCTGGAAGAGGCGGTGCGCGACCTGACCCAGCAGCGCGATGCCAGCGAAGCAACGCTGACCGAGCGCCGCGAGCAGCTCGAAGCGCGCCGAGCCGAGGCCAGCGCCCTGGACGGACGGATCGGCCAGGCCCAGCGCGAACTCGAAACCCAGCGTGCCGAGCTCGAGGGCCAGAAACTGCGCGCGGAGCAGACGCGCCGGCGCAATGCCGAGATCGAGGCCGAACTGGCGGATCTGGCCGAGCAGTACGCGCAGGCACGAGACCAGGCCGAGGCTGCAAATGCGCGCGTGGCCGAACTGGAAACCGAGGCCGAGCGTTTTGCCGCCGCGCGCACTCAGGCACGCGAGACGCTGGCCGCGACGCGTAAGAAGCGCGATACGGCGCGTAGCGAAGCAGCCCGGGCCGAGCGCCGCGTCGGCGAGCTGGATGCCGCCCTGGCGAAACTGGCCAGCCGGCGCGAGAACCTCGCCTCGCGGCTCGCCGACACCGATCATGCCGTCGAGGACGTGCGCCAACAGCTCGAACGCTTCGACGCCGACGCGCCCGATGACGACATCACCCACGATTACAGCGCCGAAGACCTGAACGCCGCTCGCGAAACGCAGGCGACGGCCGAGCGGGAACTGCGCGCCGCGCGTGACGCGCTCAAGACACGCGAAAGCGAGCTTGAAAAAAGCGCGCAGGCCACGATGAGCGCCGAGCAGGATGTCGACGCCGCGCGCGACGCGTTGCAACAGGCCCGGGTGGATGTCGAAACCGCCGGCGTGCGGCGCCAGGGTGTAGTCGAGCAGCTGTCGGAATTGGGCGAGGCTCCGGCCGATATCGCCAAGACGTTGCCCGAGGAGGCGACGATCGAGGCCTGGCAGGCCTCGATCGAAGCCGTCGAGCGCAAGATCGCGCGCCTTGGGGCGATCAATCTGGCGGCGATCGAGGAATACGATGAGGTCGCCGAGCGCGAGAAGTATCTGGGCGAGCAACGTGCAGATCTGTCGGAAGCGTTGTCGACGCTCGAGCAGGCGATCGCCAAGATCGACCGCGAAACGCGCCAGCGCTTCAAGTCGACCTACGATCAGGTCAACAGCCGCTTCTCGGAAATGTTTCCGCAGCTGTTCGGGGGCGGCGAGGCCGCACTCGAACTCACCGACGAGGATTGGCTCACCACCGGTGTCCGGGTCATGGCCCGCCCGCCCGGCAAGCGCAACGCGTCAATCCAGATGCTGTCGGGCGGCGAGAAGGCGCTCACCGCGGTGGCGCTGCTGTTCGCGCTGTTCGAACTCAACCCGGCGCCGTTCTGTATGCTCGACGAGATCGACGCGCCGCTTGACGACGCCAACGTGTCCCGCTTTTGCGAGCTGGTGCGCAAGATGTCGGCACAGGTTCAGTTCATTGTCATTACGCATAATAAACTGACGATGGAATTGGCCGAGCAGCTACACGGCGTGACCATGGCAGAACCGGGCGTCTCTAGGCTGGTGAGCGTCGATATCGATCAAGCGCTGGATCTGGCGGGCTAGAGTCTTGTTTGAGAGCAACACAAGCCAACCCCGGCAATCCCCGCGTCGTGCGCGAACGAATGTGGCGCCGGGCGTCGGGTTCATCGTAATCGCGGTTTCCGCCATGGGTAATAGTCCGCAATCCCGTACGGGGATTTACTCGTGTAGGCTCCCTATATTGCGCCCGCGACGCCGCGGCCTGGCGTCGGGTGGTCGCGGGAACGGGATATCGCGAAACATCATCAGACCCCAGCGCAGCTGCAACCGACCTTAAAGCAGCCGCCTCGTCGACGGCATTTCATCCACTTTCTTTTCGTCGCCTATGTCTATCGTGCAATGGCTCGTTCTCGCTCTCGTCATCCTCGTTGTTGCGGGGGCGTATTGGTATATCCGGCGCCAGGGCGGCGGCGATCCGTGGCGGGATATGGAGGAACCGGCCGACGGGGCGGGGCATGACGAGCCCGCTAGTGGCGATTCTTATGTGGTGGGCGTACGCACCCTCAATAAGGAAACACCGGCCGACCGCAAGGCGGCGGCGGAGGCCGCGCGCGCCCGTCAGGCCGAGCAGGCAAGCGAGCAGACGCCCGAGGCGGATCGTACCCGCGCGGTGCGCCAGCCCACGGCGGTACGACGCCGCGCGGTGAGCCGCACGACGGCGGTGTCGACGGACGATAAGCCGTCGCAGGGCGAGACCCAGGTGCGCTCGAGCGAGGCGGAGCCGCCGCGCGGCGCGGACAGCACGGAGCCCAACGAGCCCGAACAGACCACGGTCACGACCGAAATTCCGCCGGCGGCCACCGAGCGTGTGGAGATGGTAGCGCCCGAACGCAGCGAGCATTCGCAGCTGTTCATGCTGTACGTCGCGGCACCGGAAGGCCAGACGTTCGACGGGCCGGATATACATGCCGCACTCGCCAAAGCCGACCTCAAGTTCGGCCTCAACGACCTGTATCATCGCGTTACCGAAGTTCATGGCGTCACCGAATCGGTGTTCTGTGTCGCCAATATGCTCAAGCCGGGCACGCTCGATCCGGTGGATCAGGATCAACTATCGACGCCCGGGTTGACCCTGTTTCTGCTCGTGCCGGCGCCGATCGAGGGGCGTCCGGCCATGCGCGACATGATGGAGACGGCGAACCGGATCGCGACCGCACTGGGCGGCCACGTGCTCGACGACAACCGCGCGCTGCTCAAGGCCCAGACCGCGCAGTACATGCTGGATCAGATCGCTGAGATCGACCGTCGGGCACGGCTCGGCCAGCGGCGTCGATGAGCGGCGATATCCCGGCCGCCAAGCGCCAGCGCGCCGAGCAGCTGGCGCGGGAGCTGGCCGAACACAATCGGGCGTATTACATCGAGGCCGAGCCGACGATCTCGGACGCCGAATACGATCAGCTGTTTCGCGAACTGGAAGCGATCGAGGCCGAGTATCCGGCGCTTGCGAGTCCCGACTCGCCCACCCAGCGCGTCGGCGCGCCGCCCGTGGACGAGTTCGAGTCGGTGGACCACGCGACGCCGATGCTGTCGCTGGCCAATTGTTTCAACGATGAGGAGCTGGCGGAGTTCGATCGACGCGCGCGTGAAGGCAGCGGCCGGGACGAGCTGGTGTATTGCGCCGAGCCGAAGTTCGATGGCACCGCCCTCAATCTGCGCTTCGAAGCGGGCGTTATGGTACGCGCCACGACCCGCGGCGACGGCGTGACCGGCGAGGACATCACGGCCAACGCGCGCACCATTCGCAATCTGCCGCTGCGGCTGGCGACCGACAACCCGCCGGATTTCATCGAGATCCGAGGCGAGGTCGTGCTCGCACGCTCGCGCTTCAACGAACTCAACGAACGCCTCGAACAAGCCGGCCACAAGACATTCGTGAATCCGCGCAACGCCGCGGCCGGCAGCTTGCGCCAGCTCGATTCGCGTATTACGGCCACGCGGCCGCTTGCCTTCATGGGCTACGGCATCGGCCGCGTCGACGGCGCCGAAATCACCGACAGTCTTTATGAACAGCTCCAGCTGCTGGCCGACTGGGGATTCAGCATCAGCCCGTACGTCGATCGGGTGACCGGCCTGGCGGGCTGCCGTGCCTATTACGACGCCATGGCTGCGCGTCGCGCCGAGCTCGACATCGAGATCGACGGCTGTGTGTTCAAGGTCGACGACGGCCCGAGCCGCGACGAACTCGGCTTCGTCGCCCGCGCGCCGCGCTGGGCGATCGCCCGCAAGTTCCCGGCCGAGGAGATGACCACGCGGCTCAACAGCGTCGAGTTCCAGGTCGGGCGCACCGGCGCGCTCACGCCGGTCGCCAAACTGGAGCCGGTGTTCGTCGGCGGCGTGACCGTCTCCAATGCCACGCTGCACAACATGGACGAAATCACGCGTAAGGATATTCGCGTGGGCGATCTAGTCGTCGTACGGCGGGCCGGCGACGTGATTCCGGAGGTCAAGGAAGTCGCCGAGCGTGGGGCAAACGCCACGCCGATCGAGCTGCCTGCGGCCTGTCCGGTCTGCGGGTCGGCCGTCGAACGCGTCGAAGGCGAGGCCGTTGCCCGTTGCACGGGCGGGCTGGTCTGTGCCGCGCAGCGGCGCGAAGCGCTCAAGCATTTCGCTTCGCGCAACGCCCTCGACATCGAAGGCCTGGGCGATCGCCAGATCGAAGCCTTCGTTTCCGAAGGGCTGCTGCATTCGCCGGCTGATATCTTCTCACTGGCCGAGCATCGCGAGAGCCTGGTCGAGCGCGAGGGCTACGGCGAAAAATCGGTGGCCAATCTGCTGGCCTCCATCGAAGCGTCGAAGGAAACCACGCTCGAGCGCTTCATCTTCGCGCTCGGAATCCGCGAAGTGGGCCAGACGATGGCACGCGACCTCGCACGGCATTTCGGCAGTCTCGAAGCGTTGCGCGCCGAGGCCGAGCGTTACCACCAGCGATTGGCGGACGTGCACGCCCAGTACCCGGACAACAAGGCGGCACGCGACCGGGCGATGGTCGCCGAAGGCTTGCAGGCCGTGCCGGGCGTGGGCGCACGGGTGGCGCAGTCGATCGCGGACTTCTTCATCGAGCCGCGCAACGTCAAGGTGATCGACGCCCTCATCGAAGCCGGTGTGCACTGGCCGACGGTGGATGTCGACGCCAGCGCGCAGCCGCTCACCGGCCAGACGTTTGTGCTCACCGGCAGCATGGAATCGCTCACCCGCGAAGAGGCCAGCGACCGGCTCGAAGCGCTCGGCGCGCGCGTCACGTCGAGTGTGTCCAAGAAAACCGATTACGTCGTCGCGGGCGAGCGTGCCGGCAGCAAACGAGACAAGGCCGAAAAACTCGGCGTGGAGATCCTCGACGAAGCAGGGCTGCTGGCCTTGCTCGATCAACACGCGGCGGGCAGCGCGCCGGACGCTTGAGCTTCGCCCGGCGAGATCGCGGCCGGACAGGCAGAGCCAGGGCTGATTGATCCGGTCGGTGCCGCGCTTCGGCCGGGAACGCAGCGGCGGGCTTGAACAGGCCGTGACAAGCGGCTCTTTGCGCCGCCGGCTTGCCGCATATGCGGCAAGATCGTAGGCTAGCGCGTCGATTCCAATACAGGATAAGCAGGGTGGCGCGAAGCTGGCTTGAGGTCACAACCGGGGAAGTCCAGTCGCGGCTGGAGACGAACGATCGCCTGTCCGAGCGGCGTGAAGCCATGGCGGAACAGGCCTGGTCGATGATCGACGGTTGGGTGGCGGAAGTGTTCCAGAGCGCTGCCGAGCGCATTGGCCGTCGCGAGTTCCGCGTGGCCGGCGACAGCGAGTATGCTGTCGCCCGTTGTGGCATCTATGCCCCCGGCGCGGTCGAGCATGACCCGCGCGTCGCGTTCCATGAAGCCGAGTTCGATGGCTATCAGCCGTTGGTCGTGCTGCGACGCAAGGCCGAGGGCGCCGGCGCACCGGTGCAGACGCGCACGCTGCGGGTGAGCGCACTCGACGAGGCCGCGCTCACCGAATTCCTCAACGGCTGACCCGCGCCTCAACGCGTCATCGGCCCGCTACAGCCGGAATTTCAAACCAGCATAGATCGAGCGAGCCGGGGCCGGTTCGAAGTAGCGGCCGCCGTAGCTGTTGATGCGGATATTGTCGAAGTAGTCGTTATTCAACAGGTTGTCGACGCCGGCATAGACGGTCAGATGATGGTTGCCCGCCGGCACGGTCTTGCCGACGCGCGCGTCCACGACCGTATGCGGGGCTACGCGCGCGGTATTGGCGTCGTTGGCATAGATCGAGCCGGCCCAGTGCACGTCGATCGCGGCATAGCCGATATCCTGGCGATGCCAGGCCAGTTCGCCGAAGGCCGTTTGCTCGGGAATGCCGGGCAGGCGGTTGCCGGAATAGTCGTTGCCGTTTTCGTCGACGTAGTGCTGGTACTCGTAGCGGGCCACGGTATAGGCGAGGGTGGTCGACAGATGATGGCCAAGATCGAACGACAGTTTCGATTCGATGCCCTGTCGCCGTGAACGCCCCGAGTTCTGGTAGAAGGTCCGGTCGCCTTGCTCGGCATAGGCCGTAATGGCATCGCGGACTTCCACCCAGAACGCATCGACCTGATAGCGCCCGCGATGGCCGAATTCGCCCTTGGCGCCGATCTCGTAGTTGACGGCCTTCTGCGGCCCGAGCGTGGGATTGAACCCGCCGGAACCGTTCGGATTTGCGAATTCGGTAAAGAGATATGCTCGAAAGTGGTGTACGCGGGAGTTTGAATTAGGCGGCGTATCCGGCTGGAATG
>NZ_APNK01000020.1 GCF_000732535.1 Salinisphaera hydrothermalis C41B8
GCGCCTCTCCGTGAACCGGCGAAGCCGGCGCCGTGCCGGGTGCTCTTCTCTTGGTTACTTCTCTTGAGCAAGCAAGAGAAGTGACTCGCGCTGCAGCGCGAAACCAAAGGTCGGCAAAAACGCGCAGGGAGGCCTTCCTAGTGCTTGTTCGGCATTGCCGACCCATTAAACTGCTTATTGGTATCTACCGTGCTTGAACCCACGGAAATCGCAGAGTGCCATGGACCGGTAATCCGAGAAGAACCATAAAAAAGCCCGGGCCACCACGACCCGGGCTCTCGTACCGCTCAGGACGAAATCGCGGTCAGGCAGCGCTTTCCATATCGGCGTTGTATTCGCCGCGCGCAGCCGCGCCGTTGTTGCGGGCGCGTTTGAGAAAAGCCTGCTGGGCCGCGGGCACGTTATCGGCCTGGCCGCGCCACGCCTGCAGCGCCGGCGCCTGCAACGCACGCCCGTAAGAAAACGACAGGGCCCAGGGTTGCGGCCCCATGCGGTTCATCGCATCCAGATGCGCCGTGGCGAGCTCATCGCTCTGCCCGCCCGACAGGAACACGATGCCCGGCACCGCCGCCGGCACGCGGCGATTCAGACAACGCAGCGTAGCCCGCGCAACCTCTTCGACGCCGGCCTGCTGCGGGCACTGCTTGCCCGAAATCACCATATTCGGCTTGAGCAGCATGCCCTCGAGCAGCACGTTCTGGCGTTTCAACTCGGTGAACACGGCATCCAGCACGGCATCGGTGACCTGCTCGCAGCGTTCGATCGAGTTGGCGCCATCCATGAGCACTTCCGGCTCGACGATCGGCACGATGCCCGCTTCCTGGCAAAGCGCGGCATAACGCGCCAACGCATGCGCGTTGACGTGGATACAATAATCCGTCGGCCGATCCTCGGCGATGTCGATCACACCGCGCCACTTGGCAAAGCGCGCACCGGCCGCCGCATAATCGGACAAGCGCTCGCGCAGCCCGTCCAGGCCTTCGGTGACTTTCTCCTCGGGGCTGCCAGCCAGCGGCTTGGCGCCCATATCAACCTTGATGCCCGGAATGATGCCCTTGTCGGTCAGCAGGTCGGGAAACGGCGTACCGTCATCGGCCTTCTGAAACAGCGTTTCCTGGAACAGAATCACGCCGCTGATGAACTCTTCCGCGCCCGCAGTCGTGAACAGCAGATTGCGATAGGCCTGACGGTTTTGTTCCGTCGATTCGACACCGATACTGTCGAGCCGCTTCTTGATGGTGCCAGTCGACTCGTCGGCGGCGAGAATCCCCTTGCCCGGCGCCATCAGAGATCGGGCCGTGTTGATCAAGACCTGGTGCTGCATTGCGCTCTATCCTCCATAGTGATGATGACGGTAGCCGCGCGGCCTGCAGCGGCCGCGCGACGAATTCGCGCAATTTGTTGTATGGCGGAGAGGGTGGGATTCGAACCCACGAGGGGCTCTCGCCCCTGCCGGTTTTCAAGACCGGTGCAATCAACCGCTCTGCCACCTCTCCTGGAAATCTATGGCCCGTTGGCTGAATCGCCGGTGACCCGTCATCCCAAGGTCACCCGGCGCATCGTCGCGGTATTTTCGAGGCGCAGTATGCCGGCATGCAACCCGTGCGGCCAGCGCTTTTCCCGTGGTCACGGTTCCATCGCCGCCCGTCCGAAACCAGGCGTTGTCCGATTCGCGCGCTTTCTTTATACTCCGCGCCTCGCAAGTTTCGCCGGGATAGCTCAGTCGGTAGAGCAACTGATTCGTAATTAGTAGGTCGGAGGTTCGATTCCTCTTCCCGGCACCAGTAAAAAGCCCCCGAGTCTCTCGACTCGAGGGCTTTTTTATGCACGCTGCGGCCGGCGGCAAAGTTCCGACTACCAGCGTTCCGGCTCGACACTCTGCCCCGTCGCGGCCGACTGGTAGGCGGCTTCGACAAGCGCGAGGGTATTGAAGTTGTCCGGCCCCGCGGTGGGCGCAGGCTCTCTCGCGCGACGGCGCTCGATCCAGTCGCCTTGCAGGGCGACCACGCTTTCCTGAATCACGTTCCAGGGCGCTTCGCTCCAGGCCGGCCAGGTCGGCGTCACGTCTTCGACCGTTGCGCTGCCGCCGGGCCCGTGGATCGTGAGCTGGAAGTCGGCGGCCAGCCGGATGGAACCGCGATCGCCGTCGACCTCGATCAGGCTTTGCGGAAAAGGATCGTCGGCGAGCGTCGTGGCATAGCTGCAATCGACCACCGAAACGCAGCCCGCCTCGTGACGCAGCATCAGGGTGGCGTGGTCTTCGCCGGCAATGTCGGGATTGACGCGCCCGGTCTCGCAGGACAGCCGCACGACATCGCCGAACAATGCGCGCGCCATGTCCAGCGTATGGATGCCCAGGTCCTGGATGATGAAGCGCTCAAGCGTTGCGAGGTACGGCTGGTTGGCGAACACGTCGAATCCGCTGCGATAGCTGATGCGGCCGAAGAACGGCCGGCCAATGCGGCCCTCGCCGATCAACTCGGCGACGCGGCGCACGGCGTGCTGCCAACGAAAATTCTCGTGCACCGTCAGCGAGACGCCGTGCTTGCGACAGATGTTGATCAGCCGGCGGGCGGTCGCCAGCGATCCGGCGAACGGCTTCTGACAGATGATGTCGACGCCGTAGTGCGCGGCCGCCGTGACCAATGTCTCGTGGGCCGGGGTGGGCGCGGCGATATCCACGAAATCCACCGCCATCTGGGTAAGCAGTGTTTCGATATCGTCGAAACGATGCTCGATGCCGAAGGTGTCGCCGAAGGCCGCCAGCCGTCCGGCATCGCGATCGCACAGCGCGGCAATCGCCACCCCGGGCAGTTCCTGCCAGGCCCGCATCTGGTTGGCCGCGAAGAAACCGCAGCCGACGAGCGCGCCGCGCAGCACGGTGGAGGCGTTGGAATGATGAGCGTCGTCCATGGCGATGTCCGGCTGCCGATGATCGGTGGGGCGAATATACGGCATCGCGAAGAGATTATGTCATCATACCAATGATGCAATGCCTGCGCGCACCGCGGCCCGTATCGTGAGTTTCACGAGCGATCAGCCAGAGCCTTCCATGTCTGTTTCCGAAGCCGTGCGCATCCGGCGTGTCGGCACCCCAACCCCCGAAACTGTGCGTGAACGCCATGTCCTCGGCCCCGTGTGCTTCACGTGGCAGAGCGGCGCGATCCGCCATCTCTCGGTCGACGGCGTCGAAGTACTGCGCGGCATCGGCGCCGTGATCCGCGACGCCAACTGGGGCACGCATGCACTCCACACCGAAGCGGACGAGGCACATTCGAGCGACGGTGCGATCGCGTTCACCTACTGCGCTCGGGTCGCGACCGACGGCGATGGCTCGGGCGAATCGCCGCTCGCGCTCGAACTACAGGCCCACATCGATGCTACGGAATTGGACGTGCGCCTCACCCTGACCGCGCGCGAACACTTCGTGACCTGTCGTAGTGGTCTGAGCGTGCTGCTGCCACTCGCCGGCGTGGTTGAGAGTGCCGTTGCGGTCGAACATTCCGACGGGCTCGTTGAGAAAGGGCATTTTCCGCGGCATATCAGCCCAAGCCAGCCGTTTTTCGACATTCGCGGGCTTTCGTTCGCGCCGACGCCGGAGCGGACCGTCGATCTGCACTTTGAAGGCGACGTATTCGAGATGGAGGACCAGCGCAACTGGTCGGATGCGTCATTCAAGATCTACAACCGCCCGCTGGCCCTGCCCTCGCCGTACCGCATCGAAGCCGGTGAAACGGTCACCCAAAGCGTGCGGCTGCGCTGGCGTGACACCACGGGAGCCGCGCAATGAAGCCCATCGCCATCACGCCGCGGCCGCTCGAAACCCGGGTGCCGGATCTCGGCGTCGGGCTATGGGCCGCACACGCCCCCGCCAACGACATGCTCACGGCCCAGCTTGATGCGCTCCGGCCCGGTCATGTCGATCTGCTCGTTGATCTGAGAGTCGACGACGAAATCGATACGCTCGAAAGCGTGCTCTCTCTCTTTCGCGGGCGTGAATGTCAGTTATGGCTCTATCTGATCTGCGACGACGATGCGCCGCAGGCCGGGCTCGCCCGACTCGCCGAGATACTGGGGACCGAGGCCGAAGGCATCTCGGGCATGCTGCTCACACCGGCGGCCTATCTCAACAGCTATCAGCCGGACGGCGACTGGCCACGCACGACCACGCCGGCGGCACTCGTCTCGCAAGCCCGACGATACTGGCCGAATCTTGCGATCGGCGGCGGCTTCCCCACGTATTTCACCGAGCTCAATCGTTGCCGGCCGGACCCGTCGACGATTGATTTTCTCACCCATGCCACGTCGCCGATCGTGCACGCGGCCGACGATGTCTCGGTGATGGAAACCCTGGAAAGCCTGCCGTTCATCTTTGAATCGGCGCGCGCAATCGCCCCGGGGCGACGCTACCGGATCACAACCAGCGCAATCGGCGCGTGGACCAACCCCTATGGAAAGACGATCACCCCGAACGCGACCCTGGAACGCGTGACGCTCAGCGACAACGACCCGCGCCAACGCGCCCTATTCGCGGCCGCTTGGTCGGTGGGTTATCTGGCCCAGGCGATCGGGCGTGTCGATTCGCTCACACTGTCTTCAATCGGCCATCCGTTCCCGATCGCAGAACCCGCGGCGCGCTACCCGATCTTCGATGTGCTGCGGCGCCTGAACATCGGCACCGGCCGACCTGCCATGGGTGTGGCCGAACCCTTGAACTGTCTGGCGGCCCTCGGCTGGCAAACCGAAGACGAACGCGCCGAATTCTGGCTGGCTAATCTCACCGACGAAACGTGCGTGGTCACCGTGGCCGGCACTCGCTACGCTGCCGTGCTGGACGAACAGACCAACCCGAGCGCGTCGGCGCTGCGCGACTGGCCGCTAGAGAGGCTCGCGCTCTGCAACGAGTCGCCGCTGACGCTCGCCCCGTATGCCATCGCTCGCCTCGAGATCACGCTCGCACATTCGACTTAAGCCGCATTGTCCGAGCTTTATGGTGTACTCATCATACCAACGTAATTCACGGTTCATTCGAGCCAGGCAGCGCGGGTCGATAAGCCATGGCCGATGCAACCGACGCCCAGACACGGAAACAGCGCCCTGCTCGCCAGCGGATCGGGCGATCGGTGCCGTTCGACATCGCCGACCCGCTTGATCGCTTTCCGGCGTCCTTCGCCGCCCTGCGGAAATGCCGACCGGTGCCGATCGAGGATCGCCCGGGTCCCGCGACCCAGGCCGGGCTGAAACCGGCTTGGCGACTTCGCCAGGTTCGGGGCGGACCACATAACCGATGGGTTGCACGGCGTCAGCGACGGCTGCATGCGCCCGCGCGACGCCCGAACAAAGCATGCCGCGAGACCTGCCTCCTGATCATCTGCAACGAGCTGCCATGAATATCGGATTGAGCACTTATGCCTTCACCTGGCGCGGATCGGAGCGCATGGCATCACCCATGACGCTGATCGACATGATGGACGAAACCGTCGACCTTGGCGGCGGCGTGTTCCAGATCTGCGACTATCCCGCCATCGAGGCCTACTCCGACGCCGAGCTCACCGAACTGGCCGTCCAGGCGGAACGGCGCAACCTCACGCTGGAACTCGGCACGCGTGGCATCGGCCCCACCCAACTCGCGCGTTATCTGGATATTGCAGCACGCTTGGACGTCCGGGTGCTGCGCTCCATGTTCAACGATGCCGAAACCCGGCCGTCGCCGGATCAGGCTGAAGCCTGGCTGCGTGCCGTTATTCCCGGACTGGAGCGCCAGAACGTGACGCTGGCGCTGGAAACCTACGAACAGGTGCCGGTGGATACGCTGGTGGCAACCGTCGCTGGGCTCGACAGCCCATACGTCGGCATCTGTCTCGACCCGGGCAACTGCGTGGCGGCTCTGGAAATGCCGGCGTCGGTCATCGAACGCACCGCACCCTACGTGAAGAACCTGCATATCAAGGACTTCCAATTCACCCGCGCCGACGGTTGGGTGGGCTTTCGCCTGCTTGGCTGCCCGCTTGGCGAGGGGCTGCTCGATCTGGACGGCATGCTCACCCGCGTGGCGCCGCGTGAACGCGACATCAATTGCATCGTCGAGCACTGGCTTGACTGGCAGAACGACGCCGAGACCACGGCCACCGTCGAGGCGGCCTGGACCCGGCACAGCATGGATATTCTCAGGAGTCTTCAATCATGAGCGATTATCGAACCCTCGCGCTGGTCGGCGCCGGCGGCAAAATGGGTATGCGCATCGGCGCAAACCTGGCGCGCTCCGACTACACGGTGCACTACTGCGAGAACGCGCCAGCCGGGCGCGAACGTCTGGCCGCCGAGGGTCGCGAAGCCAGCGAGATCCACGACGTGATCGCCGCATGCGATCTGGTGATCCTGGCCGTGCCCGATATCGCCCTCGCGGACGTCAGCCGCGATCTGGTGCCGCGCATGCGCAGCGGTGCAACGTTGCTCACGCTCGATCCGGCCGCGGCCTATGCCAACGTTCTGCATCAGCGCGACGACATTCAGTACGCCGTGGCCCATCCCTGCCATCCGTCGGTATTTCTGGAGCGCCGCACCGATGCCGAATACGCCGACGCCTTCGGCGGCGCGGCGGCCACGCAGTCGGTGGCCGCCGCCTTCGACGATGGCAGCGAAGCCGACAAGGACGCGCTGGAGCCCGTGGTTCGCGTCATGTACGGCCCGGTCGACACCGTACACTGGGTCACCGTCACCCAGCTGGCTTATCTGGAACCAACGCTGGTCGAAACCGTGACCTGCATGCTCGGCACGTTCATGAAGGAAGCACTGGACGAGACGGTGGAACGCACCGGCATGCCCCGCCCGGCGGCCGAGGCCATGCTCTACGGCCATATCCAGATCGCCCTGGCCGTGGCTTTCAAGAGCACCAACCCGTTCTCGGATGCCTGCATGATCGCCATGGACTATGGCCGCGACGCGATCATCAAGGACGACTGGAAGAAGATCTTCGATCAGGGCGAGCTAGACAAGGTCATTGCCCGCATGCTCAAGATCGGCCGCGTGAACCGGCCCCAAGCGGAATAGTCCACAAACGACAGAAAAGCCCGGCACGGTGTCCGCCGCACGGGCTTTTTAGCTTATGGCAGGAAACCGGGTCGGGCCGCCGAATCAGGCGTCGCCTTCGTCCATGCGGGCCCGGTAGAGGTCGCTGGCTCGCGTGAGGTGATCGTGCATGGCGGCGGCCGCGCCCTCGGCATCGCCCTCGGCCAGGCGCTCGGCGATCCGGCGATGTTCGCTCACCGATACATCCTCGGCGCCCTTCGCACTCACGATGCCGGTGTAGTAATCCTTGAGCCAGTGCAGCATGGCTCGCGTCGTTGCCGCGAATATCGGATTGCCGGACATATCGGCGATCGCGTTGTGAAACGCCATATCCGCGTCGATGAATTCGGACGTGCCGGCATGCTCGACCATCTCGTCGATGATGGCCTCAAGCGAGGCGATATCCTCGGCCGTGGCTTTCTCGGCCGCGATGCGCACCAGACCCGTTTCCAGAAACAGGCGGGCTTCCTTCAGATGGTCGACATTGTCGGCCGAATCCGACAGCAGAAAACGCGCGGTGCGATCGAACTGGTTGATCATCGAGTGCACCGTGACCTCGGTCACGCGGGCGCGTTCGCCGTGCGTGATCGCGATCATGCCCATCGCCGCGAGCTGTTGCATCGCTTCGCGCACCGCCGGCCGGCCGACGTCGTACTCGCGCATCAGCTCGCGCTCGGGCGGCAACTGGTCGCCGGCCTTGAAATGGCCCGACCGGATGCGCGTCAGCAGTCGTTCCAGCACTTCGTCGGACAGTTTTCGACGACGAATCGGTGTGTTGCCGGGGTCGTTCATGGTGGTGTCGTCGATGCGATGACGCCGGCCAGTTTACATGATCGCCTCGCGGCTCATTGCAGGCAACGCGACAGACAAGCCCCGGCTCGGAGCCAACCCGGCGAAAACGGCTCGCCGCTCGTCGGGGCTGGGTCGGCGTCTGTCATCCGGCGCGCGACAGCGCTACCGATTGGCGTTAACTTGGATGCACGCAGGCTGGGACGGCCTGCGCGGGGGTTTCGTCCGGGACAAACCGCAAGCGCCGCGGTCAAGCGACGACGCGTATTTCGGCCTCATCGTTCTTCGAGTCCGAACATCGACATGCGCGCACGCGGTTACTTCGGCCGGCGTCGTCATATCGATTGGCGATTCGTGTAGCGGGCGAGACGATCGGGCAGCACTGGCGGCGCTGCACGACACCTTAAGAGGCTTTCGGGGGGACTGCATGGGAACCGCCAATGTCCGCGGCTTCACGCTGCTCGAGCTTATGGTCACCCTCGCGGTCGCGGTGGTGCTATTGACGATAGCCATTCCGTCGTATCGCAGTGTGGTCACACGCAATAGTCTGGCAACCAACGTCAACGATCTTGTCGGTTCCCTGAACTATGCGCGCAGCGAGGCCGTGGGCCGCGGCACGACGGTCTATGTCTGTGCCAGCCGCAACCAGTCCTCGTGTCGGGACGACGGCGTCTGGAGCGATGGCTGGATCGTTTACGCGCCCGCACCGGACGCAACCGATACGTCCCCCGCGACGGACAATATCTTGCGGGTTCACGGCGCAACCGGCTCCGGGTTTACGTTGACCGCGAACGGCGGCGCGCCCTTGAGTTTCAATGCCGATGGATTCGCGATCGTAGGGCGGACGTTCACCGCCACGACCGAAAACGGCGGCAACACCACGTCGGTCACCGTGGCGTCGACGGGACGCATCGATAGCAGCACTACGCCATGACCGCCTCGCTCCGCCAGAACGGCTTCACCCTGCTCGAAGCATTGGTGGCCCTCGTGGTCATCTCGATCGGACTGCTTGGTTTGCTCGGCCTGCAAACCGTAGCGATCGTGAACACCCATGTCTCGAAATCACAGACACTGGCCAGTATCGGAGCCGACGATATTGCCGACCGTATCCGGGCCAATCCGGCCGCCACTGCTTCGCTGGTCTATGCCCAAATTTCCGACAGCGGAACGGCGCAGCCTCAGGCGGACTGCACGCAAGCCACATGCAGTCCGACAGAGATGGCGAGTTACGACGCCTGGGAATGGCAGCAGACTTTGGCTTCGACGTTGCCTGACGGGCGTGGCGACGTCAGTTGTGCCGCTCCGACCAATCCGACCAGCGACAACCCATGCCGCGTCTACGACGTGACCGTGCTCTGGCGGGGCCAGGATGCCGCGGCCGGCAGCGGCTCCGGGGACGTGTCGGCTTGTCCGAGCGCAGGTTCCGGCAACGGCAACGGCAACGGCAACGGCAACGGGAACGGGAACGGGAACGGGAACGGGAACGGGAACGGAAATAGTGGTAGCAGTAACAGCGCTAATAGCAGTGGCAGCGCCTGGGTGCGTTGTTATGCCATCGAGGTTCATCCATGAGTCGCGCGCCTACGCCCTCGCCTCGCTCGCGCCAGGGTGGGTTCACGCTGGTCGAACTCATGATTGCGTTGGTAATCGGTTTGCTGCTGCTGGCGGGGGTACTCCAGATTCTTCTGAGCAACCGCACGAGCTTCGATGCCCAGCGCGCCACCGCGCATCTACAGGAAAACGCTCGTCTGGCCGAGTTCGTACTCGATCACGCGATTGCCCATGCCGGCTATCGCACCGCACTGGATGCGGCCGAAACAACCGTGTTCCCCGGGACGTCCAATGCATCCCCCAATTATCCTGATGGCGCGTACGTCACAGGTACGGCAAACGCTGACGGGCCCAACGACGCGCTGCGCCTTCGTTTTCAGGCTCGCGGCGATGTGCGGGACTGCCTCGGAGGCTCGGTCGGTACGGTGCAATCCAACGAGATCACCGACTTCCAGTTTTTCGTCAACGACAACGATACGCTGGAATGCACGAAATACAGCAGCACCGGCGCGACCACGCAACCGATCGTCGAAAACGTCGATCGGTTCAAGGTTCGCTATGGCCTGGATACCGATAACACCGCGGGCGTCGATCGCTACGTCTCGACGTTGACCGGGAATGAGGCGCGAGAAGTACGCAGCGTTCGATTCCAGCTATTGCTCCATAGTGCGGATAACGACCCGGCGGTGCCTCAAGCAGTCGATCAGAAATACAGCTTCAGCGACGGCTCGACCTTCGAGACCACTGATCGCCGGGCTCGCGTGCTCATCGATCGCACTGTGGCCATCCGGAACCCCAGCCCATGACCCCGTACAACATGCCCACGAGGCCACTCGCCCGACGTGAGGAGGGCTTTATTCTGGTCACGAGCCTGATCTTTCTCGTGATCATCACCCTGCTGGCCGTGTCGGCCATCAACTCCTCGACGCTGCAACAACGCATGGCCAACAACCAGCGCGAGAAATCGCGAGCGCTGGACGCCGCGGATTCCGCGCTTCGCCATGTGGAAACCCTGCTGGCGTCGAACGATTTCCGCCAATGCAACGCGGTCATGAGTCCAGGTTCCGGCACGAACGCCGCTGCCAACAACGGCTGCGATGCGGGCGCCTCCGGGCTGACCGTCGTTCCCGCAAGCCCCGACGCCAACCAGTCGGCCACCTATTATCTTTCCGACGCTTTCTGGTCGCGATCGGGCGTGAGCACATACCAATTGCCCGGCGACTCCGGCAGCAGCGGGCTGAATATCCAGTATCTCGTCGAATATATTCGGGAACAGGCAGACGATCTCAATCCCGGCTCGGCAGGCACCGTGGTCCTGTTTCGCATCACCGCCCGGGCTCAGGGCCGCTCACCGGCCTCCCGGGCAGTCGTGCAAAGCGTTTATCAAATCACCACTTAGGGAGCCGAGATGCGCCGTCAGCACGCTCGAATCCGTATTGCCGCCCTGGCGTTGTTGGTCGCGCTCGCATTGGCTATCGCCACACCGCCCCAGGCTCGCGCCGCCAGCGGCTCGGCTATCGACCTCACCGATCAACCCGTGGTGACCGGCTCGAGCCTGGCGCCGAATATTTTGGTCGCGGTCGACAACTCGGGGTCGATGGACTTCGAGACACTGTTTCCCACCGACAACGGGTTG
Source organism: Salinisphaera hydrothermalis C41B8 (assembly GCF_000732535.1). Lineage (GTDB taxonomy): Bacteria > Pseudomonadota > Gammaproteobacteria > Nevskiales > Salinisphaeraceae > Salinisphaera > Salinisphaera hydrothermalis. The sequence goes on from NZ_APNK01000020.1 coordinate 11,045, forward strand.
CTGTTTTGGGACGGCCGCACCGACTCAGCCTGGGAGAACGGCCACTATGTTCAAGACAGCAATATCAGTTATGCATACCTCTTCCCGAATGGCTACAACAACTGCAGTGCCCGTGGCGGGTGTAACGCGACCGACCGAAGAATCTATAGCGGCTATTATGCGGTGCCTCCGATACCGGTCATGGCTTTTGCACGGTCACCACAATATAACCATTCATATTTCAATCCCGCTGTCACTTATAAGCCTTGGATTAACAAGCCTGAAATAAGTGATTTCACACACGTTCCATCCAGCCCAGTTGTGGATGATAGCTATTTTGATCTAACTCAAGATATAAAAACCTATCAAGATGGATATAACTTCGCCGTAATCGACGGAATGCCATTCGGAGACATCACTTACGCCGACAGCTATCACTGCACAAAACCCTCTCCTTACGGATGCTACTCGTACGAGCCTTACTGGCAAACCTCTTCCAAGAACTACGTGGCTCGCGGCAGCGAACTTGTTGGAATAGAATATTTTCCAGCAACTTTCTATCTTGATAAAGGCACCGATCTACCCCCGAACTACGGCTACGTCGGTCGGACATTACAAGGATATGGACCGAACAAGGAAAACCTAACGGGCTACGAGATCAAACCGAACAATTTTGCAACGCAAGCGCAGTATCAGGCTGCAATGCAGAATTTCGCCAACTGGTTCACCTATTACAGAAAACGCAGCTTGGCAATCCGCGGCGGCATCACGTCCGCTTTCGACAAGATTGGGCGAGTTCGCGTGGGTAGCTGCACCATTACCGAGGCACAGGATCGCTTACAAGGCGCGATATCCGGCGCGCATTATCTGACCATGACGAGCCTGCCGGAAGTGGGCGACAACAGCGACAATCGTCGTCGCGATTTCTACGAATCAATCTACGGAATGGATTTCAGTCGGGCGCTCGGCACCCCTAACCGCCCCGCTCTTTATTATCTTGGGCGCGAACTGGAAAACAACCCAGACATCATCCAATCCCCCTGCCAGCGAAATTACGCTCTGCTGTTTACCGATGGCTACAACAACGGAGCGCTGCCATCCAACGCAAGCCTCGATCCGAGCAATGACGGCGATGTCGATGGGGATCACTACACCAACACGATCGCCGACATTGCAATGCATTTTTACAAGGACCTGACGCCGCCCAAAGGTATCAGCGATTCGAATGCACTTCGGGCCCCCGAAGGCTGCCCCGAAGACAAGTCACTCGATTGCGTAACCAAACCGCATATGACGACGTTCGGCATAACGCTTGGGCAACAGGGGTATATCTTCGGCAATACGGACGCTTATCCCGCCGCGAATAGCGATCCGTACAACAACCCGCCACCTTGGTATGCGTATTCCTCGAATCCGAACGCGAAATTCAACTATGGCAACCTACCGACCGGCGGCCCCCAAGAAATCGACGACCTCTGGCATGCAACCATCAATTCACGGGGCGCCCTGCTGAATGCCAACTCCCCGGAAAAACTGGCGGATAAATTCACCAATGTCCTAAACCAGATTCTCGGCCGGGGCGAGACACTGACGAACGCCACCGGCAACAGCACGTCGCTCACCACGAATTCAGAGGTGTTCCAGACGCAATACGAGACCACTCATTGGACGGGCGATCTCATCGCCTTTAACGCGTTGAACGGGTCGACCGCCCAATCGGAGCGGCTCTGGAGTGCGGCGTCGCTTCTGACCGGCGTCACGGATCCGAACGCCAGCGATGGACGTACGATCGTGACCGCGCTGCGCACCGACAATGCGTCCACCAGCGGCGCGGTGTCGGGGGTGCCCTTCACGTCTACCGGGTTGTCCTCGTCGGGCATCGCCAGCCTAACCCCGGCCGCTATCGCCTATCTGCGCGGCCATCGCGACAAAGAACAGACCGGCGCCAGCAGCGACGCCAGCAATGGCCGGATCTATCGCCAGCGCGGGGATACCGTGCTCGGCGATATCATTAATTCCGTGCCGACCTATGTCGGCGCCCCGAATCCGTTGCGATACGCAGGCACATGGAAAGACCTGATCCACCCAAACAGCGACCCGACCCCCGAAAACCAGGCCAGCTATTACGATCCGGGCAATAGCACCAGTTTCGTATCGAAATACGCATCGCGGCCCCCCATGGTCTATGTCGGCGCCAACGATGGCATGCTGCACGGTTTTTATGCCGGGTCAGATAGCAGTGGCTGCAATCAACCCCTGAACAAGGATTGCCCCGGCCAAGAGTGGCTTGCTTATATTCCCAATACGCTGCTCGGCTCGCTCGCTGGTGGCAACGACCCGCTGACCAGCCCGTCATACGCGCATCGGTCGTTCGTCGACGGCCAGATCGCGACCGCACCGGCGTTCTTCGATGGCCAATGGCACACCATGCTCGTGGGCGGCCTGCGCAACGGCGGCGATACGATCTACGGACTCGACGTGACCGACCCGAGCACGTTCAGCCAATCGAATGCAGGCAACATTGTGCGCTGGGAGTTCAAAGCGCCCGGGCTTGGCAAAACCTTCGGCAAGCCATCGATCGTGCGCTTGCACAACGGCGAATGGGCGGCAATTTTTGCCAACGGCTACAACAGCGACAACTATGGCGCCTCGCTGTATGTCGTCGATATCGCCGACGGCCATGAAATTGCTCATCTGACAACCGGGGCCACGCCTACCAGCGGCCAGCCGGGCAACGGGCTGGCGACGCCCTTTCCAGTCGATATCGACGGCGATCACATCACCGACTACGTCTACGCGGGCGATCTATACGGCAACGTCTGGCGGTTCGATTTGACGTCGACTAACCCGGACGACTGGTCCGATCAAAAGATATTTCAGGCCACGGCCGCCAACGGCAGCGCCCAGCCCATTACCACGCAGGTCCAGGTCGCCGCTCATCCCAATGGTGTGGGCTATGGCGTGATGGTCTACTTCGGAACGGGGCAGGATATCCAGCCTCTCAACGACAATCAGAGCGCGATACCCAACAGTTTCTACGGTATTTGGGACCCGAACGTCATCGCCTACAACCCGGGCAACAATGCCCCGGCGCGGCCGACAAGCTGGTCGGTGAGCCGCGATCAACTGGTCGCGCAAAGCGTCGGCACGGTCAAACCCGACAATGCCGTCAATGGACTCAGCTACCGTACCGTCACCGACAATCCCATCACCTATATCGACAATAACGGCAAATTCGCTGATCGCGGCTGGGTGATCGATTTGCCGACGGATAGCGGCGAGGCCGTACTCAACCCGCCGTCGATCGTCGGCGACAATGTTGAATTCACGACCACGGTCATCAATCGCCAGACCTGTTCCCTGACCAGCAGCGGTTATTTCATGGCCGTGAGCCGCGTCAACGGCGGACCCGCCGCCAAGAATATCTTCGACGTCAACGGCGACGGTATCGTCAACGAACAGGATGCCAGCACGCCGCGCGTCGCCGGCATCGGCTTTGGGTCGGAGAGCGGCTCACCCGGTCAAGGCCCGAGCTTCAATGACCTGAATCACGGCACGCAGGTGATCAAGACTCCCTTGACCGGCGGCGGTACCGCGACCATTACCCTGGCCCGTGACTTTCTCAACGGCCGCCGCTCCTGGCACGAGATTCGACGATGAGAATACGACAAGCGTACGACGCCGCCCCGCATCAACAAGCGAACCGCAGTCGCGTTGCCAACGGCTTCACGCTCATCGAGCTGATGATCGTGGTGGCGATCATCGGCATTCTCGCCGCCATCGCTTATCCGAGCTACCTCTCGCATATTCGGACAGCGCGCCGGGTGGATGCCAAATCGCTGCTACTCAAGGCCGCGAACGAAGAAGAGAAGGCGTACTCGCAGAACAACCGCTATGTATCCGGCATGGACAAGCTCGGCTTATCCGACCTGACCGAAAACAAGTTCTATAGCGTGACGGCCACCGCGTCCGGTACCGACGACCAGAAGTACACGATTACCGCGACCGCACTCGCCGATCAGGTCAACGACACGTGCCGCACGATGACCATCGACCAGGCCGGCAACAAGACCGCATGGACCGGCGATTCGGCCGGCAGCGGCGACAACGTCTCGAGCACCTGCTGGTAATCGATCGCCCGCCGAAAGACGGTTCAGCCGCCGCGCTTGGGCAGCAGCATATCGACCGCGATCAGAAACGCGCCCGTGCAGATCGCACAATCGGCCAGGTTGAACGCCGGGTAGTGCCACGCCCCGATATGAAAATCGACGAAGTCGACCACGAAGCCCCGCGTGGCTCGGTCGATCGCGTTGCCCAGTGCCCCGCCGGCCACCAGACTCAACGCCGCGGCCAACAGCCGGCTATCGTGCGGATGCCGTCGCATCCACACCAGAATACCGATGACCACCGCCACGCTCAGGCCAACGAACAACCAGGGCGTGGACCCACGCAATATGGAAAAGGCGGCGCCCGTGTTGTGCACCAGCGTCAAATTCAGCCACGGCAGCAGCGGCATCGACTCGTACAACGCAAAGTGGTTGACCATCAGCTGCTTGGTGACCTGATCGGCGGCAATCACCAGCGCCGACAGCCAGAGCCAGTGCGCATTCTGTAGTTCGAAGCCGCGCTCGGCGCCGGCCTCGTCTCGAAATTGACTCATCGTGAACTCGTGTTGTCCAAAAGCCGGCCGACCTCGGCCACATCGGCATGCATCTGACGGGTCAGCGCATCGAGGGAATCGTAATGCTCCTCGGCGCGCACGAAGTGTTTGAAGAATACGTCAATACGCTGGCCGTATAAATCGCCGGAAAAATCGAGCACGTAGATCTCCAGCAGCTCGTCGCGCCCGTTCACGGTCGGCCGTACACCGAAACTGGCCGCTCCGATGTGCCACGAATCATCGGCAAGCCGTACCCGCACCGCATAAACCCCGTAGCGAAGCGCTGACGGACGCTCGAGGCGCAGATTAGCGGTCGGAAACCCCAGCGTACGCCCCAGGCGCTCGCCGCCGACAACCCGGCCGGACACGCGATAAGCCCGACCGAGCAAGCGTGCTGCCTGTTCAACATCGCCCGCCTGCAACCGATGACGTACGCGAGTGGAACTGACGCGTTCTCCATCCACACAGACATCCGGAACCGGCAACAATTCCACGCCGCGTGCTTCAGCGAATCGCTCCAAGGTATGGATATCGCCGGATCGACGATGGCCGAAGCGAAAATCGCGGCCCACCAGAATCGCGCGCGCGCCCAACCGCCGCGCGATCAGATCATCGAGAAAGGCTTCCGGCGAGAGCTGCGCAAACGCGCGATCGAAACGTGCACGCACGAAGACATCGATACCCAGCGCGGCGGCATCCTCCATCTTCTCGCGTAACGAAGACAGACGCGGCGGCGGATCGTCCGGCATAAAAAACGCACGTGGCGTCGGGTCGAACGTCATCAGCGCCGCCGGTCGCCCGAGCTCCGTCGCCCGCTCGCGTACGCGTTCGATCACGGCCTGATGCCCGCGGTGCAGACCATCGAAATTGCCGATCGTCAGCACACAGCCCTCGGGCAGTGCCGGCGCCGTACGTATGGAACGGATGATGCGCATCAACAACCCTACTCCCGGTTACTTCGTCGAGCCGTGGCCCAGTCGAAACTGATGCGGCCGTATGCCGAATAGCCCGAGCACGATGAAATAAATGGCGATACCGGCGCCGATCCAGATCGACAGCCAGGCGACCCGCATGAGTGCGGTGCGCGACACCCAGACCGCGTTGGTCGCCGCGCCGAAGTGTAGTACCGCCGCCATCACGATGCATGCCAGAGCCACTCGCCACAACAGACCGGCCCAGCCGGCGCCCGGCGCATAGGCCCCGCTGGCCCGCAGGTTGCGGAACAGCAATCCGGCGTTGACGAACGCGCCGAGCGAACCCGCCAGCGCCAGCCCGGCGTGGGGCGCCGGCCAGTGCATGAACAGAAAGATACCGACGAAAATCAGATTCATGGCCATCGCGCTGATCATCGAAATCACGCCACAACGCACGGGCGTACGCGAGTCCTCGCGCGAGTAGAAACCGGTCACAAGCACCTTGACCAGCGAAAACCCCATGAATCCCAGCGAATACGCCATCAGCGCATACTGGCTCATGAGCGCATCGTGGGCGCCGAACGAGCGATAATTGAACAGCGTGGACACGAGCGGCCCCGACAGTACGAACAGGCCAACCATCGCCGGCAGGCCGAGCAGGGCCAGCAGCCGGAGCGCCCAGTCGAGCGTGGCCGAGAACTCGTCCTTCGATGCGCTCGCATGGCGCGCCGATAGCGTCGGCAGGATCACCGTCGCGATCGCGACCGAAAAGATGCCCAGCGGAAATTCCATCAGCCGATCGGCGTAATACAGCCAGCTGACACTGCCCGCGGCCAGAAACGACGCGACGATCGTATCCAGCAACAGCGTAATCTGAGCGACCGAAGAGCCGAACATGATCGGCAGCATCAGCCGCAGGATCCGGCGCACCTTGGCATTGGACCACCCCCAGCGCGGCCGCGGCAGGCGATCGATACGCAACAGGAACGGCACCTGGAACGCCAACTGCACCACACCGGCGATGAATACACCGATCGCCAGAGCGATCTGCGGCTGCGCGAAGAACGGCGACAGGCCGAGCGCGGCACCGATCATGCAGAAATTGAGCAATACCGGCGTGACCGCGGGTACCGCGAACTGGCCGTAGGTGTTGAGAATGCCCCCTGCCAGCGCTGTCAGGGAGATGAACAACAGATAAGGAAACGTAATGCGCAGCATATCGACGGCCAGCGAAAACTGGCCGGGCGATTCAGCGAAGCCGGGCGCGAAGGCATAAATCAACAGCGGCGCCGCGATCACGCCAATGATGGTCAACCCGATCAGAATGACGCCTAGCGTGCCGGCGACCACCGACACCAGCTCCTTAACCTCGTCGCCACTTTCCTGATCGCGCGTGGCCGACAACACTGGGACGAACGATTGCGCAAAAGCCCCCTCGGCGAACAGCCGGCGCAGGAAATTGGGGATTTTGAAGGCGACGAGGAACGCGTCCATCGCCGGCCCGGCGCCGAACATCACGGCCAGCACCACATCGCGGACAAAGCCCAGGATGCGCGAACAGAATGTCATCGCGCCGACCACGCTGGTCGACCGGGCCAGTGATGAAGCCATTACAATTGCAGGAAGCCGAAACGCAGCGCACTATAGCCTTTAATGTCGGGCAATCGAAACACGATCGTCAGATTTGACATGAGTCGCGCTATTAACGATAATCGCGCGCCTTTCCGGCATTCCAACCAAATTTCAGGAGCTGTCCGTGGCGAATACTGCCCAAGCCCGCAAACGCGTCCGCCAGGCGACCGAACACCGTCAGCGCAACATGGCGCAGCGTTCGCTCGTGCGCACGCACATCAAGAAGGTGCAGAAAGCCATTGCGTCGAACGATCTGCCGGGCGCGCAGGAAGCTTTCAAGAACGCCGTCCCGGTCATTGACCGTATGGCCGGCAAGGGTCAGATCCATAGCAACAAGGCGGCCCGCCACAAATCGCGCCTGAACGCGCAGATCAAGGCGATGGCTCAGGCCTGAGCCCAGCGCCCGAATTGCTAGAAAAACCCGCCCGATACGGCGGGTTTTTTTATGCCTGAAGCGCGCCTTAGGGCCTGTCGTCATGAGAGACGCCGCCGCATGAGGCCCGCCCATCGTGTCAGGCGAGGCGCATGCCGCCGAGCGTGGCGGGCTCCACAGTCAAGGCATGCAACGCCGCCTGGCGCGTTGGGCGGGCATCACCCCGCAGGGCCCTTGCCCGTGAGGCGGTATATCTCATGACGACACGCCCTGGAGCCTATTCCAATAGGCTCTTAGACTGTGACCAGGTTATCCCGATGAATGAACTCCGGCTCGCGGTCGTACCCGAGGATCGCCGGAATCCGTTCGCTGGACTGCCCCATCAGCAAGCGGGCCTCGCGCGCGTCGTAATTGACGAGACCACGCGCGACCTCTTCGCCATCAGGCGAAATACAGGCCACAAGATCGCCGCGATGAAAATCACCCTCCACCGCGGTCACGCCGATCGGCAACAGGCTACGGCCGGCCTCGCGCAACACACGAGCCGCGCCCGCGTCGACCTGTAACCGCCCGCGCACCCGGCGCTGCCCGGCCAACCAGTTCTTGCGCGCGGCGCGGCGCCGTCCGGGCCGCGGCAACAATAACGTCCCCAGCGCTTCACCGGCCGCTACTCGCTCCAGAACACGCGGCGTACGGCCGTCCACGATCACCGTCAGGGCATCCGAATCGGCGGCTTGGCGCGCGGCGAGAATCTTGGTCTGCATGCCCCCGCGACCCAGCACCCCGCCACTGGCTCCGGCCATACGTAGCAGCTCCGGCGCATAAGCCTCGATCTCGGGCACGAGACTGGCTTCGGGATGCGTGCGCGGATCGGCATCGAAGACGCCGGCCTGGTCGGTCAGAATCACCAGACCATCGGCATCGATCAGGTTGACCACGAGTGCGGCGAGCGTGTCGTTGTCACCCACTCGAATCTCTTCCATCGCGATCGCGTCGTTTTCGTTCACGATGGGTACTACACCCAAGCCGAGCAACGTCATCAGCGTACGGCGGGCGTTGAGATAACGCCCGCGATGCGACACATCGTCGTGGGTCAGCAATACCTGGGCAACCCGGCGCTGAAATGCGGCAAACGCCTGCCCATAGGCTTCGACGAGGCCCGCCTGGCCCACCGAAGCCGCGGCCTGCAACTCATCGAGGCGCAACGGGCGGCTGCGCCAACCCAGACGGACCATGCCCTCGGCCACCGACCCCGAGGACACCAGCACGACCTCGTTGCCGCCGGCAGCCAGGGCGGCGATCTGACGCGCCCATTCCTCGAGCCGCGCGCGATCCAGACCCTGCCCGTCGGCCGTGAGCAGCGCGCTACCAATCTTGACCACCCAACGCCGCACGCCGGGCAGGCGCTCACGCGCGCTCATCGTCGGCCGCGTCCGTCGCATCCGAATCCGCGGCCGCCGCTTCGGCCGCAGCTGCATCCAGCGCTTCCATGGCCTCGTCGATCAACACCCGCAGCGTATCGGGGCGGATCGCCGAAATCGTATAGATTGGCGCCTGCCAATCGAGCTCGGTCACGATGCGTTCACGCAGCGCATCGACTGCCTCGGGTTCGAGCGCATCGACCTTGTTGAGCAGCAACCACCGCGGTCGCTTGGCGAGCTCCGGGTTGAAACGCTCGAGTTCGTCACTGATCGTGCGGATCTGCTCGACCGGGTCACGCCCCTCGATGTCGGCTGCGTCGACGACGTGGAACAACAGACGGGTCCGCTGTACGTGTCGCAGAAAACGATGCCCCAGCCCGACGCCTTCGGCCGCGCCTTCGATCAACCCCGGCAAATCCACCAGCGTGAAGCTTTTCAGCGGCCCGGCACTGACCACGCCGACCTGCGGCTGCAAGGTGGTGAACGGGTAATCGGCAATACGCGGACGCGCGGCCGATATGGACGACAATAACGTCGACTTGCCGGCATTCGGCAGGCCGACCAGCCCGACATCCGCCAGCAGCTTGAGCTCAAGACGCAGTTCGCGGATCTCGCCCGGGGTGCCGTCGGTCGTTTTGCGCGGCGCCTGATTGGTGCTCGATTTGAAACGCGCATTGCCCAGGCCATGGTAGCCGCCCTGCGCCACGCATAGCGTCTCGCCGTCATGGGTCAGATCGCCAATCAGCTCATCGGTTTCACGCGAGTAGCACAACGTACCTACCGGCACCGGCAGATAACGATCCTGCCCTTTCGCGCCCGTGCGGTTCTTGCCCGCGCCGTTGCCGCCGCGCTCGGCCTTGAACACGCGATTGATGCGATAGTCGTAGAGCGTATTCAGATTATGGTCGGCGATCAGATAAACGCTGCCGCCATCGCCACCGTCACCGCCATCGGGGCCGCCGTGGGGCACGTATTTTTCGCGCCGGAAGCTCAGGCAACCGTGGCCACCGTCGCCGGCCTCGACCCGAAGGTTGGCTTCATCAACGAATTTCATGCGATCCGCCCTCAGCGCGGGATGATGATCTACTGATCATGCAGTACGAGCAAACACAAAAAAGCCCCGCCGAAGCGAGGCTTTCGCGATCGAGCGATCGATCGCGTGTCAGTCGGCGGCCGGGACCACCGAGACGAACTTACGGTTGTTCGGCCCCTTGACGGCGAAGTCAACCTTACCGTCGACGCTCGCGTAGAGCGTGTAGTCTTTGCCGGTGCCCACATTCGAGCCGGCGTGGAAGCTGCTGCCACGCTGACGAACGATGATGTTGCCGGCCTTGACCTGCTGGCCGCCGAATTTCTTCACGCCGAGGCGTTTCGATTCGGAATCGCGACCGTTGCGGGTACTACCGCCTGCCTTTTTATGTGCCATGAGCTAGTGCCTCCCGTTCGAGGATTCGATGCCGCAGCGCTTAAGCGCCGGGGATCGAGGTGATCTTGAGCTGCGTATAATGCTGGCGGTGACCGTGCGTGCGACGATACTTCTTACGACGCTTGAACTTGATCACTTCCACTTTGTCGGCGCGACCGTGGCTCTGGACGTCGGCCGAAATGGCCTTGCCGTCGAGAACCGGCGTGCCGATCTGGACGTTATCGCCATCGGAGATCAACAACACGTCAGCCAGCTCGATCGTGCTGCCGGGCTCGGCATCGAGCTTCTCGACGCGCACCACGTCGCCTTCCGCGACCCTGTACTGTTTTCCGCCGGTACGGATTACCGCGTGCATGTCCACTCCAAACGCAGGTTGCGGGCGTGTTCGGCCCGTTCAAAGAGCGCGAATGATACGGCGTTGCACCGCGCGGGTCAACGCCTGCGTTTACCGACCCCGTTCTTGACAGATAGCGGCCGCAGCCCTAAGTTTGCCGCTGTTTTTGCGATCCCGGACAGATGAATATCCAGCCGCTGTTTCAGCCGGTCGAAGATGATATGCGCGCGGTCGACGCGCTGATCCGTAAGCGGCTGAGCTCCGACGTCGTCCTCATCAATACGCTGGGCGAATATATTATCGCCAGTGGCGGCAAGCGAATCCGCCCTGCCCTCGTCGTGCTCGCGGCGCGCGCGGCCGGTTATGAAGGCACCGCGCATCACTTGCTGGCGGTCATCATCGAATTCATTCATACCGCCACCCTGTTGCACGACGACGTCGTCGACGAGTCTACCCTGCGCCGCGGGCGCGAAACCGCGAACAGTGTCTGGGGTAACGACGCCAGCGTGCTGACCGGCGATTTCCTGTACTCGCGCGCGTTCCAATTGATGGTCGAACTGGATTCGTTCGAGGTCATGAAAGTTCTCGCCGACGCGACCAACCGGATCGCCGAGGGCGAAGTCATGCAGTTGATGCATGCGCACGACCCCAATCTGAGCGAGCGGGATTACCTGGAAGTCGTGGATCGCAAGACCGCCAGCCTGTTCGCCGCTGGCTGTCGCCTCGGCGCGCTACTCGCCGGGCGCTCGCCGGAACACTGTCAGGCGATGGCCGATTTCGGCCGCAACCTGGGTGTCGCGTTCCAGGTCGTCGACGATGCGCTGGATTATGGTCACGGCGACGAAACCTACGGCAAGAACCTCGGCGACGATCTGGCCGAAGGCAAGACCACCCTGCCGCTGATCTGCGCGCTGGCGCGTACGCCGGAGGCCGAAGCGGCCCCGTTGCGCCAGGCAATTCGCGACGCTGACCTCGGTGCACTCAATTCTATTAAAAAAGCGATTGAATCCACCGATGCGATGACATACACTTTCGGCCGCGCCGACGAGGCAGCCGAGAAATCGATCGATTGTCTCGCTTCGTTCGAGTCGTCGCAGTTCAAGGACGCCTTGATTTCGCTGGCCCGTTTCTCGGTTCAGCGTCGGTCCTGAAATACATCGGAGTATAGCTCAGCTTGGTAGAGCGCCACCTTCGGGAGGTGGAGGTCGTAGGTTCAAATCCTGCTACTCCGACCATTCTTATTCCCGCCTGATCGACCGACGATCATTCCCCTAAAGCGAGCCGCGTAGCCTTTTACAGGTCATCCTACGTTGCGCCCGGCGGGACACGGCGCCGTTACCGACGCCGCGCCGGCCCATGCCACTACGGCGAACCGCTGGCCTGTTCTTCCATCATCTGATCGTAGTCGTGCGCCAGTTGCGTCTTCTCGTCGTCGCCCAGTACGCGACCGGCGATCTGGAAGACCTCCTGCTCTTCTTCATCCAGATGATGAGTCACAAGGTGCTCGAGCTTCTTGGCCGAATTCAGCCAGGCCGGCGAACTGTAGTCCGTCGCCTCCAGCTCCTCGACCAGCTCGTCGATCTCGTGATGCTCCGCGACGCTATGACGCGCTTTCTCCTGCGTCATATCGTGCTCCATCAGCGGATTATAGAAATAACGCTCTTCCGCGTTCTCGTGATGCACCAGTTCGGCCTTGACCGCGGCAAACAAGCCTTCGCGCTTGTCGGTATCGCCGTGCGTATCGCTCAGCGCCGCCAGTAGCCGCCGCTGTTTGTCATGGCTTTCACGCAACGCCTCGAAAATCGTTTTCAACTCGGTCTCTCGACATGAATGACCCCTCGACGATAGTTCATGGCACCCCACAAGAAAACCGCCTACAATCGAGTGAGCGATTAATCAGGTGATGCGACGTACCGGGCGACCGTGCCATCATGCGGTCTCTTCCGGTACGCGCCGTAACTATGCCGACGACTCAACGTCCGACGCGCCAGCCGTCCCTCGGGGGCCTGGCACGACAACTCGTCGAAGACGGCCTCATCGAGTACGAGGAAGCGCTTCGTATCCAGGCCGAGGCGCAGCGCAACGACGAATCGTTCGTGGCGCGCGCGGTAGCCACCCGTGCCCTGAGCGCTGCCGTACTGGCCCGAGCGCTGGCGCGCGCCTTCTCCATGCCGTTGCTGGACCTGCGCGCGGTGAATCTCGATCATGCACCGATCGACGCAGCGCCCGAGAGCCTGATTCGCAAACACGCCGCCCTACCGATCTTCCGGCGCGGACGCACGCTCTATCTGGCGGTTGCCGACCCCACGAATCTCCAGGCACTGGATGAATTCCGGTTCAATACCGGCCAGCAGATCGAAGCGGTTCTGGTCGAGCAGGACAAGCTCGAGCGCGCGATCGAGTCGAACTTCAACGCGCTCGACAGCGCGATGGCCGGCCTCGACGATGTCGCACTGGATAATCTTGCGGTCGAGCAGGACAGCGGCGATACCGGCAGTACCGACGCGCTGAAGGCGGACGCGGACGATGCGCCGGTCGTGCGTTTCGTCAACAAAGTGTTGCTGGACGCGATCAACCGCGGCGCCTCCGATATTCATTTCGAGCCCTACGAACAGCGCTATCGCGTGCGTCTGCGCCAGGACGGTGTACTGCGCGAGGTGGCGTCGCCGCCGGCCGCCATTGGCATGCGCCTGTCTGCACGCCTGAAGGTGATGGCGCGCCTCGACCTGGCCGAGCGACGCATCCCGCAGGACGGCCGCATCAAGCTCAATCTGTCCAAAAATCGCGCGATCGACTTTCGTGTCTCGACTTGCCCGACGCTGCACGGCGAAAAGATCGTGCTGCGTATTCTCGATCCGGCCAGCGCGCAGATGGGCATCGAGGCGCTCGGCTACGAGGACGCTCAGCGCGAGATATTCGAGTCCACCATCCACAAGCCCTATGGCATGGTGCTGGTCACCGGGCCGACGGGTAGCGGCAAGACGGTCTCGCTTTATACCGCGCTCAATATCCTGAACACGGCCGATCGCAATATTTCGACCGCCGAGGATCCGGCCGAGATCAACCTGCCCGGCGTGAACCAGGTCAATGTCCAGCCGCGCGTCGGCCTGACGTTCGCGACCTGCCTGCGCGCGTTCCTGCGCCAGGATCCGGACGTCATCATGGTGGGCGAGATCCGCGACCTGGAAACGGCCGAGATCGCGATCAAGGCGGCCCAGACCGGCCACATGGTGCTGTCCACGGTGCACACCAACGATGCGCCGCAGACGCTGACCCGCCTCATCAACATGGGCGTGCCGGCCTACAACATCGCGGCGTCGGTGACGCTGATCATCGCCCAGCGGCTCGCGCGCCGACTTTGCCCGCATTGCAAGAGCGCCGCCGAGATCCCGCGCGACGCCATGATCGAGGAAGGTTTCGGCGCCGACGAAATCGACCACCTCAAGATCTACGAAGCCGACCTCAAGGGCTGCGACCATTGCACCGGCGGCTATCGCGGGCGCGTGGGCATCTACCAGGTGATGCCGGTTACGGATGCCATCGGCCAGATCATCATGTCCGGCGGCAATGCCGACGATATCGAGCGACAGGCCGCATCGGAGGGCGTGCTCAATCTGCGCCAGGCCGGGCTCAACAAGGTGCGCACCGGCGTGATCAGTCTGGCCGAACTCAATCGCGTCACGGTGGAATAAGACTCAAAAGCGCTTTCCGGCCTGGCCAACCCCGGGGTCAGCCCGGTAATCGCCTGCGCCGCAGATCCGACGGACCACGTCGCCGCGCACGCGCGACTGATAGCCGCGGTGCCGGCCTGCCAGCCGCTGTGTTGGTGAGTATGGCGTGAATCGCATCCATTGCGAGGGTTGGCGCGCCTTCATCAAGCGCGGCGTCCCAGCGCATCGAATGCGGGCTCACGAATCTCGGAATATGCCCAATCCGCGCGCGCCGTGCCTATATTCAAATCCCGCTTGTGCGGCGACGGTACTGGCGGGCGTTGGGGCGCCGCCAGAGCGGCGCGTCATCGTTATTGACCGGGCGGGCCTTCCCTTCGCGAACACGATGCTTCTGAAGCGACAGGATGCGGAAGCCGGCATGACTTACTGATCCGCGACAAACAAAAAAGCCCGAGCGCTCGAGGCTCGGGCTTATCCAGACTGGCGGCCGGCACGCAGGCTGACCCGCGTGCCGGCATACCGGTTTCAGGCGTTTTCCGGCGTCTTCTCGTTGGAGGACACGTCCAGATCGAGCTTGCCGTCTTCCACGCGGACGACCACCCGTCCGCCATTGGCGAGTTCGCCGAACAACAGCTCCTCGGCCAGCGGCTTCTTGATGTTGTCCTGAATGACGCGACCCATCGGGCGCGCGCCCATCTGCTCGTCGTAGCCCCGCTCGGCCAGCCATGCCCGAGCTTCGGGCTCGACCACCAACTCCACGTGGCGCTCTTCGAGCTGGGCCTCGAGCTGCAGCACGAACTTGTCGACGACGCGCTCGATGACATCGCCCTTGAGCGGCGCAAACTGGATGATCGAATCCAGACGGTTGCGGAATTCCGGCGAAAATCCGCGGCGGATCGCCTCCATGCCGTCCGAGCTGTTGTCGGTCGGATTGAAGCCGATGCTGCGGCTCGCCATCGCCTCCGCGCCGGCGTTGGTCGTCATCACCAGAATCACGTTGCGGAAGTCCGCCTGGCGCCCGTTGTTGTCGGTCAACGTGCCGTGGTCCATCACCTGCAACAGCAGGTTATAGATGTCCGGATGCGCTTTTTCGATCTCGTCGAGCAGGATGACCGAATGCGGCTGCTTGTTCACCGCCTCGGTCAGCAAGCCGCCCTGATCGTAGCCAACATAACCCGGAGGCGCGCCGATCAGACGCGATACCGTATGCCGCTCCATGTACTCGGACATATCGAAGCGGATCAGATCCACGCCGAGATGCAACGCCAGCTGACGCGTCACCTCGGTCTTGCCCACACCGGTCGGGCCGGCGAACAGGAAGGAACCGATCGGCTTGTCGCGATTGTCGAGCCCGGAACGCGACATCTTGATGGCGCTGGCGAGCGAGTCCACGGCCTCGTCCTGGCCGAAGATGACCAGTTTGAGATCGCGATCGAGCGTACTGAGCACGGCCCGGTCGTCGCGCGAGACGGTCTTAGACGGAATCCGCGCAATCCGGGACACCATTTCCTCAATGTCACGTACCTGCACCGTCTTGCGGCGTTTGGTCGACGGCCGCAGGCGCAGACGCGCGCCGGCTTCGTCGATCAGATCGATCGCCTTGTCGGGCAGATGCCGGTCATTGATATGACGCGCCGACAACTCCGCCGCCGCTTCCAGCGCCGGGTTGGTGAAGCGCACCTGATGGTGCTCCTCGAAGCGGGTCTTGAGCCCTTTGAGGATCTGCACCGTATCGGCCACGCTCGGCTCCGGCACGTCCACCTTCTGGAAGCGACGCGCGAGCGCCCGATCCTTCTCGAAGATATTGCGAAATTCCTGATACGTGGTCGCGCCCATGCAGCGCAGCTCGCCCGACGCCAGCTTGGGCTTGAGCAGATTCGAGGCATCCATGACGCCACCCGAAGCCGCGCCGGCGCCGATCACCGTATGGATTTCGTCGATGAACAGGACCGCGCCCTTCTGCTTGGCCAGTTCGGCCAGCACGCCTTTCAGACGCTTTTCGAAGTCGCCGCGATATTTGGTCCCGGCAATGAGCGCGCCCAGGTCAAGCGCATAGATGACGCTCTTGGAGAGGATGTCGGGCACCCGGCCTTCGATGATCATCCGGGCGAGACCTTCGGCGATCGCCGTCTTGCCGACGCCGGCCTCGCCGACCAGCAGCGGGTTGTTCTTGCGCCGCCGGCACAACGTCTGGATCACGCGTTCGAGCTCGTGCTCGCGCCCGATCAGCGGGTCGACATCCCCCTCGGCCGCCTTGCGGTTGAGGTTGGTCGCATACTGCTCGAGCGGCGACGCGTTCGACTCGCCGTTCTCGTCGGTCTGGGCCTGGCCTGCGCTGCCGGCGTCGCCGGACTCCTCGCCCGACTTGTTCACACCGTGCGATACGAAGTTGACCACGTCCAGGCGCGTGACGTCCTGCTCGCCGAGCAGATAGACGGCATGCGACTCCTGCTCGGAGAAAATCGCGATCAACACGTTGACCGCCGTCACTTCCTTCTTGCCGGACGACTGCACGTGGTACACCGCGCGCTGCAGCACGCGCTGGAAACCCAGGGTCGGCTGAACCTCATGGTCCTCACCGGCCGGCACGACCGGCACATGCGTGTCGATGTAGTTTTTGAGTTCACGCTCGAGACGTTGGATGTCGGTGTTCACGGCCTCGAGCACTTCGATCACTGCCGGATTGTCCAGCAGCGACATCAGCAAATGCTCAACGGTGAGCATTTCGTGATGCTGACGACGCGCGACCATGAAGGCGGCGTCGAGTGCAGTCTGCAGTTCTTGGCTGAGCATTTTGCGTCCCCGAACTTGGCGTTCGATTTAAACCTGCGGCGCGACGTATCGGCCGTCCTATCAGGCCTCTTCCATAGTACACAACAGTGGGTGCTGGTGTGCGCGAGCGTGGTCGTTAACCATTTGCACCTTAGTCTCGGCAATCTGGGCGGTATAAGTGCCGGCCACGGCTTTGCCCCGTGTATGAACGGTCAGCATGATCTGTACCGCTTTGTCGCGGTCGTGGGTGAAATAAGTCATCAACACTTCCACGACGAACTCCATCGGCGTGTAGTCGTCGTTGTGCATCACCACTTTATATAGCGGTGGCTTCTTGGTCTTGGGCTTGTCGGGCGCGACCGCGGTACCGCCTTCGTCGCGCCCGATTTTCGGTCTGTCGGTATCAGTCATGTCGACCCCTGGTTTCATCCGGCACGAGCGTGAGCTCACGGACACACGCGCGGCACCAGTTGAACGATAGAGAGTTGGACGGCGGTACGACCACAGACGGCCGACGGCGAGAAGCGCCGGCCGAGCGACCCATGATCGGTACGATTATGCGATCCGCAACCATCAACGGCTACAGATATAGGGGCAGGAAAGCGGCGAATCAATCGCCACACGGCGAATCGTCCATGGCACCCGATTCGAGCGCGATCGCGTCTATTCGCCGAGGTTATGCGCCAGTTGTTCGCGGATACGGCGCGGCACGCTCTGCGCCACTTCCAGGCGCGCCACACCGATGGCACTGGCAAAGGCAGTGGCGTCGGCATCGCCGTGGGACTTGACCACGGTACCCTGCAAGCCGACCAGCGTGGCACCGTTGTACTGGCGCGGGTCGACACGGTCGCGGAAGGCCCGTAGCACGGGCATGGCGAGCACTGCCGATGCCTTGGTCAGCCAGTTGCGCGCGAACTCCTCGCGCAGATATTGGGCGATGAGCTTGCCGAGCCCTTCGCTGGTCTTGAGTGCGACGTTGCCGACGAAGCCATCGCAGACAACGACATCGACATCACCGATATAGATATCGTCGCCTTCGACGAAACCGATGTAATTCAACCCGCTGGCCGCGAGCAGACGACCGGCGTCCTTGATTTGCTGGTTGCCCTTGATCTCCTCGGCGCCAATGTTAAGCAAGCCGACCCGTGGCTGCTCGATACCGTGCACCGCCTGGGCCAGCACGGCGCCCATCACCGCGAACTGGAATAACTGCTCGGGCGTGCTCTCGGCGCTCGCACCGAGATCGAGCATCAGGGTATGCCCGTCGCGCGACGGAATCGGCGAGATGATGGCCGGGCGGTCGATGCCCGACAATGTCTTGAGCACGAAGCGGGCGGTCGCCATGAGCGCGCCGGTGTTGCCGGCCGAGACACAAGCATCGGCCTCGCCGCTCTGCACCAGATTGACCGCCACGCGCATGGACGAGTCTTTTTTCTGACGCAAGGCGCGCGCCGGCGATTCGCACATATCGACGACCTCGCCGGCATGCACGACCTCCAGACGATCGAAAGCCCCGCTCGCGGTGGCACGTTTGCGGCGATCGGCAATCTGCGTTTCGAGCGAAGCCGAATCGCCCACCAATCGGAGCACGATATCTTCGTGCCGACGCAGGCTTTCGATGGCGGCATCGACGGCCACGGCACTACCGTGATCGCCGCTCATCGCATCGACGGCAATCCGGATCATGCCGGACATGCGACCGTCTCACGTGGCTGCACTCGCTTCATCCCCTCGCCCCTTGCGCAAAGCAATACAGCGCAGCGCCCGTCACCCGGACGCTGCGCTGTCGGCTCGATATGACGACGATGCGCGTGAAGCTTAGGCGTCGTCGCCGGTCTCGACCACGCGCCGGCCACGGTAGAAACCGTCGCGAGTCACGTGGTGACGACGATGCGTCTCGCCGGTGGTCTGATCGATCGACAGCGTCGGACGATTCATGCTTGCGTGCGTATTACGACGCTTGTCGCGCTTCGAGCGGGATTTACGGTTCTGTTGAACGGCCATAGCAGTGCCTTCGGGTTATCCAGATCGGTTTATCGCGACGCGTCGTCATCGCTCTTGAGCGATTTCAGTGCCGCGAACGGATTCGGTTTTTTCTCGGCCGGCGTCTCTTCCGGCGCTTGTTGCTCGGTGTCGTAGGCCGCCCGGCATTCCGGGCGATCGCATTGTACGGTCATCGGCAGCGCAAGCAGCAGCTCATCATCGATCAGCGCATGCACATCGAGCATGTCACCGTCGGTAAGAATCGGCTCCCACTCACGCGGCACGGCGGCCGCGGCTTCGTCGCTCGCTACCACGATACCCGCCACCCCGACGTCCATCGTCTCTTCGGTCGGCTGCAGACAAAGCTGGCAAGCCAGCATCAGGGTCGTCTGAACCCGACCGGTCAGGACCACGCGCCGCTGAACATCCTCATCCAGCTGCAGCGATACCTTTACCGGCACGCCCGAATCGGCGACCACGACTTCCTTGGTTCGAGGCAACGCCGACAACGTCAGATGACCGCCCAGATTCGCCTTGTCCAGCGCCCGGCGGCGGTAATCGATCTGCCGCGTCAATTGCTGCCCCGATGACATGGCGCGCGATAATAGGCGCCGGGCCGCCTCAAGTCAAAGCATTTCGCCGATCGAATGCCATGAAATTGGGCATCGCGCCGGCCTGGTTTAAGCTCGGCCGCAACCTTTATCTGCCGCCCAAGCCCATGACCACGCATCGCACGCCCGTGATTCTCGCTTCCAGCTCGGTCTGGCGCCGTCAACTACTGCGCCAGATCGGCCTGCACTTCGAAGCCACCTCGCCGGATATCGACGAAACCCCGCGGAACGGCGAAGCCAGCGATGCCCTGGCCTGCCGGCTGGCGCGCATGAAAGCCGAGAAAGTGGCCGCCGACTGGCCCGAGGCTGTGGTCATCGGCAGCGACCAGGTCGCCGATGTCGAAGGGCACATCCTGGGCAAACCCGGCACCGCCGCTCGCGCGCGCGAACAATTAAGGCTGCAGTCCGGCAAGAGCGTGGTCTTTCATACCGGCTTATGTGTCTGCGCCCCGGCTTTTGCCGAGCCGCGCATTCATCTGGAAACCGTAACCACCCGCTTTCGCGATCTGAATGACGACGAAATCGCCCGCTACGTGGCGGCCGAGGACGTCACGGGCACGGCCGGCAGCCTCAAGTCCGAAGGCTTGGGCATCACACTGGTCTCGGCGATCGAATCGAAGGATCCGAGCGCGCTGGTCGGTCTGCCGCTGATCGGGTTGCGCCGCCTGCTGGCCGACGCCGGCATCGCCCTGCCCTGATGGTCGCCGGGCCCGCGGGCCGCTGCCGAGCGGGTCAACCGGCGGCCAGCCAGGCCGGCAGGGCACGGACGTCGTCGACGACATCGATCGCGCCTGCGCGACGCAGCCGGATTTCATCGTGTACGCCACAGCGCACCGCCAGAGCATCGACCCCGGCGGCGCGCGCCATGACCATATCGTATTCGGTATCGCCGACCATGAGTGTCGCCCCCGGCTCGGTTGCCGTGCGCAACAGGATGTCGTCGATCATGTTCGGCGCCGGCTTGGGCACGGATTCGTCCGCGCAGCGCGTGATGCGGAACAATCCCTTGGAATCCGTCGCCCGCATGGCCCGATCCAGCCCGCGGCGGTTCTTGCCCGTCGCCACGGCCAGTTCGAAGCCCTGCTCACTGAGTTCCACGAGCGCATCACGCGCGCCCTCGAACAACCGCGGCGCGGCGCGCGGCCAGCCGCAGCGGCGCCGGTACCGGCTGATCCGATCGCGCACGCGCACCGGGTCCAGCTCGGGAAACAGGCGCGCGAGCACGTCCTGGATACCGAGGCCCACCAGTTCCCGCATCTGAGCCGGCGTGCGTTCGGGCAGCCCGGTATCCTGGATTGCCTGCTGGAGCGTACCGATCAGCTCGCCGGCGGAATCCATCAGCGTGCCGTCCCAATCAAAGATGATGAGCTCGTAATCGCGCGCCATTACGCCCGCTCCAGACGGTCGAACACCGCTGCGAGATCGTCCGCCAGGGGCGCGTTGAAATGATGCCGCCGCCCCCGGAATTCGAGCTGGACGGAGGCCGCGTGCAGGGCCAGCCGCGACAGGCCGCGTTCGCGCCACACGCTGGCTCGTGTGTTGGGGCCGTATTTGTCGTCCGCGGCCACGGGGTGGCCGCAGTGGGCGGCGTGCACGCGAATCTGGTGCGTACGCCCGGTGCGGATTTCCACGTCCATGCGGGTGGCATCGGCATAGAAATCCACCGGGGCGAACAGCGAAAGGCTGGCGCGCCCACCCTCCCGGTCCACGGTCACGACCCGCTCGCCCGCGCGCTCCACATCCCGTGACAAGGGCGCGTCGACCTCGATCGCCCCATGCGGCCAACGGCCTTCAACCAGAGCAACATAGCGCTTGGTCGCGGACGCGTCGTTGAGCCCGGCGCGCAGATCATCAAGCGCGGCCCGCGAGCGCGCCACCAGCAAGCAGCCGCTGGTCTGGCGATCGAGCCGATGCACGAGTTCGAAGTATTCGTCCGGACGCGATGCGCGCAGCACCTCGATCAGACCAAAGCGCAGCCCGCTCCCCGCGTGCACCGCCAGCCCCGCCGGCTTCGCGAACACCAGATAATCGGCCGTCTCGTCCACGATCGCGGCGTTGACCTTGGCCATCAGCGCGTCGGGCGGGCGCCCCGGGTCGGTTTTTGCCGGTTGCCGCACTGGGGGGATGCGCACGTCGTCGGATGCGGCGAGCCGGGTGCCGGGCTTGGCCCGCCCCTTGTTCACGCGCACTTCGCCGCTGCGAATGATTTTGTAAACGCGCGATTTCGGCACGTTCTTGAATTCACGCAGCAAAAAATTATCCAGGCGCATGCCGTCATCGTTGGCATGCACACGCACATGTCGTACTTGAGGCCGCTGCGATGTCAGATTACACTCCCAAGGTCGCGCATACCGCGGCACATCAAAGCCTGATGTTGCCAGCGAGCGCTGACCGACAGTTATTTCGAACACGCTGGTGCGTAACGTCTAAAAGCCTATCACGGCCCAGTCGCCCAGCGGTTCCCCAGTCTAGAGTTATCCATTCATTATTATGCGCTCCTGTCTGACCGCCGTAGTCCCCCTACTGCTCGCCGCGATGCTTGGCGAGTGCGCGGGGCGCACGTCGCGGTCGGCCACGTGGCAACGCGTCCATACGCGGGTTGCCCGGGTCGCCAGTCGAGCGCGCCACTGGATCCCATTCCATGAAACGTATTTTGGTCAATGCCACCCAGCCGGAAGAGCTGCGCGTGGCCATCGTCGATGGACAGAAACTGCATGACCTCGACATCGAGGTCGGCTCAAGAGAACAACGCAAGGCCAATGTCTATAAAGGGCGCGTAACCCGCGTCGAGCCGAGCCTGGAGGCCGCCTTCATCGACTATGGCGGCAACCGTCACGGTTTCCTGCCGCTCAAGGAAGTGGCCAAGTCCTACTACGAGAAGTCCGACGGTAAAGGGCAGAGCAACGGCAAGGCCACGCTGTCCGAAGGCCAGGAAGTTATCGTCCAAGTCGAAAAAGAAGAACGCGGCAACAAGGGCGCCGCACTCACGACTTACATCAGCCTCGCCGGGCGCTACCTCGTATTGATGCCCAACAACCCGCGGGCCGGCGGCGTGTCGCGTCGGATCGAGGGCGAAGAGCGCAACGAACTGCGTGAAGCGCTCAACGAAGTCCAGGTGCCCGAGGGCATGGGCGTGATCGTGCGCACCGCGGGCGTCGGCCGTTGCGCCGAGGAACTGCAGTGGGACCTGGATTATCTGGCCCAGGTCTGGAAGGCGATCAACGACGCCGCCAACGAGCGCAAGGCGCCGTTCCTGATCTATCAGGAATCCAACGTCATCATCCGCGCATTGCGCGACTACCTGCGCGACGACATCGGCGAAGTGCTGATCGACCAGCCCGAGGTCTATGACACCGGGCGCGAGTTCATGCAGCAGGTGATGCCGCACGCACTCAACAAGCTCAAGAAATATACCGACGACACCCCGCTATTCTCGCGCTTCCAGGTCGAGTCGCAGATCGAGTCGGCCTTCGAGCGCGAAGTCACCCTGCCCTCCGGCGGCTCGATCGTGATCGACCATACCGAGGCCATGACCTCGGTCGACATCAACTCCGCGCGTGCCACGAAAGGCGCGGGCATCGAGGAAACGGCGTTCAACACCAACGTCGAAGCCGCCGAGGAAATCGCCCGCCAGCTGCGTATCCGCGATCTCGGTGGCCTGGTTGTGATCGACTTCATCGACATGGAGAGCGCCAAGAACCAGCGCGAGGTGGAAAATCGCCTCAAGCAGGCGGCCAAGGCCGATCGCGCACGCGTTCAGATCGGCCGGATCTCGCGCTTTGGCCTGCTGGAAATGTCGCGCCAGCGGCTGAAGCCTTCCCTGTCCGAATATTCCAGCCAGGTCTGCCCGCGCTGCCTCGGACGCGGCTCGATCCGCAGCGTGGAATCGCTGTCGCTATCGATCCTGCGCCTGCTTGAAGAAGAAGCCATGAAGCCGGGCACGGGCCGCGTGATCGTGCAGCTGCCGATCCCGGTGGCGAGCTTCCTGCTCAACGAAAAACGCGCCGATCTCGCCGACGTGGAACAGCGCGCCAAGACGCGGATCACGCTCGTGCCCAACAACGAACTGGAAACGCCCCACTACGAGATCAAGCGCGTCCGCGGTGATCAACTCACCGAGGACGACAACAACGCCGCCAGCTACAAGATCGACACCCAGGTCGAGATCGAAAAGCCGGCAGAGCCCGATCACAAGGCCAGCACGCAGAAAGCCCGCGAGGAACCCGCCGTCAAGCGCGTGGCACGCCCCGATGCGCCAGTAATCGACCGCAGCAGTCAGCCGGAAGCCGAGGCCGCAGCAGCGGCGGCAGCGGCGCCGCCCCACCCGTCCGTCACCATGACGCCCTGGCAGCAGCTGTGGGACGCCCTGCGGCGTATCTTCGGCGGCGAGGCGGATCTTGGCCTGCCCGGGTCCGGCCCGGCCAGTCGCGAGGCCACCACCCAGAAGACCAACAACGACAAGCGTCGCCGCGCCGAAGGCAACGGTTCGAAATCGACCGATGACGAATCGGCGCGCGCCGATTCCGCGGACGGCGGCTCGAAGACCGAGGCACGCGGCGATAAATCCGACGGCAGCGACAACCGTGGCAACGGGCGCAACCGCAATCGCCGGCGCGGCGGGCGCAATCGCAATCGCGGCAGCCAGGCGAACGGCCAAACCAAGGCCCAAGCCGATAGCGACGGCCAGAAGCAGAAAAAGGACTCGGACTCCACTACGGAACAATCGTCGGCCGCGGATAAGAAGTCGGCCGATAAACCCGCCACGGATACGGCGCAGAGCAACCGCGACAAAGCCGCCGCGGCACGCAAGAGCGCTGACGAAGCACGCAGCAAGTCCAAAGACGATCGCGCCGCGCAGGCGCCTTCGAGCGGCGAGCGTACCGACGGCCCGGCGGCGCGCGCGCCGGAAGCCGCCGAGAACACGTCCGACGACGCGCAACGCAAGAACGACGAGTCATCGGCCAACGAAGACAACAGTGCCTCGGGCGAAGCCAAACGGGGGCGCCGTCGACGTCGCGGCGGCCGTGGACGGCGTGGCGGCCGCAAGCGCGGCGGCGCGGGCGAAAACGATGAGTCGCAATCGGCGTCCGGAGAGGACAACAGTACCAACGACTCGTCAGCACAGACGTCCGAAGACGATCGCGCCTCGGGCGAAAACGCAGCCCCGAGTCAGGGCGGCGCCGAATCCTCGGGTCGCGGCGATGAGAAAACCCGGTCCCAACCGGCCACGTCGAAGACCGACTCCAAGCCGGATGAGCCCGAGGCCGCCGGTACCGCCGAGAACCGCGATGACGCGCGGGCCGACGAGTCGAACGCGCAGACGGGCCAGAGCCGCAGCGAAGACTCGGACGACAATAGCAAGCACGGTGACGACAACAAGAACACCTCCAAGCGCAAGTCCAAATCGGAGTTGCCCGAGGTCGAGGACAAGCCCTGGTCAGCGGTGACCGCCAGCGAAAACGCCCGTAGCGCCAGCCAGGGCGACGATGGCGACACGGAGGGCAGTCCGAAGAAAAAGTCGTCTACGTCGAAGACGAGCAAACGCTCGAAGCAGGACAACAGCGACCGCAGCACGGCAAAAGACGATTCGAAGTCGAAAGCCGCGCCCGACCAGGCCGCCGATAACGCCGATACGACGGAAGCCGCGGCCAGCGATACGGACGCCGGCGATTCGAGCGAGGCCTCGTCCAGCGACAAGCCGCGCAAGACCAAGCCCAAGCGTCGTCGTTCCAACAGCAAAGCCAAGTCGGCCGATAAAGACGACGACAAGACCGCGGACCCGGCCATCGGCGAAGACACGTCGAAAACGGCTGAAACCGCGGAATCGTCGTCAAACCCCGCCCATGCGACGGATACCGCGGCTGACACGGTAGAACCGGCGAGCGAACCGGCTCAACCCGAGTCGGAAAAACCGACGCAGGCCGAGCGCAAGGCCGGCAACGCGTCGGAGGCACCGGCGACATCGCAGGTCGATGACAAGCGCGCGGCACCCGCCGAAAATCCGTCGAAGCCCGCCGAGGCCGAGTCGAGCGAAGCATCGGCTGACCCGATGACCGAATCGGAGTCCGCCGAAGTGACGCGTCCGGCCGCCGAAGCCGACACCGAGCTGAAGCAGGTCGAGACACAGGCCGCCGAGGCCACGTCTCAGTCCGAGACCCAGGACACGGTCGCTCCGCGCGACCCCGCGGCGGAGGAAACGGCGGCAGAAACCGAAGAACCGGTTGCCGAGGCGGTTCCGCGTGTCGAGGCGTCCGCAGTTCCCGTGGACGGCGCGGAGGCGCCCGCCGTGGAACACAAGCTCACGCAGGTCGAAACCCGGACCGACGATTCCGCCGCGGCGGAGACGAAAGGCGACGATGCGACGGCCGAGACGCAAGCCGCGGAAACCGAGACCGAAGCCGACCACCGCGACAAGTCGAGCTGATCGCGGCGTGTCCTACGCCCGGCCGGCCCTGAAACACGGGTCGGCCGGGGGCGGAATCAGGCTCGATCGAGACGCGCGCTGATGTCGGCCACGAGTCCGTCGATGCAGGTCTCGATCATATCGAGCACGCGGTCGAAGCCGTCGGCACCGCCGTAATACGGATCGCCCACAGGCTGGCCACGATGGGCCGGGCTGAAATCGCCGAGCAGGCAAATCTTGTTCAGTTGTTCGCGATCGCCCTCGGCCAGCGCCCGTAGATCGCCGAGATTGCCATCGTCCATGGCGATCACGTAATCGAAACGGGCGAGATCAGCCGCGCTCACCTGTCGCCCACGCAGGGCGCTCAAGTCGTAACCTCGTCCGGCCGCGGCCGCCAGCGCTCGCCGATCGGGCGGATCGCCGACATGCCACGGCCCGGTGCCGGCCGAATCCACAACCACCTGCCGAGCGATACCGGCTTGCTTCAGACGCTGGCGCATGATGCCTTCGGCCGTCGGCGAACGACAGATATTGCCGAGACAAACGAACAGCACCTGGATCGGAGCGTTAGCCGAGGTCGTCATAGGCGTTGCATCCTCTGTTCGACGAGTGCGAGATCGGCTTCCGTATCCACCCCCGGCCCCGGCAGGGCCACGGCATCGACAAGCGCGATCGGCAGGCCGATCTCGAACGCCCGCAGCTGTTCCAGCGATTCATGCTGTTCGAGAACGCCCGGCGCGGCTGCGGCGAACCTGCGCAGCGCTTCGACGCGATAGGCATAGATCCCGAGATGACGCCGCGCCGCACCTGCGAATGCTGCGTTGCCACTGTCGCGGTGGAAGGGAATCGGCGCCCGGCTGAAATACAGGGCCCGGCCGTTGGCCGCCACTACTTTCACGACGTTCGGGTTCAGGAACTCTTCTGCCGTTTCGATCGGCGTAGCAGCGGTGGCCATGGCCGCCCCGCGATCGTCGGCCAACGCCTGTGCGACCTGATCGATCAGCGCCGGCGGCATCATCGGCTCGTCGGCCTGTACGTTGACCACAATGGCGTCGGACGGCCATTGCGCGCCGGCCACGGCCTCCGCGATGCGATCGCTGCCACAGCTGTGATCGGCGCGCGTCATCACCGCACGAGCGCCGGCGCGCTCGACTGCCGCAGCGATCTCAGCCGAGTCCGTGGCCACGATAACCGAAGCCGCCGCACTCGCGGCGGCGGCCCGGCACACATGCTCGATCATCGGGCGGCCTGCGATCTCGCGCAGCACCTTGCCCGGCAAGCGTGTGCTGGCCAAGCGGGCGGGAATGACGACATGAAAACTCATTCGCTCTCCTGTTATTAATCCAGCATCAAAACAGCTGACTCCATCAGCTGTTTTAAACGCCATTGAAAACGCACGCCGGCGCATGTCCGTCGTTCATTTTCAATGGCTTCGCGGCCATCGGCCGCGGCGAGCATGCGTCCGCATACTCGCGTTATTAACCCGAAAATCATCTATTTGTATGCCGGGTTAATAATCAACGAGTCGCCGGAGCAGCGTGTCGAGCGCGTCTGCACAATTCGGCGACAAACAAGGGGTGACCGGAATCGCCCAGAGATTAAGTTGACGAAACGACAGACACTTCACGGCATCTTTTTCCGTCATCAGCACCGGGCGATCGTCGGCGAAGTCGAGATCGTCGGCGGCGTAACGATAATGATCCGGCGCCGCGTGCCGGATCACATCCAGGCCGACCGCCTCGAGCATGTCGAAGAAGCGCGCCGGCTCGCCGATCCCCGCCACCGCATGCACGCGCTGGCCCCGAAAGCCGTCCAGCGAGACGGTTCGGCCATCCGCCAGGCAACGCGCTTCGCCCGGTTCGAGCCAGAAATCTTGGCCGGGCCCCTGGACACATTCGAGATCGACCCGAGCCAGTCTTGCGAGCGGCTCGCGCAGCGGTCCGGCCGGCAGCAATCGCCGATTGCCGTAGCCCCGGCGCGCATCCACGACCGCGATCTCGGCGTCACGTTGCAGGCGATAGTGCTGTAACCCATCGTCGGCGATGATCAAATCCACGTCATGGTGATCGATCAGATACCGCGCCGCGGCCACACGATCCGGGGCAACAACCACGGCAACGCCGCTGCGTTGCGCGATCAGCACGGGCTCGTCGCCCGCCTGGGCGGCCGGGGTATCGGGTCGTACATCCAGCGGATAGGCCGCTGCCCGGCCGCCGTAGCCGCGCGAAACCACGCCGGGCCGCAGGCCAAGCGTACGCGCACGCTCGATCACGGCCAGCGTGAGTGGGGTCTTGCCGCTGCCGCCGACACTGATATTGCCGATCACCAGCACCGGGCGATCGACACGCTCGGACGACAGCCATCCGCGTCGATAGGCCCATCGACGCGCCGCGACGACGCCGCCATAAATTCCCGCTAGCGGCACGAGCGCCAGTATTGGACGACTGCCGTACCAGCGCCGCTGGATCGCGGCCGACAGCCCGACAGCGCTCACGCCCCGCCCGGGCTCGCGAACTGGATATCGTGCAGGCTGCGATAGTGGCCGCCGTGTGCCATCAACTCTGCATGGTTGCCCTGCTCGACGACCTGACCGTCATGCATCACCACAATGCGGTCGGCATCCTGGATGGTCGACAGACGGTGCGCGATCACCAGCGTCGTGCGATTGCGCATGAGATTGTCCAGGCCTTTCTGGATCGCTTTTTCGGATTCGGTATCGAGCGCCGACGTGGCCTCGTCCAGAATCAGGATCGGTGCGTCCTTGAGCAGCGCACGGGCAATGGCCACGCGCTGGCGCTGGCCGCCGGAGAGCATCAAACCGTTCTGCCCGACCTGCGTATCGTAGCCCTCCGGTAGCGCCTCGATGAAATCGGCCGCATAAGCGCGCCGTGCCGCGTCCTCGATCATTGGACGATCGGTATCGCCCAGTGCCCCGTAGGCAATGTTGCCGGCGATCGTGTCGTTGAACAGCACTACATTCTGGTCAACCAAACTGATCTGCCGACGCAAATCCATCAGCCGGTAATCGGCGACCGGCACATCGTCTAAGGTGATGCGCCCTTCCTGGACGTCATAGAAACGCGGCAACAGCGACAGCAGCGTCGATTTGCCGCTGCCCGAGCGGCCGACGAAGGCCACGGTCTGGCCTGGCTGCACATGAAAACTGATATGACGCAGCACGTCGTGATCGCCGCCGGGATAACGGAAGGAGACATCCTCGACGTCGATCTTGCCCCGGGCGCGCACCAGTGTCCGGGTGCCGTGATCGGGCTCGCCCGGCTCGTCGATCAGCTCGAAGATGGCCCCGGCGGCGGCCATCCCGGCCTGAATGGTGGCGTTCACACCGGTCAGCCGCTTGATCGGGCCCATCATGCCCATCATGGCACCGAAGAACGTTGCCAGATCGCCCGGCGTCATCACCCCGCCGCCGGTGTTGCGCACGGCCACCGAGACGACGAAGGCGATCGCGATCGCCGCGATGAACTGGATCACCGGCACGCTGGCCGCGCTGGTGGTGGCCTTGCGCATCGCCATGCGCCGGTTGAAGGCGTTGACGCGTTCGAAGGCATCCCGCTCATGATCCTCGCCGCCGAACACCTTCACCACGCGCTGACCGGTCAGCACCTCCTCGCTGATGTGTGTGATATCACCCATCGACTGCTGGATGGTCGCGCTATAGCGACGAAATCGCTTGGATACATGGTTCACGATCAGCGCGATGATCGGGCCGACCAGCAACGTAATCAGCGCCAGCGACCAGTTGACCCAGAACATCAGCAGCGTGAAGCCGACGATACGCAGCGTATCCTGGATCACGATCGTGATCGCGCTGGTGGCCGCGCCGGAGATCTGGCTCGTGTAGTAGGTGAGCATGGCCGTCGTGCGGCCGGTCGTATTGCGGTCGAAAAAACTGGCCGGCAGGCGCAGGAATTTTTCGAACACGTCGGAGCGCACGTTGTACACCACACGGTTGGCCACCCAGGCCATGCCGTAGTTCGACACGAACCCGGCGATGCCGCGCCCGATGAACAGGCCCAGCATGAAGATCGGAATCCAGCGGATCATCCATGGATCGCGATTCACGATGCTGCCGTCGAGCAGCGGCTTGAGAATATAGATCAGCGCCGTGTCGGCGCCGGCATAGATCGCCATCCCGAGACCCGCGAAGGTCAGCCAGTGCTTGTAGCGCCAGGTATAGCGCAGCAGCCGAGGATAGATTTCCCCGATCGGCATGTCGGTATGGATCTTCTTGCGCGGCAACTGGATTGCTCCCTGTCCCGGCGCCTCCGGCGACCGGCTGGCTCGGGCGAGCCGCACCGTAAGAGAGCTCGCCATGACCGTACACACGGCCCCTGCTGTGAAGACGCATGATAATCACGCGGTTGCCACGGGGCTACCCGCCCGGGCGCGGCTGCTGCCAGAAGCGCCGGTGACGATCACGCCAGCGCGCCACTCGCGGCTGGTGCGGCGCGGGCCAATCCACGAGCAACGCGCCCGCGGTCGCCGTATTGAACAACGGGATGTCTCGGGCGCGGTAACGTGCGACCACACTCGGACGCGGGAACCCCCAGCGGTTGTGCCAACCGGCCGAGACCAGCGCCACTTTGGGCGCCGCAGCCCCCAGCAATACGGCCGAGGACGAGGTCGCGCTACCGTGATGCGGCACCATCAGTACGTCGGACGCCAGCCGCCCGTTCGCATTGGCCACCAGCGCGCGCTCGCCGGGCGCCTCGATATCCCCCGTCAGAAGCGCGCTCGCCCCGGGCGCATGAATACGTAACACACAGGAATGCTCGTTGCTGTCGCCCGCCTGAGCGGCTTCGCCCGCGGTCGGATAAAGCACGTCGAAATCCACGCCGTCCCAGCGCCAGTGCTGACCGGCCCGACACGGCGCGCCGCTTTTCGCGCCGGTGCGCCGCGCGACCTCCGCCTGCGCCATGATTGCGGGCGCGCCGCCGATATGGTCCATATCGCCGTGGCTGATCATCAGTCGGTCGACGTGCAGCCGGC
This sequence comes from Salinisphaera hydrothermalis C41B8, assembly GCF_000732535.1. GTDB lineage: Bacteria > Pseudomonadota > Gammaproteobacteria > Nevskiales > Salinisphaeraceae > Salinisphaera > Salinisphaera hydrothermalis. The sequence continues at coordinate 42,234 of NZ_APNK01000020.1, forward strand.
CCATGCGGCGCAGATACGGCACCACGATCATCGCGCCCGCGTCGAACCCGGTGCGATACGCCGGCCCCGCATCGAACACGAGCGTGTGATGGGCGGTACGCACCACGCTGGCCAAGCCTTGTCCGACATCGAGCATGGTCACCCGAAAATGGGGGCGCGCGATGGTCGTCTCGCCCGGCCGCCAGCCCAGTACGGCCGGCAGAACGAGTACCACGCCCAGCGCCCGAATCCGGATCGGCACGGGCACGGCGAGCAGCAGCAGGCCGACCATCGCGCAGCCGAGCGCGACCGCGCCCGGCAGCACATGATGAAACGAGGCCAGCGACCACTGCGCTGCCCATTCCAGACCGGGCCAGACGAGGGCCAGCCCGGCGGCGACCTTGGCCAGCAACCAACCGCCCGCCCCGGCCGGCCAGATCAATGCCGCCAACACCGCGGCCAGCACGCAGGGCACCACCACACCGGCAGCGGGAATCAGCACGGCGTTGATCAACGGCGCCACGAGCGAGGCCTGACCGAAGAACCAGAGCGTGAGCGGCATGAGTACGACGACCAGTCCGAGCTGGAAATACAGCGCCTTGCGCCACCACGCGCCATCCACGAGTGTAGCGATCCAGATCAGCCAGCCGACCGCGGCGAACGACAGCCAGAAGCCCGGCGCAATCACGGAGGCCGGGTGCCACAGCACCACGGCCAGCGCGGCCCAGGCCAGCGAACGCCCGGCGCCGATATCACGCTCGACGACGATGGCAGCAAAGAACGCCGCCGCCATGATCACCGCACGCTGAGTCGGCAGCGCCCACCCAGCCAGCGCTGCATAACCGAGCGCCCCCGCCATCGCCGCGATCGCGGCCACACGCCGTGCCTGGCGTGCCGCCGGTGTACGCAGGGCGAGCCATTGCACCAGGGCGAACAGCAGCCCTGCGATCAAACCGATATGCAGTCCGGAAATCGCCACCAGATGTGTGGTTCCCGTGGCCCGCAAGGTCGCCCACTGCGCATCGGTGATGTGTTGTCGTACACCGAGTGACAGCGCCTCGACCAGGCCGCGCATCGGGCGCTGCGCCAGTATCGGCGCCAGACGCTGCAACGCCTGATAGCGCAGTCGATCGATGCTCCAGCGCGGCGGTGCACGGCAGGGCTGGGAATCGCGCACGTAGCCGGTCGCGTCGATGCCCTGGCGCCATAGCCAGCCGGTGTAATCGAAGCCGCCGGGATTGGCGGAACCGTGCGGCGTCGACAGCTTGGCCTTGAGCTGCACACAATCGCCGGGCGCCAGCGTCGGCGCATCGCCGTACCACGACAGTCGCAGTCGCCGGCCGGTGGCATCCGACATCATTTCGAAGCGCGTGCGGTAAGGCCCGGTCTCGGGCAACCCGACGACAGCTCCGGAGACCGGTACGATTTTGCCGTCGGCCGCGACCGGCAGTCGATTCGCCATTTCGATACGGGCCTGGACCAGCGTCGCGGCGGCGACCATGCATACCACCGCGATCAGTGTCCGGCCGGGAAAACGAAACAGGCAGAACGCCAGTGGCAACAGCACCCATGCCGGGCTGGGCAACGCGGGCAGCTGATAGATCAGAGTGACCGCCAACACGCTCGCCACGGCGATCAATCGAATATCGCTAAGCGCGTGGCGAGCGATCATCCGCGCCGTGTCCCGTGCACTGTACGACGCTGGCCAACGATCGACGGCACCGGTCGGCTCATATCTCCCCCAAATGCGGCCCGCTATCCCGCGGCGCCTCCGTTTCGAGACTAGCGGGAGACGACCACCGGCGCCAAATCAGGGTTTTCCATGCGACTCGGCATCGTGTTCGCGCGCCTCGAACAATTCGAGTTGGCGCTCTGTGCCGAGCAGCGCCATGGCCTCGGCCCCGGACTGGACCATCGGCTCGAAATGGGCGGCTTCGCCGGCCGTCAGCGGCGAGACCCGACGGCGCCGGTACAGACTGTAGGCGCCCAGTGCAGCCAGAACGATCGCGATATACCACGGCAACCCCTGCGGCCCCAGCCACGACATCACGGCGGCGGCCATGAGTGGGCCGAGCGCTGAGCCCAGCCCCTGCACGACCAGCATATCGGCAGAACCGGCCACGATCTCCTCCGGGCGCAACTGATCGATGAGCTGCGCCACCGCCAGCGGATACAACGAAAACGCCGCCCCGCCCCACAGCCCGAACAGCACCATCACGAACATATGATTCGGCGCCCACGGCATCAGTGCCGCGAGCGCCGCAGCCGCAAAGGTCACCCACGTCATGACGCGCCGGCGATCACCGTGATCCGAGAAGCGCCCGATCGGAATCTGCAACAACGCCCCGCCCGCAATCGTCGCGCTCATCATGACGCTGACGCCGGAGGTGTCGAACCCCAGCCGGTAGGCATAAACCGGCGCCAGCCCCCAGAACGCCCCCATGGCCAGGCCGGATAGCCCCGCCGACACCACCGCCAGCGGCGCGAAACCGAGCCAGGTCCGCAGGCTGCTTTTCGGCCGGGCCACGACCGTCGGCTGTACGCGCCGCGTGCTGGTGATCGGCAACAGCGCCCAACTGATGAAAATGGCGACCACGGAAAACAGGACGAAGCCGTGGATCGGCGCGATCCGCAGCCCCTGCTGCGCCAGCGCCAGCGCGCCGAGATTGACCACCATGTACAAGGCGAAGGTCAGGCCGCGATTGCCGGCGCCGGCCTGGCTGTTGAGCCAGCTTTCGATCACGGTCATCAGCGCGATGAACACCAGACCGTAGATCACGCGCAGTACGATCCATAACCACGGGTCGATCCAGATCGCATTGATCAGCGCGATCGAGGCCGCGATCGCGGCACAGAAGCCGAAGGTGCGGATATGACCCATTCGTGCGATGAGTCGGCCGCTGGTCCATGTGCCGCCGACGAAACCGACGAAATAGCCCGACATGATCAAGCCGAGCACAAGTGTGGAGAAGCCTTCGCTCGCGCCGCGCAGCGTCAGCAGCGTGCTGTAGAGACCATTACCGAACTGCAGCAGTGCGACGCTCGCCAGCAGCGCCGCGATCGCCCGGAAGATACCGGTCATGACGACTTATCGTATTACGGCGGCATGCGTGTCCATACCGCAAGCATGCCGCCTCGCGCCTGCCCGGGCCAGTCGATCAGGCCAGCTCGGACAGCTCCGCAGGCGCGAGATGGCCATCGGTGAGCGTCCAGATCTGGTCCATGCGCTGGGCCAGCTGGCGGTCGTGGGTGACCATCACCAGGCTGGTATCCAGATCGGCATTCAACTCGAGCATGAGATCGAACACGCTCGCCGCCGTGCGGTGATCCAGATTGCCGGTCGGCTCGTCGGCCAGGATCGCCGCCGGCCGGGTCACCAGAGCGCGGGCCACGGCCGCACGCTGGCGCTCGCCGCCCGAGAGTTCGGTCGGCTTGTGCTCCAGCCGCGCGCCGAGCCCGACTTTCTCCAGCAACTCGCGCGCCTCTTGCAGCGCCGGTCCGTTCGGGCCGCGCCGGATCAAAAGCGGCATGGCCACGTTCTCGACGGTGGTCAGTTCCGGCAGCAGATGATGAAACTGGTAGATGAAACCCAGCTTCTCGTTACGCAGGCGCCCACGGGCCGCATCGGACAGCTGCGTCATGTCCTGCCCGGCGATGTGCACCGTGCCCTGGGTGGGTACATCGAGCCCACCGAGCAAGTGCAGCAGCGTCGACTTACCCGAGCCCGAGGCGCCGATCACAGCGATGCGGGCGCCGGGCGCCACCTCGAGATCGACGCCGTCGAGCACCGTGATCGGTTCGCGCACCTCGGTAAAGGTCTTGGTCAGCCCTTTGGCCGACAGCACCAGATGATCGGTGGCATCACTCATAGCGCAGCGCCTCCGCCGGCTGGACACGGGCCGCCCGCCAGGCGGGATACAGCGTCGAAAGGAACGACAGCACCAACGAAAGACCACAGATCCGGATCACATCGGATTCGTGCAGCTCGCCCTTGAGCTGGCTGATGTAGTACACGTCGGCCGACAGCAGATTGGTATGCAGTACCTTCTCCACGAACGGCACGATGGACTCCATGTTCACCGACAGCAGCACGCCGAGAATCACGCCGATCACGGTACCGATCACGCCGATCAGCATGCCCTGGATCATGAAGATCGCCATCACCGACCGCGGTTTCATACCGAGCGTGCGCAGAATCGCGATATCGCCCTGCTTGTCGGTGACCACCATCACCAGCATCGACACGATATTGAAGGCCGCCACCGCGATGATCAGCGACAGAATGATGAACATCATCGTCTTTTCGGTCGCCACGGCGTGGAAAAAATTGGCGTTCTGCTGGGTCCAGTCGGTCACGCGATAGCGATACGGCAGGATCTGTGACAGCTGATGCGACACCTGCGGCGCCTTGAACATGTCCTTGAGCCGCAACCGCAGCCCGGACACCCCGTCGCCCATGTGATAGAGCGTCTGGGCATCCTTCATCGAGATCAGGACCATGCCGCTGTCGTATTCGTACATGCCGACGGAGAAGATCCCCGTGACATGGAAACGCCGAAAGCGCGGCACGATCCCAGCCGGCGTAACGTTGGCCTCGGGGATCAGCAGGTCGACGTTGTCGCCGACGCCCACCCCGAGCTGATTGGCCAGGTCGACGCCCAGCACGATGTTGTAGGTGCCGCCCTTCAACGAATCGAACGAGCCGGCGACCATATGGCTGGCCACATCCGACACATCTTTCTCGCGCGAGGGGACGACGCCGCGGATCAGCGTGCCCGAAATCGAGCGGCCGCTGCGCACCATACCCTGGCCCGAGACATACGGCGCCGAGGCCACCAGCTGCGGCGTCTTCTTGTCGACCTCCTTGCGCAAATCCTGCCAGCCCTGGAGCGCGCCGTCGGTCGACTGGATCTCGACGTGGGCGGCCATGCCGAGGATGCGGTTGCGCAGCTCCGACTCGAAGCCGTTCATCACCGACAACACCGTGATCAGCAGCATCACGGCAAGCGCGATCCCGCCCATCGATATCGACGAGATGAACGATATAAAATGATTGCGCCGCTTGGCGCGCGTGTAGCGCAGGCCGAGCGCCAGTTCGAGCGGTCTAAACATGGCCGCGCATTAAATCACACAGACGACGATCGGCACAGCTGCGCATCGCGTGCTCCGGTAGTGGATGGGTCATGATACGAACATATCGACGGCGATTAGTTCACGTCGCCGCCCTCCTGTTGCTGAATATGGCGACGCCGCCCGCGTTGTACGCGGCGGACTATGCCAGCCATGAATACGGAGCCGCGAACACCGCCGATGCGCCAACCGCCGCGCCCGCGGCCAGGGCGCCGGTGCGCGCCGCTCGGCACCACCCCATCCGGATCGGTGACACACCGCAGCGCGGCGAAACCATGCGCCACGTCCGCGCGCGTTACGGTGCGCCACTGTCACGGCGGGGGCCGGTGGGCCGTCCGCCGATCACCCGCTGGAACTATGCCGGCTACCATGTTTATTTCGAAGGCAACCGTGTAATCCATACCGTCGTGCCCGCCGACCCGGAACCGGTCGATCACGTCCGACAGCTCGAGAACGACACCCCATGAGCGACCGCCTCCTGCCGCCTGAATGGGCGCCTCAGAGCGCCACTCTGCTTGTCTGGCCGCGCGCCGGCGGCGACTGGGGCAACGGCCTCGCCGCCGCCCGCAATGTGATCCAAGCCATGGCGGTAGTGCTCGCACCGCGTCAAGAGGTCCTGATCGTGGCCGCGGACGCCGAGGCCGCCGACGATATCGCCGCCCGGCAGCGCGCGGGCTCGCTGCCGACCGAACACACGCGGATCGCGCGCGTCCCCGCGGACGATATCTGGGCGCGCGATACCGGCCCCATCACGCTCGTCGAAGACAACCGGCGCACGTTCGTGGATTTCCGTTTCGACGGCTGGGGCGGGCGCTTCGATGCCGCAAACGACGATGCGCTGACGGCAGCCTTGTATGACGCCGGCCACTTCGGCGACGGCGAATACGCCCACAGCCAGACCGTCCTCGAGGGCGGCAGCATCGAATCCGACGGCCGGGGCACGATCCTGACCACCGAGCGTTGTCTGGTCGGCGGCCGGCGCAATGCCGGGTTCACGCGTCAAGACGCCGAGGCCGTGCTAGCCGAAACGCTGGGCGCGACCCGGGTACACTGGCTCACCCATGGCGATCTGATCGGTGACGATACCGACGGCCATATCGACACGCTCGCACGCTTCGTTGCGCCGGATACGATCATCCATCAGGGCTGTGCCGACCCGGGCGACGCCCATCACGCGGAACTCACGGCCATGGCCGGCGAACTGTCGGCACTGCGCGACGTGCATGGCGAGCCGTACACGCTGGTCGAACTGCCGCTGCCGGCGCCGCAATACGATCCGGCTGATGGCCATCGCCTGCCCGCCGGCTACGCCAATTTCCTGATCGCGAACGGCTGCGTGCTCGTGCCGGCCTTCGACGACCCGGCCGATGCCGAGGCCGCGGCGATCATCGGCCACTGTTTTCCCGATCGCGAAATCATTCCCATCGACAGCCGCGCCCTCATCCGCCAGCACGGCGGCTTGCATTGCGCGGCCATGCAGATTCCCTATGCCTGAATCCCGTAAATTGACCGTGGCGGTCGCGCAGTACGCCTGCGTGCCCGATGTCGAAACCAACGTGGCCCGCGCCGAGCAGGCCGTGGCCGAAGCCGGCGCGGCCGGTGCCGCCCTGGTGCTGCTGCCCGAACTGCACAACACACCGTATTTCTGCCAGCGCGAGGACCCGGCGATCTTCGACTACGCGGAAGCCATACCCGGCCCGACCAGCGACCGGCTCGCCGCGGCCGCCCGGGCCGCGGGCGTGGTCGTGGTGGCGTCGTTGTTCGAGCGGCGCGCGCCGGGGCTGTATCACAACACCGCCGTGGTACTGGATGCCGACGGTCGCCTCGCCGGGCGCTATCGCAAGATGCATATCCCGGACGATCCGGAATACTACGAGAAATATTATTTCACCCCCGGCGATCTCGGTTTTACGCCGATCGATACCTCGATCGGCCGGCTCGGCGTATTGGTCTGCTGGGACCAGTGGTACCCGGAGGCCGCGCGCCTGATGGCCATGGCCGGCGCCGAGATGCTGATCTACCCCTCGGCCATCGGCTGGGACGACGTCACCGACGATGCGGATGAACAGACGCGCCAGCTCGGCGCCTGGCAAGGCGTGCAGCGTGGCCATGCCATCGCCAATCACCTGCCAGTGATCACCTCGAACCGGGTCGGCGTGGAAGGGGATGCGGGGACCGAAATCCGGTTCTGGGGCCACAGCTTCGTCTTCGGCCCGCAGGGCGAAACCCTGGCCGAAGCCGGCGACACGGCCGAGCTGCTCATTGCGGACATCGAGCCGCATCGCACCGAGACGCTGCGGCGTATATGGCCGTTCTTCCGGGACCGGCGCATCGATGCGTTCGGCGATCTCACGCGACGCTATCGCGATTGATCGCCCACCGCGCCCGCACTCGCCGCGGCCCGCCCGCTATGCAATAATCCGCGCCCTCTGATGGCAGAAACCAAGCCCCAAACCGCACTCCCGAGTCCGCTCGCGCCGCCGCCGCTCAACCCCGGCGAAGCCGCGCACTGGACCGGCCTCGCCGGCGCCGCCACGGCGCTGGCGTTAGCCTCGTGCGCGGCCGAGCGCGATGGCCTGACGGTCGCCGTCGTGGCCGACGAGCATCGCGCCTATCGCCTGGAAGAAGAACTGAAGTTCTTCGCCCCGGCCGATCTCGGCGTCTATCACTTCCCGGACTGGGAAACGCTGCCCTACGACGTCTTCTCGCCGCACGCGGATATCGTGTCGCAGCGGCTGTCGTTGTTGCTGGCCCTGCCGCGCATGGAGCGCGGTATTCTGATCGTCGCCGCCGACACCCTGCTCCAGCCGTTGCCGCCGCATGCCTTTGTGGACGGTCGCGCCATGGCGTTCGCGGTGGGCGAGCGGCTCGATTTCCATGCCCTGCGCGAGCGCCTGGAGGCCGCCGGCTATGCCGCGGTCTCGGAAGTCCGTACGCACGGCGAGTTCGCGATTCGCGGCGCGGTGATGGATCTGTATCCGACCGGCTCGGATCAGCCTTATCGGCTCGATCTGTTCGACGATGAGATCGAGACCATCCGCGCCTTCGATCCCGAAACCCAGCGCTCGACCGAAAAGATCGATTCGATCCGGCTGTTGCCGGCGCGCGAGTTTCCGCTCGACGAAGACGCGATCAAGGCCTTCCGCCAGCGCTATCGACAGCGCTTCGACGGCGATCCGGGTACGAGCGTGATTTATCGCGATATCTCGCGTGGTATCCCGCCGGGCGGCATCGAATCTTATCTGGCGTTGTTCTTCGACGAGATCGCCTCGCTGACCGATTATCTGCCAGCCGGCGCTGGCGTGATCGAGCTCGGCGATGTCGCCGGCGCGCTCGACACCGCCTGGCGCGCGATCGTCGATCGCCACGAACAGCGCGGCGTGAATCCGGAGCGCCCGATCCTGCCCCCGGACGAAGCTTTCGTTACCCCGGCGCGGCTGAAATCGGCGTTCGACGAATACACCGGTGCGCGCATCATCGACGGCGAGACTGGGGATACCCCGTTCGCGGCCGAGAGCGTGCCCAAGCTGGCGGGCGCGGACGTCGCCGCCACCGGGCGCGCCCTGCGCGATTTCTTCGACACCTTCGACGGCCGGGTGCTGATCACCGGCGACTCCGCCGGCCGCCGCGAAGCACTGCGCGACTGGCTGAGCCAGCTGGGCCTGGCACCGGCGCGCGTCGAGGGCTGGGCCGAATTCACTGGCCACAACAAGCGCATCGCGGTGACCGCCGCGCCGCTGGAAGCCGGCTGTGTGCTGGCGGCCGACGGTCTCGCTGTCATCGCCGAGAATCAGCTGACCGGCGCCCGGCCGCCGGCCAAGAAACGCCGCCGTGCGCCGGTCCGCGATCCGGAAACCGCGATTCGCGAGCTCACCGACCTGGCGCCCGGCGCGCCGGTGGTGCATCAGGACAATGGCGTCGGCCGCTATCAGGGACTGATCAAGCTGTCGGCCGGCGGTATCGAGAACGAATTCGTCACCATCGAGTATGCCGGCGGCGACCTGCTCTATGTGCCGGTGGCCTCGCTGCATCTGGTACATCGCTTCACCGGCGGCGATGCCGATACCGCGCCGCTGCACCGTCTCGGCAACGATCGCTGGGCCAAAGCACGTAAAAAAGCGGCGCAACAAGCCCGCGACACCGCCGCCGATCTGCTCGAAATCCAGGCCAAGCGCGAGTCGGCGCCCGGCGTGGCGATGGCGCCCGACGAGGCCGATTACGCGAAGTTCGCCGCCCAGTTCCCATTCGAGGAAACGCCCGACCAGCAGCGCGCCATCGACGAGGTCATGGCCGATCTATCGCGCGCCACACCGATGGATCGCGTGGTCTGTGGCGATGTCGGTTTCGGCAAGACCGAAGTGGCACTGCGCTCGGCGTTCGTGGCCGTGTCGTCGGGCTACCAGGTTGCGGTCCTCGTGCCGACCACCCTGCTCGCCCAGCAGCATTACCAGAGCTTCGCCGATCGCTTTGCCGACTGGCCCGTGAAGATCGGCGCGCTCTCGCGCATGCGCACGGGCAAACAGCGCGACACGCTGCTCGAGGAAATGGCCGACGGCAAGCTGGATATCGTCATCGGCACGCATCGTCTGCTGGCCAAGGACATCCGTTTCAAGAAGCTGGGCCTGCTGATCGTCGACGAGGAGCACCGCTTCGGCGTGCGCCACAAGGAGCGCATCAAGAGCCTGCGCGCCCAGGTCGATCTGCTCACGCTCACCGCGACGCCGATTCCACGCACGCTCAACATGAGCCTGTCGGGACTGCGCGATCTGTCGATTATCGCTACGGCACCGGAATCCCGCCTGGCAATCGAGACCTTCGTATCCAAATACGACGGCGTGCTGCTGCAGGAAGCCGCGCGCCGCGAGATGCGCCGCGGCGGCCAGATCTATTACGTGCACAACAAGGTCAAGGATATCGAGCGCAAGGCGCGCGATCTGGCCGAGCTGCTGCCCGAGGCCCGCATCCGCATCGCCCACGGCCAGATGCACGAACGGGAACTCGAAGAGGTGATGCTCGATTTCTATCACCGACGCTTCGATGTTCTGCTCTGCACCACGATCGTGGAATCCGGCATCGACGTGCCGAGCGCCAATACCATCATCATCGATCGGGCCGATACCTTCGGCCTCGCCCAGCTGCATCAGCTGCGCGGCCGCGTCGGGCGTTCGCATCATCGGGCCTATGCCTATCTACTCACGCCCGATGAAGTATCGATGACCCCGGATGCCCAGAAGCGGCTCGACGCCCTGGCTTCGCTGCACGATCTGGGCGCCGGCTTCGCGCTCGCCACCCATGATCTGGAGATCCGCGGCGCGGGCGAGCTGCTGGGCGAAGGCCAGTCCGGCCAGATCCAGGAGATCGGCTTCGATCTCTATCGCCAGATGCTCGACCGGGCCGTGGCCGCGTACAAGCGCGGCGAAGTACCGGAGGCCGATGCCGACGAACTCATGAGCGCGACCGAGGTGGAACTCGGCGTACCGGCGCTACTGCCCGAGGACTATATTCCGGACGTGCATATCCGGCTCGTGCTGTACAAGCGCATCAGTGCGGCCAAGGACGGCGCTGCCCTGCGCGCGCTGAAGGTGGAACTGATCGATCGCTTCGGCCTGTTGCCGGAACCGACCGAAAATCTGTTCGCGGCCACCAGCCTCAAGCTGCAATCGGCGCCGCTCGCGCTCGCCAAGCTGGAAGCCGGCCCGGACGTCGGCCGCCTGCATTTCGGTAAGGCCAGCCGGGTGGACCCGGCCACGCTGATCACCCTCGTCCAGGCCGATCCAAGAGCCTATCGGCTGGAAGGCGATTCCAAGCTGGTGTTCTTCCGTGACATGCCCGACGTGGCCACCCGCATCGAACGCATCGCCGAGCTGCTCGACAAGCTGGGCGCACCGCGCCTCAACGAGGCCGAGGAAGCGGTCGCCGGTTAGACCGCTGTTCTCGTTCGACGAAAAAGTCCGCCAATAAACGCGAACGAGCGCCAATCGTTGATATCGAGGCTTGGCGCACAATGAACGAACGTGCGACATCTCGTGACGCTCTGGCAGGCGCCTGCTGGCTGCATCGAGCGCCGCCCCCCCCGCAAGTAAAACGAACGGCTGACTCGTTGCGCAACACAGCCGTCAAACGCATTTGCGCGCCCGTTTGCGTTTATTTGCGGACTGTCATTCCCGCGACAGCGGCGACCAAGCCGTTTAGAGCCTATTCCAATAGGCTCTTAGAGGGTCGGCAGCACCGCTTCGAGCCATGCCTCAATGTTCGCCATGGCCCGTGCCAGCGTGGCCTCGATCTCGGCATGAATCGCCAGCCCGCCGGTACGCCCGGCCGCCTTGTTCACGACCACACTCGCACAGGCATAATCCAGGCCGGCCTCGCGTGCCAGCCCGGCCTCCGGCATGCCGGTCATGCCGACGATATCGCAGCCGTCGCGCTCCATGCGATCGATCTCGGCGGCAGTTTCCAGGCGCGGGCCCTGGGTGACGCCGTAGACCGCGGCCTCCGCCGGGTCGAAGCCGAGCCCGCTTGCCGCGTTGATCAGCGCCTGGCGTAGTGCCGGTGCGTACGGGTCGGTGAAATCAATATGATCCAGCGCGCCGGCACTCGCATCGTCGTAGAACGTATGCGCTCGCCCCCAGCTGTAGTCGATGATCTGGTGCGGCACGACGATCCGGCCCGGGGCCATGGCCTCGGTGATGCCGCCAACGGCCGCGATCGCGATCACCTGCCGGCAGCCGGCATCCGCGAGTGCGCGGATATTGGCGCGATAATTGATGGCATGCGGCGCGAGCCGGTGGCCGGGGCCGTGGCGCATGACGAAGCAGACGTCGCGACCGGCAAAGGTGCCGTGTACCAGAGGCCCGGAGGCCGGCCCGTATGCGGTGTCCGGAATCGTGGCCGGGCCGTTGGTCTCGACGCCAGCCAGGCCGGCCAGCGCAGTGCCGCCGATGATACCGATGGGTTCGCTCATGCGACGTCCTGGCCGATCGCCCAGACGCCGGGCAACTGGCGGAAATAGCCCTTGTAATCCATCCCCGAACCGAACACGTAGCGATCGGCGACGGTGCAGCCGACATAATCGGCCGACAAACCCGACGCGCGGCGGTCGTGGTCCTTCAACAACAGCATGGCGGTACGCACCGAGGCCGCGCCCTGACCGCGAATCGACTCGAGAATCGCAGCCAGCGTATGGCCTTCATCGATGATGTCGTCGACGATCAGCACGTGCCGGCCGGCCAGCCGCAGCCCGGGGCTGACTTTCCAGACCAGCTCACCGCCGGCGGTCTCGCCGCGATAGCGCGTGGCATGCAGATAATCGAGTTCGAACGGAAAGTCCAGGCGCTTGCCGAGCTCCGCCGTGGCCTGCAGCCCACCCAGCATCACACACATCACCACCGGGTCGAGCTCGGCCAGATCCCGGGTGACCTCCGCGGCCATGCGATCGTAGGCGGCATTGATCTCGTCTTCCGTGATCAGACAGTCCGCGCTGTCGTACACGGCCTTGGCCTCTTCGTAACGCTGTCGGTCCAAACCGCTCATGGTTTTCCTTTACTGTTCGCCGGCATCGTCCGGTCCCACTTTGCCCTGATCGCTGGCACGTTCTCGGGCGACGTCCCGTTTTTCCTCGGATTGTACCTTTTCGCTGTCGATCTCTTCCTGATCGTCGTCGTCGCTTCCCTGCTGCTCGGCCCGCGCGACCACCAGTTCGCCGGGGATATGAATCGTGGTGGTCGGGAACGAGATGGCACCGCCGTGCTCACGAATCCGATCCTGTACCCGTTGCAACACACCCTGCTTGATCGCGAGATACTCGGCCCAGTCAGTGGTATGGGTATAACAGTAGACCAGCAGATCGAGCGACGAAGCCGACAGCGAATCGAGATAGGTCAGGATGACCTGCTCCGAATCGATGTTTTCGTCCTCGTCGAGCATCGAGCGGATGTCTTCGACTAGATCGGGGACGATCGCAGCATCCTCGTAGCGGATGCCGATGGTTTCGTTGATCAGCCGATGACTCATGCGCGACGGGTTTTCCAGCGCGACGTTCGAGAACACGGCGTTGGGCACATATAACGGCCGCATGTCGAAGCGCCTCACCGTGGTCGCCCGCCAGCCAATGGCCTCGACCGTGCCCTCGATATCGCGATCCGGCGAGCGGATCCAGTCGCCGACTGAAAACGGCCGATTCAGATAGACCGTCACCCCGCCGAAAATATTGGCGAGCACGTCGCGGGCGGCAAAACCCACGGCAATGCCGCCTACACCCGAGAACGTCAGCAGCCCGGACGGGCTGACACCGAACTGATCCAGCAGCACGAGCCCGGCAATGATCAGCGTCACGGCACGGACCAGCTTGGCGATGGCATCGGCCGTGGTGGCGTCCAGTTTATCGTGGCGGCGCGCCGCCCGTGCCAGCGCATTCTTCTCGATCGTGCCGATCAGGCGGAATGCGAACCACACCATGGTCAGTGTGATCAGAATGCCGCGAACCTTGGGCACATAATCCCGCCAGGGATGATCCGGCGAGGTCGCGAGCACGATGGCGATCGAAACCCCGGCGATCCACAACAGCACCTGTAGCGGCCCGTTGACGCTGCGATACAGCGCGTCGTCCCAGAGATTGCGGGTCTTGAGCACCCGGCGATGCAGACAGGCGAATATCCCGCGCGTGAGCAGGTCAAGCAACGCCGTGATGACCAGAATCCCGGCGACATCGATCACCGTGCCCCACTCGCTCTTCAGCGATAGATACTGCGACATGAAGTGCTGGTAGGTATCGACCAGATTCATCAGGCAGCTCCCATCAGCCGGGCGGCGGTCTCGCGCGCGGCGGCCAGTCGGGTCGGATCGGTTTCGAATACGGTGTCCGCGGCGCGCAGGCGACGTGCCAGCGCCTCACGGCGCGCACGGCCACGATCCGCTGCCCCCTCGGCCACTGCATCCCGGGCGACAAGCGCGGCGTCACGATCGTTGCAGACCGGCAGATAATCACAGCCGGCGGTCAACGCCAGGCGCGTGCGCTCGGCATAATCGCCGAGGGCCGCGGCCCCGCCCATGCTGAGATCGTCGCAGAACACGCAGCCGGCGAAGCCAAGCCGCCCGCGCAGGATATCCTCGATCCAGACGCGCGACAGGCTGGCCGGACGCTCGTCTACAGCGGTGTAGCGCACATGCGCCATCATCACCGACGCGATGTCCTGCTCGACGAGCCTCGCGAACGGCGTCCAATCTTTTTCCAACGCCGCCAGCGGACGCTCGTCGACCGGCAGCTCGTGGTGCGAATCGGCCGCGACATGGCCATGCCCGGGGAAGTGCTTGGCGGTGGCCGCACTGCCGGCGTCGGCTAAACTCTGCGCGAAAACAGCCGTCAGATCGGTCACGATATCCGCCGTATCGCCGAATGCACGGCTGCCGATAACGGCCGAGACGCCGTAATCGAGATCCGCCACCGGCGACAGCGGCATATCCACGCCCACGCCGCGCAGCTCGGTCGCTACCAGCCAGGCCAGCTCGCGCGTCGCGTCTCGCGCGGCGGCCGGATCGTCGCGATAGGCCCGGCCCAGCGCCCGCATCGGCGGGATCGGCGTCAACCCGTCGCGAAAGCGCTGGACCCGACCGCCCTCGTAATCGGCCACGATCAGCAGATTCGGGCGCGCGGCGCGCATCTCGGCGGTCAGTGCCGACAGCTGCTCCGGGCTGGAGAAATTACGGCTGAACAGAATCGCCCCGCCCACCGTCGCGTCCGCCAGCAGTTCGCGATCGGCTTCGGTGAGCGTGGTGCCTTCGACATCGACCAGCAGGGGCCCGGGCGGCAAGCCCGGACTCATGCGTCGTTGCTCCACTGGCTGTAGGGCAAAAACGCCAGCGCATGGTTGTAGTAACGCACGTCGTCGGTAATCTCGGCGCCGAGCCAGTCGGGCCGCTCGAACGCTTCATCGGCGCTGTCGAGTTCGATTTCGGCGACGATCAACGGCGCGTTGGCACCCACGAATTCGTCGATCTCCCAGACATGGCCGGCGTGCTTTACCCAGTAGCGCGTCTTTTCCACCGGCGGGGTGAGCGTCAGGTTGTCCAGGATCTCGCGGGCCTCGGCCAGCGGAATCGGATACTCGTATTCGGCCCGCGACGCGCCGACCTGCGCCGCCTTGAGGTTGAGATTGGCCTGCTCGCCCTCGATGCGCACGCGCACCGACGCCCGGCCGGAATCGTTGAGATACCCCTGGGCGAAGCGCTGGCTGGCATGGGCGGCCGCGCGCCAGGCGTCGCCGACGACGAGAAACTTGCGTTCGATTTCCAGTGCCATGAATTGCTTTTATTGGGCCAAATCAAATACCGCCATCGATTCGATATGCGCGGTATGCGGGAACATGTCCATCACGCCGGCCGCGGTCAGCCGGTAGCCGTACTGCTCGACCAGGGTCGCGGCATCGCGCGCCAGCGTGGCCGGATGACAGGAGCAGTACACGATGCGCTGCGCCCCGGTCGCGGCCACATGCCCGAGCACTTCGGCCGCGCCGGAGCGCGGTGGGTCGAGCAGCACTTTATCGGCGCGTTCCGGGCGCCAGGCCGGGCGCTCTGCCGGCTCGAACAGGTTGTCGACGTGGGCGCTGATATTGGTCGCCCCGTTGCGGGCGGCATTGGCGCGTGCCCGCTCGACCAGCCCGGCCTCGCCCTCGACCGTGATCACCTCGCGCGCGGCGCGCGACAGCGGCACGGAGAAATTGCCGAGCCCGGAAAACAGCTCCAGCACCGTGTCGTCGGCGCCGACATCCAGCTGGGCCAATGCCGTATCGATCATGCGGCGATTGATATCGCCGTGGATCTGTACGAAATCGTTCGGCTGGAAATACAAGCGGGCGTCGTAGGCCGGCAAGTCGTAGTACAACGGCTCGGGTTCGCCCGATAACGGCGCAATCGTGGATTCGTTGCCCGGCTGCAAATAGATGACGAACCCGGTCGCGCGTTCGTAGTCGGCCAGGCGCTCGCGGTCCACGGTGGACGGCTCTTCCAGGACACGAAAGACCAGCGCGATGTGGTTATCGCCGGCCGCGACCTCGATCTGCGGGATGGCGCTGCAGATGGACAGATCGTCGATCAGCCGGCCCAGTTCGGCCAGCCGGGTGCCGACCTCCGGCACCAGCACTTCGCAGCGCGAGAGCTGGGCGATGAACGGCGCCCCACGCTCGCGAAAGCCGACCAGCGTGCCGCCTTTCTTGGGGACATGCTTGGCACCCAGCCGTGCGCGACGACGATAGCCCCAGCGCGCGCCGACCAGCGGTTCGAGCACGCGTTCGGGCGCGACGCCGCCGACGCGCGTGAGCGCATCCAGCAGTTGACGCTGCTTGAACTCGACCTGCGCTTCGGGCGAAGCATGCTGCAGGATGCAGCCGCCACAGACGCCGAAATGCGCACAACGTGGCGTGGCCCGATCTGGGGACGCCGAGAACAGCGTGGCCATTTCGGCCTGTTCGTAGTCGCGCTTGACCTTGATCGGCTGGTACAGCGCCTGCTCGCCGGGCAGCGTATCGGCCACGAAGATGGCCTTGCCGTCGACATGACCGACACCGCGGCCGTTGCTGGCCAGATCGGTGATATCGACGACGCCAAGCTCGGGGCGTTTTTTACGATTGCGACGCCGGCTCATGC
Organism: Salinisphaera hydrothermalis C41B8; assembly: GCF_000732535.1. GTDB lineage: Bacteria > Pseudomonadota > Gammaproteobacteria > Nevskiales > Salinisphaeraceae > Salinisphaera > Salinisphaera hydrothermalis. The sequence continues at coordinate 58,980 of NZ_APNK01000020.1, forward strand.
GCCATCCTTGAGCGGAATTTCAGCCAACCGCGCTTCACGCGCGGCACGGGTACGGGCATTCATGCGGCCATGGCAGGCCAGCCAGCGCAGCCAGAGCCGATAACGCGCCATTGCGCGCTCAGCCACGTCGGGCGCGGTGTCCCGGCTCTCCAGTCCGGCCATGAGCTGCAGACATTCGAGTTCGACCTGCTCGGCCGGCGCCGGATGATCGACCGGGGCCGGCGCGGCGCGCGCGTCCAGCGCACAAACACGGGCAGCGGCGAACTCGCCGGGCAGCCGCCGGTCATGCGCCAGCGCCCGGGCGGCCAGCAACGATCGCGCGCTGCCGTTCCAGTCGACCAGATCGACCGGCCCCAGTGGCCATTGCCGGAACAGCGCTTCCAGACATTCGGCTTCCGAGGTCTGGGTGGCGCGGATCAGGCGCGGCGTGACGCCGTCGTCGACCACGGCGGCGAGCGCGTCGATCCGGGTCAGATGACCGGGCAGATCGGCCCGCCCCCAGCGCTGGACGTGCACCTGTTCCAGGGCACGCGCCACACCGGCATCGTCCAGCTCGCCGTAGTCGGCCAGCCGGCGCGCGGCCGCAATATCCAGCCCGGTCTCGGCCACCAGTACGACCGTCGCGGTCGTCACGGTTTGTCGTAGACGCCGGTCGACAGATAGCGATCGCCGCGATCGCAGACGATCATCGCGATGGTGGCGTTCTCCACTTCGGCGGCCACCGAGAGCGCGGCGAACACGCTGCCGCCCGAAGACGGCCCGGCAAAGATGCCTTCTTCCCGCGCCATGCGCTTCATCGTGGTCTCGGCATCGGCTTGTTCGACGTCGATGATCCGGTCCACGCGCTCGGGTTCGAAGATTTCCGGCAGATAGGCCTCGGGCCAGCGCCGGATGCCGGGAATCTTGGATTCGCCCGCCGGCTGTACGCCGATGATCTGGATATCCGGGTTCTGCTCTTTCAGATAACGCGAGCAGCCCATGATGGTGCCGGTCGTGCCCATGGTGGCCACGAAGTGCGTGATCTGGCCGCCGGTGGCGTCCCAGATCTCGGGCCCGGTGGTTTCGTAATGCGCCCGCGGGTTATCGGGATTGGCGAACTGGTTGAGCAGATGGCCCTCGCCGTCGTCAGCCATTTGCTGCGCCAGATCGCGCGCCCCTTCCATGCCTTCGGCTTCAGACACCGAGACGATCTCGGCGCCATAGGCGCGCATCGAGGCCCGGCGTTCCTCGCTCATGTTCTCAGGCATGAGGAGGCGCATCTTGTAGCCCTCCATGGCCGCGACCATGGCCAGCGCGATGCCGGTGTTGCCGCTGGTGGCTTCGATCAGCGTATCGCCCGGCTTGATCTCGCCGCGCTCGGCGGCGCGCCGGATCATCGAGAACGCCGGCCGATCCTTGACCGATCCCGCCGGGTTATTCCCTTCGAGCTTGGCCAACAGCGTGTTGGAGGTATGACCGGGCAGCCGCTGCAATTGCACGAGCGGGCTGTTGCCGACGTAATTCTGGAGCGTGGGATAGCTTTTCATGGGCAAAGTCTAGCAGTCGCGTGGGCTGAGTCAGAGCGGCGCGAACTCAGTGCAGATTTCGTCGCGCGGTTTCCATCGCAGCGCGCATCTCGCGTACCGCCTCGCCGAGACCGACGAACACCGCCCGCGCAATCAGCGCATGGCCGATATTGAGCTCGACGATGGACCCGATCTCCGCGATCGCGCCCACGTTGTCGACGTGCAGGCCATGCCCCGCATGCACCTCGATGCCGTGATCTGCGGCGCGCTTCGCGGCCGCCACGATGCGCTCGAGTTCGCGTTCGGCGGCGCCTTCGTCCGTCGCATCGGCATAAGCGCCGGTATGAATCTCGATGAAGCGCGCGCCGGCTTCGGCGGCAGCATCGATCTGGGCCTCGTCTGGATCGATGAACAAGGCCACGTTGATGCCCGCGCCGTGCAGCTTATCCAGGCCGTCACGCACGCGCTCCAGCTGACCGGCCACGTCGAGCCCGCCCTCGGTGGTCAGTTCCTCGCGCGATTCGGGCACGAGACAACAATCGCGCGGCTTGTTGGCCAGCGCGATATCGATCATCTCGTCGGTGAGCGCCATTTCCAGATTCACCGCCACGTCGCCCGACGCACACAGCGTTTCGACGTCGGCATCCTGGATATGACGCCGATCCTCGCGCAGGTGCACGGTGATGCTGTCGGCACCGGCGGCGATCGCCTGGCGGGCGGCATCGACCACGCTGGGGTAGCTCGTGCCACGGGCCTGGCGCAACGTGGCGACATGATCGACATTGACGCCGAGGCGCAGGTCGGACGGCTGGATTGCGGTGCTCGCATTCATGGGTTATCTCCCGCATCGGGTTCGCCGCGGCGCCCGCCGCCAGCGAATTGTTGCATGGCTTGTAGCGTTGCGACGGATTTTAACGGCTTGGGCCCGATGTGCGGGGCCAGTGCCGCCTGCATCAGATCGCGCGCCTGACGAATCGCTTCGCGATCGGGCAACCGTCCGTCCACCAAGCCGATCAACGTCCGCCCGGCCACGGCCACCTCATCGCCGCGTGCGCGGCCCTGTCGCAGGCCGTGTTCGACGTGCCAGGCATAATCGGCCTCGCGCTCGATGCGCTCGCCGGCTTCGGTCATGCCCAGGGATAACCCGTAGCCCAGCTCATCGAGCAGGTCGCGCTCGAAGAACCGCAGCGCCACGATTGCGGGCGCGCCGTCAGCCATGGCGGCCAGTGTGGCCGCGAAACTGTCGTGGACCGTCGCATGCGGGTCGTCGCGCGCGGTCAGCCGCATGATCAGTTCGGCCGCATACAGCCCGCCCATCAGTGCATTGCCGGACAGCGCATGGCCCCGTACGTATTCCACGCCGGTCAGGGTGTACAGTTCGCCGCGCCCGCTCCAGGACAGCTCCACGAGCGATAGCGGCTCGAGCAACCCGCGCCAGCGCGACTTCGCGCGACGGGCCCCCTTGGCGATGGCGGCGATCCGGCCGTGCTCGCGGGTCATCGCCTCCACGATCATGCTGGTATCGCGCCAGGGGCGCCGGTGCAGCACGAGCGCGCGTTCGAGTTCGACCCGCACCGCGGCGAGGTCCGATCAGTGACCCAGGTCGCGTACGCTGGCTTCGGAGTCGATCCAGTTGTCGCGTACCTTGACCCACAGCCGCAGATCCACGCGCTGGCCGAGCCGGTCGACCAGATCCAGCCGCGCCGCCCGTCCGATCTTCTTGAGCATGGCGCCGCCGCGACCGATCACGATCGACTTGTGATTGTCGCGCGCGACCCAGATGCAGGCATGAATTTCGATCTGCTCGCCGGAGGTATCGAAGCGCTCGATCTCGATCGCGACCGAATACGGCAGCTCCTGCTGCAGATGCATCATCAGCTTCTCACGCACCGCCTCGGCCGCAAGGAAGCGCATGTTGCGATCGGTATATTCATCCTCTGGGAAGAGATAAGGCCCTTCCGGCATGTAAGCCACACACTCTTGAATCAGCGCATCCAGGTTGTCGGCCTTCTGTGCCGACAGCGGCACGACGAAATCGAACGCGCGCCGTGCGGCAACGTCTTCGATGAAGGGCAGCAGCTCGGTCTTGTCGGCGACGCGATCGGTCTTGTTGACCACCAGCCCCACCGGGGTGTTGAGTTTTTCCAGCCGCGCGAGTGCGGCGGCATCATCCGCACGCCACTGGCCGGCCTCGACCACGAACAGCACCAGATCGATGCCGGCAAGACTGGCCACCGCGGTTTCGTTCATGACCCGATTGAGCGCGGTCTTCTGGCTCGTATGCAGGCCCGGCGTGTCGACCAGGGCGATCTGCACATCGTCGCGCGTGAGTACCCCGATGATGCGATGACGCGTGGTTTGGGGCTTGGGTGTGACGATCGAGACTTTTTCGCCCACCAGCGCGTTGACCAGCGTGGACTTGCCCACGTTGGGCCGGCCGACGAGGGCCACCATGCCGCTCTTGGGAGAGGAGGATTCGCTCATGTCTGTTTGCCTTCCAGGCGTTGCAGCATCCGCTGGGCCGCGTTCTGTTCGGCCTTGCGCCGACCGCCGCCCTCGCCTTCAACCGCATCGCCGGTATCGGCGAGACGACAGCGCGCGACGAAATGCTGGGCATGGTCAGCGCCGGAGATGCTGACCACTTCGTATTCGGGACGGGATCGTGCTCGGGCCTGCAGCCATTCCTGCAGGCGGGTCTTGGCATCCTTGAGACTATCGGCCGTCGGCAGCTCGGCCAGGCGCCGGCGATACAGCGCGAGGATGACGTCGCGCGTGGCATCGAACCCGGCATCGCAGTAGATCGCACCGAGTATGGCTTCCACACCGTCCGCCTTGACCGAGGCACGCCGCCGACTGCCGGCCTGGTTCTCGCCCGGACCGAGCACCAGCAGATCGGCGAGGTGCAGTTCGTCGGCGATCTCGGCCAGGGTGCGCTCACGCACGAGCGCGGCGCGCAGGCGCGACAGATCGCCCTCGGACGCTTCCGGGTTCTGCTCGAACAAGGCCGCTGCGATCACGAAATTCAGGACGCCATCGCCAAGAAATTCGAGCCGCTCGTTGTGATTGGGACCAGCGCTACGATGCGTGAGCGCCTGCGCGAGCAGCGAACGCGCACTAAAGACATGGCCGATCCGCTGCTGAAATTCATCGCGCGCCTGGGCGCGGTTGACCGATTCGCCCCCGCTCATGCCCGGCTTACCCGCCGCCACCGGTCATGCGGGCGCGATCGTCGAAGGTATAAACCAGCGACATATTGAACGCCAAAGGACGGCGCACCTCGTAGTGCAGCGACAGCACGCGCGTCTCGCCTTCGTGACCGACGGCGATGTCGCGCGGCGAGACATCCGCGGCATAGCCGGCTTCGAAATGACGCGCTACAGCCCGTTGAATCGCGATGGCATCGGCATGCTGCATCGAAGGATCCTGGGCGACTTCGCTCAAGGCCTTTTGGACCTCGCGGTTGTTGAGATAGACCGGCACGCTGCGAACGCCGACGAACACGATGATACCGAGCGTGATCAGGACATAGAGCCCGGACCAGAACGTGAATCCACCTTGGCGTTGTCTGAATGCGCTTCGCCTCATGTCGTTCATTCTTTCAGCCACGTCCCGATGCGCGACAGACGGACATGGAAATCCGAGAAATCGATACTCATCCAAATCAGATCCGCACGGCCCACGAGGTTCTTTTCCGGCACGAAGCCCCAGATACGCGAGTCCGAACTATTGTCGCGATTATCACCCATGGCGAAATACTCGCCCTTGGGCACGGTCACGCTGGCCTGTGGCCCTTCGCGCCCGACGACGTGCAGAATCTTGTGCGGGGACTTGGTGCCCGGGAGTTTTTCCATGAACAACTGCATCTGGTCGTAGACGTCGGCGTCCGGCCCGTCGTAGACCCCCATGTATTTCTTCGGCACTGGCTTGCCGTTGATATACAGCTGCTCGTTGCGATACGTGATCTTGTCGCCCGGCAGGCCGATGATGCGTTTGATGTAATCCTCGCTCGGATTACGCGGGTAACGAAACACCGCCACGTCGCCACGCTTGGGCTCGCCGGTGTCCAGGATCTTGGTGTGGGTCACCGGCAGGCGCAGGCCGTAGGAGAACTTGGAAACCAGCACGAAATCGCCGACGAGCAGCGTCGGCACCATGGATTTCGAGGGGATGCGGAACGGCTCGAACACGAATGCCCGCAGCAGAAGCACCGCCAGCAACACCGGAAAGAAGGAGCGACAGAACTCGGTCGCCCAGTTGCCTTCGGTGCCGGCCGGGCGGCGCTTGGCGAGTATCAATCGATCCACGAGCCATACGACGCCGGTGATCAGACAGGCCAGCGTCAGCCAGGCTTCGAAGTTCATGTCGATATGACTCATGGATCGCGATTCCTAGTCTTTGTCGTCCGTAGAGAGCACGGCAAGGAATGCTTCCTGCGGAATCTCCACGCTGCCGAGCTGTTTCATTCGCTTCTTGCCTTCCTTCTGTTTCTCCAGCAGCTTGCGCTTGCGCGAGACGTCGCCGCCGTAGCACTTGGCGGTGACGTTTTTGCGCATGGCCTTGACCGTGGAACGCGCAATGATGCGCGTACCGATCGTGGCCTGGATCGCCACATCGAACATTTGCCGGGGCACGATGTTCTTGAGCTTCTCCACCAGCGCCTTGCCACGGTCGTAAGCCTGCTCGCGATGCACGATATGCGCGAGCGCATCGACCGCGTCGCCATTGATCAACACATCGAGCCGGACCAGATCGGCGGCCTGGAAGCGTGCGAAATCGTACTCGAAGGAGGCGAAACCACGGGAAACGGATTTCAGCCGGTCGAAGAAATCGAGCACCACTTCGGACAGCGGCATCTCGAAATCCATCTGCACCGAATTGCCCATGTAGGCCATGTTCTTCTGTACGCCGCGCTTTTCCATGCACAGCTGCATGACCGGACCGACGAACTCTTGCGGCATGAGGATCGAAGCCTTGATGATCGGCTCGCGAATCTCGTCGATCTCGCCCGTTGGCGGCAGCTGTTGCGGATTGGAGATCGACAGCTCCTCACCGGCATGGGTGAGCACCTGATACACCACGGTCGGCGCGGTGGTGATCAGATCGAGCCCGTATTCGCGTTCCAGGCGCTCCTGCACGATTTCCATGTGCAGCATGCCGAGAAAGCCGATGCGGAAACCGAAGCCGAGCGCGGCGGACGTTTCCGGCTCGTAGTTCAGCGAGGAGTCGTTCAGGCGCAGCTTGGCCAGCGCATCGCGAAAATCCTCGTAGTCATCGGAATCGACCGTGAACAAGCCGGCGAACACGCGCGGCTGGATCTGCTTGAAGCCCGGTACGCGCTCGCTGCACGGCGCGTACGCATGGGTGAGCGTATCGCCGACCGGCGCGCCGTCGATGTTCTTGATGCCGGCCACCACATAGCCGACCTCGCCCACTTCCAGCGCGGGGCGCGATTTCTTCTTCGGCGTGAACACGCCAACGTCGTCGACGTCGTAGGCGCGCCCGGTCGACATGACCTTCATCCGGTCGCCCTTGGCCAGCCGCCCGTTGCGGATGCGCACCAGCGACACTACGCCCAGGTAATTGTCGAACCAGGAATCGATGATCAACGCCTGCAGCGGCGCGTCCGGGTCGCCCGCCGGCGGCGGCACGCGCCGAATGATCGCCTCGAGCACATCATCGACGCCCTCGCCCGACTTGGCGGAGACCAACAGACGATCAGTGGCCTCGATACCGATCACGTCCTCGATCTGTTGGGCCACGCGATCGGGATCGGCCGCCGGCAGGTCGATTTTGTTCAGCACCGGCAGGACTTCCAGATCCTGTTCGATGGCAGTGTAGGTGTTCGCCACGCTCTGGGCTTCCACGCCCTGCGACGCGTCGACCACCAGCAGCGCGCCCTCGCAGGCGAACAACGAGCGCGAAACCTCGTAGGAGAAATCCACGTGGCCCGGCGTATCGATGAAATTGAGCGTGTAGGTCTCGCCGTTGGCGGCCGTGTAGTCGAGCGTCACCGCTTGCGACTTGATGGTGATCCCGCGCTCGCGTTCGAGATCCATGGAATCGAGCACCTGATCCGCCATTTCGCGTTCCGTCAGACCGTTGCAGGTCCGGATGAAGCGATCGGCAAGCGTGGACTTGCCATGGTCGATATGCGCGATGATCGAAAAATTGCGGATATGTGACTGCATTCAGTGCGCCAGCGCCGACACAAAACAATCGCCCCGGCAAAGCCGGGGCGATACGGATTACGACGCGCAGTATACGCGCCCGACCGGTTTTTTTTTAGCCGCCCTTCTTGTCGGGTGCCTGGGTCTGCATGGGCAGGTACAAACGTACTCCGCCGCGCAGCACCAGCAGCGCGACCGGGCCGTGCGCTTGACGTAAAGCATCGAGCAGGCTCTGGCGGTCCTCAACGTCGGTCGATCCAACACTGAGAATCACATCGCCCGGCTGCAGGCCCGCCTCGGCGGCCGGCCCCGGCGCGACGTCGGTCACGCGCACGCCGCCTCGGTCGAGCCCGAGGGCACGGCGCTGCTTCGTATTCAGCGACTGCAGGGTCAGCCCGAACGGCGGCTCGTCCGGCTTGGACTGGCCGTTCGGTGTGCCGCTGCCGCCTTGTCCGCCTTGCAGCCGGGCCGGTAGCGCGGCAATGGTGACTTGCTCGGTCCTTGTTTTGCCGTCGCGAAGAATCTTGAGCTTCGCCTTCTCGCCCGGCGCAATCGATGCCACTAGCGGCGGCAAGTCGGAAGCCGAGTCGACGGTATGCCCGTTGAACGAAAGAATCACGTCCCCGACATCGATATCCGCCTTGGAGGCCGGACTGCCCTTGAGAATCTGCGTGACGAGCGCGCCCTCGGGCCGCTGCAGCTTGAAGGACTGGGCCAGTTCGCGGTCAACGTTCTGAATCTGCACGCCCAGCCAGCCGCGCGTGACATGCCCGGTGGTACGGAGCTGCTTGGCCACCTTCATGGCAATGTCGATCGGGATCGCGAACGATACGCCCTGGTAGCCGCCGGTCTGGCTGTAAATTTGCGAATTGATGCCGACGACCTGCCCGGCCATGTTGAACAGCGGGCCGCCGGAATTCCCCGGGTTAATCGCGACGTCGGTCTGCAAGAACGGCACGTACTGATCGTCGGCCAGACTACGTCCCTTGGCCGATACGATGCCCGCGGTCACCGACGTCTCGAAGCCGAACGGCGAGCCGATGGCCACCACCCAGGCGCCGACATCCAGCTTGTTCGGATCGCCGATCTTGACGGTCGGCAGATGATCCGCCTTGACTTTGAGTACGGCCACGTCGCTGTCCGGGTCCGCGCCAACCACCTTGGCGATCAGCTGACGGCGATCGTTGAGCTTGACCACGATCTGGCCGGCCCCCGCGATCACATGACGATTGGTGAGGATGTAACCGTTCGGCGAAATAATGAAACCGGAGCCGAGCGAGACATGCTCGCTGTCGTCTGGCATCTGCGGCGGGGCCGGGCCGTTGCCTTGATCATCGTCACCAAAGAAACGATGCAGCCAGTCACGAAGCGCGTCGCCCTGCCCCTGCGGCGCGGTCGAACCCCCGGATCCGGCGTTCTTGCCCGGCGGTTGCGCCCGCGGCGGCAATGCGCTGATGTTGACCACGGCCGGCGACACTTGTTTAACCAGTCGCGTGAAGTCAGGCAGTCCCGAGACTAGCGGCTGATCGCCGCCGTCGTTCTGTTTTTCGGCCTTGGTCGGCTTGGCAGCATCCGCCTGTTGTTTGCCGGATTGCGAATCGCTGCCGCCGCATCCAGCCAGCACTAACGCACAACTCAGAATCAGGATGGCCCAACCCGCGCGTCTGCAAAGAATTTGCATGGCGTCGTCCCTATGTCGGTGGTCGGCGTCGTGTCTCCCTGACGCCATTATTTGCTCAGTCTATGGCCTGTTGATGTTTCGCGCGAGTCCAAGTCAGGCGCTGTCTGGCAATGAGCGTCGAATAGCAACAACAAGTACGGCCGGAGGGACAGTCGCGCGGAAGACCGCACTCACGCTGTCTACCGCCGTGTCGTGATTCGTCCGCCCGCCTGTTGGGATTCGGGCCTGCCCATCGATGCGACCGGAGGTCGCGCGCCCCCTGAGCCACGGCACGAAACATCAACAGACCCTAGCTGTTTGGTCCCGCTGTATGATGGTTCAACGTTAACGCCAGAGTTCAAAGCGATCTT
>NZ_APNK01000021.1 GCF_000732535.1 Salinisphaera hydrothermalis C41B8
CGGCTCGGGCCGCTGCGAGGCCATATCGAACAGGGCCCGGCCGCCGTTCTGCGACCCGGTGAAGCCGACCGCCTTGATCGCCGGCTCCTGCACCAGCTGGGCGCCGACCTTGTCGCCGAAGATCATATTGAAGGTGCCGGCCGGCATGCCGGTCTTCTTCACCGCCGCTTCGATCGCGTTACCGACCATCTCCGAGGTCACCATATGTCCCGGATGGGCTTTCACCACCACCGGGCAACCGGCGGCAAAAGCAGAAGCCGTATCGCCACCGGCGACCGAGAACGCAAACGGGAAGTTGGAGGCGCCGAATACGGCGACCGGACCGATCGCCTGCTGGATCTGGCGCAGATCCGGGGCGGCATCGGTCGCGGTATCGATACGCGCGCCGAGATAATCGCCGCGACGCAGCACCTTGGCGAACAGCCGCAGCTGACCCGTCGTGCGGCCGACTTCGCCGGTCAGCCGGGCTTCCGGCAGGGCGGTCTCGCGCATGGCTTCGCGAATGACCGCATCGCCCAGCGCCTCGATCTCGTCGGCACAGGCTTCGAGAAACTGGGCCCGGGTTTCCGGATCGATGGTGGAAAACGTATCGAAGGCGTCATGGGCAGCCTTGGCGGCCGCGGTGACTTCCTCGGACGTCGCTTCGAAGAAATCCTGCTTGTAGGGGGCGTTGTCCTCGGCTGCACGGCTGGCAAGCGTGTTCTGGCCGGCTGCCACGCGGGCACCGCCGATGAATTGCTGGCCGGTGAGTTCGGGCATGGGGGACTCCTGATTGAAAGCGGTGTCGTTCGATTGCGGGGCGCCGTTCTGTCGGCCCCGCGCGAGATGTTCGAAAAGACGGCGCGCGCCGAAGGTCCACGGCGGGATGGCGTCGCTGCGGTTCACGCGATTGACCAGCGCGCCGAGCGTGGGCGTGGCGATGGTCACGCGGTCGCCGATGTGGTGCGTGAAACCCTGGCCTTCGCCGTCGCGATCGAGCGTGGGCGAGAACATCGTGCCGAGATACAGCACGAAGCCGTCCGGATACTGGTGATGCGAGCCGTGGGCCTGCGAGACCAGATCCAGCGGATCGCGACTGATTTCGCGCATGTCGGAGGCATCGTCGAGCCGGAAACCGTCGTCCGCGCCTTCGATCACGAGCCGTACGCGCGCCGAGCGCACATCGTCGATATCGAAATGATCGTCGAACAGACGAATGAACGGACCGAGCGAGGCCGAGCCGTTGTTGTCCTTGGCCTTGGACAGCAGTAGGGCGCTGCGGCCCTCCAGATCGCGCAGGTTGACGTCGTTGCCGAGCGTCGCGCCGCGGGTCCGGCCGGTGGAATCCACCGCCAGCACGATCTCCGGCTCCGGATTGTTCCAGGCCGAGGACGGATGCAACCCGACTTCGGCGCCGAAACCCACGGCGGCCATGGGCTGGCATTTGGAAAATACTTCGGCGTCCGGGCCGATGCCGACTTCCAGATACTGCGACCAGGCACCGCGTTCGATCAGCGCCTTCTTGAGTTCCATGGCGGCGTCCGAGCCCGGCACGATCTGCGACAGATCCTCGCCGATGAGTTCGTGCAGCTGGCTGCGGACTTCGGCCGCCTTGGCCGGGTCGCCGCCGGCCTGTTCCTCGATTACGCGTTCGAGCAGGCTCACGGCGAAGGTCACGCCGCAAGCCTTGACCGCGGCCAGATCGACCGGGGCGAGCAGCCGTTCGCCGGAATCGGTTTCCAGCGACTGGGTCAGCCAGTCGCGCACGTTGCCGAGCGATTCGCCGGGGGCGTTTGTCGCGACCTCCACCAAGTCGTCGCGATCGAGCAGATCGGTCATGGTCGGGCCATGAGCGCTGATGTCCACGACCTCGCCGCCGCGCACGGCGATGAGGGCCGGGCCGTCGACCGGTGCCGTGCGCCAGACGCGGCCGACGAGTACGGCTCGCTCCAGATCCTGCGGCAGACAATCGGACAGTTCGATCAAATCCATTTCAGCACCAACCGGCGTCGATAAAATATTCGTGGGCGGTGCAGCCGGCGCTGTCGTCGGCTGCCAGGAACAGCACGGTCGGCGCGACGTGCTCGGGCAAGAGTCTTTGTTTGAGGCACTGGTTGGCCTGGATACGGGCCTCGTCCTCGGGCGTGATCCATTTGTCGAGCTGGCGCTCGGTAATGATGGCGCCGGGGATGATGGTATTGACGCGGATATTGGATTCGCCCAGGTCGCGCGCCATGCCGCGGGTCAAGCCGTGGATGGCGGCCTTGGCCGTGGTATAGCCCGGCATGCCGCCGAGCGCGACCTTCCAGCTGATCGATCCGAAGTTGATGATCGAGCCGCCCCCGGCCTCGGCCATCCCGGGGGCTGCCGCCTGAATGGCGAAGAACTGCGGGCGCAGATTGATCGCCATACGCTCGTCCCAGTAGTCGGCAGTCACCGACTGCCAGTCGTGGCGATCATCGTTGGCGGCGTTGTTGACCAGCACACGGATTGCGCCGTGCTCGGCCTCGACATCGCGGATCGTCTGCTGGAGACGATCCACGTCGCGAATATCGCAGTGCGTGAACGCCACGCGATGGTCGCTCGATTCGTTCTGCAACCGGGCCACCAGGGCCTCGCTGGCCGCTACATCGATGTCGACGAAGTGAACGTTCGCCTTCTGCCGCGTCAGGGCCGAAACCAGTTCGGCCCCGATGCCGCTGCCGCCGCCGGTCACGAATGCCGTCCGGCCTTCCAGACTGGGGTAGATCGCGGATTGAGTCATAGCCAACCGATCAGTGGTTTTCCCGCGGGATCGCCGCGCCGCGGCAACCGCCGAGGAAATCCAGATCGGCGCCGAGATCGGCCTGCTGCACGTGGTCGAAATACAGCTTCTGGTAACCGCTGTCCATCGCCGGCGGCGGAGCCGTCCAGCGCTTGCGGCGCGCTTCGAGTTCGGCGTCGTCCACGTCCAGATGCAGGCGACGATTGTCGACGTCCAGCTCGATCATGTCGCCGTTCTCGACTAGGGCCAGCGGGCCGCCGGCGGCCGATTCGGGCGAGACATGCAGCACGACGGTGCCAAAGGCCGTGCCCGACATGCGTGCATCCGAAACGCGGACCATGTCGCGTACGCCTTTTTCCAGAATCTTGGTCGGCAGCGGCATGTTGCCGACTTCGGCCATGCCCGGATAACCCTTGGGACCAGCGCCCTTGAGCACCATCACGCAGGTTTCGTCGATATCCAGATCCGGATCGTCGACGCGGGCCTTGAAGTCCTCGATCGATTCGAACACCACGGCACGGCCGCGATGGTTCATCAGTTCGGCCGTGGCCGCCGAGGGTTTGAGCACCGCACCATCCGGCGCCAGGTTGCCCTTGAGCACAGCAATGCCGCCCCGCTCGTTGACCGGGTTGTCGCGCTTGCGAATCACTTCGTGATCGAAGCATTCCACGTCGGCCAGATTCTCGCCGACGGTATGGCCGTTCACGGTCAGCGCGTCGGTGTGCAGCAGATCCTCGATCTGTTTCATCAGCGCCGGCAGGCCGCCCGCGTAACAGAAATCCTCCATCAGGAAACGGCCGGACGGCATCAGGTCGACCAGGCAGGGCACGTCGTGGCCGAGCTTGTCCCAATCCGAGAGATGCATGTCGACGCCAACGCGACGTGCCAGTGCCAGCAGATGGATGACCGCGTTGGTCGAGCCGCCGATCGCGCCGTTGGTGCGGATCGCGTTCTCGAACGCCTTACGAGTCAGAATCTTCGAGGGCTTGAGGTCTTCCTCGACCATCTCGACGATACGCCGGCCCGACATACGCCCGAGGCGGTTGCGATGCGCGTCGACCGCGGGGAACGCCGCGTTACCGGGCAGGGCCATGCCGAGCGATTCGGCCATCGAGGCCATCGTCGAAGCGGTGCCCATGGTCATGCAGTGGCCGGCCGAGCGATGCATGCCGGATTCGGCAGCCAGGAAATCGTCGATCGACATCTTGCCGGCGCGCACGTCTTCCGAGAACTTCCAGACGTCGGTGCCGGAGCCGAGCTGACGGCCCTTGAAGCGGCCGTTGAGCATCGGGCCGCCGGAGACGACCAGAGTGGGCAGATCGCAGCTGGCCGCGCCCATCATCAGAGACGGGGTGGTCTTGTCGCAGCCGCACATCAGTACCACGCCGTCCATCGGGTTGGCGCGGATGGCTTCCTCGGTGTCCATCGCCGCGAGATTGCGGAACAGCATGGCGGTGGGGCGAAGCAGCGTCTCGCCGCAGGAAAATACCGGGAACTCCAGGGGGGTGCCGCCCGCGTCCAGAATGCCGCGCTTGATGTGCTCCACCAGACCCCGGAAGTGCGCGTTACACGGCGTGAATTCCGAGAAGGTATTGCAAATGCCGATCACCGGTCGACCATCGAAGGCATCGTCCGGCAACCCGCTGTTCTTCATCCAGCTGCGATGCAAAAACCCGTCGCGGTCATGCCCGCCGAACCAGGCCTGGGATCGCCGCTTGGGGTGGCCGTTCTCTCCGTCGCTCATCAGTTAACTCCTGTAATCGGCAACTAATGTCAAACATGTCCGTTATATGTTCAACATAGACTTTGGTTTTAATCGGCGGCTGTGTCGAGCCGCTCATGGTTTGTACCGGGTCTGCCGCGCCGCGGGCGTCGAGCCGGGCGTGTGTCGGCGTCAGATGCGCGCTATATCGACCGCAATTCGGATGAAGCGATAGGTCAATGGATCGAGCCGCCCGGTCAGGCGCCCGTGGTCGCACGCCAGGCCATGACCGTCAACCGGGGCCACCCCATCCGGCTGGCCTTCGGTATTCGCCGCCTTGGGATCGGTATGCGAGAGCCTTCGATGCTCGAGCAGACGTGACGAGCCAAAGCCCTGCAGGTCGATATCGAGCGACACCGCGTCGTCGGGCAATCGGTTGATCGCGAAGAACGTGATCGTGCCGGCCGCGGTCATGCCAGAGGCGTTGATGCCCACTGTATTTGGGCAGGGCAATTCGGCGTCGTGGGTTCACTCGAATGGCCCACGCCAAACGCGGCAACCACGCCACTGCCTCATACGCGGGCACGTCCGCCGCTGGATGGGAATAGGCGCTTAGCCGGAAATACGAAGCACTTCGCGATTCAGAATCGAGCGTGATCGTGCGATGGCAACCCGAGGGTCAGTCGTTCAGATGGGCGGGCACAACTTCCGGGCGGGTATGTTCGAGTCCCAGGGCGAGACTCGTACCCTCAAGAATCGCATGCGCGGCATAGAAAGCATCCTCGACCTTGCGCATGCGGATGGCTTCCATCAGACGGCGATGACGCTCGAGGCTGTCTTCGGGGTCGGTGGCACTGACGTTGGACTCGACCACGAGCAGGTGGATCGAGGGCCGCAGAATATGTGAAAGCTGTGACCAAACGATGTTGTGGGTCGCGCGGAAGATGGCCACGTGAAACGCGACATCCGACTCACTATCGAGTCGGCGGCGTTCGCCGGTTTTGGCTTCGTCGAGGGTGCGCGCCATGCCGTTGAAGGCTTCCTCGATGGCGACCAGGTCGTGGGCATTGGCCTGGCGCGTCGCCGCCATGGCGACATGTGGTTCCACGCTTAAGCGGAACGACAGCACTTCGCGCTGAATCTCTTCGTTCGGAGCTGCGAAACGGGTCATCCATTCGGTGACCAGTGGGTCGAGGATATGCCATTCGGAATATTCACGAACCCGGGAGCCGTACCCGGAGATGCGCTCGATCACGCCCCCGTCCACGAGCTGCGAGAGATGACGCCGTACCACGGTACGACTCAGCCCGAATTCCTCGCAGATATGCATTTCCTTCGGGATGAAGTCGCCGGGCTTGTAGTGTCCCGAAAAAATATCGGATACGAGCCGGTCGGTCAGATTGAAATCGCTACGGGGCGAACGGGTCGTACTCATGAAATCACGGGACGAGCGGTGGGTGCCGGCGAACATGGCATTGAGATTACGGGCCGGATATTAGCACGCCGTGCACGGAGCACCGGCGTATCGTGACTGTGGCGAGGTCGGGCCCCGGGTGCGCTCAGCAACTGCTGTCGCTCAGTTTCGGCACACCCATTCCGAACAAAGGCCGCAATTTCAAGCCGACAACGGTGCCGAGCAATCCGACCGCACCCCAAAGCCAGCCGTGCAGCGAGAACGACGCGATGCCGCCAAAGTAGGCGCCGATATTGCACCCGAAGGCGATGCGCGCGCCGTAGCCCATGAGGATGCCCCCGATGAGGCGGGCTACGATGATGCGCCAGGGCAGGTCGGTGGCGATCTTGAAGGTGCCGCCCCAGGCGGAGGCCGCCATGGCCCCAAAAATGATCCCGATGTCCATCACGCTGGTCCGGTCGGCAAAAATCGGGGTATGCAGCCCGCCCGCATGCGGACCGGACCAGTAGTACCAGCTGCCCACATCTACGCCGAGGGCGGACAGCGCCTGCGATCCCCATAGCGCGAACGCGCTGGTAATGCCCCACGGCTTGCCGGACAGCCAGAGCGTGGCGGCATTGAGCACGGCAAGCGCCAGCGCGCCGGCCCACAGAGGCCAGGTGCCGCGCAGCACGCGTTTGATGCCATGCTCGCTCGGCGGGCCCACGCGCGGCGGCGGGTTGAGCCGGCGTTCGACCAGCCAGGTCGCGGCGACGATCGCGCCGATGATGATGAACTGGAAAATCACGGCGCCGGTATAGCCCCAGCGCGTGTCGGCCAGGGAGAGCTTGCCCCAGACGAAAGCGGGCTGGAGCCAGAAGCCGAAATCGTGCGCGCCCCAAACCGAGCCGACGATGAAGCCGAACAGAGTGATGAGAATCGAGGTCTGGCCCGAGCCAACGGTATACAGCGAACCCGAGGCACAGGCGCCGCCCAGCTGCATGCCAATGCAGAAGATGAAGCCGCCGAAGGCCACCGACAGTCCGACCGGGAAGACATAGCCGGAAAGCGGACCGCCGAACGCGGTCGTGCCGAGCGCCATCAGCGGCGCGAACAGCAGACTGGCCACGGCGAGCATGAGCATATGCGCGCGCAGGGTCTCGCCTTGGCCGACGGCCATGAGCTGGCGAAACGCCGAAGTAAAGCCGAAGCGGGCGTGATACAGCGCAATGCCGAGCCCCAGGGCGACGATGTACAGAATCCCCTGTGCCACACCGTAGCCGGCGAACAGAATGAGCAACAGGACAACGCTGATACCGCCCGCGATCGCGGTTGTCCCGGGGCGGGGGGCCGGCGGACGTTCGATGGCGCGCGCGGGGCGCTCCGGGTTACGAATATCTGACATGGTCAAATCAATTGCGCGTGATCGATCTATTGTAGCGCTGTTGCCAAGAGCGAGTGGGCTGTTGCGTACGCGCAACACAACGCGCAGCCGACTAACGTCGGGTAGCCCGCGGCGCCTGCGCGGTGACATCGTCGAGCCGGAGGTGAGGCCATGTCATCGATCAGTGCTCATCTGAAGGAAATCGAGAACGTTGCCGCCGGACGCCCATCGAGCCGCGACGGACTGGTGGTGAACTCCTGGTTGCGCTGTCTGAACGAATATCGGCTCGACCCGAGCCAGCGCGGCAACGCCTACATCGTGCCCGGCGCCAAGTTGCGGGAGCACCAGCAGCAGGCTGAGGAACTGATCCGCATCAGCCGGGCTGCGCTCGATCATCTCTACGAGCAAGTGGCCGGGCACAACTATGTGCTGCTGCTGTCGGATGCGCGCGGCGTGTCCGTGGCCCACTATCGCAATCCCAAGCTCGACCCGGCGCTGCGCGATGCCGGGCTTTATCTGGGCGCAGACTGGGCCGAGGATCGCACCGGCACCTGTGCCGTGGGCGCCGCACTCGTCTCGCGTCAGCCGATCACCGTGCATCAGGACGATCACTTCGACCCGGCCCATATCGGGCTGACCTGTTCGGCGGCGCCCGTGTTCGACACCCTCGGCGAGCTGGTCGCCGTGGTGGATATCTCGCAGCTGCGTTCGGCGGTGCCGCGTTCCAGTCAGCAACTGGCGCGGCATCTGGTGATTGCCACCGCGCGGCGCGTGGAGTTGGCCAACCTGATGAGCCAGGCCGAAGGGCATTGGCTGCTGCGGTTGTCGCGCTCGCCGGATTTCATAGACAGCGATCCCGAAGCCGCGCTCGCCGTGGACGGCGACGGCCGGATTCGGGGCATGACGCATGCGGCGTTCACCGCGTTGTCGCAGCGGATCGGCTTGACCGAGCACAGTGGCACCGCGCTGATCGGCCAGCCGATCGATACCTTGTTCGACCTGGATGCCGATACGCTCGACCAGTACAGGCGCGGCCAGTCGGCGCGCGATCGTATTCTGTATGCCGGTGGCCAGCCGCGACTGTTCGCCAGTGCCGAACCGCCGGCGACCCGCGCGCCGCGCACGATTCGCCGGCCGGTGGCCGAGCCGCGCGCCGATATGCCGGCTTCGCTGGCGCGTCTAACCGGTGGGGACGAGACGATGACGCGTCTGGCCCGTCGTGCCGCGCGTTTCGCTCAGCGCGATCTGCCGGTACTGATTCAGGGCGAAACCGGCACCGGCAAGGAAGTGCTGGCGCGCGCCGTGCACGCGGCTCGTTCGCACCCGGGGCCGTTCGTGGCGGTTAATTGCGCGGCGATTCCCGAGCACCTGATCGAATCCGAACTGTTCGGCTATGCGCCGAATGCGTTCACCGGAGCGGCGCGCGGCGGCAAACGTGGTCTGATCGAAGCCGCCCATGGCGGCACCCTGTTTCTGGACGAAATCGGCGACATGCCGCTGGCGTTGCAGAGTCGTCTGCTGCGGGTTCTGGCCGAGCGCTGCGTCACGCCCGTTGGCGCGCTGGAATCACGTCCGGTGGCGATTCATCTGATCTCGGCGACCCATGCACCGTTGGCCGATCGCGTGGCCCGCGGCGAATTCCGCGAGGATCTGTACTACCGGCTGAACGCTGCAGTACTCAAACTGCCGCCGCTGCGAGAGCGGGCGGATTTCGACGCGCTCGCCGATACCATTCTCGACGAGATCGGTGCCGAGCACGGCGAACGCTATCAACTGTCGCGTGCAGCCCGCCGGCGGCTGGCCGCGCATCACTGGCCAGGCAATGTGCGTGAGCTGCGCAATGCGCTGTCGGTGGCGACGGCGTTGTGCGAACCGCCGACCATCGAAGTCGACGATCTGCCCGACGAGATCGGAGCGTCCACGGGGCGTATCGGCCTGGAGGCACAGCTGGCCGAATGCGGCGGCAACGTGTCGGAACTGGCGCGTCGACTCGGAGTGGACCGCACCACGGTCCATCGACGGCTCAAGCGATTGCGCACCCACTGAATCTGACCTCGAGCACAGCCGCCACACCTGTGGCATCGGGCTGTGGCAGCGGCCGAGGCCGGCTCGGGGGTGTTTTTGATTAAGCCCTTTTAAATCAGTGCCATGAATTAACGGCACGCGGTTTGCCATGTGTCCTCCAGAGCGTGTTCACGCGCCACAACGACACGGTCGATCGTGTCACTGAGGAGATTCATGAAAGCACTGCGATTTCACGCCGCCGGCGATTTGCGTATCGAGGACGTGGCCGAGCCTGCGGAACCGGGGCCGGATCAGGTCGTCATATCCAACCGCTTTGCCGGCATCTGTGGCACCGACCTGCATGAATATGCCTATGGGCCGGTGTTCGTGCCGACCGAACCGCATCCGTTCACCGGGGCCACCGCGCCCCAGATTCTGGGCCACGAGTTCGGCGGGGTCGTGACCGCGGTCGGGCGGAACGTCACGCATTGCCAGCCGGGCGATCGGGTCTCGATCCAGCCGCTGCTGATGCCGCGCGTCGGCGACTACTACGCCGAGCGCGGCCTGTTCCATCTGAGCTCACAGCTCACGCTCGTGGGGCTGGGCTGGCACTCGGGCGGCATGGCCGAAGGCGCGCTGGTCAACGACTACAACGTGCAGGTGGTGCCCGAGGCGCTCACCGATCGCCAGGCCGCGCTCATCGAGCCAACCGCCGTGGCGGTGTATTCCTGCGACCGCGGTGGCGTATCGGCCGGTAACAGCGTGCTCGTCACCGGGGCCGGGCCGATCGGCATTCTGGCGCTGATGGCGGCCCGCGCGGCCGGCGCGACCCAGCTGTTCATATCGGATGTGAACGCCACGCGCCTGAAGCTGGCCGAAGCGGCGGTCCCGGGCGTGATCCCGATCAATCCGGTAGAGCAGAACGTGGGCGACACGATTCGCGATGCCACCGAAGGCCATGTCGGCTGCGATGTCGCCATCGAGTGTGCCGGCAACGAGCATGCGCTCAAGACCGGGCTGGATGCGGTGCGCAAGCAGGGCGTGATCGTACAGACCGGGCTTCACCCCGGCGAAAACCCGCTGAACTGGTTCGACGTGACGTTCAAGGACGTCGACGTGCGGGGTTCCTGGGCCTATCCAACCCATTACTGGCCGCGCGTGGCCCGGCTGATCGAGTCCGGCCAGATCCCGGCCGAGAACATCGTCACCCGCACGGTGACGCTGGACGACGCGGTGACCCGTGGTTTCGACGCCCTCATGGACCCGGCCGGCGGCCAGCTCAAGATCCTGATCGATCTCGAGAGTGCGGCCTGAAACAGCGCTAACCCACAACAGGAGACACATCATGCAGGCACTGCGCTTTCACGCCGCGAAAGATCTTCGGCTCGAAGAGGTTGATACCCCGCGCGATCCGGCCCCGGGCCAAGTGGTAGTGGCTAATCGCTTCTGCGGCATCTGTGGCACCGATCTGCACGAATACGCCTACGGGCCGATCTTCATTCCCACGGAGCCGCATCCGTTTTCCGGCGCGCAGTTCCCGCAGACGCTCGGCCACGAGTTCGGCGGGGTCGTAACGGCGGTAGGCGACGGCGTGAACAACGCCGCGGTGGGTGATCGGGTTTCGATCCAGCCGCTGATCATGCCGCGCACCGGCGATTATTTCGCCGAACGCGGCCTGTTTCATCTGTCCGAGCAGCTGGCGCTGGTCGGCCTGTCCTGGGATTACGGCGGCATGTCGGGGGCGGCGCTAGTCAACGACTACAACGTGCAGGTGATTCCCGAGGCCATGACCGACGAGCAGGCCGCGCTGGTCGAGCCGACCGCGGTCGCGGTCTATGCCTGCGATCGGGGCGAAGTATCCGCCGGCAGCAGTGTTCTGGTGGCCGGTTCTGGCCCGATCGGCATTTTGATGCTGCTCGCGGCGCGGGCTGCCGGGGCGACCCAGCTGTTCGTCTCGGACATCAACCCGACCCGGCTGGCGCTGGCCGAGCAAGCCGTGCCGGGCGTGATCCCCATCAATGCCCGGAGCGAATCGGTGGGCGACGTGGTACGCGATCATACTGAAGGCCATGTCGGCTGCGATGTGGCGATCGAATGCGCCGGCAACGAGCACGCACTGAAGTCGGCGCTCGACGCCGTACGCAAGCAGGGCACGATCGTGCA
Source organism: Salinisphaera hydrothermalis C41B8 (assembly GCF_000732535.1). Classification (GTDB taxonomy): domain Bacteria; phylum Pseudomonadota; class Gammaproteobacteria; order Nevskiales; family Salinisphaeraceae; genus Salinisphaera; species Salinisphaera hydrothermalis. Next base: position 11,390 of record NZ_APNK01000021.1, read on the forward strand.
GACCGGGCTGCACCCGGGCGAGAACCCGCTGAACTGGTTCGACGTCACGTTCAAGGACGTCGACGTGCGCGGTTCCTGGTGCTACCCGACCTATTACTGGCCGCGCGTATGCCGGCTGATCGCCAGCGGCCAGATCCCGGCCGAGCGGGCGGTAACGCGCCGTATCGCGCTGGAAGACGCCGTCGAGCACGGCTTCGATGCGCTGCTCGATCCGGCCGGCACCGAACTCAAGATCCTGATCGATCTCGAAAACGCGGCCTGACCCGATTATTCCAAAAACAGCGAAAGAGAGGAGAAAACCATGCTGGACACTGCCGCAGGCACCAAGATCCAGAATGTGCTGTCGGCGCTCAACAAGGCGCTGATCAATCGCAACATCGACGAGGCCCTGGAGCTGTTCGCCGAGGACTGCTACTGGCGGGATCTCGTGGCCTTTACCTGGAACATCAAAACCGTCGAGGGCAAGGCGCAGATCCGCGACATGCTGGAAAGCCGGCTCGACGACGTGCAACCGGCCGACTGGACCGTGGACGACAACGAGGAACCCTCGCACGCCGACGGCATCACCGAGGGCTTCATCGAGTTCGATACGGGTGTTGCCCGTGGTTACGGCTATATCCGGCTCAAGAACGGGCTGATCTGGACGCTGCTGACCACGATGCACGAGCTCAAGGGCTATGAAGAACCGAAAGGCCTGTCGCGCCCGCTCGGGGCCAAGCACGGCGAGCATCAGGGCGAGCCGACCTGGGCCGAGGAACGCGAGGCGGAGCTGGCCGAACTCGGCGTCACGACTCAGCCCTATGTCCTGATCATCGGCGGCGGGCAGGGCGGCATCGCGTTGGCCGCCCGGTTGCGCCAGCATGGCGTGCCGGCACTGATCGTCGAGAAGAACGAACGTCCGGGCGATTCCTGGCGTAAGCGCTACAAGTCGCTGTGTCTGCACGACCCGGTGTGGTACGACCACCTCCCGTACATCAAATTTCCGGACAACTGGCCGGTGTTCTCGCCGAAGGACAAGGTCGGCGACTGGTTGGAGATGTACGCCAAGGTCATGGAACTGAACTTCTGGGGTTCGACTGCGGCCAAGCGCGCCAGCTACGACGAAGCGACTCAGACCTGGACCGTCGTGGTCGACAAAGACGGCGAAGAAATCACCCTGAAGCCGAAGCAGCTGGTGCTGGCCACCGGCATGTCGGCCAAGCCGAACGTACCCGCGATTCCCGGCCAGGATCGCTTCCAGGGCATCCAGCAGCATTCCTCCGAGCACCCCGGGCCGGACGGGATGGAAGGTAAGAAAGTTGTCGTCATCGGCTCGAACAACTCATCGCACGACATCTGCGCGGCGCTCGCCGAACACGGCGTGGACGTGACCATGGTGCAGCGTTCGTCGACGCACATCTCGCGTTCGGAATCGCTGATGAAGCACTCGCTGGGGCCGCTGTATTCAGAGGAAGCGCTGGCCAACGGCATTACGACCGAGAAGGCGGATCTGCTGTTTGCTTCCATCCCCTACGGCATCATGGCCGACTTCCAGAAGCCGATCTTCGACACCATTCGCGAAGAGGACGCCGAGTTCTATCGGCAGCTGGAAGAGGCCGGCTTCATGCTGGATTTCGGGCCCGACGATTCCGGCCTTTTCATGAAGTACCTGCGCCGGGCCTCGGGCTATTACATCGATGTCGGCGCATCGCAGCTGATCATCGACGGCAAAATCAAGCTCGCGAGCGGCTCGGACGTGAAAGAGCTGACCGAGCACAGCGTCCTGCTCGAAGATGGCCGCGAACTGCCCGCCGATGTGGTCATCTATGCGACCGGCTATGGCTCGATGAACGGCTGGGCGGCCGACCTGATTTCCCAGGACGTGGCGGACAAGGTCGGCAAGGTCTGGGGGCTGGGCTCCGACACGCCCAAGGATCCCGGCCCGTGGGAAGGCGAGCAGCGCAACATGTGGAAGCCCACACAACAGGACGGGCTGTGGTTCCACGGCGGCAATCTGGCGCAGTCGCGCCATTATTCCCACTACTTGGCGCTGCAGCTCAAGGCTCGGATGGAAGGCATTCCGACCCCGGTCTACGGGCTGCAGGAAACTCATCACCTGAGCTGACTCCGGCTCCTCCAGACTTTGCGGGGCTTCGGCCCCGCTTTTTTTGACCGCCGATGTGTGAATAGTCGGCCAGGCGTCGTGAGACCGATTGCCGCGGCGTCGCTGGGGTTCGCGCTCTATGCTCGCAATTTACCAAAGCGTCGGCCGGCGACCGATCGGTCCGATCGCCGGCTCGTAAGCGTTTTATTCGCGGCCTTCGTATTGAGCGTCGGTGACTTTTTCGAGCCAGGTCACCGGGCCGTCTTCGCCTTTTTCCTGGATTGCGATGTGAGTCATCGCGGTGTCCGGCCCGGCGCCGTGCCAGTGTCGTTCACCCGGCGGAAACCAGATCACGTCGCCCGGATGGATGGTTTCGATGGGCCCGTCTTCGCGCTGTACGCGGCCACAGCCGGACGTCACGATCAGCGTCTGGCCGTAGGGATGGGTATGCCAGGCGGTACGGGCCTTGGGTTCGAACGTGACGCTGGCGCCGGCCGCCCGGGCCGGGGCGGCCGCACTGAACAGCGGGTCGATTCGCACGGTGCCGGTGAAATAGTCCTCGGGGCCCGGGTTCGATGGCCGGGTGCCGTTGCGGCTGATATCCATCATGGAGTCCTCGATTGGCGTGAGTGATGTTGTCGCTGCGATCCATCGACCGGCGCGCTGCGAGCGCTGTACGGCTTGGGCGGCTGCGCGTTGGGACGTGGGCGGTGCATTTTCCAACAACGTGCCATCGCTGCGGGCGTTGGCGAGCCCATGGTATGTCGAAACGCTTCAACGCCTGGATAACGCGGTGTCGATCGACGCCGCCATGCTTGTTGCTGATTTTGCGGGCATCCATCTTCGGTTTTGAACCGCCTGATTGCGTCGCGGCGTTACGGTCGAGCGGGTGGCGTGCGCGATGGGCGCGCGTTGTCAGCACAATAAAAAGCCGGCTCCTGCTGGAGCCGGCTTGTTTGCAGGCGTGTATACGGACGTTACAGCGACACCGCGACCGCCTTGGTTTCGGTGTAGTTGTTGAGCACTTGTTCGCCCATTTCACGGCCCCAGCCGGACTGCTTGAAACCGCCGAAGGGCAAGGCGGCATCGAAGATGTTGTAGCAGTTTACCCATACGGTGCCGGCGCGGATCTTGGCCGCCAGCTTGTGGGCTTTGCCGATGTCCTGGGTCCAGACGCCGGAGGCCAGGCCGAAGACGGTGTCGTTGGCGCGCTTGATGAGATCGGCATCGACATCCTTGAACTTCGTGGCGGCCACGACCGGTCCGAAGATTTCTTCCTGATAGACGCTCATGTCGTCCGATACGTCGACCAGCACGGTGGGTTTGACGAAATAGCCGTCGCCTTCGCCGCGCTCGCCGCCCGCGGCGGCCCGGGCGCCCTGTTTGCGGCCGGCTTCGAGATAGCCGGTGACGCGCTCGAGCTGGGTTCGGGACACCAGCGGGCCCATCTGGGTTTCCGGGTCCAGGCCCGGGCCAAGCTTGATGTTGCGCGCGTATTCAGCCACGCCTTCCACGACCTGGTCGTAGACTTTCTCGTGCACGAACAGACGCGAGCCGGCGGCACAGCACTGGCCGTGATTGAAGAAGATGGCGTTGGCGGCGCCGGGGATGGCCTTCTCGAGATCGGCGTCGTCCAGAATGATGTTCGGCGACTTGCCGCCCAGCTCCAGCGACACTTTCTTGAGGTTGCCCTGGGCGGCGTTGACGATCAGCCGGCCGACTTCGGTCGAGCCGGTGAAAGCGATCTTGTCGACGTGCGGATGTGCCGCGATCGGCGCGCCGGCTTCCTCGCCGAAGCCGGTGAGCATGTTGACCACGCCGTCCGGTACGCCGGCTTCCTGCATGATCTCGGCGAGCTTCAGGCCCGACAGCGGCGTTTCCTCGGCGAGTTTCATGACGACCGTGTTACCGCAGGCTAGCGCCGGGCCGAGTTTCCAGGCGGCCATCAACAGCGGGAAGTTCCAAGGAATGATCTGGCCACAGACGCCGACCGGCTCGCGGCGGGTATAGGCATGCCATTCGGCGCCCGGCGCGTAGGGCACGGTCAGGCCAATCTGCTCGCCGTTGAGCTTGGTCGCCCAGCCGGCCATGTACTGAAACAACTCGGCGGCCAAGGGGACATCCGCCGCGCGGGCGATGGAAATCGGCTTGCCGTTGTCGAGTGCTTCGAGCTGAGCCAGTTCTTCCTGATGTTCCATGATCAGGTCGCCGATCTTCCAGACGATGCGGCCGCGCTCGGCGGGCGACATCTGCGTCCAGGGCCCGTCGTCGAACGCTTTACGCGCGGCTCGCACCGCCTTGTCGACGTCGGCCTTGGCCGCCGACTGGGCCTGGGCGATGACTTCATCGGTGGCGGGGTTGTAGACCTCGAAGGTCTTGCCGGATTCGGCGGCGACCCACTGGCCGCCAATCAACATCTTGCGGGGGGTATCAATGAACTCTCGGACGCTGGATTCGAGTTCGACTTCGCGGGCAGCGACTGCGCACATGGTGTTCTCCTCGGTTATATACGTTATGGCGCCCCGTTCGCGACGGAGCGGACGACGAACCTATGCTCGAACGTCGGTCCCCATGTAATAACGCAAGTTCTACGCCAGTGGGAAGTCGTGCCATCAATCAGCGCCAACGCAGCGTCGTGGGATCGTGTGCGACCGTATTGCGCCGTCTTTATTGCCACACCTGTGGCAGCGCTGATGCCACAGGTGTCGCCGGCGGCGGCACGCGGGTTGATGAGCCGAGGCGGGGCGTTATCCGCAGTGTGCCGGGCCGAGGCGCCGTCTCGTATCGAACAGGTAGCGAACCCGCCCGCCGGGCGATACACGCGGGTGTGTCTGGTATCACCGAGGCCCGGCTGATCTCCCTGCAATCACCGCCGGGACGAATTCAGCTTGGCCGAACGCCCTTGGCAAGCTGCGCCGGTTGATCGACGCTGCGTCAGTTCAGCGTGCGCTCGACCGGGGCGCGTCGCGATCAGAGTTCCATCCACATCCGATACAGCCCCGTACGCACTGATTCCATCAGTAACCGATCGGTTTCGTCGGCCTTGTGGCCCATACGTGCGACCAGTTGATAATAATGCGATAGCACTTGGCGGTGTTTGAGTTCGGGGATCTGGCTCTGTATCCACGTCACAGCGGCGTAGCGCGTACCGCGGGTCACCGGTCGCACCTGATGAATGAGGCCGGTGGGGTAGATCACCGCGTCGCCGGCATCGAGTTTCACGAGCTGCGGTTCCGTGCCGGTCCACAGTTCGAGTTCGCCGCCGTCGTATTCGTCGCCCGACGACAGGAACACCGTCACCGATAAATCCGTGCGCAACGGTTTCGGCTTGGTGTTCATGATTGCTTCGTCCATATGCAGCCCGTAATACATGCCGGGCTGATAGCGGGAGAAGGTCGGGCTGGGCACGCCCCGGGGGAAGGCGGTATTCAGCACGTCGTCGTTATTGAGCAGCGCCTGAACCACTATCCGGCCGATCTCGGATTGGTCCGAATCGTTTTCGCTGATCTGTTCGTTGTTCTTGATATTCGATCCGCGGTTCGTGGCTTTGCCTTCCACGAACTCGGCTTGTTCGACGAATGCGCGTGCTTTGCGGGTCTGCGACGCGTCAAGCAGGCGGGTGATCTGAGTAATCATAAAGGCCCCTCGGGTAGCGCTACGGCGCCGACTTCAAGCAACCGCGGCGATCACGATAGACGTTAACCGATGTCGTGTGTATGCCCTAAACACGCGCGACCGCGGCTGGGTTCGTCGACATCCGCCGGCACCACGCCCGCCAGCAAAAAAACCTCGCCGAGACTCCCCGGCGAGGCAAGCGCATCGGAGGAGATGCGTTCGGACAAACTGAATGGGCTTGCCAATAGGCGTGTCATCGGACGGCAGCGATCAGGAGTCGACGCGAAAGCCCATGGTGGCCTGGACCGCGCGCTTCCAGCCGGCGATGAGTTCTTCGCGTTTTTCGCTCGACATGTCTGGCTTGAAACGGGTTTCGACCGCCCATTGCTCGGCGATCTGCTCGCGCGATTCCCAGAATCCGACAGCCAGCCCGGCCAGGTATGCGGCACCGAGTGCTGTGGTCTCGCTGACTTCGCTGCGAAGCACATCCACGCCGAGGATATTGGCCTGGAACTGCGCCAGAAAGTCGTTCGCGATCGCGCCGCCGTCGGTGCGTAGCTCCGCCAGGTTCAGATCGGCATCGGCCTGCATGGCCCGTAGCACATCGGCACTCTGATAGGCGATGGATTCCACCGCCGCGCGGATGAAATGTTCCTTGGTCGTGCCACGCGACAGCCCGAACATCGCGCCGCGGACGTTGCTGTCCCAGTAGGGTGCGCCCAGGCCGGTGAACGCGGGCACCATGTACACGCCGTCGTTATCGCCGGCGCGTTCGGCATAGGCTTCCGAGTCCGAGGCCTTGCCCAGCATGCGCAGCCCGTCGCGCAGCCACTGAATCACCGAGCCGGCGACGAAAACGCTGCCTTCGAGCGCGTACTCGATGGTGCCGTCGATCTCCCAGCCGATGGTAGTCAGCAGGCCGTTTTCCGAGGCGGTGGCTTCGGTGCCGGTGTTCATCAGGGTGAAGCAGCCGGTGCCGTAAGTGTTCTTGGCCATGCCGGGCTCGAAGCAGGCCTGGCCGAACAGCGCGGCCTGCTGGTCGCCGGCCATGCCCGCGATCGGCAGCTTGTTACCGAAAAAGTATTTCGGCAGCACGTGGCCATAGACTTCGCTGGAGGATTTCACCTCCGGCAGCATGGATTCCGGTACGCCGAACAGCTCGAGCAGTTCCGGGTCCCATTGGCGATCGCGGATATTGAACATCATGGTGCGCGAGGCATTGGTCACGTCGGTGACATGCACTTCGCCGCCGGTCAGGTTCCAGACCAGCCAGGAGTCGATGGTGCCGAACAGCAGCTCGCCGTTGTCGGCTTTTTGCTTGACGCCGTCGACGTTGTCGAAGATCCACTTCAGTTTAGTGCCCGAAAAATAGGCATCGATGACCAGCCCCGTCTTGTCGCGAATCATCTCGGCGTGGCCGGCTTCGCGTAGCTCGTCGCAGATTTCGGCGGAATGCCGCGACTGCCAGACGATGGCGTTGTAGACGGGTTGCCCGGTCTTCTTGTCCCAGACGACGGTGGTCTCGCGCTGGTTGGTGATGCCGATGCCGGCGATCTCGGATACGTCGACCTGGGTGTTGTTGATCAGCTCGGTCAGGGTGGTGAGCACGCTCGTCATGATGTCGCGCGGATTGTGCTCGACCCAGCCCGGGCGCGGGAAAATCTGTTCGAATTCGCGCTGCGCAATGCCTGCGATCCGGCCCTGGCGGTCGAACAGCATCGAACGCGAGCTGGTCGTCCCCTGATCGATGGCGAGGATGTATTTCTTGTCCATATCTCTCTCCTTTGAAGCGCGGCGCTTGCTTGGACTCAGTCGCACGCAACGGTATCGCAGGCGTCGGGCGCGTTCGCGTCGAGCCCGGACCCTCGGCGCGAACCAACGCCCCCACGGGTACACGCCGGGCTCACGATAACCCGGTGCAATCTTCGCGTCCCGTCGTGCATCGCGGAGCCGACGCATCGCGCCGTAACCATACCAATCGGCGGCGGGTTCGGGCGGCTCTTGCGGGGTATACGCTCAAGCGTCCGGCTGCGCTGTAGGCGCGCGAACGGTCGCACGGCGAATTCGCGCGATGCGGTACCGTTGTCGACGAAAATCGTCATGATCGCCGCCCCGGGCGCGCCGGAGATATGAGTTCGGTGCCATGCATGGCCGACAAGCCGGCCGGCGTCGGGAGCATGCGAAATGACAACTCCTTCAGCATTCGACACGACCACAGGCTGACGTGACAACGGGTTTCCTCCGGGCGACGTGATGGGATCGAGTGTACGTGTCGGGAGCGCAACGCAGATCAGGCGTAGGCACGCTCGCGCAGATATGCCGCCAGGCGTTCGATCTCGTCGGCGGTCAGCCGCAGGCCGAGCTTGGAGCGGCGCCAGACGATATCCTCGGCGGTACGCGCCCATTCGTGTTCGCACAGATAGTCCACTTCGGCGGCGTAGAGATCGGCGCCGAAATGTTCGCCCAAATCGTCCAGGCTCTTGGCGTCGGCGACGATATCGCGCACGCGGGTGCCGTAGTTGAAGACCATGCGGTTGGCCATGCCCAGCGGAATGAAGGGATGGCTGGCCCGGAGCGATTCGAACAAGTGCTGCGGCTTGGTTTCCTCGCCGCCGGGCAGCGGATGGCCGGACCCGGTCCATGCCTTCCCGCGATTACCGAGCTTGGGCGCGATCTGATCGACTGCGTCTTCCGCCAGTCGGCGGAAGGTGGTTAATTTGCCGCCAAACACGTTGAGCAGCGGCGCGCCGTCGGTATCGAGCTGGATCCGGTAATCGCGCGTGATTTCGCTCGCGTTGTCTTCCTGGTCGTCGAGCAGCGGGCGCACGCCGGAGTAGCTCCAGACCACATCGTCCGGCCCGATCGACTGTTCGAAATAGCGGTTCGCTGATTCACACAGATAGGCGATCTCGTCTTCTTCGATAGCGACCTTGCCGGGTGCGCCCTCGTGTTCGACATCGGTGGTGCCGATGAGGGTGAAATCCTGTTCGTAGGGGATGGCGAACACGATGCGCCCGTCGGGCTGCTGGAAGATATAGGCATATTCGTGGTCGAACAGTTTCGGGACGACGATATGGCTGCCCTTGATCAGCCGCAGCGCGTAACGATGGTCCATCGTCGCGACGTCGTCGAGAAAACGTACGGCCCAGGGGCCAGCGGCGTTGGCCAGCCCGCGTGCTTTCGCCGAGATGGTCTCGCCGTCGGTGGTTTTGAGCGTCACCTCCCAGCCATCGGCGTTACGCCGGGCCGATTCGCAGCGCGTGCGCGTCAGGATCGTTGCGCCGCGGTTGGCCGCGTCCATGCAATTGAGGACCACCAGGCGTGCGTCCTGAACCCAGGCATCCGAGTAGACGAAGCCCTTGCTGAATTCCGGTTTGAGCGGTGCGCCGGACGGATGATCCTGGAATTTCACCCCGTGCGAGCCTGCCAGGGTCTGGCGGCCGCCGAGATGATCGTAAAGAAACAGACCGGTGCGAATCATCCAGGCCGGGCGCAGATGCTTCTGGTGCGGAAGAATGAAGCGCATCGGCCAGATGATGTGCGGTGCCGCTTTGAGCAGGACCTCCCGTTCAGACAGGGCCTTGGCGACAAGCTTGAACTCGTACTGCTCGAGATAACGCAGCCCGCCGTGGATGAGCTTGGTCGAAGCCGAGGAGGTATGGCTCGCCAGATCGTCCGCTTCGCACAGCAGAACCGACAACCCTCGGCCCGCGGCGTCGCGGGCGATGCCGGCGCCATTGATGCCGCCACCGACCACAACCAAATCATACGTCTGCGGAGAGCTCATATCGGGATCACCTTATGTTCGGATTAAAACTCTAGTGTTCGAAACCGAAAACAAAAATACAACAAAAGTTGTAGCCGGCGCTCAGCGATAGACGGCTAATATGCAAATTGCAGTCAAAACCGCGTCCGGGCTTGGGCCGGGCGGGTGGCCGTCGGCGGATTTCTAGCTTGTCGGCGCCATGAAACCGGCGATACGGGCGAGGGCGCGAGTTCGAACGCCCGGCTGCGTCGTTACGAGTCGCCCCGCGTGGATTCGAAAGGAGAGCAATCGAGTGAAACCGCCTAGCCGCCCCGCGTCGGACGAGGAGATGCCGACACCGCGCCAGCGCGAGATCGTTAATCTGGTCGAGCAGCAAGGATTTGTTGCCATCGAGGCGCTGGCTCGCAGTTTCGATATCACGCAGCAAACCGCGCGACGCGATGTGAACGCGCTGTGCAAGGCGGGGTTATTACGGCGTTATCACGGCGGCGCGGGCTTGCCATCGACGGTCGAGAACATTGCCTACGAGGCGCGCCAGGTGCTCAACCTCGAGGGTAAACGCAAGATCGCGGAATTGGTGGCGCGCGAAATTCCCGACCATGCCTCGCTGTTTCTCACGCTGGGCACCACGACCAAGGAAGCCGCGCGGGCATTGGTTGACCACAAGGGGTTGCGCGTGATCACCAACAACCTCCAGATCGCCGGCATGCTCTCGTCTTCGACCGATGCCGAAGTGATGGTGGCCGGCGGGACGGTGCGTTCCATCGATGCGGGCGTCACCGGCGAAATGACCCTCGATTTTTTCAACAATTTCAAGGTCGACTATGCATTGATGAGTATCTCCGGCATCGAGTCGGACGGGACATTGTTCGATTTCGATTACCGCGAGGTTCGGTTGTTGCGCGTGATCATCGCCAACGCGCGGCGCGTCTTCCTGCTGGCCGATCAAACCAAGTACAACCGCCATGCGCTGGTTCGGGCGGGCAACATCGTGGATTGTATCGATGCGCTGTACACCGATGTGCCGCCGCCCAAGCCGCTCGCCGACCTCCTGGCCGAGGCGCGGGTGTCGGTCCATGTCGCCGAATAGGCGGCACGGAAACCGTGATGGCCGGCTTATCCGGCGAGCCTACGACTTTTGACTAGTTGTTGATGTTCGGTTCCGAACACTAAGCTCGAATTAAGTAACGCGTGGCCTGTGGGCAGCGCGTGCCTGATTCACGAAGCAACCGGGGCATCACTTGATGCAAATGCATGAGGCAGCCGCTGGTACCCACCGGCGGTATTTCGGAGGAGGGTGGCTATGTCGCTAGTGCTCGACAATGTGTCCAAGGTCGTAGGTGGGGAGACTCACATCGCGCCGATGGATCTCGAGCTGGAAAGCGGTTCGCTGTCGCTTTTGCTCGGCCTGACGCTGTCGGGCAAGACGTCGCTCATGCGTTTGATGGCCGGTCTGGACAAACCCTCGTCCGGGCGCATTCTCGTCGATGGTCGCGATGTCACCGGGCTTTCAGTGCGAAAGCGCAATGTCGCGATGGTCTATCAGCAGTTCATCAACTACCCGTCGCTGACGGTCTACGAGAATATCGCATCGCCCCTGCGCATCGCTGGCGTTTCGAGCTCGGAGATCGATCGCCGCGTGCGCGCCGAAGCCGAACGCCTGCATATCGACGCCATGCTCGACCGTTTGCCGGCGGAACTGTCCGGCGGCCAGCAGCAGCGTACGGCCATGGCACGCGCGCTGGTTCGCGATGCCGAACTCGTGCTGTTGGACGAGCCGCTCGTGAACCTCGATTACAAGCTGCGCGAGACCTTGCGCGAAGAGTTGCCGAAGGCGCTCGAAGGGCGGCGTTCCATCGTCGTCTATGCCACCACCGATCCGTGGGAAGCGCTGGCATTCGGCGGCCGTACCGCGGTGCTCGAAGAAGGCAATCTGCTGCAGTACGACTACGCGGCGAACGTTTACTCGGCGCCGGCCACGACCCACGTCGCGAGCGTATTCAGTGATCCGCCGATGAACATCATCGATGGCGAAATCCGCGGCGACGAATTGCGGGTGGGCGACAGCCTCCGTACCGCGCGGCCTGCGGCGTTGTCCAGTCTGTCGGATGGGTCGTATCTGTTCGGCGTTCGTCCGCCGCATTTGACGGTTAATTCTGACGCCGATAAGGGCGGCCAGCGCATCGATACGGCGGTCGACGTTACAGAAATCAGTGGCTCGGATACTTATGTGCATTGTCAGGTCGAGGGTCGGCCCTGGGTAGCGGTGCAGCCCGGCGTGCATCAGCACGATCTCGGTGCGCGTCTTTCGCTGGGTTTTCATCCGGACAAACTGTTCGTCTTCGATCGGAACGAACAGCTGGTGCATTCGCCCGAAGCCGGCGCCGACCGACAAGACGAGGGAGCCTGACACCATGGCCTTGATTCGTTTCGATGGCGTAGCGCACAGCTATTCCGGCCACGCCGAAAAGCCGGCAGATTATGCGCTGCAACCGATGAACTTCAGCTGGGACGACGGTGGGGCGTATGCGCTACTCGGCCCGTCCGGCTGCGGCAAGAGTACGTTGTTGAACATCTGTTCCGGGCTGCTCAAGCCGTCCGAAGGGCGGGTGTTCTTCGGCGATCGCGATGTCACCGATCTATCGCCGGAGCGTCGCAACATCGCGCAGGTATTCCAGTTTCCGGTGTTGTACGACTCGATGAGCGTGTACGACAACCTGGCGTTTCCGTTGCGCAACCGCAAGGTCCAGCGCAGCCACATCGACCGGCGTGTGCGGGAAGTCGCCGAGATGCTCGATCTGGGCAGCGTGCTCAAGCGCCGCGCGAGCGGGCTGGGTGCCGAACTCAAGCAGAAGATTTCCATGGGGCGCGGACTGGTGCGCGACGACACCTCGGCCATTCTCTTCGATGAGCCGCTGACGGTCATCGACCCGCAGCTGAAGTGGCGTTTGCGGCGCCAGCTCAAGGAAGTGCACAAGCAGTTCAGCCATACGATGATCTATGTCACCCACGATCAGATCGAGGCGCTCACGTTTGCCGACAAGGTCGTGGTGATGTCCGATGGCGAAATCGTGCAGGTGGGCACGCCGCAGGAGTTGTTCGAGCGCCCCGAGCATACCTTCGTCGGGTTTTTCATCGGCAGCCCGGGTATGAACTTCATCGAATGCCGAATCGACGGCGATTCGGCCGTGATCGGCGAGCGTCGTGTGTCGCTGAGCGCGTCGCAGGCCAACGCTGCCGCGCAGGCGGGCAGCGGTGATTTCAAGCTGGGTATCCGGCCCGAATTCGTCGAGGCGGCGCGGCCGGGCGAGGGCTTTGCGGCGCGCGTGACCGCGGTCGCGGACATGGGCGAATTTCATCTCGTGACCGCCGATCTGGACGGTAACGAGCTCAAGATCAAGCTTCCCGACGCCCACGCCCATATCCAGGACGACACGTTGCACGTGCAATTCCCGTCCGAATGGCTCTGCCTGTATCACAACGAGCGTCTCATCGGTCACGAAGTCGAGGTGGCGGCATGAATAACAACCGTTTCGCCGACAATCGGGCGTGGTTTCTGGTACTGCCAGCAACGCTTCTTGTCGCTTTTTCGTCGTTGATCCCGTTCATCGCGGTCGTCAACTACAGCCTGCAGATCGTGTTCAACATGAACACGCACTCGTTCGTCGGCTGGTCGACTTTCCATGATGCGCTGACCAACGAAGAGTTCCGTGGCGCGCTCGGCCGTCAGGTCCTGTTCACCGCGATCGTTCTTGCGATCGAGGTGCCGCTGGGTATCGGCGTAGCGCTCACGATGCCGCGCAGCGGACGAGCGGTCGGGCCGATCATGGTCGTGCTTGCATTGCCCTTGCTGGTGCCCTGGAACGTGGTCGGTCTGATCTGGCAGATCTTCGCGCGCGGCGACATTGGTTTGTTCGGGGCGTTCGTCAATAACGTCCTGCACATCAACTACAACTACGCGACCGGCAGCGTTTCGGCCTGGTTCACGGTGGTGTTGATGAGCGTGTGGCACTGGACCTCGCTGATCGCGCTGCTGTGCTATGCAGGGCTGTGTGCGATTCCCGGCGCGTTCTACCAGGCCGCGCGTATCGACGGCGCCTCGCGCTGGGCGGTGTTCCGGTTCATCGAGCTGCCCAAACTACGCGGCGTGCTGACGATCGCCATCCTTCTGCGCTTCGTCTACAGCTTCAAGGTCTATGCCGAGCCGCTGACCGTGACTGGCGGTGGCCCGGGCAGCAGTACGACCTTCATGACCGAGATGCTCACCAATACGGCCATCGGTCAGTTCGCTTATGGCAAGGCGGCGGCCTACGGGCTGCTCTACTTCCTGATCATCCTGTTGATCAGCTATGTGTTCTATATCGTGCTGACCCGCGTGGGCACGAGCGAGGGGGACCAATAAGATGACGATCCGTCGTATCTGTCTGACGCTGTTCATCCTGTTCCTGCTGATCCCGATCTATTGGCTGGTCATGATGTCGTTCAAGTCCAACACCGAGATCACGAGTCAGCTGACGTTCTTTCCCAAGGACTGGACGCTCGTCCACTACCACGACATCTTCAACAGCGGTAAATGGACCGGGTCGTTCCTGCATTCGCTGTCTTATGTGGCGCTCAACGTGGCGATTACGTTGCCATTGGCGATCCCGGCAGCCTATGCGTTCTCGCGCTACGACTTTCTCGCCGACAAGCATCTGTTCTTCTGGTTCCTGACCAACCTGATGGCGCCGCCGGCGGTGTTCCTGATCCCGTATTTCCAGCTGTATCACAGCATTCATCTGTTCGATACGGTCTATGCGGTAGCGCTGGCCCATACCCTGTTCAACCTGCCGCTGGCGGTGTGGATCCTGGAAGGGTTTATGTCCGGCGTGCCGCGGGAGATCGATGAAACGGCGTATCTGGACGGCTATTCGCTGCCCCGGTTCTTCATCAAGATCTTTCTGCCGCTGATCGGCTCGGGTATCGGTGTCGCCGCGTTCTTCTGCTTCATGTTCAGCTGGATCGAGCTGTTGCTCGCCAACACGCTGACTTCGAGCAACGCCATGCCGTTCGCCACCATGATGAGCAGTGCCTTCACCGCCTCGGGTACCGACTGGGGCATTCTCGCAGCCGCCGGCACGCTCACGCTCATCCCGGGTGTTCTGGTGATCTGGTTCGTGCGTCATCGGATCGCCTCCGGTTTCGCCCTGGGTCGGGTCTAGTCAGGAGTTCACGACATGCAATGGATGCTTTGGACCTTACCCACCGCCGCGTTTTTCATCGGCATCGTGGCCATATTGATCGTGATGACGATCTGGCAATTCATTCAGCCCACGCGCGAGCGTCGCGGTTGGATCATTCCGATGCGTACCACGCGAGGGGATCGACTGTTCATCGGCTTGCTCAGTTCGGCTTATCTGACGGCGCTCTGGGTGGCACTGGTGCCGCTGACGAGCTGGATTTTGCTGGTGCTGGTCGTGCTGTGGATCGTCGGACTCATTCTGTTCGGTTAACACGGCACTAGCACAAGAGTTCAGGCTGATCGTATCGCGACGGTTCGCAGGCGATGCGCGCGGCCCTACCACCGGTTCGTTTTGCTCGGGCCGGCTCATACTGCGATCGGAAGGAGATCGAAATGACTAAAAAGCATGAGGACGACCCGCAGGGTCGGGCGGGGGAGAAAGCTCCGCGGGGATTCAACGCCAACCGTCGCAATTTCCTGCGCACGGGCGCAGCCGCGGCCGCCGGCGTGGCCGCCGTACCGTTCATCGGTACATCGGCCAAGGCGGCGACGGCGTCGACCTCCGGCGGTATCAAAAACTTGCCGCCGCTGG
This sequence comes from Salinisphaera hydrothermalis C41B8, assembly GCF_000732535.1. GTDB lineage: Bacteria > Pseudomonadota > Gammaproteobacteria > Nevskiales > Salinisphaeraceae > Salinisphaera > Salinisphaera hydrothermalis. Next base: position 26,667 of record NZ_APNK01000021.1, read on the forward strand.
GTGAAGTCCCCAATTACAAGGACTACGGTCGCGGCAAGAAAGGGATGGAAGCGGCCGAGAACTGGGTGACCGACTTCCTCCAGCCCTCCACGCTGACCAAGGATCAGCAGATGGCGGAGATGAAATTCCTGCACGAGGCGGCAGCGCCTTACCGCGGGATGGAAGTCAACGTCGTCTCGGAAGTCACCGCGACTCACCAGTTCGAGGCCAATATCCTGTCGAAGGCCTTCGAGCAGATCACCGGGATCAAGGTCAATCACGACACGATGCAGGAAGGCGATACCGTCTCGAAGCTCGAGACGCAGATGGCCACCGGCACCGACGTCTATGACCTGTTCATCAACGACTCGGACTTCATCGGTACGCATCCGCGTATGGACGACGTGGTTCCGATTACGGACTACATCACCGGCGCGGGCAAGGACATCACGCTGTCCACGCTGGACGTAGACGACTTCATCGGCAAGAGCTTCGTGACCTGGCCGCTCAATAACAAGATGTACATGATTCCGGACGGCCAGTTCGCGAATCTGTACTGGTACCGCAAGGACTGGTTCGACCGTCCCGACCTGAAAAAACGGTTCAAGGACAAGTACGGCTACGAGCTCGATGTGCCGGTCAACTGGTCGGCCTACGAAGACATCGCCGAATTCTTCACCAACGACGTGAAGCATCTCGACGGCAAGCGGATCTACGGCCATATGGACTATGGCAAGAAGGATCCGTCTCTCGGCTGGCGTATCCATGACTCCTGGCTGTCGATGGCCGGCATGAGCGACAAGGGCCTGCCGTTCGGCCATCCGGTGGACGACTGGGGTATCCGTGTCAACGAGCAGCAGAACCCGGTCGGCGCCAGCGTCGAACGCGGTGGGGCCACGAACAGCCCGGCGGCGGTGTATGCCATCACCAAGTACAAGGAATGGCTGCAGAAGTACGCACCGCCGGAAGCCGCGGGCATGACTTTCTCGGAAGCCGGTCCGGTGCCGGCGCAGGGTCATATTGCGCAGCAGATCTTCTGGTACACCGCGTTTGCGTCGAGCATGACCAAGCCCGGTCTGCCGGTGGTGAACGAGGACGGTACGCCGAAATGGCGTATGGCGCCGTCGCCGCACGGACCGTACTGGGAAGCCGGCATGAAGCTCGGCTATCAGGATTGCGGTTCCTGGATCCTGCCCAAGACCACCCCGGCGAAAAAACGGGCGGCAAGCTGGCTGTATGCCCAGTTCTGTATCTGTAAGTCGGTGTCCCTGCGCAAGAGCTGGGCGGCGCTCACGCCGTTCCGCACCTCGGATATCAATTCCAAGGAAATGGGCGAGGCCGCGCCGTACCTCGGCGGTCTGGTCGAATTCTTCCGCAGCCCGGCGCATAAGTACTGGACGCCTACCGGTACGAACGTCCCGGCCTACGGCAAGATGACCTCGGCCTGGTGGAAGAACATCGCGCAGATCAACAGCGGTGCGCTGACGCCACAGGAGGGCATGGATAAAGTAGCCGAGGAACTCGACGAGGTCATGCATCGCATCCAGATCGCGGGTCTGGAAAAAGTGGCCCCGCCGAAGCTCAATCCGAAAAAGAGCAAGGAATACTGGTTCAAACAGCCGGGTTCGCCGAAGCCGAAACTGGCCAACGAGAACCCGCCCGGCGAAACGCTGCCCTACGACGAGTTGTTGAAGGCCTTCAACGACCCCTCGTCGATCGGTAAGAAAGCGTCCAAGGGCGACAGTTGATGGGCTAGGCGTCATCAACGATCCTTCGTGATGGCAAGCGGCCCGGCGTAGTACGTCGGGCCGCGTCTTTTTGCGGTCTGCGATCTTTCGGGGTTTCGTCGACGCATGCGGCGGGCCATTCTTTGACAGCGCGTTTCGATACGAGGGACAAAGTCCATGAGCGATTCCGAGCTTGATATGCAGGTGGGGCATTTCTTCGCCACGCCGGTGGCAGCAACGCTTCTCGACGACAGCGAGGCACGCAATGCCGAGCTCAAGGAGCGGATCCTCGCCGAGCGCGCGCGCGAGGGATCGATCTCGGCGTCCAATCTCGGCGGCTGGCATTCCGGTCGCCCGGTGAGTGAATGGGCCGGGCCGCGGATGGACGAGGTACTGGCGGCCGCACGCCAGATGGCCAATCGCCTCACCATGGATCGCTCCGGCCAGTCTGTTCGAATCGATTGGTCAGCCCGGGCGTGGGCGAATATCAACGAATACGGCCACGCTAACGAATTCCATTATCATCCCGGCGTATACTGGTCGGGCACGTACTACGTCGACGATGGGGGCCGGGCCAGCGATGCATCGCTCGGCGGCGAGTTCGAAATCATGGACCCGCGCGGTCCGGGAGTCGCGATGTACGCGCCCTCACTGGTGTTTCGGGACGGCGGCCACAACACGGGCGGTACGAACGTACAGTTCACGCCGCGAGCGGGGCTGCTCATGTTGTTTCCCGGCTGGCTGCACCATCAGGTACGGCCTTATCTTGGGTCGACGCAGCGCATATCGATTGCATTCAATCTGAGTCTGGGCGATAACCGGACACCCTGATGCGCGTCATCTTTCGTTGCGATCCCAACCTCGAGGGGCACCTGCCGAAACCATTGCCGGCAAGGTCCGCTTTGCCCGACTGGTTGCGACGCATGCCCAGCACCGCGTATTCCGATACGCACGGCGGCGATATACGCACGGTGAAGCAGTGTCCGCCGTTCGTGGATGCCATGACCCACGGCTTCGTGTTCACGCTGCCCTGCGATGTACGCGTGCACAACGGCATGTTTTCCTGGGATTGGGATCTGCCGCAGCCGGCGGCTCGCATGCACCCGCGCGCGCCACTGAGTTTTCACGTGCCCGCTCAGGTCGAGGGCACGCCGTTTCATGCCGACGATCGCGTGGTCGTCAAGTTCAACAGTTTCTGGACGGTGGAATTGCCGGACGGCTGGTCGCTTTTCGCCATGCCAACGGCCAATCGCCAGGACCTGCCGTTCCAGGCGCTGTCCGGCCTGGTCGACGCTGATCGCTATCACGACGTCGGCATATTGTTTCCGGCGATATGGACGCAGCCCGATTTCGAGGGCGTGCTGGCGCGGGGGACGCCGGTCGTGCAGTGCTTTCCGGTACAGCGCGAGCCGCTGGAATACGTCTTCGAGGCGTTCGATGCCGATGAAACCGCGGCCTACGACGCGCTGGGACGGCGCTTGCTGGACGACAAGGGCATCTACCGCAAGCAGTACCGCGCGCCGCGTTTACGTCCGAGCGGCAAGTGACCGGCGCAGGGCGTTCGGGTCGAGCCAAAGGCGACCGGTCGATGCCGACGTGAGCGCTTGCGCCACTCGATTGAAACATCCCGGTTCGATTCGAACGGCTTGCGCGTAGGCATCCATCGCCGGCTCCATGGCCCCGGTATCCTGCAGGCTGATGCCGAGATTGAGCGCCGCCTCGAACATCCCGGGCCGGGCCGACAGCGCCTTGCCGTAGGCCGTGGCGGCCGCCGCCGGGCGATCGAGATCCTGTTCCACCAGACCGAGATGAAACCAGGCTTCGGCGAAATCCGGCGCCTGGTCGACCGCGGCCTGCAGCGCCGCATGTGCGGCTTCGAGGTTGCCGGCGGCGTAATGCGCTCGCCCGAGTCGGTGGGTGAGTCGGACGTCGTCGTTACCGCGTTGCTGGATCTCGGCGAGCCAACGGGCTGCATCGGCGGGCTGACCGGACGCGATCATGAGGTCGGCTTTTTCGAGCGCGGCTGCGAGCGGCGCCTGGCACGCGGCCAGCGCCTGATCGAACGCCACCATGGCCGCGCCCGACTGCTCGAGCCGAGTGAGCACGCGCCCGAGCTGCAGCCAGCCCTGGGCATGTTGCGGATACGCCTGCAGCCGCGACAATAGGTTGTTGGCACGCGGATCGCCGCGTTGGAGCAGGTCGCAGACCTCGTCAAACAGCGCCTGGGGCGACGACGTTTCGGTTGTCGGATCGTGGCCGCTTGCGGAATGGTCGGGCATGACGTGCCGTATTCTCGTGTCCCCGGTCTAGTGGGCAATATATCGCGCCACGCCGGCGAGCCCAATGTTCCGCGATGACCCGGGGCGCAAATTTCGAACGAAAAAAGGCCCGAACGTCGGCGTTCGGGCCTTGATCGCGGCCGATATTTGGGCGGCGAGCAATGCGTATCAGGTCAGCGTATCGACCACGCCGCCATCGACGCGCAGCGCGGCGCCGGTGGTCGCCGAAGACAGCGGCGAACAGACATAAACCACCATGTTGGCGACTTCCTCGACCGTGGCCGCGCGCTGGATGATGGAGCTAGGTCGGGCGGTCTGTACGAATTCGGCCGCGAATTCCTCCATCGACTTGCCGGATTTTTCCTGATCTTCACGCAGCATGTCGGCCACGCCTTCGGACAGCGTGGGCCCGGGCAGCACGGCGTTGACGGTCACCCCGGTACCCGACAGCCGTTTGGCCAGCCCGCGCGAGACCGACAGGTTCGCGCTTTTGGTGAAACCGTAGTGGATCATCTCGGCGGGAATGTTGATGCCGGATTCGGACGACATGAACACGATCCGGCCCCAGCCTTTGTCTTCCATGCGCGGCGCATAGGCACGGGACAGGCGCACGCCCGACATCACGTTGACGTCGAAGTACTGCTGCCATTTGTCATCCGGCACGTCGAAGAAATCATGCGGGCCGAACAGGCCGACGTTGTTGACCAGGATGTCCACATCCGGCTCACGCTCGACGACCGACTGGCAGCCCTCGGCCGTTCCCAGATCGGCAGCGACACCGCGCACCTCGGCTTGGGGGAAATCCTGCTTGAGCTGGTCGACCGCGGCATCCACGCGATCCTGCTGGCGCCCGTTGAGAATGACAGTGGCGCCGGCCTCGGCCAGCCCCCGGCCGATGGCCAGACCGATGCCGCCGGTGGAGCCGGTGATCAGGGCCGTCTTGCCGTTCAGTTCTATCTTCATAAACCGTTCCTGATGCCGCCCGAATCATGGGCGGTAGATGAAACATGAGCCGGCCGGCCATGCGGCCAGCCGGGCGTTGATTGGGACGCGGTCGGGCCGCGCGAGCCAGGTTCAATGCCGCTATCGCGCGCGGCGTTGGGGCCGAATCGCGCGCGACGGAGGACCGATGCCGCCGGGATCAAGCGTGACGCCCCGGGCACAGAGATGGGCGCGCTTTCGGCTTGGTCAAGGCATCCCGACCTCACGGCGGCGGCGCCGTACGGGCGACGAGCTCCAGTAGAATCCCGGTCGGGGTCACGGTGAACAGTCGATGCTCGCCGAGTTCGGCGAGGGTTTGCTCGGAATAGGGGATGCTGCCGGCATCCAGCCGTTGCCGGACGTCGTCGATATCATCGATGCGCAGTCCGACGTGATCGATGGTTTCGGCGTTACGCTCCACAGCGCCGCCGGGCCCCGGAATCAGATGCACGATGGGCGTGTTGCCAGCGTAGAGCCAGTAGCCGGGGAACCCGAAGTCCGGGCGATAGCCGACTTCGAGATCCAGCAGCTCGACGAGAAAATCCCGGGTCTCGTCGAGCGCTTGGGTGCGCAACGTGACGTGATCGAGCGCGACCATCAGGCGATGGCGCCACCGCCGTCGACGCGAACCACCGAACCGGTGGCAAAGCCCGTGATCATTAAGTAGTGCACGGCATTGGCAATATCGCCCGCGCGGCCGACGCGACCGACCGGCAGATCCGACGCCGCGGTTTTCATGAGCTCGCGCCGGCGTGCCTCCGGCATGTCGGCCCAGAGCGGGGTGTCGATCATGCCGGGCGATACGGCGTTAACCCGCACCGGCGCTAGTTCCAGCGCCAGGCCGCGCATCAGGCCTTCGAGCGCGGCATTGATCGCGCCTTGAAGCGTGGCGCCGGCCGAGGGCCGTTCCGACAAGAATCCCGAGACCAGGGTGATGGTGCCGCCGTCGGTCATGCGTGCGGCGCGCACCGCGCGGTATGCGCCCCAGAACTTGCTGTCCATCGAAGCATAGGCATCTTCCAGCGACATGCTTCGCATGCCACCGCGCGCCGTGGCGGCCGATGAAACGATCAGATGATCCCAGGGGGCGTTGTCGGCGAAAAAGCCCTCGATGGCCGTGTTGTCGCGCGTGTCCAGCACGGCCGTTTGGACGCCGTGACCGATGGTTTCGGCCGCGCGGGTCAGCTTGTCGGCCGAGCGTGACGCGATGGTGACTTCTGCCCCCGACTCGGCGCTGCGCCGGGCGACGGCCTCACCGATGCCGGAACTCCCGCCGATGACCAGAACCCGGGTATTCGCCAGCGATGCCATGACCGTCTCCTCGCGTAGATGTTCGATCTTTTTACAATAAGCGTTGTGTGATGCGCGGTGAAGACCAGCACGCCGCCGGCAAAGACCGGGGCGCGCCCGGCAAAGAGTGCGGTGACGTGCGCCCTGCGCCCGCCGCGTCGTCTCGCACTGCCGGTGCGAAGGCGCGAGCCGGCATAATAGCGCCTCGATTCGTTTTCACCGTGACCATGTCCGACGCCGCTCCCGCCGAACACGAGGCCGACCTGTACTGGATGCGACGGGCGCTTGATCTGGCTGCGCAAGCCGCGGCGGCCGGCGAGGTGCCGGTCGGCGCGGTGGTGGTTCGAGACGGGGTCGAGCTGGGCCAGGGATGCAACGGGCCCATTGCCGCCTGCGACGCCACCGCCCATGCCGAGATCGTGGCGATTCGCGACGCCTGTGCCACGGCCGACAACTATCGCCTGCCGGGGGCGACGCTGTACTGCACCCTGGAGCCCTGCGCGATGTGTGCCGGCGCCATCGGCCATGCACGCATCGCGCGCGTGGTCTACGGTGCCGACGATTTTCGGGCGGGCGCCGTGCATTCGATCTTTGCGGTGCTCGACGAGCCACGGCTCAACCATCGGGTCACGCATACCGGGGGCATCCTCGCCGAGGAAAGTGCAGCGTTATTGCGGACGTTCTTCCGAGCGCGGCGTGCTCCGCAGGAATGAATGCGCTGCGGTGAAGGAAATTCTTCGAACCGCGTATAGGCGCGGCCGTTCTGGCAGTGGTAGCCTCGCCGGATGAGCGCAAAAAAGACATGGCACGTCGCGGTTCTGCCCGGCGACGGCATCGGCCCCGAAGTGATCGCCCAGGCAACCCGAGCGCTGGATGCGCTCGCGGAAGTCGACTCCGAGCTGGCGATCGAATACGACACGTTCGACTGGCCTTCGCATGCCTGGCACGAGGCACACGGCGAATCGGCGCCGGCCGACTATCTCGAGCGACTGGCGGGTTACGACGCGATCCTGCTCGGTGCGCTTGGCGATCCGGGCCCGACGACCGATCCGAACCGCTATCTGTTGTCCGATTCGGACTCGCTGGCGCCATTGCTGGAGATCCGCAAGGGCTTCGATCAGTGGGTGTGCGAACGCCCCGTCCGTCGGCTCGAAGGCGCGCCCCAGTATCTGGCGGATCCGAGAGCGGCCGATATCGACATGCTCGTCATTCGCGAGAACAGCGAGGGCGAATACGTGAACCAGGGCGGGCGGCTGGCCGCCGGCACGCCCAATGAAGTGGTTACGCAGACGGCGGTGTTCACGCACCGCGCGACCGATCGCATCATCCGCCATGCCTTCGAACAGGCGCGCATGCGCGCGACCTCGCGCGAGGCCGAGGGGCGGGTGCGCGATTTCGGCGGCAAGACCGCCCAGGTTTGTCTGATCACCAAACGCAACGCCCAGAAATTCTGGGGCGACATGTACACCGAGATGTTCGCGGCCATCGCCGAAGACTATCCGGATGTCGCCACGCATCACGAGCTGGTGGACGCCGCCTGCATGAAGTTCGTCTCGCATCCCTGGATGTTCGACGTGGTCGTCGCGTCCAACCTGCACGGCGATATCCTGACCGATCTGGCGGCGGTGTTGAACGGCGGCATGGGCGTCTCGCCCTCGGCCAACCTCAACCCCAGCGATCGCTCGCGCCCGCCCATGTTCGAGCCGACCCATGGCAGCGCGCCGGATATCGCCGGCCAGAACAAGGCCGGTCCGGCGGCGATGCTGTTGACGGCGGCGATGATGCTCGACTGGATGGGCGAAGAAGATCCCGCGGCCGCGCGCGCGGGAGCGCGCCTGCGCGATGCCGTGGCCGCCGATCTGGCCGCTCATGCCGGCGATATGCGGGCCACGGATGCGATCGGCGATGCTGTTGTTGCCGGGGTTCGCGCGGGTCGCGACTGACAGAAGGCGGTCGCGGCCGCAGGCCGTGCCGACGAGTGGATTGCAACCGCGGCATAACAGGTCTAGCCTCGCGCCCAGCGACGATCCCCGCACTACCCAGAAACGACCCAACATAGCCAGGAGTACAGCCATGACGGCCAATCGCCCGGGTAATCTGTCCCCGCTGCTCAAGCAGGCCACCGACGTCTATGCCGAGCGAGGCGAGGGCTGCTATCTGTTCGACACCGAAGGACGTCGTTATATCGACTTCACCTCCGGTATCGGTGTGACCAGCACGGGCCACTGCCATCCCAAGGTCGTGGCCGCGGCGCAGGAACAGGTCGGCAAGCTGATCCACGGTCAGTACACGACCATCATGCACAAGCCGATTCAGGACCTGTCGGCTCGCCTGGCCGAAAAAATGCCGGGCGACATCGACACGATCTTCTACGCCAGCGCCGGCACCGAAGCAGCCGAAGGCGCGATGCGCCTGATGCGTCAGGCGACCGGTCGGCCGAACATCGTGGTCTTCCATGGCGGCTTCCACGGCCGGACCATGGGCTCGGCGTCCATGACCACGTCGGGCACGGCCTATACCGCCGGGCTGCAGCCGATCATGGGCGGCGTCGTGGTCGCGCCCTTCCCGAATGCTTTCCGTTACGGCTGGTCGGAAGAGCAGGCGACCGAGTTCTGCCTGCGTGAACTGGACTATATCTTCGATACGATCAGCTCGCCGAAGGATACCGCCGGCTTCCTGATCGAGCCGATTCAGGGCGAAGGCGGCTTCGTGCCGGCCAACACGAAATTCATGCAGGGCCTGCGTGAGCGCGCCGACCATCACGGCATGGTGCTGGGCGTGGACGAAGTCCAGGCTGGCTATGGCCGCACCGGCAAGTTCTGGTCGCACACCCACTTCGATGTGCAGCCGGATATCGTGATGACGGCCAAGGGGCTGGCGTCCGGCTTCCCGCTGTCCGGCTTCGCGGCGTCGCGCAGCCTGATGGAAAAAGGCTGGCCGGGTTCGCAGGGCGGGACCTACGGTGGTAACGCCGTGGCCTGTGCGGCCGCGCTGGCCACGCTCGACGTGATCGAGGAAGAAGGCCTGGTGGAGAATGCGGGCGAGCAGGGCGCGCATCTCAAGGAACGCCTGGAATCGCTCAAGGCCCAGCACGAATGCATTGTCGACGTACGTGGCAAGGGCTTCATGATTGGCTGCGAAATCCACAAGGATGGGCAGCCGGATGGTGACCGTGCCGATCGCATCGTCAAGGCCTGCGAGGCGTCGAACCTGTTGCTGCTGCGCTGCGGCCCGCGCAAGCAGGTGATCCGCTGGCTGCCGCCGCTGATCGCCACGCGTCAGCAGATCGACGAAGCACTCGATATTTTCGCCAAGGCGCTGGACGCCACCGCGTAAGCGCGGCGAATCAATGCGGTAACAATGCCGTCGATCGTGCCTGCGATCGGCGGCTTTTTTGTGGGCGGGCGTCGTGCCCGCGCCCCGGAGAGAACAGACCATGCGTGCACGGGTGTACGAATTCTGGGAACTGGCGCGGTCCAGTTTCTGGTTCCTGCCGTCGTTGATGATGCTCGTCGGCCTGGCGTTGTTCGCGGTCACGCTGACCATCGACGAGCTACACCTTGCCGGCGGCGTACTGCATACGTTGTTTTATTCCGGAGGCACGACGAACGCGGCCAACCTGCTGCAGACGCTGACCGGCGCGATGGTGGCGATCGCGACGGTGGTGTTTTCGACCATGATGGTGGTGCTGACCCTGGCCACCAGCCAGTTCGGGCATCGACTGATTCGCAGCTTCATGCGCGATCGGGCCAATCAGGCCGTGCTCGGTATTTTTCTGGCGACCTTCGTGTACTGCATGCTGGTTTTTCACATGGTCGGCAACGACCCGAAGAACCAGTTCGTGCCGGGCGTGTCGCTCAGCGTCGGCTTCGTGCTCGCGTTGTTCTCGACCTGCACGCTGATCTACTTCACGCACCATATGGCGCAGCTGTTTGCCGCGCCCGAAGTGCTGGAAACCGTGGGGGTGGAGTTTGATCAGGCCATCGATCGCATGTACCCGGATCGTGAGGGCGACGACGGAGCGGCGGCCCCCGAGCTGGGCCATGGCACACAAGATCTTATCGCCCACGACGGCGGCTATGTGCAGGCCATCGGCATCGAGGCGCTGCTTGAGATCGCCGAGAGTCAAGGCATCGTGATCGAATCGCGCGTGAGCTACGGCGATTACGTGCTGCCGGGCAGCGTGCTGGCGCGGTTGCACGGCGCCGAACTTGATGACGAAACAGCACGCCACGCGGCCCGTGAGTACATCCTCGGCCGCAGCCGGATGACCGATCACGACTTATTGTTCGCGGTCAATCAGATGGCCGAGATTGGCGTGCGCGCGCTGTCGCCGGCGTTGAACAATCCCTTTACGGCCCTGGATTGCGTCAACCGTATCGGCCGATCGCTTGCGGTCTTGATCACGCGGCCGATTCCGCCCGAAGTGGTCACCGACGACGCCGGCGATATGCGCCTGATCGTGCGCGTGCCGAACTTTCATCAGCTACTCGACGCGGCCTTTATGCCCATTCGCAACTATGGCCGCACCAGCGTAATTACCATGCGCGAAATGCTGCGCGTGATTGGGAAACTCGCGCCGCTAACCCGTCGCGATATGGAGCGTCGGGCGTTGGCACGCCATGCCGAGACGATTCTCGAAGCGGCACGTAACGGCTTATCGGAGCGTACCGATCTGGCGCACATTCGCTCCTGTTTCTTCGATACTCGGCGCGCGCTCGGCGACGTTGGCATCATTCTGCCCGAGGAACCGGACAACCAACGGTACGATTAGAGCCCGGTGCAGCGTCGAGCGTTGCCAACGGACCCCGCGGGTGATGTCCGCCCACTGGTCGGGCGGCTTGGCATGGCATGACCGTCACGCCGCCACGTTCGGCGCAATACGCGTTGCCTGTCACGATGGGCGGGCGTCATCCGCCTGTCATCGCGTGCATCTAATCTGCGGCCGGGCTCGACGACGCGAGAGACGGACGTGCGATCGAAACGCTTGGGCGACCGACGTGGCCGGTCGACGCGGCGCCTCTTATGGGCGCTGGCGGCGCTGGCATGTCTGATTTCGGCCGTGGTGAGAGCAGCGCCGATCAATGCCGGCGCAGGCGCCCGACACGCGGCGTCGGCAATCGAATGGGTGCAGTCGGCGCCATAACGCCGGCTCGGATACGGGGCGTGTCTCGGGCCGATCGATGAGTCTCACTGGCGCTGCACAATCCAAGGCGCGGCAGACCGCCCTGGCTGAGTCGTGCTGCGGCGCGCGCCGGAAATCAGCGCATGGCGGCCGAAGGGGGTGTGTTTTTGCCATGGGACCGGGGCCGCGTCATACCGCGCTGTCGATCGCGCACGATTGTTTGATGCGACAAGGGACGGCATCATTGGCCCTTCGAGTCTGGGGTCAGAGCGTCTTTATGCTTCGCAATGATGGCCTCAGGCGTGATATCCAAGGATAAATCGCCAAAAGGTAGACCGCCCATGGATCAATACCGCGCGTCGTGTTCGAAAGCTGGCTTCATGCGGGCTTTTCTCGCTTACGCTCTGGTCTGTCTGTTCATGCTCGCGCCGTTGGCACAGGCCCACGCCGCGCAGTCGAGTCAGAGTTCTGCGAAGGGCGGTTCCGACCAGTCGGTGTCGCTGAATCAGCTCGCCGATTTGCTGGAAAACGACAAGACGCGTCAGCAATTGATCACGGAGCTGCGTCAGGCGGCGGCTCAGGATCAGAAGAAAAACGCGGTGCAGCCGCCGCCCAAGGGGAAAGACAAGGCGCTGGAGCACGCGCCCACGACCGAGAACGCCACCCAGGCGCAGAAGCAGGAAGCTGCCTCGCACCAACGCGTTTCGTTCGCGCGGCGCTTTGCCGAACTGACGTCGTCTTGGTCGGAAACCATTGGGGCGCGCATCGTCGCGACCTGGGGCATGATCACGGCGTTGGCGCAGAGCGGCAATGGCGATCACGTGTCGTTCAGTGCCGGGGTATTTTTTAATGCCCTGCTGATGTTCGCGATCGTCGTCGGTTCGACCGTCATTGCGTTCTGGGTGCTGCGGGCACTGGCCCGCTTTCTGTTCTCGGCCATCAGCGGTTTCGCGTCGCGTGCCGATTCGGGTAGCGGCGCGCTGGTGCGACGGGGCTCGGCGGTTATTGTCGGGATCATTCTCGACGTCGTCATCGTGTTGCTCGCCGGTGGCGCCGGTTATCTGGCCGGTCTTTACGTGATCGGCGACAACGGCACGATGGGTACGCGCGAGTCGTTGTTCATCAACGCCTTCGTGCTGGTCGAACTCGTCAAGGTCGGGATTCGGGCCTTGTTCGCCGCGCGTTACGACAGCCTGCGGCTGTTGAACATCGAGCGCGATGTGGCGGCCTGGTGGAGTATCCGGCTGCGCTGGTTTGTGGGTGTGGTCGGTTATGGCCTGCTCGTGGCGGTGCCTATCGTCAACGCACAGCTGTCGTTTTTCCTTGGCGCGGTGCTGACTTTCCTGATCATGGGCGTCGCCTATATCTATGCGCTCAAGGTGATCTTCGGCAATCGCAAGTTGCTCACCGACCGGCTCAAGCACAAGGCCGACGTGGCCACCGTAGGCTTTTTCTCGGTGCTCTATCGGCTGTTCGCCCGCTTGTGGGTGTTGATTGCGATTGCTTACTTCACCGTGCTGTTCCTGGCCAGCCAGATTGATCCGGCCGGCGCGTTGCCATTCATGCTCTCGGCGACGCTGCAGACCGTGATTGCGGCGGGCATCGGCTTCGGGCTGTCCGGGCTGTTGTCCAAGGCCATCGGCCATCGCATGACGTTCCCGGAATCGATCCGTGACAAGCTGCCGATGCTCGAGGCGCGGGTGAACTCCTATGTGCCCAACGCCCTCAAGGTCGTCCGGGTGATCATCCTGCTGGTGGTGGGCGCGCTCATCGCCAACGCGTGGCAAGTGTTCAATCTGAACGAGTGGCTGTCGTCGGACGCCGGTCTCACCGCGCTGTCGGTTTCGGCCAAGGTGGCGCTGATTCTGGTAGCGGCGGCGCTGCTGTGGCTGGTGGCCGCCAGCGTGATCGAGCACCGACTGAGCCCCAATACCGGGGGCGGGGCACCGAGCGCGCGTCAACAAACGCTGCTGGTGCTGTTCCGCAACGCGCTGGCGATCCTCATAGCCACGTTCACGATCATGATTACGCTGTCGCAGATCGGTGTGAACATCGGGCCGCTGATCGCCGGTGCCGGTGTGTTCGGTCTGGCCATCGGTTTCGGCGCGCAGAAGCTGGTGCAGGACATCATCACCGGTGTGTTCATCCAGCTCGAGAACGCGATGAACACGGGCGACGTGGTGACCGTGGGCGGTGTCACCGGCACGGCCGAGCGCCTGACCATTCGCTCGGTATCGATCCGCGACATCGACGGCTGTTACCACATCGTGCCGTTCTCCTCGGCCAGTGTCGTGTCGAACTACATGCGCGACTGGGCGTACTTCCGGACCGAGTACGGCATTGCCTACCGCGAGGATATCGACAACGCGATCTACTATCTGCGCGAGGCTTTCGAGGATCTCAAGTCGGATCCGGACCACGGGCCGAACATTCTTGAGGATATGACGGTGCCCGGCGTGACCGCGCTGGCCGACAGTTCGGTCAACATCCGGATCATGATCAAGACCAAGCCCGGCACGCAGTGGGGCGTGGGGCGTGCGTTCAATCGTCTGGTCAAGATCCATTTCGATCGGGCCGGCATCGAGATTCCGTTCCCGCATCAGACGCTGTGGTTCGGCGAGGATCGGCAGGGCAAGTCACCGGCGGCCAATATTCGCGTGCTGGAAGCCGACGACGAGTCCGACGATCCGAACTATCGGCCGAAGCATCGCCGCCGGGGCGACGATGCCGCGCCGGAGGAAACAGGCGACGCGCCGTCCTGATCGGAAGGCGCGACGCCTTTCGCGAACCCGTGGCCGATCAACCGGTCACGGGTTTTTTCATGGCTGAAACGCGCGCGACACGTGGCATTGGTCAGTTTCTAACCAGTCTGCTGCAAGCCGCGTGGCGACGGCGATTGCGCTTTTGGCCACAGAGTTATGCACAAGCTTGTCCAGCGCGTCTGTGAAAAACATGCGGAGCGAACCTGCGCGTGCTCGCGTTGCGAGGCAGGCCGTGGCGCGCCGCCCGTAGCGAACCCTCGGATGCTGCATTGGGTTTGCAGCCTATGGCCACGATGGGAACATGCTTCTGCGCAAGATTTGATCAAAACGCCTGGAACGCCCGTATGGCGGGCGATCGAGATGGTTATCACCGGCTCATCCACAGCCTTGCCCAACGGCTGTGTGTAAAAACCGGGCTGAGTGCGATGACTTATGGGCCGGCCTGCTCGCAGTGATGATTCGAGCGCGTTTCGGGTTGGTTATTGTTTGTCCACTCTGGTTGGATTCTCATGCTCTGGCGGTTTCGCGAGTTCTCCCGTGTTTTGTCCACAGGCTTATCCCCGGTCGATGTTGAAAACCCGGGCCGCAGTCGTTCACCGGGTTAAAAGAGGTGTCAAAACCGCGTGCTAAACTAGGCAGTTTTCCGAAGCCATAGCACGGCAGGTGGGATATGACAGCATCGAGCGAGCAGAAACTGCTTTGGATCGACGGCGCGTACGTCGCGGCGAAATCGGGCGAGTTCTTTGACACGGTGAATCCGGCGACCGGCGAGTTGCTGGCCCAGGTGTCCAAGGCCGGTGAAGCCGATATCGACGCGGCCGTGGCGGCTGCGCGTGCCGCGCTCGGGCCCTGGAAGGCGATGAGTGGCGTCGAGCGCGGCCGTATCCTGCATCGGCTGTCGCAACTGCTGCGTGAGCACCGCGATGAGCTGGCCCGCCTGGAAATGCTCGACGGCGGCAAGCCGATTGCCGAAACGCCGGAAGCCGACGTCGATTCCGGGGCCGATTGCCTCGAATACTTCGCCGGGCAGGCCAGTTCCATCCAGGGCGAATATCAGGAAGTCGACGGCGGCTTCTTCTACACCCGGCCGGAACCGCTCGGCGTGGTCGGCGCGATCGGCGCCTGGAACTATCCTTTGCAGATCGCCTGCTGGAAGTCCGCACCGGCATTGGCCGCTGGCAACACGGTGGTGTTCAAACCCTCCGAGCTGACGCCGTTGTCGGCCCTGCGCCTGGCCGAGCTGGCCAAGGAAGCGGGTCTGCCGGACGGTGTGCTCAACATTGTTCAGGGTTTCGGCGATGCCGGGCAGGCGCTGTCGCATCATGCCGGCATCGACAAAATCTCGCTCACCGGCGGTGCCGATACCGGCAAGAAAGTCATGGCCGATGCCGCGTCGACGCTCAAGACGGTGTCGCTGGAGCTCGGCGGCAAGTCGCCGCTGGTGATCTTCGACGACGCGGATCTGGATAACGCGGTGTCGGGCGCGTTGCTCGCCAACTTCTTTACCCAGGGCGAAATCTGCACCAACGGTACGCGCGTATTCGTGCACGAGTCGGTGCGCGAAGCGTTCCTGGAAAAACTCGTCGCCCGCGTCGAGAAACTCAAGATCGGCAACCCGGCCGATGCCGATACGGATGTGGGCCCGATGATCAGCCCCGAGCACGGCCAGATCGTGCTCGACTATATCGAGGCCGGCAAATCGGGCGGCGCGAAGCTGGTGATCGGCGGCGAGCAAGTGGCCGTCGACGGCTGTGATCACGGCGTGTTCATCCAGCCCACGGTGTTCGATGCCTGTACCGACGATATGAAGATCGTCAACGAAGAGATCTTCGGCCCCGTGATGTCGGTGCTGTCGTTCACGGACGAAGCCGAGGTGATCGAGCGCGCGAACAACACCGAGTTCGGTCTCGCGGCCGGCGTGTTCACACGCGACCTCGAACGCGCGCATCGCGTGATCGGCGAGCTGGAAGCCGGCATCTGCTGGATCAACCACTACAACATCACGCCGATCGAGATGCCGTTCGGCGGTATCAAGGGCTCCGGCATCGGCAAGGAGAACAGCCGACGCGCGCTCGAGCATTACGTGCGGATCAAGAGCGTGTTCGTTGCCCGCGGTGCCATCGACGCGCCGTACTGATTCGAACGAGGGGAAGCGTATGAGCAATCCGAAGAAGAAGTACGATTACGTCATCGTTGGCGCCGGCTCGGCCGGCGCGGTCATGGCCCATCGGCTCACCGAGGACAAGGATGTCTCGGTGCTGCTGGTCGAGGCCGGTCCGATGGACTACTCCATTTTCATCCATATGCCGTCGGCGTTCGCTTATCCGATGAACGGCGATACCTACAGCTGGAATTACCACACCGAAGCCGATCCTTATATGGACAACCGCGTGATGCACTGCCCGCGCGGGCGGGTGCTGGGCGGTTCGTCGTCGATCAACGGCATGGCCTATGTCCGCGGCAACGCCATGGACTTCGAGAATTGGGCCCAGGACTTCGGCCTCGACGACTGGCGTTACAAGAACGTGCTCGGCTATTTCCGCAAGGCCGAGGACTTCGACCAGGGCGAGAACGAGTACCACGGCGGGGGCGGCCCGCTGCATGTAACCACGGGGCCGGGCCGTAATCCGCTATATCACGCCTTCATCGAGTCGGGCATGCAGGCGGGCTACCCCTATACGCCGGACATGAACGGCTTCCAGCAGGAAGGCGTGGGCCCGATGTTCATGACCACCAAGGATGGCGTGCGCTGGTCCACGGCCAACGCCTATCTGCGCGGCGGCGCCATGCGGCGTTCGAACCTGACCGTGATGACGCGCACCTACACGCGCAAGATCCTGATGGACGGCAAGAAAGCCGTCGGCATCGAGGTCGATCATCTGGGGACGCGTTCCAAGGTCGAGGCCGAGCGCGAGGTGCTGCTGTGTGCCGGTGCGATCAATTCGCCGCAGCTGTTGATGCTGTCGGGCATCGGCCCGCGCGACCAGTTGCGCGAACACGGCATTACCCCGGTGCACGAAAACCCGAACGTCGGCCAGAACCTGCAGGACCACCTGGAAGTCTACGTCCAGTACGAATGCAAGGAACCGATTACGCTGTACTCGGCCCAGAACAAAGCGGCCATGGGCAAGATCGGCGCCGAGTGGATGCTTACCCGCAAGGGGCTCGGGGCGACCAACCACTTCGAGTCCGGTGGTTTCATCCGCAGTGAGCCGGGCGTGGAATACCCGAACATCCAGTACCATTTCCTGCCGATGGCCGTGTCCTACGACGGCAGCGCCAAGGCCACCTGTCACGGTTTTCAGGCGCACGTGGGCCCGATGCGGCCGGAATCGCGCGGCGAAGTACGCCTGGCCTCGTCGTTCTACAAAGCCGCGCCCAAGATCGTGTTCAACTACATGGCGACCGAGCGCGACCGGCGCGAAATGCGCGATTCGGTTCGACTGACGCGCGAGATCATCGCGCAGTCGCCGTTCGACCGCTATCGCGGCAAGGAGCTCGGCCCGGGGCCGGACGCCCAATCCGACGACGAGATCGACGCCTGGGTGCGGCAGATGGGCGAGTCCGCCTATCATCCGTCGGGCACCTGCGCGATGGGCACGCACGACGAGGCGGTCGTCGACGGCGAGGGCCGGGTGCATGGCATCGACTCGCTGCGCGTGGTGGATGCCTCGATTATGCCGCGCATCACCACCGGTAATCTCAATGCGCCGACCATCATGATGGCGGAAAAGATCGCCGATGCCGTGCGCGGTCGGACGCCGGTCGTCGAGGACCGACCCTGGTACACGGCGGCCGACTGGCAGAACAGCCAGCGCTGATGTAGCCCCGGGCCCGGGCATTGACGCCCCGGGCCCGGGCAGCCCGGCTCGTTCGAGTCCGGAACTACCCGCGGATTTCGCAAATTATTAGGGCCTGTGAACGGAATAACCGAGAGCACGGCCGAATGCGGCATATGCGCGGGTGTCCGTTTTCTTTGGTTCTTCGTGTGTTTGCGGGACCGAGACAAGCGGGATGATGCGCCGGCTAAAGGGCTAGATGGGCCGCAGCTCCGCTCACACGCTATGGATCACCACCGTTGCTTCGAAGGCGGCGCCACTGTTAACGGAATACGCCAAGCCCCGATGCGCCGCGTCTGTAGCCCAGTCCCGTTGTGCGGCGCCGGCACGACGGCTCGACGTGAACCCGCGAAGCCGGCGCCGCGCCGGGCTCTATTCTCTTGGTTACATCTGCCGAGCAAGCAAGAAAAGTGACTCGCGCTGCAGCGCGAAGCCAAAGGTCGGCAAAGACGCTTGGGGTGGGGCTTTCCGAGCGCGTGCTCGACATTATCGACCCCGTGCCTTGCTTATCCGTAACTATCCCGCTTAACCCGCCGGGCTTGCAGAAGCCACGACCCCGGCAATCTGCGAAGAACCGTTTCCAATCGGCGCAATCTGCGGATAAACGTCTCTAAGAGCCTATTGGAATAGGCTCTAAGCAAGGTTTTTAAAACGCAGGCTTAGACCCCGGGCGGCCAGATCAACGGCACCAGCGTGACCGTGAGTGCGCCGATCAGCAGCGTTAACGGCCCGCCGAGCCGCAGGAAGTCGGTAAAACGATAGCCGCCCGGGCCGTACACCATCAGGTTGGTCTGATAGCCAATCGGCGTGAGAAAACTCGCAGACGCGCCGATGATGACCGTGATCGCGTAGGGCCAGATGCTCGCGCCGGCATCGTGCGCCAGCGACGCCGCGATCGGGAATACGATGACGGCCGCCGCGTTGTTGGTGATCACTGCGCTGATCATGACGGTGGTCACGAATAGCGCGATCAATGCGGCGTGCAGACCCGGACCGGCCAGTGTGGTCAGGCCCTCGGCCAGCCCGGCGGCGAGGCCGGTGTTCTGTACCGCCTCGCCGATACCGATCGCCGCACCGATCGCGACCAGTAACGGCCAGTCGATGGCCCGCCGGGCGGCTTCCGGCGTACTGCAGCGCGACAACAGAATCGCGCCGGCGCCAAGCAGTGAGGCTTGCAGAATATCGATCACACCCAAGGCGACGCTGAGCACGAGTGCTGCGAGTATCGCCAGCGCGATGGTGGCTTTCTGGTGCTGTGGCGGTTGCGAGTCTTCGATCTGGCTCACCAGAAAGAAGTCGCGTGAGTGACGTTGCTGCGCCACGAATGCCGGGCGTGCTTCCAGCAACAGCGTATCGCCGGGACGCAGCACGATATCGCCGATCTTGGCCCGCACGCGTTCGCCGTCGCGCGCCACAGCCAGGACCACGGCGTTGTAGCGGGTACGAAACCCGCCGTCGCGAATGCTGCGGCCGGCGAGGGGACAGCTCGGCGATACGACCGCTTCGATCAACACGCGGGCCCGCCGCGGGCTGTCGAGCTTGAAGATTTGTTCTGTGGCCGGCCGCAGGCCGCGAATCCGCTGCAGATCGACCACCGAATCGACGATGCCGACGAATACCAGCCGATCATCGGCAGCTAGTGGCTGGCGTGGTGAAACGGCGGGCAGCAACGCGCCGTCGCGCTCGATCTCGGCCAGGAACATGCCGGGCAAATGACGCAGCCCGGCCTGCTCGATGGTCTGGCCCGGCAGCGGCCCGTCGGCGGCGACGATCATCTCCACGCTGTATTCGCGCGGGTTGTCGAGCTGAGCGGCGGGTGTCCGTCGGTCGGGGATCAGCCAGCGGCCGGCGCCGATGATCAGGGCCAGGCCGGCGAGGGCGATCGGCAGGCCGATCCACGCCAGCTCGAACATGCCCAGTCCGTGGCCGGTACGGCGGACCAGCAACGAATCGATCACGAGGTTGGTGCTGGTGCCGATCAGCGTGCAGGTGCCGCCGAGAATGGCGGCGAAACTCAGCGGCATGAGCAGCTGCGATACCGGCAGGCGATACTTGCGTGCCCAATCCCCGATCACGGGAATCAGCGCGGCCACCACCGGCGTATTGTTGAGAAACGCGCTCATGACGGTGGTCGGCAGCATGACGCGGGCCTGCGCCTGGCGAATCGAGCGCGGCCGGCCCAGAACGCGGCCGATCAGCAGCTCGGTGGCCCCGGTATCGCGCAGCCCGGCAACTACGATATACAGGGCAGCGATGGTCACGACCCCGGGGTTGGCGAAGCCCGATAGCGCCTGGGCCGGCGTCACCACGTCGCAAACGAGCAGCACGACCAGTCCCGCCATGAGGACCAGATCGGCACCGAGCGCGGTCACGGCGAGGGTGATCAGAACCGTCGTCAATACAGCCAGCGTGATCAGGGCATGAACGGGCATGAACGAAGCTCTTGGCGGGCCGCGCGCCGCATTGTACGAGCTGTCGATATTCGCCGCTGGTCGCTGTCGGCGATATGAACCGGGACGTGACGCCGCCCGGAAGCGTGACCGCGTGCGATCTCGGTAATCTGTCGGGTGGCCATGGCGGGCAGAGAGGTTATGCTAGGCACCCCATTCATTGCTGCCCGCACGCCACGTCATGACCGATCGCGAAAAACGTCCGCTTTATATCCCGTATGCGGGCCCGACGCTGCTCGAGATGCCGCTTCTCAACAAGGGCAGTGCTTTTTCCGCCGACGAGCGGGTGGATTTCAACCTGATCGGTCTGCTGCCACAGAACGTCGAATCCATCGAGGAACAGGTCGAGCGCGCGTACAAGCAGTACAAGGCCTGCGATACCGCGCTCGACAAGCACATCTATCTGCGCGGCATTCAGGACGACAACGAAACCATGTTCTTCCGGCTGCTTGAAGAGCATCTGGAAGAGATGATGCCGATCATCTATACGCCGACCGTCGGCGAGGCCTGCGAGCAGTTCTCCGAGATTTATCGCAACCACCGCGGGTTGTTCATCTCGTACCCCGACCGGCATCGCATGGACGACATGCTGCGCTCCGCCACCAAGGACAACGTCCGCGTGATCGTGGTCACCGACGGCGAGCGCATCCTGGGCCTGGGCGACCAGGGCATCGGCGGCATGGGCATCCCGATCGGCAAACTGTCGCTATACACGGCCTGCGGTGGCGTGTCGCCGGCCTATACGCTGCCGGTCGTGCTGGATGTGGGTACCAACAACCAGCAGCTGCTCGACGATCCGATGTACATGGGGTGGCGCCACGAGCGGATCTCGGACGAGGCCTACGCCGAGTTCGTGGATCTGTTCGTCCAGGCCGTCAAGCGGCGCTGGCCGAAAGTGCTGCTGCAGTTCGAGGATTTCGCCCAGACCAACGCGAACCCGCTACTCAAGCGCTATCGCGATCAGATCTGCTGCTTCAACGACGATATCCAGGGCACCGCGTCCATCTGTGTCGGCTCGCTGCTCGCGGCGTGCAAGGCCAAGAAAGAGAAGGTCTCGGACCAGCGCATTGTGTTCGTCGGCGCCGGCTCCGCCGGTTGTGGCATTGCCGAGCAGATCATCGTGGCCATGACCGACGAAGGCCTGTCGGACGAAGAAGCACGCCAGCGTATCTTCATGATCGACAAAGCCGGTTTGCTGACCGACGACATGGATAATCTCTACGACTTCCAGCAGAAGTTGGCGCAGAAGAAAAGCGACCTGTCGGACTGGTCGGGTGATCTCGGCGACGAGGCCTTGATGACCACGGTGGAGAATGCCGAGCCGACGGTGCTGATCGGCGTATCCGGCCAGCGCGGGCTGTTCTCCGAAAAAGTCATCAAGCAGATGCACAGCCAGTGCAAGCATCCGTTCGTGATGCCGTTGTCGAACCCGACGTCGCGCGTGGAAGCCACGCCGGAAGAAATCCTCACCTGGACCGACGGCGATGCGCTGGTGGCCACCGGCAGCCCGTTCGACGACGTCGAGATCAACGGCCGCAAGATCCCGATCGCCCAGTGCAACAACGCCTATATTTTCCCCGGTGTCGGCCTGGGCGTGATCGCCGCGAATGCCTCGAAGGTCACCGACGAGATGCTCATGGCAGCTTCGCGCGCGCTGGCCGAAAATTCCCCGCTGGCGCATTCGGATACCGGCGCGCTGCTGCCCGCGTTGTCGGACGTGCGCGACTTATCCAAGGCGATCGCGTTTGCCGTGGCCAAGCAGGCACAGAAAGACGGCGTGGCGTTGTCGTCCTCGGACGAAGCGATCGAGGCCTCGGTCGAGCGCAATTTCTGGTTCCCGCGCTATCGGCGTTATCGGCGGGCGGCGTTCTAGGGCGTATTGAGGTTTCGTGCGAGCGCCGCGTTGGCGTCCGCAAATCGTGTCCGGCAAGGCGCGAGTCGCCGCGTCGTGGCGTGCCACGACCCAGACTCGTAACGCCGCCGGGCGGGATTTGCGGCCCAACCCGAAGGGCCAAGCGCTGTTTTGCGGCAATCCAGCGTTATAGCTCTCTCGCGTAGAACAACTACGCCACGTTCGCTACGCCTCGTCTTGCCGCAAAACAGCGCTTGGCGCGGACTCGCACGAAACCTCAACACGCCCTAGCGAACGGTTTTACCCGGAGATTTCCGCTGATATAGCGAGTCGCTCGGTCTTCGGGCGTCTCGTGACCCGGAAAAAAACGTGCCGGGCGGGGGCGGGTTGCCGCGCGGTGGTTCGCTCAGCGGTCGCGTCGCTTGCGCCGGATATAGAGCTGTTTGCGTACGCGGGCGATCACCGTGCCGTCGGCCGTGGTGATGTCGTTCTCGTACCAGCGCAGGAACTTGTCGCCGCCTTCGGTGGCGGCGACGGCTTCGGCGCGCAGGGCGTCGTCGAACACGAACTCGGCATGTACCGTTTCGCGCCCGGGGGCGACGAACTCGATCTCGCCGGCCTTGTCCCACACGATGTAGTCGTGCCCCAGGCGTTCCATCGCCAGCAGCATCCAGAACGGATCGCACATCTTGAACAGGTTGCCACCGAACGGGCGTGTTGAAGTGTCGTGCGAGCGCCGCGTTGGCGTCCGCAAATCGTGTCCGGCAAGGCGCGAGTCGCCGCGCCGTGGCGTGCCACGACCCAGACTCGCAACGCCGCCGGGCGGGATTTGCGGCCCAACCCGAAGGGACAAGCGCTGTTTTGCGGCAATCCAGCGTTGTTGCTCTCTCGCGTAGGCCCACTACGCCGCGTTCGCTACGCCTCGTCTTGCCGCAAAACAGCGCTTGGCGCGGACTCGCACGACACTTCAACACGCCCGGTCCCAACGTAATTGCGGTTCCACCGGCGCAGCCGCAGCGTCACGCGGGCCACACTCCAGTCGTCGGCGAGATGGGCGACGTGGATGCCGCTGGCCGCAAAGGGCGGCCAGACGTTCATGAAATGCTTGAGCAGGCGCGGTTGCATGCCGAGGCGTGAACGGGCGTTAACGCGATCTCAGCACGAATCGCGTTATTCGACAAGGCGTGTTTTCAGATTTAGCGCCGCACGATGCGATAAATGCCGTCGCGTGCGTCGGTCAGCCCGCGCTCGCGCAGGTGATCGCTATCCGGCAGGCCGCGTCGTTCTGCCAGCAGATCGACATGGGCGTAGCGGCCATAGAGTTCGCCGACATCCTCATCATCGACGTTGAAGGGCGGGCCGTCCATGATCGCCGGGTCGTAACCGAAGGTGATCAGCAGGCCGGTGGCACCGCGGCGCAGCCCCGACATGAGGTGATCGACGTACGCGCGTCGCATGTCTTCGGGCAGGGCGATGAGCGCGGCGCGATCGTAGAAACCCTCGAAGCGGGCGAGATCGGCAGCCGGCAGATCGAAGAAATCGCCCACGCGGATCTCGACCTGATCGCCCACGAAGCAGTCGAAGGCGCCCACGCGTTGGCGCCGGTAGGTCAGCTCGGCCTCCTCGAAGAACTCGCGCGCGGCGATCGCGCTCAGCTCGACCCCGGTGACGCGATGCCCCTGCTCGGCGAGCCAGAGCATATCGCGAGATTTGCCGCAGAGCGGTACGAGGATGCGGCTGTTCGGCACCAGCGACAGCTGCGACCAGTGCTCGCGCAGGAGAGGATGCCCCTCGGGTTGATGAAACCCGATCTGTTTCTTATCCCAACGTTCGAGCCAGAAATCCTGCTTCATTGATCGGGCCTGTCGAGCTCGGGGTAGCGGCGGAATACGCCGTCCTCGTTAAAACCGATGCAACGCTCGCTGTCGAGATACCGGGCAATACGCCGGCGCCGGGCAACCCGCCGTGTGAGTTCGTCGAGCGCTGGTGTTTCGTTTTCGGCGAGTGCATTCGGGAACGCGTAGCGCAGGCCGCGCATAACCTGGAACAGCGAGAGATCGAGTGTGGTGCAGCGGCGACCGATAGCCCATTCGTCGCTGTCCGGATTGTCGGTGAGCACGCGTTCGAAATAGGCGAGGAACTTCGGCAGCCGATCATCGATGAACACGGCGCTGCGGCGGGCCGCTGCTTCCTTCTGTTCTTCGTAATACAGACTGGCGCCGAGCGGATGATGGGTGTCGTGGATTTCCGCCACGAAATCCGTAAGCGTGAGCTGCATTTGATGCATACGCCGGAAATCGCGCTCGTCTTGCGGCGCGAGATCGAGCGGCCGGCTGATCCACGCCAGGATATGCGCCACATGCGAGACGGATTCGTGTTCGTCGGCGAGGATCGGCGGGGCGAAGTGGTCGCCGTTGTGGATCATCTGCGCGACAGCGTTGGCGCCCCGGTCGCGACCGACATCGACATAGTCGACGCCAGCGTCCTCCAGTGCCAGACGTACGAATTCGCCGCGGCCGGCAATGCTCGGCCAGTAATAGAGCCAATAACCCATCGATGCTACCGGTGCGAGTTATTTTCATATCGCAGCAAAGCGCTCGGCTGTCGTCAATCCGGGATCGAGCGGGGCGTCAGCAACTTTAGGCGACTAAGCGCCTATTGGAATAGGCGCTAAGTTCGTCAGAACAGGGCTGTTTGTCGCGTCGCTTCATGATCCGCGACGAACCCGGACAGGCCCACGCCGACCAGCCGATAGCGTTCGTTCGGATCGCGGCCGACGCGATCTCGCAGGGCGCAGGCGATTTCTGCGAGCTCCGCGGCGCTGCGTGGCGGGGCGACCGGGGTATAACTGCGGGTGAGGATCTGGAAGTCGGAGGTCTTGAGTTTGAGCACGATCGTGCAGGCGACGCGTTCGGCCTTGCGCTGGTAGTTCGACCAGGTCTTGTCCGCCATGCGCTGGATGTGCGGCGCCAGTTCCGACAACGGCAGATCCTCCCGCAGCGTGTCTTCGGCCGAAATCTGCACCGCCTCGCGATGCGACTTCACCGGGCGATCATCGATGCCCTCGGCGAGCTCGGACAGACGCTGGCCCCAGCGGCCGAAGCGCTCTACGAGCACGGCGGCGCCGACCGCGCGCAGATCGCCGGCGGTGGTCACATTCATCTCCGCCAGCTTGGATCGCATCACCTGGCCGACGCCGGGGATCTTGCCGACTTCCAGATCCACGAGAAAGCGATCGACGTGGTGTGGTTTGATCACGAACTGGCCATCGGGTTTGCGCCAGTCGGAGGCGATCTTGGCCAGAAATTTATTCGGCGCAATCCCGGCCGAGGCGGTGAGCCCGGTTTCTTCGCGAATCGCCGATCGAATCGCGCGCGCTGTTTCGGTGGCGGACGGCGAGGGGATCAACGGTTCGGTGACATCGAGATAGGCTTCGTCCAGCGACAACGGCTCGACGTGCGGCGTGTAACGAAAGAAGATTTCGCGAATCTGCGCCGACACCGCCCGATAACGCGCGAAATCCGGGGGCACGAAGATCGCCTCGGGGCAGAGCTTGGCCGCGCGTAATGCCGGCATGGCCGAATGAATCCCGAACGGCCGGGCCTCGTAACTTGCCGCGGTGACCACCGCCCGCGCGCTGCGCTGGGCCACCACCACTGGCTTGCCGCGCAGTGCAGGGTCGTCGCGCTGTTCCACCGACGCATAGAACGCGTCCATGTCGACGTGGACGATCTTTCGCAGATGATTCGGAGCGCTGGCACTCATGCGCGCATATATGACGTCAGAATCGGCCGTGTGCAACCGTCCGCCGGTCAGACGTGCTTCGGATCGGCGTCGGGCGGTACGGCCGACACCACCTGATCGCGGTTGTTGAGTTTGCCGCAATAAAGCCGCGCATCGGCCCGGGCGAGTAACGTATCGAGGCTTTCGCCACGGTGACGCACGGCGACGCCCAGCGTCGCGGTAATCTCGATCGGTCGGCTCTTGTCGCGCCCGTGGGACGACGCGATCGCATAACGAATACGCTCGGCAACCCGCCGCGTCTGGTCCAGATCGCGATCAGGCAGCAGTACGACGAATTCCTCGCCGCCCAGCCGGCCCGCGGTGTCCCCGGACTCGATATGGGTATCGATACAGCGCGCGACGCGGCGCAATACGCGATCGCCGGCATGATGCCCGTGTGTATCGTTGACGCGCTTGAAATGGTCGAGGTCGAGAAGAATCAGCCCGAGGGCGGCGGGCACGTCGGCCGCGGCTTCTTCGTAGTAGTCAAAGCGCACGTTCAATCCGGTGCGATTGAACGTGCCGGTTAGCGAATCGCGAAGCGCGGAGGCGCGCAGCTGGCGCTCGGTATTGGCCCTTACGACTTCATAGACGTGCGCCAGGCCGGCCACCGAAATGAAGCAAACCGCGAGGTTCAGCGAGGCGGCTTCCCAGGCGACGTGCGAGTCGCCCAGCTTGATGACCGAGCTCCCCACCGCCAGGGCGAAGAAAACCACGGTCACGGCGAAGCCGAGCCATTGCCCCAGCAGGATGTAGGACACAACCGGGATCGCCAGCATCCAGACATAGAGCGATTCGCTCAGCGGCACCGCCATATAGCCGAACAGGCCCTGGGCCGAGCGGTACCACAAACCCCAGCGCGTAATAGCCGGGATCGGACCGCCCGCGAGTCGCCCACAACAGGATTAAGGCATAGCCGGCCAGAACGAATTCGACGGCCGCCAAAGCGATATGCTGGTAGAACAGATTCCAGACGGTGAACAACAGCGACCCGACCGCCGTGATCCAGAGCAGCAAAGTGAGTACGGCGGCTCGATGCGAGGCATCACGTGGCACACCGCCGGTATCGCCAAGACACGGCTCGCTCGGCGCACGGCATGGCGCGCGGTGTCGCTTGGATTTGTCCTGCACCATCAGCGTCGGTCGGCCCGGGCTGCCTCCCCCCTTTTTTGATTATGAGGTCCGTGTTCGGGGTTTTTCCCGCAGACCGCTTTATTCCCACTATAGGGCAGCGTCTGTCGGGTGCGCCAGCGGTTCTTGTAGGGTCTGGTGCGCTATGGGCGTCTCAGTGTTTTTGTAGAAACCGGCCTCGATCGATTCGCCTCGATGCATGAAGAGGCCCGCCGCCGCAGCGGACGTTTTCTTACGCCCGGATCAGTGCAGATTGCGCACCAGATCCAGCGGCTGGTCGAGCGCGGCCAGCAGCGCTTGATCGCGGGCGTAGATATCCGGTTTGAACGCCAGCCGCCCGTCTGCGCCGACATTGACCGTCCAGTAGTGCACGATCACCGGCACCGGATGGACGAGATTCACGCGGGTCGTTTTGCCGGAGGCCACGACACGGTCGATGTCGGCGGCGTTCCAGTGCTGGGCATCGTCGAGCAAAAGCCGAGCGAATTCGAGCGCGTGTTGGACCCGCATGCAGCCGTGGCTGAACGCGCGGCGCGGTTGGTCGAATAGCGACTGGCTCGGCGTGTCGTGCAAATAAACCGTATACGGATTCGGGAATCGAAAGACCACCCGACCAAGTGCATTGTCCGGCCCGGCGCTCTGCCGGAGCACGATCAGCGGTGGCTGCGACCAATCGATCGCCGCGGGGTTGAGTACGTGCCCCGAGGGCGAGAGCACGCGCAGGTGTTCGCGTGCCAGATAACCGGGACTGCGACGGATGCGCGGCAGCATTTCGCGATACGTGATCGACGCGGGAACAGTCCACGTCGGGTTGAAGGTCAGATGCGTGATGTCCGAGCGCAATGACGGCGTGCGCCGATACGGCAAACCGACCACGATGCGTGTGCGCCAGACTTGCCCATCCGGTCGGTAATACGTGAGTCGATAACCGGCAATATCCACCAGCACGAATGATCGCGGCAGGTTATGCATGAGCAGTCGCGCTCGTTCGAGATTGACGCGAATCTGGTCGATACGAGCGGCCACGCCGACGTTCAATGCCGCACGGGTCTGGGCCCCGACCACGGCATCGGCGTTCAGGTAATGCGCGCGCTGGAAGCGACGCACGGCGGCGGCGAGTGCGTCGTTGTATACATCGGGCGCGGCCGACGGGGTCGGAATATCGTCGACCGCGGCCAGTCGCTGGCGCAGCAGAGGCACGGCCGGGTTGATATCGCCCGGACGTAACGTGCCGGCCGCGGCGGGTAGCGTCGGCCAGCCGCCACGATTCTGGATGTCCCGATAGCGGGCGAGCGCGGCGCGCAACCGCTGGTAGGTCGGGTGGGTCGGGCGCGCCATGGCAAAAGCGTGCTCGAAGTCGAGCGTATCTACCGACCGCGACAGCGCGGCCATATCGGGATGATATCGCTCGACCGGCAAGCCCCATACGGGGGCCAGTAGCGCCGGGTCGACCTTGCCCCGGTTCAGGTCGTCGAGCACGCTTAGATAAAGCCGCGTGGCGACCAGATCGAAGGCGGCGCGGGTCGCTGAATTGCCATCGGGCGCGTAGGCGCGGCGATAGGCGGCCTCGATACGGCCCGCGCCGTAATCGCTCGGCTCGAGGCCGTCGTCGACCAGCGTGTAGAGCGCGGCCACGAACGCGGGCACGGCGTCGGGTCGATTCCACACCGGTCGAAAATCGCGTGTCTGGTAGAAACGCCGGACCTGGTCCAGGCTTGCATCGGCCGGCGCGTTCGACCATTGCGTCTGCGCGAGCATCGTCTGCAACTGTTGTGCGACCGCCGGGTCAGGGCCGGTGTCGCCCCAGGCCGGACCGAGTGTCGCGCAAAGCAACAGACCGATGCCGAGTGTTGCCAGATAGCGTCGTGCGCGCACGCGGTTTTCTCCAAGCGGTTGTCTCAGATCGTTATTTGGTGATAATGGCGGCTTGTGCCGCGGTGGACCTTGATTGGAATCAATACGCCGGGCCGTCATCATGGCTACACGGGCCCGCGAACGATGCTGATCCAACCGCTGTCGTGCCTTGTTTCGTCCATTATTGCCCGCGCCGGTCGGCGACCGGCGGTCCCCAAAACCCTCGGGTATGCGTTGGTAAGCTGGGGCGCGCTGGCGGGTGCCGCGCATGCCGCCAGTTTGTCCGATACGCTCGAACGCCTGGCGCCGAGCGCCGATCCGAAGGTGCTCGCTCTGGCGGCCTCGGCCATGAGTTGCGCCGAGCGGCACGGCCAACCGGTCGCGGATCGACTGGCCGTAATCGATTATTCGCTGCCCTCGACCGAGCGCCGCTTGTGGGTGTTCGATCTGTCCCGCCCGCGATTGTTGTTCAAGGAATGGGTGGCGCATGGCCGCGCCAGCGGCGCGAACGAGGCCGTACGCTTCTCCAACGTGCCGGACAGCCACGAGTCCAGCCTTGGCCTGTTCCGTACGCTCAACAGCTATGAAGGCCACGACGGTTATGCGCTCCGGCTCAAGGGGCTGGAGCCGGGCATCAACAGCAATGCCTACAGTCGTGCGATCGTCATTCACGGCGCCAGCTATGCCACCCCGGCGTTCATTCACCGTGTCGGTCGGCTGGGCCGAAGCCTGGGCTGTCCGGCCGTGCGGCCGGCGATCGTCAAACCGCTGATCAATAGCCTCAAGGATGGCCAGTACGTGTTTGCGTACTACCCCAAGTCCAAATGGATCAAGCACTCGCGATATCTGCATTGCGGTGCGCCGTCGTCGAGCCGCTTGATTGCCAGTACGCCGTAAAGCGATAGCCACGACGGGTATCGTATCGGTCGGGGCGTGCGCGCTGACGGGCCGTATGACCGGTTTTGGGGCGCCGTGCGTCGCGTTGCTGTCGGCGCGGCCCGTGTTCGGGCGCCCGGCCGCCATGTGTATGGGTTCAACGAAACATGCGCTGGCGGGGCCGGTGCGGTCCCGCGTTGCAGCGTGCGTGCACGGATGTGCGGCCGAATCGGTCGTCATGCGCTATGATTTATAGGCTGGCCCGGCCCGAACCTGTCCTTCACGAATCCCGGCCTGTTTTTGTGACATGACAAACAAAGCCATTGAATACCGTCTGCGTCAGCAATCGCTGATTTCGGAATTCGGTCTGTATGCGTTGGATAACCGAGATCTGGCCGCTCTGGCGCACGAGGCAGCCCGACTGGCCGCCGAAGGCGTCAACTCCAGGCTGGCCAAGGTCCTGCGCTATCAGCCCGAGGATAATCGTCTGCTGGTGTACGCCGGTGTCGGCTGGCGCGAAGGCGTGGTCGGCCAAACCACGATCGACGGCGAGCTGGGTTCGCCGGCCGGTTATGCGTTACACACCGGGCAGGCGGTGATCGCCAACCATCTTCAGGATGAAGATCGTTTTCGTATGCCCGAGTTGCTCGCCGAGCACGGCGTCGACAAGGCCATCAACGTTATTATTCAGGGCAAGGGCAAGCCGTTTGGCGTACTCGAGGCCGATACGTCGGCCCGCAACCGGGTGTTCGACGCCGACGACGCCGCATTTCTGCAGTCGCTGGCCAACGTCGTGGCATCGGCTTACGAGCGGACGCAGACCGAAGCGGCGCTCGAGGAGGCGGTTCGCGAGAAGGATGGCCTGCTGCGCGAGAAAGAAGCGCTGCTCGACGAGCTCAATCACAGAGTGAAGAACAATCTGCAGGTCGTGAGCAACCTACTGTCCATCGAGACGGCACGGCTTGACGACCCGGTGGCACAACAACGTTTTCGCGCGGTGCGCAATCGCGTGACCACGCTTGGCCGTTTGCACCAGCATCTGTATCAGTCCGGTCGTGCCCGGGTTGTCGAGTTCGGGCAATATCTCGAAGAGCTCTGCGAGAACCTCAACCTGTTCTATGCGAGCGACGAGAGTAACGTAACCATCGTGCCGGACATCGCCCCGGCGCACGCCGATCTCGATCGTGCGATCCCGTTGGCACTGATTGTCAACGAGCTGATCGCCAACAGCAGCAAACATGCCTTTCAGCAAGGCGAGCAGGGGACGGTGCGCGTTCGGCTGCGGCGCGATGCCGGCTATCTCACGATCACGGTTGCGGACAACGGGCAGGGCATGAAATCGACGCCGGAGCAGGGCGACGGTCACGAACTGATCGCTTTGCTCGGCGAGCGTATCGATGCCGAGGTACAGACCCAGACCGATAACGGCATGACCGTCACGATCAAAGTGCCCGAGCAGGCGCTGCGGACGCCCGAGCAGGATGTGAATGTTGCCTGAGGCAACCGCGGACTAAAGAATGAATGGCGCATTCCCGGGGCGGCTGCGCCCGGGGCTTACCGGCGGGCCGGGGCCGACGCAAGGCGAATGCACGGCTTAGTCAGGCCGGGATACTGAACACGCGCGGCTACAAGTCTTGCGCCGCCCGCCATCGCCGATTCTGGCTTCGCGCGGCAGCGCGAGTCGCTTCTGTTGCTTACTATCGCCGGTAACCCCCGGACGCGCCCCCGGCGCGGGAGGTCTCGTCGTGCTCGCGAACGGGGCCCGCCACAGCCCACGCGGATCGACAGGGCGTGAACGAGCGCCGTGTCCTGCCCAGCCCTCTGGCGTATGCCGGTGCCGCAAATTCGTGGGCCAAAAAAAGCGGCCCGCCAATAGCGGGCCGCTCGGCTCGGGGCTTATCAGCCCGGGAGGCGGTTAGGCTGGCTCAGTGGCCGCGGTCTCGTTGGCTTCGGTCGCCGGTGCCGACGTGCGGATCAGATGATCGAACGCGCCGAGCGAGGCGGTCGCGCCTTCGCCCATGGCGATCACGATCTGCTTGTACGGCACGGTGGTCACGTCGCCGGCGGCAAACACGCCGGGCAGCGACGTCTGGCCGCGTTCGTCGGTGATGATCTCGCCACGCGGGGTGAGGTCGACCACGCCCTTGAGCCAGTCGGTATTCGGGATCAGGCCGATCTGGACGAACACGCCTTCCAGGGCGATGTCGTGCATCTCGTCGCTCGTGCGATCGAGATATTTCAGCCCGGTGACCTTCTTGCCGTCGCCAACCACTTCGGTGGTCTGCGCGCTGGTGATGATGGTGACGTTGCCCAGGCTACGCAGCTTGCTCTGCAGTACGGCGTCCGCGCGCAGCTGGCCGTCGAATTCGATCAGCGTGACATGCGAGACGATGCCGGCCAGATCGATCGCGGCCTCGACGCCGGAGTTGCCGCCGCCGATCACCGCCACGTGCTTGCCTTTGTACAGCGGCCCGTCGCAGTGCGGGCAATACGCCACGCCGCGATTGCGGTATTCGGCCTCGCCGGGCACGTTCATCTGGCGCCAGCGTGCACCGGTCGACAGAATCACCGAACGCGACTGCAGCGTGGCGCCCGATGCCAGCTTGACCTCGAACAGCTCGCCCGGGACCAGCTCGGCCGCAGTCTGCGGCTTCATGATGTCCACTTCGTAGGACAACACATGCTGCTCCAGCTGGGTGGCCAGCTTCGGACCTTCGGTTTCGGGCACCGAGATGAAGTTCTCGATCCCAGCCGTGTCCAGCACTTGGCCGCCGAAACGATCCGCCACCACGCCGGTACGAATGCCCTTGCGCGCGGCATAGATCGCGGCCGAAGCGCCGGCCGGGCCGCCGCCGACCACCAGCACGTCGAACGGATCCTTGGCGTTGATCTCGGCGGCATCGCGCTCCGCGGCGCTGTCGTCGATACGGTTAACGATCTCTTCCAGGCTGATGCGGCCGGAGTGGAACGCTTCGCCGTTCAAGAAGATCGTGGGCACCGCCATCACATCGCGGGACTCGACTTCATCCTGGAAATGCGCGCCGTCGATCATGGTGGCGTGCACGTTCGGGTTGAGCACGGCCATCACGTTGATCGCCTGCACGACGTCCGGGCAGATCTGGCACGACAACGAAATATAGGTTTCGAAATGGAACTCGCCATCGAGGTTCTCGATCTGCGAGATCACCGATTCGCTGGCCTTGACCGGGTGGCCGCCGGCCTGCAGCAGCGCCAGCACCAGCGAGGTGAATTCGTGCCCGCTCGGGATACCGGCAAAGCGCAGATGCATGTCGCCACCGGCGCGGCTGACGTTGAACGAGGGTTTGCGCTCGTTGTCGTCGCGCGACTCGTGCAGCGAGATCTTCGGCGACAGGGCGGCCAGTTCTTCGAGCATCGACAGCATATCGGTCGACCCCTTGCCGTCGTCGACCGAGGCCACGATCTCGATGTCGTGCGTGATCTTGTCGAAATGCGCGGTCAGCTGTTGCTTGATGTTGTCATCCAACATGGAAGAAACGCTCCGTTGATGCGAAAACGGCCGGCCCGCGGGCCGGCCGTCTGGGGAAGGGCGTGGGCCGGTTGAAGCGTCAACCGGCCCGACAAGCGTCGGTTAGATCTTGCCGACCAGATCCAGCGACGGGTTCAGCGTTTCCTCGCCTTCCTTCCACTTGGCCGGGCACACTTCGTCCGGATGCGCGGCCACGTACTGTGCGGCGCGAACCTTGCGCAGCATCTCGTTGGCGTCGCGACCGATACCTTCGTCGTTGACCTCGAACAGCTTGATCTGGCCTTCCGGGTTGATCAGGAAGGTGCCGCGCAGGGCCACGCCCTGATCCTCGACCATCACTTCGAAGTTACGCGCCAGCGTGCCGGTCGGGTCGCCGATCAGCGGGTACTGCACCTTGCTGATGGCTTCCGAGGTGTCGTGCCAGGCCTTGTGAGCGAAGTGCGTGTCACAGGAGATGCCGTAGACCTCGACGCCGCGCGAGGAGAACTCGTCGTAGAGATCGGCCAGGTCCTCGAGCTCGGTGGGGCAGACGAACGTGAAGTCGGCCGGGTAAAAGCACAGCACCGACCACTGACCCTTCAACGTCTCGTCGGAAACCTCGACGAATTCACCGTTGTGATAAGCGGTGGCCTTGAACGGTTTCACGAACGTATTGATCAGCGACATATCTGCTCCTGTTAAGACTTAAGGACTAAAACGGAAGTCGTATTCTGCCGGCAATCGCTCGTAAGTTTAAATCTATTATTGAAATAAAATAGATAGCTAAAACCTATAATAATGCACGCAACTTAATCTGCGTGACTTATCACCCGAGGTTCGACGACACACCTCAACCTACGCGCGCACGACCGCTGGCCGCCCGGGCGATGATCAGGCGCCGAGCGCTCGCAGGCGGTTGCCGGCGAACAGGTTGTTTTCGATGTGTTCCAGCGAAACGCCCTTGGTTTCCGGTATCAGGGCCAGCGTGAATCCGATGAACAGGAAATTGAGCGCGGCGTACAGCCAGAACGTATTCGCATTGCCGAGCATGTTCAGCAGGCTGAGGAAGCTCACGCCGATCACGAAGTTGGACAGCCAGTTCGTGACGGTCGAGCAGGCCACGCCGAAGTCCCGGCCTTTGAGCGGCTGAATCTCGGAACACAGAATCCACACCATCGGGGCCGCCGACATGGCATAGCTGATCACGAAGATGGCCAGCAACCCGAGCGCGGCGTATTGCAGCGTCGTGTCGTGCTGCAGACCGATGGCATAGAGCACGCCGAGCAGGACCATACAGGCGCCCATGACGGTGAAGCCGATATATAGCAGCGGCTTGCGTCCGACACGATCGACGAAAGTAATGGCGATCAATGTGGCCAGCGTCATAACGAGGCCGATGAGGACGGTGCCCCACATTTGTTCGCTGGAACTGCTATAGCCGGCCATCTTAAGGATATGCGGGGCGTAATACAGAATCACGTTGGCCCCGGTGAACTGCTGCATGAACTGCAACAACATGCCCAGACCGACCGAGCGGCGAAAATTCTTGTCCTCGCGGAACAGCTGCCAGCCCACCGCACTGCGCTGGGTGCTCTGGTCGATGCGGGCCATTTCCGCGTCGACGGTCGCCTGATCCTGGCGCAGGCGCATGAGTACATCACGCGCTTTGTCGCGTCGTTGATTATTGGCAAGCCAGCGTGGGCTGCGCGGCAGGATGTACATGCCCAGCACCATGATGCCCGCGGGAATGGCGATCACCCCGAGCATCCAGCGCCAGCCGCCGGGATAGTTGAAGCCCGCGTCCACGAGGTAAGCCACGAAAATGCCGCCCATGATCATCAACTGGTAAAACGAGATGAGCGTGCCGCGAATGCGTTCCGGGGCGATCTCCGACAGATAGACCGGCGCGATGTAAGACGAGATGCCGACCGCCACGCCGAGTACGACGCGTGTCGCGATCAGCATGGCCGGGGAGACCGACAGCGCGCAGCCGATGGCCCCAAGAATAAAGACCGTCCCGCTGACGGTCAGCGTCATCTTGCGGCCGAATTTCCGAGATAACCAACCACTGGCGGCGGCACCCAGGGCAGCGCCGAGCATCATCGAGCTGACGATGAACTCCTGTGTCACGTCGCCGATATGGAACGTCTTCTTGATCCACGGAAGCGCCCCGGGAATGATGCCGATGTCCATACCGAACAAAAGCCCGGCCAGCGCGGCGATCGTAACGATGATGTAAATGAGGGTGCGTTGCTGCGCCGAATCGAGCGGCGACGCGTCGGCGTCGGAAGCCATGGCGAATGTCCTTGCGCAAAACCGCAGTAGTAAGCGTGACTTCAATAAATGTTGAACCTTTGAAATGTATGGTCGACATGCCACTTTGGTTGTATTGCGCAGCTTTTTAGTGGCCGTCGTTCGATCGAACGATTCGTGCCAAGGCGCTGCAAGCCGTGTTTGGGGCGGCTGGTGTACCGCGCCACCCCGGATCTGCGGCCCCGCGAGCGAGCCACGCGCGTCGATGCCATCTCGTCCAGCCCGTATGACGCGTGGCGGATCGACGAATGCCGCGGTCGGTAAGCATGGCGCGCCTCGCTACGGACTCGCACGAAACGGCAACAGGCTCTAAGCTGATGCGCTCCAATCGAAGCCTGTTGCCATGCTCTCCTACCAGCACGCCTATCACGCCGGTAACTTCGCCGATGTGCACAAGCACGTGGCGCTGTATACGCTGCTGCAGTCCCTGCACCGCAAGGATTCGGCGATCACGCTTGTCGATACGCATGCCGGTCGTGGCGTGTACGAGCTCGCCGACAAGGCGTCGCAGAAGAACGGCGAATATCGCAATGGCGTCGTCCCGCTGTGGGAACAACGCGATGCCATCGCGGCCGACTCGCCACTCGGCGAATGGATCGGCCGCTTGGCGACGTTGCAGGGCGGGGCGACGCTACGGCGCTACCCCGGGTCGCCGTGGTGGTTTGCCGATCTGCAGCGCAAGCAGGATCAGCTGTCGCTGTTCGAGCTGCACCCGGCCGAACACCAAGCCCTCGAGGCCGATGCGTTGTCAGCGCCTGGCAAGCGCCAGCAACGTCTGCACGCAGACGGACTGGAAGGGCTGCGCAAGATGTTGCCGGTGGATACGCCGCGTCTGTGCGTGCTCATCGACCCGAGCTACGAAGTGAAAACCGAGTACAAAGAGGTCGGCAAGGCGCTGCGCCATATCGTGCGCAAGGCCCGCCATGCGGTTGTCGTGATCTGGTATCCGCTGCTGGCCGCCCGGCGCCACGAACGGCTGCTCGATAGCCTGCGTCAATCCGGCATTCCCAAGCTGTGGAACAGTGAACTCCGGCTTGGACAAGACGCCGACGAGCACGGGATGTACGGCAGTGGTCTCGTGGTCCTGAACCCGCCGTGGCAGCTGGATCAACGGCTGAACGAGACGTTCAAGACGGTGGCAAAACGGCTCGGCGGAGGCGCGAGCCATCGCAGCGGTTGGCTGACCGGCGAGGCGCCCTGAGTCCGGCGATTTATGCCGTGCAACCGATCGGTGCGGGACCGGGCTGGGCGGAAGCGCTATCGCCGTCGATCCGGATTGGGGCCTCTGATGGGGCGCCTGTCATGCGGCATAGTGGGTTAAATTGGCCCGCAGAATCGCGCGAGGGCTGACCCGACGCGATTCTTCCATCGTTTTTCGTCCCGAGCATCATTTGTCATGGACCGTAGCCGTTTCTATACCTTGCGTTTCTCCTGCCCGGACACCGTCGGCATCGTGGCGCGCGTGGCCAGCTTCATCGCCGAGCATGGCGGCTGGATTCTGCGTTCGAGCCAGCATTCCGATGAGGAGTCCGGCCGCTTCTTCATGCGGGTAGAAGTTCGGGCCGACTCGCTGCCGTTCTCGTTCGAGGCATTACAAGAACGCTTCGCGCCGCTGGCCCAAGACATGGCAATGGACTGGCAAATCAGCGACAGCGCCGTCCGAAAACGCGTCGTGATCCTGGTTTCCCGGCAGATGCATTGCCTCTACGACTTGCTGGAGCGCTGGCAGTCGGGCGAGTTGCCGATCGATATCCCGTGCATCATCTCCAACCACGACGACGCCCGCGGCCTTACCGAATGGCACGGCATTCCGTTCCACCACGTGCCGATCGACAAGTCCGACAAGGCGGCGGCGTTCGACGAGATCGAGCGGCTGTTCGTCCAGGCCGAGGGCGAAGTGATGGTACTCGCGCGCTTCATGCAGATCCTGCCGCCATCGCTGTGCGAGCGGCTGCGCGGGCGCGTGCTGAATATCCACCACAGCTTCCTGCCCAGTTTCGTCGGTGCCGCGCCGTATCTGCAGGCCTATCGCCGCGGGGTGAAACAGGTGGGCGCCACCTGTCATTACGTGACCGCCAAGCTGGACGACGGGCCGATCATCGACCAGGACGTCGTCCGCGTCAGTCATACCGACTCCGTGCGCGACCTGATCCGCTACGGCAAGGACATCGAAAAAGCCGTGCTCGCGCGCGGCCTGCGCCATCACCTGGAAGATCGGGTGATGATCAGCGGTAACCGCACGATTGTGCTTTAGATCGCACGCCGGGCGTTCCGGCCTTTGCGGCGCGAGGGCAGGAACGTTGCCGTGCTGCGATCCGTATCTAAAATTCGGCCGGTGAACCCGCGTTTCCGGTATCGCAGCACGAGCGTCGCGCTATTCCTCCAGCGTTTCGCCCGAGCCGCCCATCTCGGCCGGGAAGTCCTTCAACTTCGGCAACCCGTCGTGGATGTGCAAAACGGCTTCCTGATAGTTCACATGCAACGCGGGCCGGAACGGGAAGTCCGGTATCACGGCGGCGAACACATCGGTGAGGCCGAACGTGGGATGCTCGGTCAGCACATGACCACCGCAGCTCTTGCACCACTTGCGATAGCTCTGCGGTGTCTTGTGATACGTGCCCAGATTATCGGCACCGCGAGTGATATGTACCGCTTCCGGTTTCCATAGGGTAAACGCGTTTACTGGCCCAGCCGACCACTGTCGACAGGACTCGCAGTGGCAATACCCCATGGCGGCCGGCTCGCCCGTAACGGCTAATTGCACCGCGCCGCAGAAACAACGGCCTTCGTATGTCGGTTGGTTGCTCATGACACACCTCTCGGATTAATCACGACGCCCGGATTCATCGCGATCGCATAGGCCAGCAATCCGCGATCTACTCAGCATACGCCGAACGAGGCCAAACGGCGGTCGCCAGGACGACAGGCTTTAAGCGGGTCGAGCGCGCGACGCCGAACCGATGCGGCCGACGCCGACAATGCGAAGCGGTTCAGCTCGGCCCGGGTGTGACAAACGCGAGCCGCTGCACGCCTGGATGCGGCCTCGAATCGGGATCTTGGGGTGTTGCCAGTTAACGCGACCAGCTCGCAGGCTCTCCGAACATCGCGATTTAAAAATCTATAGCGGATGGGTTCCTCGGTCGCACGAACGTCGTGGTTGGCGGGGCGGGAAAGATCAGGCGGCAGTGTATGTGTTGTGCCCGCCAGCAGGTCGACGCGCCCAAAGCCTGAATTATTAGCCGATGCCAAAAAGGTTATATTTAACAGGCGCGTATGCCCTGTAGCGCCTTTACGGCGTTCAGTGCCCATGGCCGTCCCTCATACGCGGACAATCACGCCGCTCCCGGAGATTCGCATGCCCACAGCCGACGACGATCTGAACCAACAGAATATCGACCGTTTCAACGCCATTGCCGCGGAATGGGATAGCCAGCCCCGGCACGTCGAGACGGCCTCAGCGGTGGCCGAAGCCATGCGTGTGGCGCTCGCGCCGACCGGCGAAGAAAGCCTGCTCGAGTTCGGTTGCGGCGCGGGCCTGATCACCGCGGCGCTAGCGCCCCACGTGGCTCGGATTCTGGCCCTGGACAGCGCGCCGGGCATGATCGACGCGCTACGCGAAAAATTACGACGACACGGCATCGACAACGTCGACGCGAAAGTAGGGGATCTGCCCGACAATCCGCCAGAAGGCCGATTCGACGCCATCGTGTCCAGCATGACCATGCATCACATCGCCGACACGGATGCCTTGCTACGCGTGCTTTTCCATCGCCTGAAATCCGGCGGCCGGATTGCACTGGCCGACCTCGATCGCGAGGATGGCTCGTTTCACGGCGACAAACCGGGCATTGCCCATCACGGGTTCGATCGCACGGTGCTGGCGGATAAGCTGAAAGCTGCGGGCTTCGCCGACGTCGAATTCACGACCGCGCACCACATGGAACGCACCTTGGACGACGGCACCACGCGCCGTTTCCCGATTTTTCTGGCGGTGGCCACTCGGCCGGGCTGAAGAGGGCATAAGCCCGGGCGAAGTCTGACTGGTTATGCTAGCAAGCCCCGTAACGTGTGTTCGATCCTTGAGCGATACGGCGCAGACTTCCGGCGCCTTGCGGTTAAAACCGTGGTCTGTCACTGAGGGTTCGACGAATATGGCAATTCAAGACCCGAACATCCCTCTAGGATTTTCAAGTTTTCAGCTCATAATCGCGCTCTTGGGTGAG
>NZ_APNK01000022.1 GCF_000732535.1 Salinisphaera hydrothermalis C41B8
TGCACGTAGATGGCGGTTAGTCATCAGGGGCGTTAGTTCGATCGTGGCGCGAATTGCTGTATGCGCTTCGTTCCCCCGCGAATCACTCGGGGTGCAAGCTTCGTTCGGCTCGGTCTTCCGTTAGCGCCTCGGACCCGCTACGCCGCAACAACAGAACCGCATCTGTGTAATCTGCGCAATCTGCGGATCGTCCTACTTCAACGAACGAGGCCCGAAAAAACACCATGGCGCCCCGTGTCGGCCCGCTCGAAAGATTCATCCGCCATGAGCGCCCTTCGCGTTCATTGGCGGACTGGATGTCGCGACCTCCGTGGCTTCATTTGTCTTCGCCAACGAAGCCTGGATAGCATAAAGACGCTTAGAGCAGGTCCTGTGGATCGACATCGATCGACCAGCGCACGCGCCGGGCGGCGGGCAGCTCGGCGAGCTGGGTCTGCCAGCGGTCGAGCACGGGATGCAGCAGTGCCCGGCGCGACGCATGCAACAGCAGATGGGCTCGATAGCGCCCGGCACGACGGGCCATGGGCGCCGGCACCGGACCCCAGCAGGCGAGTTCGCCGCCCAGCGGAATGGTTTCGGCCGCGGCGGCGAGGAAGTCGTGCGGGTAGCGCTGCTCGTGGGCCTCTGCGCGCAGCAGGGCGAGATGCCCGTAGGGCGGCAGGGCGGTTGCTTCGCGTTCGGCCAGCGCGGCCTCGGCAAAGCCGGGGTAGCCGCCGCCCAGCAGGCGCACGAGCATCGGATGCTCGGGGTTGCGTGTCTGCAGCCAGACTTCGCCGGGCCGATCGGCCCGGCCCGCGCGCCCGGCGACCTGGGTGACGACCTGGGCCATATGTTCGGTGGCGCGGAAATCGGCCGAGAACAGGCCACCGTCGACGTCCAGCACGCCGACACAGGTCAGGCGCGCAAAATCGTGGCCCTTGGCCAGCATCTGGGTGCCGACCAGCAGCTGGGTCTTGCCGCTGGCGACATCGGCCAGCTGGGCTTCCAGGCGCCCCTTACGGGCCATGCTGTCGCGATCGAAACGCGCGACCGCGACATCCGGAAAATGACTGCGCAACGCGCCGGCTACGCGCTGGGTGCCGGCGCCGAGCGCGATCAGGGATTCGCTGCCGCAGGACGCACACACCGTGGGCGCTTTCTCGGTGCTGCCGCAGTGATGACAGACGAGCCGGCTCATCGCACCGTGCACGGTCATCGGCGCATCGCAGCGATGACAGGGCGCACTCCAGCCGCAGTCGTGGCAGAACAGCGCCGGTGCGAAGCCGCGCCGGTTGATGAAGATCATCACCTGGTTGCCGGCTTCCAGATGCGGCCGGATTCGATTGATCAGCGGATCGGACAGGCCGCCGTCGAGCGGCCGCGAGCGGATGTCGATGAGTCGGATCGCCGGCAGGGCGGCGCCGGTGGCTCGACGCACGAGCTTGTGATGGACGAACCGGCCGGCGCGGGCGTTGTGCAGCGTCTCCAGCGCCGGCGTGGCGCTGCCGAGCAGAATCGGGATAGCCGCGTCCTGGGCGCGTTTCAGCGCCACGTCGCGGGCGTGGTAACGCAGCCCGTCGCCTTGTTTATAAGAGCCGTCGTGCTCTTCGTCGACGATGATCAGGCCCAGCCGCGGCATGGGCGTGAATATGGCCGAGCGCGTGCCGATGACGATATCCGCCTCGCCGGCGCCGGCGGCTTTCCAGACATCCGCGCGTTCGCCGTCCGAGCGCTGCGAGTGCAACACGCCGATGGCGGCCGCAAATCGCGAGCGCAGGCGATCGATGAGCTGCGGCGTCAGGCCGATCTCCGGGGCCAGAAACAGCACTTGCCGTCCGGTCGCCAGGATATCGGCCATGCGCTGGAAATAGATTTCGGTCTTGCCCGAGCCGGTCACGCCTTCGATCAGGGCCGGGGCAAAGCCGCTGGCCGTGCGCAGGCGATCGACCACGTCTTGTTGATCCGATGTCAGCGCGGGCGGCGTGCCGGCAGTGCCGGTCTCAAGACCGCCCGGCAGCGCGACGGCCTCGATCAGCCCACGCTCGGCCAGCGCGTTCAACGGCCGCTGGGCGCCCGGGAAGCGGGCCAGCAGCGTGCCGTGTGCTACGGCGTTGCCGGCCGCGCGGATGGCCGCCAACAGTTCCTGCTGGCGTGGGGCGCGTGTCAACGCGGCTTCGGCCTCGGCCGGTGCGTCAGCGACCGCCTGCCATCCGCGGTTGCGGGTGGATTCGGTGTCGGTGCGAGTACGGCGCAGCGCGGCCGGCAGGGCGGTGGCCAGCGTATCGCCGAGCGGGTGATGGTAATAGCGCGCGGTCCAGCGCAGCAGTTTGAGCAGGGCCTCGTCGAACAGCGGCGTGTCATCCAGCACGCGCAGCACCGGCTTGAGCTTGTCGGGGGCGACCTGACTTTCGACATCGGTGGCGACGATCACGCCCACCAGCGGTCGCCGGCCGAATCGGATCTGTACCCGCGCACCGACTGGCGCGGACGCGGCCGGGTCGACGAGGTAGTCGAAAGTGCCGTACAGGGGCACTGGCACGGCGACCCGGATCACGGGGTAATCCTGTTCCATCAACGCTCTATATCCTGTGGATAAGTGCGTGGATGAATTTGGGACGCCTGCGCCCGAGGCGGACGCCTATCGTGCCTATGGCGCGAAATTCCCTATAAATAACGTATCGATTCAATATCTTATAATTTGTCTTCATGAGCCCGGACATTTCGGGGCTCAGGACGTCGGCCGAATCGGGACTGTGGATTTGTGCACAACTGAATGTGGAAACAAGACAATTTCCCATACGGCCATGCCAGCGCGATGGTTTGCGGCAGGTGACGTCTTGGGTCAGTCGCGGCGTGGTCATCGGGGCGAACCGGATCCGATGCGGCGCAGCTCATCCAGCATGAGCAGGGTCAGACCCCACAGACGTCGACCGTTGCCGCAATCGTAGCAGGGCATCGTCTTCGCCAAGCCGCGAATATGCCAGGTTAGCTGCCCGCGGTTGATGGGCTCGTCGAGCCAGGCGAGCGGAATCCATTGCCAACCGGCAATCTCGGCGTTGGGCGCGATTTGCGCGTCGCTCGGCCAGCGATAGACGAATGGAGAAATCACCATCGGCCGCCGGCGGCGATGATCGAGGGTAAGCCGGTCGGACAGCCGGCCGATACCCCGGGTGCGATCGATCGCCACCCCGATCTCCTCGGCGGTTTCGCGACAGGCCGCGCGCGAGGCGCTGGCTTCGTCGACGGCCTCGATACGCCCGCCGGGCAGCGCCATGTCGCCCGACCACGGGTCGCCGGGGCGATGGGCGCGTTCGACCACAAGCACTTCCACGCCCTGGCGCGAATCGCGCAGCAGGGCAGCAACCGCCGCGCGCTTGAGGCGGCGGCGCAGCATATTGCGGCGTGGGTGGTGTCGCCGGAGTCGGGCGACGAGCGGGGCGAGTTCATGCATGGCGATCGAGGATACGACCGATCGCCAAGCGCTGCATGCGCAAACAGGAAAGCCGCCCGGAAGGCGGCTTTCAAAAGTGCAGGAGACGCGACGCTTAGATCTGCTTCAACCCGCTGGTCAGATCGGCACAGACCTGCTTGGCATCGCCGAACACCATGCGGGTGTTTTCGCCGAAGAACAGGTGGTTGGCCACGCCGGAAAAGCCGGTGCCTTTGCCACGCTTGATTACGTAGACCTCGCGCGCCGCGCCGACATTGAGGATCGGCATGCCGTAGATCGGGCTGCCCTTGTCCTCCTTGGCGGCCGGATTGACCACGTCGTTGGCGCCGATGACCAGTGCGGCATCGGCCGACGGGAATTCCGGGTTGATCTCTTCCAGATCGTAGATCAGGTCGTAGGGCACGCCGGCCTCGGCCAGCAGCACGTTCATATGCCCCGGCATACGCCCGGCGACCGGATGGATGGCGAACTTCACGTCCACCCCGTGTTCCTTCTGCAGCGCCTGCACGAACTCCCAGAGCTTGTGCTGGGCCTGGGCTACGGCCAAGCCGTAGCCGGGCACGATGATCAACGAATCGGCATAGGCCATGGAGGCGGCGGCATCGAAGGCCTCGACCGATTTCATCTCGCCTTCCGGGCCCTCGGCCTGGGCACCGTCGTCCACGCCGAAGCCGGCGAACAGGACGTTGGTCAGTGAGCGATTCATGCCCTTGGCCATCAGATAGGTGAGCAGCGAGCCGGCCGCGCCCACCACCATGCCGGCGATGATCATGGCCGGGTTGTCGATGACATAGCCCTCGAAGGCCACCGCCAGGCCGGTGAAGGCGTTGTACATCGAGATGACCACCGGCATGTCGGCGCCGCCGATCGGAATCGTCAGCAGCACGCCGAAGGCCAGGCTCATGAAGAAGAACAGAGTGACCAGTACCGGCGCCGAGAAATCGGAGGCCACGATCGCCCAACCGAAGATCACGATCAGCGCGGCCAGCGCCAGCGTGGCGAACTGCTGGCCGGGGATACGGAAGCTCTTGGTGAGCTTGCCCTCAAGCTTGGCCCAGGCGATCAGCGACCCGGCGAACGACACGCCGCCGATCAGCGCGCCGACCACGGCCATGATGATCAGCCC
Organism: Salinisphaera hydrothermalis C41B8; assembly: GCF_000732535.1. Taxonomy (GTDB): domain Bacteria; phylum Pseudomonadota; class Gammaproteobacteria; order Nevskiales; family Salinisphaeraceae; genus Salinisphaera; species Salinisphaera hydrothermalis. The sequence goes on from NZ_APNK01000022.1 coordinate 4,557, forward strand.
GAAGCCGGCCGAGAATGCCTCGTGCGAGTACATCTCGATGAGAGCGATGGCCGCGGCCGCGCCGCCGCCCATGCCGTTGTAGAGCGCGACCATCTGCGGCATGGCCGTCATCTGGACGCGCTTGCCCGAGACCCAGGCCGCCGATCCACCGATGGCGATGGCCACGATCATGAGGATGTAATGCCAGGCGTTGCCGTGAATGGCCGGGTGGAAGAAGGTGAAGAGCGTTGCCACCAGCATGCCGGCGCCGGCGACCTTGATGCCGTTGCGCGCGGTGCGCGGCGAGCCCATCTGCTTGAGACCGTAGATGAACAGGACCGCGGCGACGAAATAGCTCGCGTTGACGAGAAAGCCCCAGAAACCCATAGGTGACCCCTTTTATCGTGGTTTTTCTTGGATCAGTCCTTGGAGGACTTGAACATTTCGAGCATGCGCTCGGTCACGACATAGCCGCCTACGGCGTTGCCGGCGGCCAGAATCGTGCCCACGAAGCCGATCAGGGTCTCCCAGAACCCGTCGGCGTTGCCGAGCGCGACCATCGCGCCGACCAGCACGATGCCGTGCACGAAGTTCGAGCCCGACATCAGGGGCGTGTGCAGGATGGTCGGCACGCGGCCGATGATCTCGTAGCCGGTAAAGGCCGCGAGCATGAAGATATAAAGGGCGACGAAGCCGGTGATCATGGTAATTCTCCCCGAATGCGCGTGAACTGTTGTTGTAACGGTTTCTGTTCTGCGTCTAGCCGTTGTTGCCGCTGGCGACGGATTCGTCGGTTTCCGCATAGCCGAGCGCGGTCCGAACCGATTCGTTGACGAGCTTGCCGTCGTGCGTGAGCACGGCCTTGGCCAGAATCTCGTCGTCCCAGTCGAAATCGAGTTTATGTTTCTTGTCGCCCGGTTTGACGTCGTCCTGGCCTTCTTCCTCGACCACGATCAGCTGGAGGAAGTTGAACAGATTCTGGGCGTACATCTCGCTGGCGTGCTCGGCCAGCAGCGATGGCATGTTCGACGGCCCGTGGATGGTGACCGATCCGTGGGTGACGATCTCGTCGGGCTGCGTGAGCTCGCAGTTGCCGCCGCCGGAAGCCGCCAGATCGACCAGCACCGCGCCAGGCTTCATCCGCTCGACCATAGCCTTCGACACGATCTTCGGCGCGGGCCGGCCGGGTACGGCGGCCGTGGTGATCACGGCATCGGCGTCGGCCATGTTGTCGGCCAACATCTGTTGCTGTTTGGCTTTTTCTTCGTCGGTGAGTTCGCGGGCATAGCCACCCTCGGCCTCGGCTTTCACGCCTTCGGCCACCAGAAACTCGGCACCCAGCGACTCGACCTGTTCCTTGGTTTCGGTGCGGACGTCATAGCCGTAGACCTTGGCGCCCAGGCGTCCGGCCGTGGCGATTGCTTGCAGGCCGGCCACACCGGCGCCGATGACCAGCACCTTGGCCGGCCGGATGGTGCCGGCGGCCGTGGTGAGCATGGGCAGAAAACGCTCGAGCGCGTTGGCGGCGATCAGCGCGGCCTTGTAGCCGGCCGCGTTGGCCTGAGAGGACAGGGCATCCATGGACTGCGCCCGGCTGATGCGTGGGATCAGCTCCATGGCGAAGCAGGTGACGTTGTTCTTCACCAGGGCGTCGACCACGTCCGGGTTGTTGTGGCCCTGAACGAAACTGACCAGGACCGACCCCTTTTTCATCTTCTCGATCTGCTTGATCTCGGGCGCGTTGACCGCAAGCACCACATTGGCGCTGTAGATCTCGTCCGCGCGCCCGGACAGCACGACAGGCTCTTCGTAGGATTCGTCGGGAATCCGGCTCGCTTCGCCCGCGCCCTTCGCCACGGTGAGTGCCACATCCATCTTGGTCAGCTTGGCGGCGACCTTGGGTACCATCGCGACGCGCTTCTCGCCCGCCGCTGTCTCCTTCGCTACAGCAATCGATACGGTCATATTCTTGTTCGGCCCGTGTTCGAGTCGTCGATGACGTGAGTTACGTGTTCGGCCGGTGGTGGCCGCTCCTCCCTGACCGGTGAAAACACCGGAGCACCGAGTCTAACCACATAATCGGCCGGATAGCGAGCTTGAAAGAATATAATTTCCAAATATTTTATTGTTGGAATTTTTATTCTTTATCGGTTTTGGCCTCAGTGCCTCACTGGCTGACGGTCGGGGCCTCCGGCTTCTGCTCGACGTAGTTGTCGGGGATCTGGAAGCGACTGTCGGGAATCGAGCGGTGGCTGACGGCCGCCAGCGTGCGCTGTTCGCCCGACAGGCCATCCTGGAAGCGCACCGGCATGCCGGACAGATTGCGATAGGGCAAACCGATGCCTTCCAGGCCGGTGCCCGACAACATGTCGCGCAGCAGGGCGAACATGGATTTCACGGTCGCGAAGCTGGCACTCGACAGCCCCAGCGCCTTAGCGCTGGCCACGCACATCTTGTCGGCCGGTTGGCCGCCGCGCACGATCTGGATGACGTCGCAGGCAACGCCATCCACGTGATCGGTAGCACCGGTGTGATCCAGTCCGATGGACTGCTGCTTGCCGTTCAGGCCGGGCACTTTTTCGGCCATGGCTGCGCGGGCCGCGGCGCGACGATCGGCGGGCAACTGCTGCAGACGATTCTCGATCCGGGCGCGCAGGGCGTCCATCTGATGACGGATCTCGCCCGCCGTGTTCTTGTCCAGCCGGGTGTAGGTCTGATCCTTGGGCGAGACCGAGATGATGGCCGGGTCGTTGCGCTTGTAGAGTTGCCAGCCGTCGCCGTCGCCGTCGATGCGCACCGCGTTGGGGGTGATATAGACCTTGTATTGGCCGCTGGCGCCGACATAGGTGAGCGTCGTGTCGGCGGCGGCCGGGCCGGCGAACGCCGCCAGAGCGGCCAATGCGAGCAGGGCCGCGCCCCACGTCTTGCGAATCATGTGTGTCTCCGAATAACAGGTGACCGGCGCCGTGGCGCCAACCGGCGATCGGTCAGTACACTACGCACATGCTGCTGATCGACGCCAGCGTCTATATCTTCCGGGCGTTCCATGCGTTGCCGGACTCTATCACCGGGTCTGGCGGCCGGCCGCTGAACGCCGTGCATGGCTACGTCGGGTTTCTGACCGGCCTGCTCGCGGCAGCGGCCGGCGAGCAACGGATCGCCGCGGCCTTCGACGAATCACTGACCAGCTCGTTTCGCAACGAATTCTTTGCCGACTACAAGGCCAATCGCGAGCAGCCGCCGGCCGATCTCGTCGATCAGATCGGCGCTTGCCGGGCGATTACCGAGGCGCTCGGCGTCGCGACGCTGTCGAGCCCGCGCTACGAGGCCGACGATCTGATTGCGACGCTGGCTGCCACGAGTGACGAGTCGGTCACGATCGTGACCTCGGACAAGGACCTGGCGCAGATCCTCGGACCCGGCGATATCCTCTGGGACTATGCCCGCGAGATGCGCTACGACGAGGCCGCGATTCACGAGCGCTTCGGCGTGGTGCCGGCGGCGATTCCGGATTATCTCGCGCTGGTCGGCGATAGCGCCGACAACATCCCCGGCGTGCCGGGGATCGGCGCCAAGACGGCGGCGGCGCTGCTGGCGCGTTTTCCCGACCTCGAGACGATGCTGGGCGACCCGGAGGGTGTGCGCGCCACGGATGTGCGCGGCGCCCAATCGCTGGCGTCGAAACTCGAGGCACATGCCGAGCAGGCGAGGTTGTCTCGACGTCTGGCCACCGTAGTGGCGGATATCGATCTCGACGCCGCGCAGCGCGATATCGAGCGCCGGGCGCCCGATGCGACGCGGCTACGACAACTGTGCGACGAACTCGGCGTCGGCCGGCGGTTGCGCAATCAACTCGGCCTGGGCGATACCGAAAGCGAGGCAACATGAGCGACTGGGCGGCCATCGAACACGCGATTTCAGCGGCGACCGGCCGTGCCTTCAGCATCGACGATCGACGCGCGGCGCTGGGCGGCGATATCAACGAGGCGCATATTCTCGGCGACGGCGAGCGCCGTTTTTTCGTCAAGACCAACCGGCCGGAGCGCCGCGACATGTTCGAGGCCGAGGCGGCCGGCCTGGTCGAGCTGCGCCAGGCTACGCTGCTGCGGGTGCCGGAGCCGATTACGGTCGACGCGACAGGGGAACTGGCGTTTATCGTGCTCGAATACGTGCCGCTCGCACGGCCGACCCGGGAATCGATGACGCGCCTCGGCGAAGGGCTGGCCGAGTTGCATGGCATCGTGGCCACCCGCCACGGCTGGGACCGCGACAACACGCTCGGCCCCAACCCCCAACACAACGCCCGCCACGCCGACTGGACCGAGTTCTGGCGTGAGAACCGCTTGGCGGTGATGCTCGACGCGTTGGCCCCGGATTATCCCGACGTCGCGCGTGATGGCGACCGGCTGCTGGCGGTTCTGCCGGATCTGCTGAGTGGGCATAAACCCGAGGCGTCGCTGTTGCACGGCGATCTCTGGGGCGGCAATGCCGGCATGGACGAAGACGGGCGTCCGGTGATCTACGATCCGGCGGTCTATTACGGCGATCGCGAGACCGATCTGGCGCTGACCGAGCTGTTCGGCGGTTTCTCGCCCGATTTCTACGAAGCCTACTGGGGCGCCTGGCCGGCGGCCGCCGGTTATCGCGAGATTCGCCGGCCGCTGTACCAGCTGCATCATCTGCTCAACCACGCGCGTCTGTTCGGCGGCGGTTACGCGGCCCAGGCACGCCGCGTGATGAATCAGCTCATCGCGCGGGCGTAGCCGGGCCGATCGAGGCGCCGGTACAATACGCGGCGTTCCCATTTCAAGCGCGCGGCGCGCCATGAGTGACATCCCCGTTCTCGATACCCGGGCCCCGGCCGGTTTGACCCCCGGCTCGAATGCGGCCGAGAAACTGACCAAGCGACTGCGGCGTCAGGCCGGCCAAGCGATCGTCGATTACGGCATGATCCGTGAGGGCGAGCGCATCATGGTGTGTCTGTCCGGCGGCAAGGACAGCTACACGCTGCTGGATACCCTGCTGTATCTGCAGCAGGTGGCGCCGGTATCGTTCACGCTGCGGGCGGTGAATCTGGACCAGAAGCAGCCCGGCTTCCCCGAACATATCCTGCCGAACTATCTGTCCGAGCTCGGCGTGGACTACGAGATCATCGAGCGCGATACCTATTCGGTGGTCACCGAAAAGATCGAGCCGGGCGCGACCATGTGCGGGCTGTGCTCGCGTCTACGGCGCGGCATTCTCTATCGCTATGCGCGCGAGAACGGCTTCACGCGGATCGCGTTGGGGCATCATCGCGACGATATCGTGGAAACGATGTTTCTCAACATGTTCCATGGCGCGCGCATGGCCGCCATGCCGCCCAAGCTGAAGTCCGACGACGGTGACAATGTCGTGATCCGGCCGCTGGCCTACTGCGCCGAGGCCGAGATCGAGAAGTATGCGCGGCTCAAGCAGTTCCCGATCATCCCCTGTAATCTCTGCGGCTCCCAGGAGAATCTGGCGCGCCAGAATGTCAAAGCCATGCTGGCCGATTGGGAACGCATCGATCCGGGGCGCAGCGAGCGCATCTTCCGATCGATGACACGGATCGCGCCGTCACAGATGGCCGATAACGATCTGTTCGATTTTGCCGGCCTCGAGACCGATGCCGACAGGGGTTGAATCCATCGCCGGCGCGCGTGCGTAGCCGACGAGCGGCAGCGGCGGTTCTTGAAAACGATTCTCAATCTCCGCATACTCACGGATACGCTGTGCACGTTTGTACACTACAGCGAAAGACTGACGATTTCTGAGAGGCTCGCTGAGCAATGAGCGAAAAGACCAAGCGGTTCAGGTTTCCGCAGAACCAGCACATGGATGACCACTTCGACTGGTGGAACTTCATGCCCATGGGGCTGATGCACGTGGCCCTGATCGGCATCTGGTGGACCGGTTTCACATGGACGTCGGTCGCGATGTGCGCGTTCTTGTACGTTGCGCGCGTATTCGGCATCACCGCCGGGTACCACCGTTATTTCTCGCACCGGGGCTACAAGACCAGCCGCGTATTCCAGTTCCTGCTGGCGCTGCTCGGTTCGACCGCGCTACAGAAAGGGCCGCTGTGGTGGTCCGCCAAGCACCGCGAGCATCATCGTGATACCGATGAGCCGGAAGATGCGCATTCGCCGCGCCACTACGGCTTCCTTGATGCGCATGTGGGCTGGGTCTACCGCGAAGCCCGGTCGAGCCCGGACATGGATCTGATCAAGGATTTCTCCAAGTATCCGGAGATTCGCTGGATCGAGCGTCACCAGTTCCTGCCTGGCGTCACGCTGGCTGTGATCTGCTTCCTGATCGGCGGCTGGAGTGGTCTGCTGGTGGGCTGGTTGCTGTCGACCATTCTGGTTTACCACGCCACCTTCACCATCAACTCGCTGGACCATATGTTCGGTCGCCAGCGTTACCTCACCGGTGACGATTCGCGTAACAACTGGATCATGGCGCTGCTGTCGCTGGGCGAGGGGTGGCATAACAACCATCACTACTACCCGGCCACTGCGCGTAACGGCTTCTTCTGGTGGGAGTTCGACCCCACCTATTACATGCTGGTGGGTTTGGAGAAAGTCGGCCTGGTATGGGATCTGCGTCAACCGCCGAAATCGATCCTGGCTAACGAGAAACCGCCGACCCAGAAGATCATCGACAAGTGTGCGGTTTACATCGCCGCCGGCTTCTCGGCTGATCGCATCAGCGCCAACATCCGTGAGCGTTGGGAAGGCAGCCATGTTATGGAAGATCTGCGCAAGCACGCTCGCGATAAATGGAGCGCGGCCGAAGCCTATCTGGCCGAGGTCGAGTTGCCGGAGTTCCCGAGCGTCGACGAGCTCAAGGCGCGCGCACACAAGCAGTTCAAGATCCGTCATGAAGGCTTGGATCGTGCCATCGAGCGGGCCCAGGATATGCTGCGGCGATCGGTCGCTCACCGGCTGATCGAGCAGGCTCAGTCCGAGCAGGGGCACGTTCAGCAGGTCTGATGCTTTCACGGCACAAGCCGCTCTGAAAAGCAGCCCGCGACGGTTTCCGTCGCGGGTTTTTTTATGCAGGGGGGGCAAACAGGCCCGGGCGCCGCGCCGGGGATCGGCGCTTCGCTTCGGGCTTGCCGTGGCCAGATGCCGGTAAAAAAAGTGGCGATAGTGTGCGGGGCAGCCGTGTTGTCGGTCCGTGCGCAAAGGCGGGCGCCACCTGTGGGATGCGCGCCGCTTTCAAGCCTATTCCAATAGGCTCTTAAGCTTCTGCCCGTGCGTCGGTGGAGGTCGGCCAGCGGGCTGGTATTGGCTCAGTCGAGTTTGTCGCGAGCGCTCGCCTGTTCTTCGTCGACCGGCGCGTCGTCTTCCGGCTCATGACTGAGATCGCCGCCACAGAACTTACAATAATCGGCATCGATCTCGTGACCGCTGCGCTCACAGTGCGGGCACAGGGTCTTCCTGCGCTGGGCAGAGATCTCGTTGGTCAGTTCGGCCGTGATGATGCCGCCGGTGACGGCGAGAATCGCATAGCCGCCGAGGATGGCCACGCCGGCGATGGCCTGGCCGAGCGGCGTCGACGGCGAGATATCGCCGTAGCCGACCGTGGTGATGGTTACGATGGCCCAGTAGATCGAGCGCGGAATGCTGGTGAACCCGTGGGCCGGGCCTTCGACGACATACATCAGGGCCCCGAGAATGGTGACCATCAGCGCCAGCATGCCCAGAAAAATCTGCATCTTGCGCTGGGCGTGGCGTAGGGCTCGCGTCATCACGCCAGCGTCGTTTGCGTAACGGACCAGCTTGAGCACCCGGAAGATCCGCATCATGCGCAGGGTGCGAACCGCGACGAGGTACTGGGCCTCGGGCAGCAAAAGGCCGATATACAAAGGCAGGATCGAGACCAGATCGACCAGGCCGTAGAAGCTGAAGATATAGGCCCAGCGGCGGCGCGCGGCATAGATCCGGGCCGCGTATTCGAGGCTGAACGCGAGGGTGAATAGCCATTCGAGCGCCTGCAGGAGGGCGCCGAATTGGGCTTCGATGGCTGCGACCGAGACCAGCATGAGATTGATCACGCTGGCGACGATCAGCACGAGGAGGACGATATCGAAGCCTCGGCCCGCGGGGGTGTCGGTGCCGAAGATGACAGTTCGAAGCCAGAGCCTCAGGCCGGTGTCCGTGCTATGAGCGATCACGCCACCCGTCGGTTACATACGGCTGGTGGCCAGTATCCGGCGGGCCTGCCAGTAGTGATGGCGCCAGTAGATGTTGTCCAGACGCGAAATCGTCACGCCCTGACTGCTGGAGGCGTGCATGAAACGCCCCCGGCCGAGATAGATCCCGACGTGATGCGACAGCGCCCCGGTCTTGAAGAACACCAGGTCGCCGGCCTCGAGGTCCTGGCGCGGGATCGACATGCCCACCTGGGCCTGCTCGACGGTGGTACGCGGCAGTTCATAGGATTCGACCGTATCCACGGTCTGGCGCACGAAGCTCGAGCAGTCCACCCCGTTGCGGCTCTGCCCCCCGTATCGATACGGGGTACCGGCCCAGCGTTCGTAGACCTGATGCAGGGCGGCTTCCAGCCGGGCTGTCGCGCTCGAGAGCATGCCCGGATCGGAGTCGTCGGTACCGCGGCCGTCGCGTTGCTTTACGCTGCCGCCGGCCCGACTCAGGTCGGTATGCCCCCGCTGCAATCCCTGGCTGGCGCATCCGCTAGCGACCAGAGTCACCGCCATGATGATGATGAATCGATAGCTCCGCAGACGCGGCATGGACACCGCTCTACGCATCAGAGCCATCCCCCAACCCCTTCGGCTCATGCCGTCTGTTGTCGTGATTGCCAAACCGCGCCCTCGCAACCCCTGCACAAGCTGCTTAAGATAGACGCATGGACTGCGCCCTGAAAAGCCCTAACGCATGACTCCGTCCGTTACCGTAGCCGCTGTGGACCTCGGTTCCAACAGTTTTCACATGTTGGTCGTGCGGTCTGAACAGGGTCAGCGACGCGTTCTGGATCGCATCAAGGAGTCGGTTCGCCTGGCCGGCGGGCTTTCGGCGGATGGTCGTCTCGACGAGGAGACCCAGCAACGGGCGCTCGATTGTCTGGCCCGGTTCGGTCAGCGGCTGGCCCAGTTCGATGCGACCCGGGTGCGCGTGGTGGGCACCAATACGCTGCGTCAGGCGCGGGGGGCGGGCCAATTCATCGCCCGGGCCGAAGCGGCGCTGGGCCACCCCATCGAAATCATCTATGGGGTCGAGGAAGCCCGTCTGATCTATGCCGGGGTGGCCGAAGACCTGGATGCCGGGGCGGCGCAACGGCTGGTGGTGGATATCGGCGGCGGTTCGACCGAGCTCGTGATTGGTCGCGGGCCGCAGGCATATCGTGCGGAGAGCGTGGCATTAGGTGCGGTGACCTATACCGCGCGGTTTTTCGCCAGCGGCAAGATCGACAAATCGTCCTGGAAGGCCGCGGTCACCGAGGCTCGCCTCGCGCTCGAGCCGCTGGCCTACGATTATGGCGAACTTGGCTGGGATGTGGCCATCGGCGCGTCCGGCAGTATCAAGTCGATCGCCCGGGCGGTGGGCGCCGACGGGCCGGGTGAACTGATCACCGGTGATGCGTTGGAAAAGCTGGCACGTCGCTTGTACAAGGCCGGCTCGGTCGAGAAGCTGTCGCCGGACGGGGTCTCAGCCGAGCGCCGCGCGATTTTTGCCGGTGGCCTCGCGGTGCTGGTGGGCGTGTTCGAAAGCCTTGGCATCGAGGCCATGCAAGTCTCGGACAAGGCGCTGCGCGAAGGGGTGATCAGCGATTTGTTGGGCCGGTTGTCCGCGCACGACTCACGCGATGATGGGGTGGACGATGCCGCCCGACGATTCGTGATCGATCGCGAGCACGGCCGGCGTGTGGCCGATACTGCGACGCGGCTGTGGCGCTCCGGCCATGGCGGCGATGCCGCCGATGACGACAATGGGCTCGCCGAGGCCGCGCGGGTGCTGCGCTGGGCCGCGATGCTGCACGAAATTGGTCTCGTGGTGGCCCATCGGGCCTATCACAAGCACGGTGAATACCTGCTCGACAACGCCGATATCCGCGGTTTCTCCCAGGCCGACCAACATCTGCTGGCGACCATCGTGCGTTTGCACCGCGGGCGTTTTCGCACCGAGCTGATCGATGCGCTGCCGCCGGTGTGGCAGTCACGTACCTGGGACATCGTACTGGCGTTGCGTATTGCAGTAATTTTGCATCGCGGACGCAATCCCGCGACGCGTCCGCCGGTCACGTTCACCCACGGCGACAAGAAGCTCACGGTATCGATCGATACGGAGTGGCTCGCCCAACGCCCGCTCACGCGTACCGATCTAGAGCACGAGGGAGAGCGCCTGGCCAAGGCCGGCCTCACCCTCGATCTTGTGGAAACGACGATCCCCGAAGCGGCGACGCCAGTCCGCCAATGAACGCGAAGTGCGCTAATGGCGGATGGGGTTTGCGACCCGGATGATGCGGGGCGCCGCTGTGCTTTTCTGGCTTCGTTTCTTGGAAGAAAACTGTCCGCAGATCAACGCCGATTCACACAGATGCGGTTCGGCTTTCGCGGCGTAGCGGGTTCGAGGCGCTAAGGGGCGACGGAGCCGAACAACGCTTGCAACCCAATTGATTCGTTCGGGAACGGAGTGAATAGCACAATTTGCGCCCCGGTCGAACTTACGTCCCTGACGGTTAACCGCCATCTGCGTGATCTGCGTCGATCTACGGATCAATGCCTTAAGAGGAACGAAGAGAGCAGTCACGTGGCGCCCCGAAACCAAGGCGGTCGTTAAATCCAGTCCGCCAATGAACGCGAATAACGCCAATGGCGGATTGGTATTTCGACCTGGGGGATGCGGGGCGCCGTTCGCTTGTCGGGCTTTGTTCCCTCGAAAAAGGCTGTCTGCCGATCAACGCCGATTTACACAGATGCGGTTCGGCTTTCCCGGCGCAGCGGCCCTGGGGCGCTAACGGGCGACGAAGCCGAACAACGCGTGCAACTATATTGATTCGTACGGGAACGAAGCGCATACCGCAATTTGCGCCCCGGTCGAACTCATGCCCCTAACGATTAACCGCCATCTGCGTGATCTGCGGATCAATGTCTCAAGGAACGAAGAGACAGATCACGTGGCGCCCCGAAACCAGGAAGTCGCAAATCCAGTCCGCCATTTGCGCCCTTGGCGTTCATTGGCGGACTGAAACTGCTATGGGTTGCCCCGCGGGTCGTTTTTTTTATGCCCGGCTGCCGGTATTGAACTCGCGTACGTTGGCAAACTTGATATCGGGCCAGCGTTCCTCGGTCAGCTGTAGCTTGACCCGGGAAGGGGCCAGATAGACCAGGGCGCCGGAGTGGTCTTCGGCCACGCCGGTGTCCATGCGATTGCGAAAACGCTCGATCTCGCGCGGCTCGCCGTAGATCCAGCGCGCGGTATAGACCTCCACGCCCTCGAAGCCGGCATTGACGTTGTATTCGGTGCGCAGGCGCTCGGCCACCACGTCGAACTGCAGCGTGCCGACCGCCCCCAGGATTACGTCGTTGTTGTGCAACGGACGGAACACCTGGGTCGCGCCTTCCTCGCACAGCTGGTCGAGGCCCTTGTGCAATGCCTTGGCCTTGAGCGGGTCGCGCAGCACCACGCGCTGGAACAGCTCCGGCGCGAAGTTCGGGATGCCGGTGAACGACAGATCCTCGCCTTCCGAGAAGCAATCGCCGATGGCGATGGTGCCGTGGTTGTGGATACCGATGATGTCACCGGGCCAGGCGGTTTCCGCCGCTTCGCGCCGATTCGCCATGAAGGTAATGGCATCGCCCACACGGATGTCCTTGCCGGCACGCAGATGGCGCATCTTCATGCCTTTCTTGTAGTGGCCCGAGCAGATGCGCATGAAGGCGATGCGATCGCGGTGCTGCGGGTCCATGTTCGCCTGGATCTTGAACACGAAGCCGGATAACGGTTCCTCGGTCGGCACGACCTCGCGCGACGTCGTCTCGCGCGGCTGCGGCGCCGGCGCCCACTCGACGAACGAGTCGAGCAGGGGGCGAATACCGAAGTTGTTCACGGCCGAGCCGAAGAACACGGGTGTGACCTCGCCGGCGAGATAGCGCTCCAGATCGAAGCCCGAGCCCGCCTCGCGCACCAGTTCGATTTCCTCGAGGAGTTCGTCGTAATAGTCGCCAGCAATCTCCTTGAGCCGAGGGTCCTCGAGCCCGTCGAGTGTGACCGTCTTGCCGCCGGCTTCGTTGTCGGAGCCCTCGTAGAGATACACCTTGTCGTCGAGCAGGTGGTAGACGCCCTTGAAGGCACGGCCCATGCCGATCGGCCAGGTGATGGGGGCGCATTCGATTTTGAGGATGTCCTCGATCTCGTCGAGCACCTCGATCGGTGGCCGGCCGTCGCGGTCCATCTTGTTGATGAAGGTGAAGATCGGCGTGGTGCGCAGCCGGCAGACCTCCATCAGCTTGATCGTACGCGGCTCGACGCCGCGCGCGATGTCGATGACCATCAGGGCCGAGTCGACCGCGGTCAGCGTGCGATAAGTGTCTTCGGAGAAGTCCTCGTGGCCCGGCGTATCCAGCAGGTTGACGATGCGGTCGTTGTACGGGAACTGCATCACCGACGTGGTCACCGAAATGCCGCGCGATTGTTCCATCGCCATCCAGTCGGACGTGGCGTGGCGCGAGGCTTTGCGGCCCTTGACCGTGCCCGCGAGCTGGATGGCGCCGCCGAACAGCAGCAGTTTTTCGGTCAGCGTGGTCTTGCCCGCGTCAGGGTGCGAGATGATCGCGAAGGTACGCCTGAGCGCTGCCTCTTGCGCGGTCTGACTCGTGTGGGCCGTGGCCGGCTGGTTCATTTTGCGCTCCGATCGGACGACCGAACGTTCGTATGTCGCTGAGTCGACTCGAAATAATAGCTGTATAGTACAGCTCTATGTTCCATTAAAAGAAATTTAATTAGCCTCGGTTAGGGCCGATGACTATATTTGATCTCGACGGCAGCGGCGCAATACCGCTGCCACCGCAGAAACGGTGTCCCCCTTCACCGACTCTGCCCGCATAGCCGCATCCTACCCGAGTCGGGCGGCTATGCTTCAGGGTGTCGCCCGCCCCCTGGCGGCGCCCACTGGCTGGCCCGGATCGGATGCCCTCCCGATCCGGGCCTCTTTTTTTTGGGACTACGATAACGAACGCAGTGTCAGGTCACCGTGAACGGTGACGGCAGATCGGTATCGTCCGCGTTCTGTTCGGATACCTCGCCGACCCGAGCCATGCCGGGGCCGTCGTGCAGCCAAACGCGCAGCGCGTCGAGATCCTCGGGGGCGCCGCGTGCCATGAGTTCCACATCGCCGTCGGCGCGGTTTCTTACCCAGCCGTCGAGCGACAGTTTACGGGCTGCATCGCTGGTGGCGGCTCGAAAACCCACGCCCTGAACCCGGCCGCGGACACGGAAATATCGTGTTTCGGACATGGCGTATTGCGCGCGTATACTCAAAGCCCAGATTGTACATGTTCGGAGACGCGTGCATGTGGCAGGCCTTTAAACGACGGGCGACGCGGCTGAGCAGTTTGGCGGCGGTCGATCGGGTCGGCCCGCGGGAGGCGAGTCTGCGGCTCACGTTGCCCAACCCCTACGGCGGCCCAGCCTGGGTGACGGCCACAGTCGCCTTGTCGAGCCGTCCGCGCGGCATGGGAGAAACCGTACGCGTGCGTGGGCATATCGATAGCTGTTTTCGGATGCCCGCGGACAGCGGCGATCGCGAGGCGTTGGCGCACGACGCCGGCAACGATACACACCCGCTGATGCGATACGGCCGTCAAGCCGCGGCCTCTTTGACGCGCCGGGCGCTCGAGCGTCTGCCGCGTGCGGCGCGCATGCGGCTCGCCGAGCAGCGGCGACAGAACTGGATCGACATGCAGATCAGCACGGCACCGCTGGATGCAGGCGCCGCCGCGTTGATGCCGGAGCGGTTACGAGCGGTCTACGGCGACGCGCTGCCTCAGATTGCACCCGGCGGGCCGCGTGTCGGTGTCTGGTCCGGGCCGGCCGGCGGCGCTCGCGGCGGCATGGCCCGGCTGGCGATGATTCAGTTCGACCAGAACGACCTCAGCTCCGATGCACGCGGCGACGATCGCGAGCGTTTCAGCCTGAATCTGAGCATTGCCGAGGTCGTCGAGCCGGCGGCCGGCGACGATCGCGACGTGGACTGAAACCGGCCGCGTCGGGCGCTCGGCTGGGCTGAGGCCATTCGCCGGGAGACATAGCCGGCCTCCATGCGGTCAATCGGCGCTTTCCGGGTCGAATCCGAGCCGGGCGAGCAGGCCCTCGAATTCATCCAGGTCGTGGAAGGCGATACGCAGTTCGCCGCGCCGACGATTGGCGTTGTAGTGGATGCGCACGCTGTTGCCGACATGTTCGGCCAGCTGTTGCTCCAGCGCGGCGAGTTCGGGCGGTGCGGCCGCGGCCGCTTCGCTTCGCGGTTGGCTCTGCTCGCGCACCCAGAGTTCCAGACGACGCACACTGACGCGCTCGGCGGCGGCGCGTCGCGCCAGACGAATCTGGGTGGCGGCATCGAGGCCGGCCAGGATCTTGCCGTGGCCGATCGACAGAATGTGTTCGTCGAGCATCGCCTGCACCGGCTCGGCCAGCTGACGCAGACGCAGGAAGTTGCTCACATAAGCGCGTGATTTGCCGATGCGCGCCGCGATCGCGTCGTGCGTCAAGCCATGGCTTTCGCCGAGACGCGCCAGCCCGTGGGCCGTGTCCATCACGCCGAGGGATTCACGCTGCAGGTTCTCAATCAGCCCGAGTACGCGGGCCTGCTCGGGGTCGAGATCGTTGCGTATGATCGCCGGCAGTTCAGCCAGCCCGGCGCGCTGGGCCGCGCGCCAGCGACGCTCGCCAGCCAGCAGCCGGAAACCCTGTTCGGGGTCGCCCGTGACGACGACCGGCTGGATTACCCCGGATTCGCGGATCGAATCGGCCAGTTCGGCCAGGCCCGCGTCGTCGAAGCGGGTGCGCGCCTGATGCGGGTCGCGGGCGATCGATTCGATCGGCAACCGGGCGATGCGGTGCTCGGGGCGTGCAAATGGCTTGTCGATATCGGTGCTCAAGGCCGGCGGGATCTGCGTGCTAAGCTCGAAAACGTACGTACTTAGTGTAAACCCGGTTAGCCCCGCGGGCGCTTTCGGTCCGCAAGCGAGGAGTGGTATGCGCATCCGGCAGTATCTGAAGCCGCGGACCGTATCGCGCGAGGTCGAATCGATCGTGGACCGGCTACCGATGGGCAATATCGGGTCGCTGGGCTACGACCCCTGGGGGCTGAACCCCGACACCGCCAAGATCACTTTTATGGCGGTGCGCTGGCTCTACGAAAACTATTTCCGCGTGGTTGCTCATGGGCTGGACAACGTGCCGGCCAGCGGTCGCGTGCTGATCGTCGGCAACCACAGCGGGCAGTTACCCATGGATGGGGTGCTGGTATCGTTCGCGGTCGCCAACAAGGGCGAGGGAGCGCGCCTGCCGCGCTCGATGATCGAGCGCTGGTTTCCCTCGGTGCCGTTTCTCGGCAACTGGATGAATTCGGTTGGCGGGGTGATCGGCGATCCCAAGAACTGCGCCAAGATGCTCGAGCGTGAAGAGGCGCTCGTCGTCTTTCCGGAGGGCGTGCGCGGCTCCGGCAAGCCTTATCGGTTGCGCTATCAGCTGCAGCGCTTCGGGCACGGCTTCATGCATCTGGCGATGGAGCACAACACGCCGATCGTGCCGGTGGGGGTAGTGGGCTGCGAGGAAACCATGCCGTCGTTGGTCAACATCCGCCCGTTGGCCCGGATGCTCGGCATGCCGTATTTCCCGCTTTCCCCTCTGGTGCCGCTGCCGGCCCGGGTGATCCTGAACTTCGGCCAGCCGATGCAGTTTCCCAACGACGCCAACAGCGAGCGCGATGTGGAATGGCGGGTCGAGGAGGTCAAAGATGCAATCCGCGATCTGATCGATGCGGGGATCGCCCAGCGCAAGAGCATTTTCTAGATCATGAGCGATAACGAAAACCAAGAGAAAAAGCCGTCCGGTGCGGGCGGCCATAAAGCAGCCGAAGCGGGCCGGGGCGGGCGGAAGACGCCGGCGCGACGCGGCCCCGTGGGCGCGCCGCGGGATCGCAGCGCCAAGCTTGGTATGGGGTACGGCCATCGCGGCAAGATCATGGTTACCGGTGCGGCCGGGGCGCTCGCCCAGCATGTGATCGCCGATCTGACCGAGCGCGGCTACGAGGTGGTGGGTGTCGAGTTTCGGGGGGTACAGGACGACTATCCCGATACGGTTGATTATGTCATCGACTTCAACCAGCGCCCGTTCGAGGATGTCTTCCGCGAGCACGATTTCGTTGGCATCGCGCATCTGGGCCGTATTCGCTTCACGCAATCGACCCGCGGCCGGCGCTATTCAGCCAACGTGGTTGGCACGTCTCGGCTGCTGCGCCTGGCACGCAAGTACGGCGTCGAGAAGGTGCTTGCGCTATCCACCTTCCACGTCTACGGGGCGGACGCCCGCAATCCGAGCCTCATTGACGAGGAATATCCGATGCGCGCGGCCAATCTCATGCCGGAGACCGTGGACGCCGTCGAGCTCGAGAATCTGTTCAACATTCATCTTTACAAGCATCCCGAGCTCAACATTGTGGTGCTGCGGCCGTGCAATATTGCCGGGCCGGGCATCAAGAACGAGATCAGTCGCATGCTGGCGCAGCCGGTGGCGCCGTGTCTGGTCGGATTCTCCCCGCTGATGCAGTTCATCCACGTCGCCGATATGTCGGCGGCTGTGGTCGCAGCGTTCGAGCAGAACCATCCCGGGGTATATAATGTGGCACCAGACGATTACGTGACCTATCAGGATGCACTGCAGATGGCGGGGTGCCGTCGCCTGTTCCTGCCCTCGATTCCCCCGGTGCTTGCCCGTCGTGCGGTCCGCGCGCTCGGTCGTCTGGCACCGTCCGAATATCTGATCGATTTCTTCAAGTACTCGGTGATCATCGATGGCAGCCTGTTTTCGCGTACTTACGATTTCACACCGCAGTATTCGCTATCGGAGTTGTTTGCCCATTACCGCGCCTTGAAATAGCGCCGGGCCGCCCCGTTCCGAGGTCTGAATTTCATGCCAACAACGTCGCGCTTCCATTTCACCCTGGCCAGCCTGCTGGCTGTGCTGCTTCTTGCCGGCTGTGTTCACAGCCCGCCCTCTGACCCGTGGGATCCGCTGGAGCCCGTCAACCGCTTCAACTACAAGCTCAACGAGAAGGCCGATCAGTACGCGGTGCGCCCGGCGGCCCAGGTCTACAACAAGATCGTGCCGGCTCCGGTGCAGGCCAGCGTGACGCATTTCTTCGACAACGCCAGCCAACCGGTGACCATGGTCAACAGCCTGCTTCAGCTGAAGTGGGGCAAGTTTAACCAGTCGCTTGGCCGGTTCATGATCAACAGCTCGTTCGGTCTCGGCGGTCTATTCGATGTGGCCAGCAAGCTGAAGGTGCCGCATCCGGATGAGGATTTCGGCCAGACGCTCGGTTACTGGGGCCTTGGCCCGGGGATGTACATCTATCTGCCGCTGCTCGGGCCGTCGGACGGACGTGATCTGTTCGGCAAGTTGGGAGATCAGTTCACCAACCCGATCAATTACGTCGACCAGATCGATACGATCAACAACGACTATCCCTGGGTGCCGTATGCGCTGCGTGGGATCGAGGGGCTGAATCTGCGGGCGAGCCTGCTTGGCTTCGATTCGACGCTCAAGCAGCAGTTTGACCCCTATGCCTTCGTGCGCAGCTACTACCTGGAAAATCGACGGGAGGCAGTCTACGACGGCCATGTGCCGGCGAAGCTCAAGCGCTCCGACGACGGTTCGCAGGATTTTCCGTCCGCCGCGCCCGATCAGGGCAGCAGCGACTGATCGAGCCGTGTCGTCCGACACGGATATGCGAGCGCTCATGCATATGACGCGCGATCAGCTGCATGCCTCGGCCACGCGTTACTACAAGACACGCGGGCCGACCGAGCCGGACGTCGCGCTGGTCGAACACGGCGCCGCGCGCGCGGTGTTCAAGGACTACGGGCGCGCGCCCGGCTGGTTCAACCGGTTCATCGCGCCGGTTCTGCTCTGGCGCGAGGCAACCGCGCTCGCTGCGCTGGCCGATCTCGCGGGCGTACCGCAGTTGTATCGCCGGGTCGATCGTCGCGGTTTGCTGATCGAGCACTGCCCGGCCATGCCCTGGCCGCATGCCAACCCGGGCGATGTCGCCTATGAGCGCCTGGATACGCTGGTGACGGCCATGCACAAGCGCGGCGTAGCGCACGGCGACCTGCGTGGCGGCGGCAATATTCTGGTCGACGATCAGGATCGGCCGTATCTGGTGGACTTCGTCTCGCGGGTCCGGCGGGGCCGCCCGTGGAACCTGCCGTGGAACTGGATCTTTGGCCAACTCGAGGCGGCTGATCGTAGCGCGCTGGCCAAGCTGCGGGTGCGTTACGCACGGCATCTGGCGACCGCTGTCGACTATGAATTGCGCCATCCGAATACCGGGTTCGCACGATTCGCTCGGCGCCTGGGCCAGCGTATTCGCCGCGGTGTGCGATTCTTCGGCGCGCATAGCTGAGCCGCCATGCTTCGATTCGTTCTGCGTGTCCTGCTGATCTTCATGCCGCTCGTGCGCTGGCCGTTGCGGGCGTGGATCCGGACGCATGTCTCGCCGTCGGATCTCAACGAGCTGGCGATCGATTTCGACAAGCCGGTCTGCTACGTGCTGCCGGTTGCCAGCCTGCTCGACTGGCTCGCCCTGGAAGCGGTCTGCGATGCCCATGGCATGCCGCGGCCCTATCTGGCAGGCAATCGACCGCCCACCGTCAAACGGGCCGTGGTACTGGCGCTACCGGTGGGGCGCTCGCGCCAACGCTCGGAACTACAACGCATCGTCACCCGCGGACTGCACGACCATAGCTTCGATGTACAACTGGTGCCGGTGTCGGTGTTCTGGGGGCGTAATCCGGTTCAGGAAACCTCGATCTTTCGGATCCTGTTCGCCGATTCCGAGCGATCGAGTCGGCTGCGCAAGATCCTGATCGTGGCCGCCAACGGGCGCAATACGCTGGTGCATTTCGGCCAGCCGATCGATTATCGCAACGTGGTCGACGCGTCGGCCACGCCGGGCGCGCTGGTACGCAAGCTGGTGCGCGTACTGCGCGTGCACTTCCGACGCCAGCGCGCGGCCACGCTGGGCCCGGGCGTGTCGCGGCGCGCTCAGCTCATCGATACGCTGATGGCGGATCCCAAGGTCGTTACCGAGATCACCGAGACCGCCCGGCGCGAGCGCAAGAATGTGGCCGCGATCCGGGTCCGAGCCCGCGAATACGCCGACGAGATCGCCGCCGATTACTCGAACATCGCGATCGGCTTCATGCTGCGCGTGCTGACCTGGCTGTGGCACCGGATCTACGACGGTATCGACGTCAAGCATCTGCCGCGCCTGCGCGAGGCGGCGCACGGCAACCGCGAGGTGATCTATCTGCCGAGCCATCGCTCGCATATGGATTATCTGCTGCTGTCGTACATCCTGTATCAGGAAGGCTTGGCTCTGCCGCAGATCGCGGCCGGTGTGAATCTCAACTTCTGGCCGGTGGGTGGGCTGTTGCGGCGCTGCGGCGCGTTCTACTTGCGGCGCAGCTTCAAGGGTGACCGGCTCTATGCCGCTGTATTCCGGACCTATGTCGAGACCCTGGTCGCGCGCGGCCAGCCCATGAAGTTCTATCCCGAGGGCGGGCGTAGCCGCACCGGGCGGCTGCTCGCGCCCAAGACCGGCATGTTGCAGATGACCGTGGCCAGCGCCCTGGCCTCCAGCGGCAACGCGCCGGTGGCCGTGGTGCCGGTCTATATCGGCTACGACCGGGTGATGGAGGTCAAGGGCTATTTCGATGAGCTGCGCGGTACCCGCGTCAAGAAAGGCGAGACCATGGGCGATCTCGTGCGTGGCTCCACACGGGTGCTCAAACGCAAATATGGCCGTGTGTTCGTGTCCTTCGGCGAGCCGATCGAGCTACAGCGCTTTGCCGACGACCATTTGCCGGACTGGCGCGATCGCATGACCGATCTCGCCGTGGATTCGCGGCCGAAATGGCTGCAGCAGTTCACCGATGCGCTGGCCGACGACGTTATGCGCGGCATCAATGCCACGGCGACACTCAACGCGACCGGACTGGCCTGTTTGATTCTGCTCGGCGCGCCGCAGAAGTCGGTGGCCGAGGACGAAATGGTGCATAGCCTCGAACTGCTGGCCCGGCTCGCGCATGCCTGCCCGTATTCGAACGACGCCAGCGCGCCGGAGCCGGATGGCGCCGCCTTGCTGGCCGAGGCCGAGCCGCTCATGCGACTGATCCGGGCGCCGCATGCCTGGGGCGATATTCTGACCGTCGACTCGCGCCAAGCGGTGCTCCTGACCTATACGCGCAACAACGTGATGCACTTGTTTGCGCTGCCCTCGCTGATCGCCAATTTCTTTGCGCATTTCGAGCAGCGCAACGAAAAAGCATTGCTCGACGACGCCGCCGAGCTTTATCCGTTGCTGGCCTCCGAGTTGTTCCTGCGCTGGCCGGTCGATGCCTGCCGCGATGCGCTCGTCGACGCGATCGAGGGCATGATCGAATGCGACCTGTTGTCGCGGACCGAGAAGGGCGCCTTGCGGCGTCCCGTGGCCGGCACCCAGACCTTTGCCGCGCTGATGAGCCTGGCGCGGATCATGCGCGAGGCGCTGGAGCGCTACGCCATGACGGCGATGCTGCTCAGCCACAACCTCGAAGTCGGCGTGGTCGAGCGCGGTCGCTTCGAGCGCCAATGTCAGCTCATGGCCGAGCGCATGGCGCTGCTCACTGGCCGCAACAGCCCCGAGTTCTTCGATGCGCGTCTGTTCCGCAACCACCTGCAGACCCTGGTCAAGGCCGGACTGCTGCGGCCCGAGGGCAACAAGTTGTACATCGACGAATCACTGCGGCATCTGGCCGAGCATGCGCTGCGGCTGTTGGGTTCCGATATCCGCCAGACCATTGCGCATCTCACGTCCATGCCGCAGCTTGAGGACGCCACGCCGGGACAGACGCTGGGCTGAGATGCGATATACGACGCGTTGGCCGGTCACATTGGCGGCCGGCACCGCTCGCCGATCGATGGTTCAGGGCGGCGGCGCCCATGGTTAATGGGCTGATCGCGCTCATGGCCGCAGTCGCGGCGCTCGTCAATATCGCCACGGCCCTGATACTCCGACGGCGCGATCGTCGTTGGTATGTCTTTCCGTGGCTGATGGCGATCGGTTTGGTCGTGATGGCGGCCGGGCTATTCGTGCACTCGAGCACAATGTTGGCGCTCGTGTGTGCAGGCAGCGTTTGCCTGATCGCGGGCGCCGCGTTGCTCCTGCGGTTTTCGATGCGCGGATTGTCTACGACGCGCGGGTCGCCCGATTGAGTGCCAGGGCGGTATAGAGGCTGTACGCGCCCGCTCCAGGCGCTGCGAGTAGCGCCTGGAGCGGGCAAGCCGCTCTATTGGGCGCTGCCCCGCCAGAGATAGAGCGGTTCCGGTCCGTCGAAGCGGCCGCTCGCGCCGAGCGCGCTCAGCCAGCCGGCGGCGGCATTCGCCGATCCGACGTCGGTGTTGGCCGCCGCGCTCAGGGTGTCCGGTGCCCGCTTGCCTTGGTAGTAACGGATTACACGGGCTTGGCTGACGCCGGCTGCCCGGCGCGCGGCGGCAATGACGTCGTCCCGATGCCCGATGGCATCGACCAGGCCCAGCTGTTTTGCTTCGGGCGCGGCGAAGATACGGCCATCGGTGATCATGTCGATCTTGGAACGATCGACATGCGGTCGATTCTGTTCGACTACCGAGACGAAACGGTGGTACAGGCTATCGACGACGCGCTGCACGATGGCGTGCTCGTCCGGCTTCGGGGCGCGCAGCGGCGACATGATGTCTTTATGCGGTCCGGACGTGACGCTGGTGTCGGCGAGCCCGATCTTGTGCATCAGGCCAGCCGCGTTGACGTCGACGATGATCACGCCGATCGAGCCGGTAATGGTGGTCGGCTCGGCGATGACGCGGTCGGCGCTCATCGCGATGTAATAGCCGCCCGAGGCCGCGACGCCGCCCAGGCTGGCGATCACCGGCACGCCGGTCTGTGCTTCGTAGCGCTTGATGCGATGGTAGATCTCATCACTGGCGGCGACCGTGCCGCCCGGGCTGTCGATACGCAGCACCACGGCTTTGATCCGGTCGTCTTTCTGCGCCTTGTCGAGCGCTCGGCTGATATCGGTCAGCGTGGAGGGGCTGCGGGCCAGACCGAAGGCATGGCTGGACGGATGGGCGGAAATGAAACCGTCCACGTCGAGCCAGAGAATCTTGGCCTGGCCGTGGCCGCTGATGCGCGTCTCGTGCAGCGCGTTGCTTTGTCCGCCGCCGAACGGTCCGTTGATGGTGATGCACCCGGCCAGGGCCAGACAGGCCAGGGCCGGCACGACGAGGCGGATCAGCCGGCGCATCAGTGGACTTCGCTCTGCCAGGTCTCGATCGCAGCGATCATGTGCTCGGCGGCCTGGGTCAGGCAATGGTGAGCGTCCTCGCGTTCGTCGTCGTCCAGATGCGACCAGGCCATGGCGATATAACGCACGCCGGGGTCGAGCACCGATTGCTCATGCACCTGTTGATAAGCGGTTTCGAGTGCCGCCAGGCACTGGCCAATGGCATCCGCGGGCAGCTCGGCTTCCTGAAAGACCATGACACACGCGGCGGTCGCGGCCTTGTCGATCCAGTCGTTCTGGTCAGTGGCAACGTCCGGATAGTGTTCACGATACAAATCGGCCAGCCGGGTGACCATGTCAACCAGGGCCAGCATGGCCGGCATGTCGTCGAACAGATATTTATGCCCGCGCTTAGCAGCGGTTTCGGCCGCGGCCCGTAGCGCCGGCCCCACCACGCGGTGATAGGTTGTGTGATCCAGTGCTTCCGGGTTGGCCGACTCGGGGTTCAGCGGGGTCTGATTGTGATTACTGTTCATCGCGTCACTCTACCGTGCCGTTAAAGATAAAAAGAAAACCGGGCGGTATCGCCGATCAGCTTTCCGGGATGCGTACCAGCACCCGGCCGCCGCCCATGTCACTGCCGGTCAGCTCGATTTCGCCGTTGTAGGAATGCACGATCTCGGCGGCTACCGCCAGGCCGAGACCCTGGCCTTCTCGGGTGCTGTCGGCTCGAACGCCGCGCTCGAGCAATCGTTGGGGCTGGGCCTCGCCGAAGCCGGATCCGTTGTCGTCGACCCAGAGCGACAGCACGCCTTTGTTGCTGCGCCGAGCCCCCACGATCACGCGATCCTTGCCGTACTTGGCCGCGTTGTCCATGAGCGTGCCCAGCAGCTCGGTGATATCGCCTTCGTCGACCGGCACCTGCAGCGTCTGTGGGATACGGATTTCGAAGCGGGTGCCGTACTCGGCATAGACTTTGGTCAGCGCCCGGCCCAGGCGTTCGGCGATCGGTGCGATCGCCAACCGGCGTGTCAGGCTGCGCTTGCCCGCCGCCGCGGCCTTCTGCAGTTGGTAGTCGAGAATATCGTTCATGCGTGCGAGTTGCGAGCGCAGGGCGCTGCGTTGATCGTCCGGCAGCGTCTTGTCCTCGGCGATGCCGCGCAGAATGGCCATCGGTGTCTTCAGGCTGTGGGCCAGATCGCCCAGCGCGTTGCGGTAACGGGTCAGGCGGGCCTGGTCGTTGACCAGCATGGTGTTGAGGTTGTTGACCAGCGGCTGGATCTCGTCCGGATAGTCGCCTTGCAGCCGGCGATCGTCGTCTGACTCCAGATTGGCCAGGTTTCGCGCCAGTCGGCGCAGCGGCGCCAAGCCCCAGCGCAGGATCAGCAGTTCGACGATCAAAAGAATCAGCGCGGAGACCGAGAGCAGTGTCCAGAGCACGCCCTGGAAGCGTTGCATTTGCTTGACGAAGGTCGACGTGTTCTCGGCCACGACCAACGTATAGCGATAATCCTTGCCGCCCTCGGTGACCCAGCGAAAACCGAACGACAGGGTGAGCAGTTGATTACCGTTGCCGCGCGTGATGCGCATTTCCTGCCACTGGCCGACCGCTGGCAGATTCGGCATGTCGATACTGCCCAGCAGTGACGGCGAATGCCAGATCATCTGCTTCTTCTCGTTGAGCACCATGGCATACAGCCCGGAATCGGGCCGCGACAGATCGGACTCGGGCAATACGCGCGGCGCCAGATTGAACTGGCCGTCATCGGTGATATCCGCACTGCCGAGCAGCGCGTACGACAACCCCTGCAGGCGATCGTGCTCGGCCTGCTCGGCTCGTTCCCGCACCGCGGTCTGAAGGGCGACACCGGTCAGCCCGATAAAGGCGACCAGCAGAACCGCGGTCGCGGCCAGAAGCCGCGCCCGCAGCGAATTCATCACGGTGCAGCGCTATCGGCGGTCGGCCGCGGGCGGTCATCGCGGGCCAGGCGGTAGCCCCGGCCGCGCAGGGTTTCGATGGGTTTGCGCGTGCCGTCGGGGTCGAGCTTGGCGCGCAGACGGCGCACGAACACCTCGATGACGTTGGAGTCGCGTTCGGCGTTTTCTTCGTAGATGTGCTCGGTCAGCGCCGTCTTCGAGATCACTTCACCGGCGTGCAGCATCAGGTATTCGAGTACGCGATATTCATAAGCCGTGAGATCGATCGATTCCTCGCCGACAAAAACTTCCTGGCGCGAGGTGTCGAGCACGATATCGCCGGACTCCAGCCGTGGCTGCGCCCAGCCGCGCGAGCGGCGTACGAGCGCCTGAATGCGAGCCGAGAGCTCTTCCGGCTGGAACGGTTTGACCACGTAGTCGTCGGCGCCGGCTTCCAGGCCTTCGACCTTGTCCTGCCAACGGCTGCGCGCGGTCAGTATGAGAATGGGATAGTCCAGCCCGGCTTCGCGGACTTCGGCGATGATATCGAGGCCGGTCGGGCCGGGCAGGCCGAGGTCGATGATCGCGATGTCGATCGGATATTCCTTGGCATAGAACAGGCCTTCCTCGCCTTCGCCCGTTTCGTCGACCGCAAAGCCTTCCGAGCGCAGCCGCTCGCAGACCTGGGTACGCAGTTCGACATCATCTTCGATCACCAGAGCTCGCATGGGCGACTGTCCTTGCCTTGACCGCTTAGCGGCGTGCGTCGATGTCCACGACGCGAACGCGGCCGCGTTCCAGAAGTTTCACCCGATAGTAAGGCCCGCCCGGTCCTTGTTCCAGTATCACGTTGAGCACACGGCCGCCGAAGCGCTTGCGCGCGCGCTGCGCGGCTTGCTCTGGAGAGATCGCCGGTCGTTGCGACGACGACGGCTTCCGGTGGTCGGATTGCGAGTCATCGTGCCCGTCGGCGTTCCGGCGGTGCCCGGCCGCGACGCCCGCGTGGCTGTGTTGTAGCGCATGGGCGCCGATGTGCGGCGGGATCGAGTGCCCCTCGGTGTGGGCGAACGCACCGTTCGACATCAGGAGCATCAGCAACGCGGCCGCGAGAATGAAGGCGCAGCGGTCCGAGGCGAGGGCTGGTATCGAGGACCCGGGGTAAATGTCGCTAGGCAACGAGCGCATCAGTACCCCGATTGCTGGTTTTGCAGGCAGCGCTGATAGCGATTTTCAGCCATCCGGTTGGCATTCCAGGCGCCGGCGGCCACACCCGCGGCGGCGCCCGCTCCGGTGGCGATATCCTTGCCGGTGTGGCTGCCGAACTGATTACCGACCAGGCCGCCCAAGGCACCGCCCACGATGGCTTGACCCACCGGGCTGGTCAGGCTGCCCACGAGCGGATTGCGCTCATCGGTGGCGTTGGCACAGGCGTATCGGCCGCCGGGTACGGCGTTGAAGATCGGATCAACCTGCGGGCCGTTACGGCTCGCGCAGGCGGAGACCGAGAGCACAGCGGCGATCGCGCCGGAGAATGCAAGGAGACGAATCGAATTGCGCATGGTCGAGCCTCGTAGAGCCTCGAAAATAGACAAAAAGCGCTGAATCCATGCTTAAGCGCCGGTCGTGCCGCTCGTACAATCGATTCAGCGCCCGTCTGCCGCCGGCGGCGTCCGCCTGGGCGTTGACGCCAATCGGTTTCAGCCGTCTCCCGAGCGATCAGCTGTTACCGGCTCCGCTCTGGCCGGTGTTGTCGTGTTGACCGGTATCGCCGCCGCCGGACTGCGAGGCGTCGTTCTTGCCGTTGGACACCTGTAGCTGATCGTTGACGCTCTCAACGCCCGGTTGGCTACGCACGGCCTGAACCGCCTTCTTGCGCGTGTCCTGGTCGGGCACGGTACCGGTGAGCGTCACCACGCGCTGGTTCACGCCGACCGAGATCGCGGACTTGGAGAATTCGTCGTTGTCCAGCAGCTTCTTCTGCAGGGTACGAAACAGGACTTCGTCGCTGACGGTCTGGTTGACCGCCTGGGTGGCTGATATCACCTTCTGTCGCGCTTGCTGAAGTTTATTCTGCGCCTGCTTGAGGTTTTTCTGCGCGTCCTGAACCTTCTCGCGTGCGTCCGCCACTTTCTCCTGCGCCTGTTTACGCGCTTTCTTCGCGTCGTTGAGGTTGCTGGTGGCGTCGTTGTACTTCTCCTGCGGCGATTCGGAGCAGCCCGCAGCGATCAGCGTGGCGAGCATGAGACAAGCGATGACGATGAAACGCGATGGCCGTAGAGTCATGGTCGGTACTGGCGTCGGAACGATCCGCCAAACATAACAGCTCGCAGATGAACGGGGCCCGCCCGGTATCTCCGATCATGTCGGTCTGCGCCGCAGTGCTCGAACCAAACGGCAACAGGCCCTAAACTGCGCGCCCATGGAGATCGCCGGCTATCGTTTTCCCAATGCATTGGCGCTGGCGCCCATGGCCGGTGTGACCGATCGCGTGTTTAGACGGGTATGCCGCGGGTTCGGGGCGTCGGTGACGGTCGGCGAGATGGTCTCGGCACGAAGCGAGCTGCGCGATACGCGCAAGTCCCGATTGCGGCTCGATTTCTCCGGCGAGCCGGCGCCGCGCATCATTCAGATCGCCGGCGGTGACGCCGCGGATCTTGCGGCTGCGGCTCGCGTCAACGCCGACGCGGGGGCCGATATCATCGATATCAATATGGGCTGTCCGGCCAAGAAGGTTTGTCGCAAGGCGGCCGGCTCGGCGCTGATGGCCGATATCGATCATGTCGGCCGGATTCTCGATGCCGTGGTGGCGGCTTCGCCGGTTCCGGTCACGCTCAAGATGCGCACCGGTGTCTCGGCCGACCGGATCAACGCGGTCGCGATCGCCAAGATGGCCGAGCGCGCCGGCATCGCGGCGTTGGCGGTGCACGGCCGCACGCGCGACCAGCATTATCGCGGTGTGGCCGAATACGACACGATCGCCGCAGTGGTCGCGGCCGTGTCGATTCCGGTCTGGGCCAACGGCGATGTCGATTCGGTCGCGCGGGCACGAGAAGTGCGGGCCGCCACCGGTGCCGCCGGCCTCATGATCGGCCGGGCGGCCTGTCGGCGTCCCTGGCTGTTTCGTCAGATTGCGGCGGCGGCCGAAGGCCGGCCGCCTGTGGCCGAGCCGGGGCTGGCAGACGAGGCCGAGATCGTCCTGGGGTTGGTCGAGCAGGTGCACGATTTCTACGGCGAGGAACAGGGCGTACGGGTGGCCCGCAAGCACATCGGTTGGTTGTGCGAGCGCAGGGCCCCGCATCCCGCGTTGTACATGGACCTGATGACCGCCGCGACCGCAGCGCGTCAGATCCGGCTGCTCGATCGGTATTTCGACGCCGTGAACTTGGCAGCCTGACGCCGGCAACTTGATCCAGATCAGATTATCGACGGCCCCGAGGGGTAGTCTGATGACATGCCTGGCGTTTAAGCCGGGTCGATACCGGATCACTCGGGGAAAACGGACATGAGCTACAAGAGTCTGATCATCGCCATTACGGAAGTCTCGTTGGATCGCGCCGCGATCAATCAGGCTGCCGCGCTGGCCGCGCGTTTCGATGCCCATCTGACCGGACTGTACGTCTACGAGCCCCCCTACTATCGCTATCCGCTGGCCTATCCGAATATCGCCGATATCGACCCCGAGGCGGCCAGTGGCAAGGACGAGGCCACGCTCGCCGCGCGCGAGGCGTTCGATGCGGCCTGTCGCGCCGAAGGGGTGGAAACCAACGAATGGCGTTTCGTGCGCGGGGAAACCCTGAACACGCTGGCGCTACACGCGCGTTATGCCGATGCACTCGTGATGAGCGGCGGCGATCTGGCCGCGCGTCTGGCGATCGTGTCTTCACGGCCGGTCATCGCGGTGCCGGAGGCCGACCGGGATCGCACGCTGGGCCAGCGTATCCTGCTGGCCTGGAATGCCAGCCGCGAGGCCACCCGGGCCGCGACGGCCGCGCTGCCGTTGATGATCGGGGCCGAGCAAGTCAGCGTATTGACGATCGATGCCGAAGGCTCCGCCCACCGCGACCTGGGTGACAACCCGGGGGCCGATATCGCGCTCTATCTGGCGCGCCATGGCATCGAGGCCGAGGTGCGCCGGGCCGACAGCGACAGTGTCGGGGTCGCCGAAACCCTGCTCACCGAAGCGGTCGAGATGAACGCCGATCTGATCTGCATGGGCGCCTACGGTCATTCGCGGCTACGCGAGCTGGTGCTTGGCGGTGTGACGCGCGATGTGATTGACGCGCCGCCGCCGGTGCCGTTGTTGCTGGCGCATTGAGATGGAGTACGGGGTCGGCGCGGCGCTCTGCCGACCCCTTCGCGGCTCGAATAGCGGCCTCGGTCGTCTAGCGCTGCTCGTCGCGGGCCTCTTGCGCAGCGAGCCGGCCGCGTAGCGTGCGAATTTCGTCCATCAGTTCCAGTGCCAGAGCAATGCCTGACGCATTGAGCTCCAGGTCCTGAGCCAGACGTCGTGCGGTATGTACCCGTGGCAGGTGCGCCGCCGCGAATCGCCACTGACGCTCGTTAGGGGAGACCGGTTCGAGCACGCCGTGCTCGACCAGCAGGGTAATCCACTCGGCGTGCACGCCGCAGGAGCGACAGAGCTGGGCAAGTGTCAGGGTTTCGCCGTGCTCGACGATCTCGCAGGTCAGCGTGTAGCGCGTGTCTTGCATGTCAGACCCCCAGTTTCTTGCGCGGGTTGAAATCGCTCTCGCGCGCCAGGCGTTCGTAGAGCGCGCGGGTCTCGTCGTCGAGGTGCTCGGGCAACACAATTTTCAGGGTTGCGATCAGATCGCCCGGCGTCTTGCCCGGCATGCCGCGCCCCTTCAGGCGTAACCGCCGGCCCGAATTGGACCGCGCCGGGATCTTGAGATCGACCGGCCCGGCGGGCGTTGGCGTCTTGACCGTGGCGCCGAGCGCGGCCTCCCAAGGCGCCACCGGTAGTTCGAGCATCAGATTGCGGTCGTCCAGACGAAACAGCGGATGGGGGCGAAATTCGATTTCCAGGTATAGATCGCCGGCTTCGCCGCCGCCCAGGCCGGGCATGCCCTGGCCGGTGAGGCGCAACTGCTGACCCGCGCGCACGCCCTTGGGAATGTTCACCCGCACGGTGCGCTCGCGATTGACCACACGACCGTGCTCGTCCGTTTCCGGGACGCGCAGGGAAATCATCTTCTGACCGCCCTGAAAAGCGTCCTCGAGATCGAGCGCGATGCGGGCGGTTTGATCCTGGCCGCGCATTGAACCGCCCGCCGACGCACCGGGGCCTCGGCCGCCGGCGGCGCGGAATCCGCCCCGTCCAAACAGGGATTCGAAGAAATCGCTGAAGTCGCCGGCATCGGCGCCGGTATAACCGCCACCGCGGAATTCGAAGTTCGAATCCCAGCCCGGCGGCGGCTGGAACCCGCCCGCGCTGTCTTGACGCGCGCTGCCGCCACGGCCGAGCTGGTCGTAGGCCGCGCGTTTTTCCGGGTCCTTGAGGACCTCGTAGGCTTCGTTGGCCTCGCGGAATTTCTCGGCCGCGTCGTCTTCGTTGCTGACATCGGGATGGTACTTGCGTGCCAGTTTGCGATAGGCGCGCTTGATGGTGGCGTCGTCGGCGTCGCGATCGACGCCGAGAATCTTGTAATAGTCCTTGTATTCCATGAGCGCTGGGATGCGACGGTCGGCGTGGACGTGTGGGTCGAGTATAGGACTGGTGCGCGCAGCTGTGGAGCCCGCGTGCGGCCCTGCTCTAAGCGCCGACCAGCGTTGGGACCGGTAGCCGTCGCAGCATTTCGTAGGTGGTTCCGCCCAGGATGAATTCACGCAGTCGCGAATGGCCGTAAGCGCCCATGCATAACGTATCGGCGCCGGTTTCGGTGATATGCGAACACAGTAAGTCGGCGACCGAGCGACCGCCGGATTCGAGGCGTGAGACCTCGACATGCACCCCGTGTCGGGCCAGATAGAGGGCGATATCGGCGCCGGGTTCCTCGCCATGCGGCGAAACGAGCGCGTGGCTGTCGTCGATCACGACCAGGTTCACTGATTCGGCGTCCTGCAGCAGCGGCAGCGCCCCGCTGATGGCGCGCTGGGCTTCGCGCGATGCGTTCCAGCCGAGCACGATATGGCGTCCGAGTTCGGTGAACGGTGTGTCGTGGGCCGGCAGTACCAGCACCGGCCGCGACGAGGCCTGGGCGACGATGGCCGGCGTGTCCGCGCTGGTGTGATCGTGTGTCGTGGGCGCCGGGCGACCGATGACGACCAGGTCGTGCGCGCGCGCCTCATTGGCGATCAGCTCGGCGGTTTGCAGGCCGGCCAGGTCGGCGCTGCGATAGCACCAGTCGTGCTCGGCCACGTGTCGTGCCTCGACACGCTTGGCGAATGTCCGAGCCATCTCGGCATCGCGATCGCGCGCGGCGGTCTCGTCTTCCGCGATCATGGTCGGCGAGGGCGCGACCGGGTAATCGCCGGTCGCAATATAGCTGTTGTAGGTCGGCACATGCGTGTGCAACCCGGTGACGCGGGCCATCCAGCGCGCGGCCAGCGCGGCCGCGGTATCGGTAAACACCGGCTGGCTCGGCGTGTCCTGAACATGGACGAGAAGACTGGCGTAGCTCATGGCGAGGGATTCGGCTGTCGATCGAACACCCCATCGTGCCACGCCGAACAGCGTTCGGCTTGATCCAGATCAAGCACTTGCGCCGGCTCGAGCCGCCCGCTCGGCGCGTTGATCTGTGTCAATTCGCGGTCGTCGCCACCGGCCTAGATTCACTTCCGAATTCATTCATACAGGGAGTGCATCATGAACCAGAAGACCATCATCGGGGCCGGGGCCGGTTTGGCGCTTGCGCTGGGTATGACCGCGGCGAATGCCGCGCCGGCATGGCAAGCCGGCGATATCATCGTGCGTGGTGGCGCGACCTGGGTCGTGCCCGACGAGAAAACCCACGGCAAATCGGGGACACTGGCGCCGGCGTTGCAGGGGACTCACGTATCGGTCGGCAATGACGTCAAGCCCAGCGTGACGCTGGCTTATATGCTGACCGACCATATCGATGTCGAACTGCTGGGTGCCTGGCCGTTCAAGCACGACGTATCGCTGTCAGGCGGCGCGCTGGGCGGTACCCGCCTGGGCTCGATCAAGCACCTGCCGCCGACACTGAGCGTCGATTACCACTTCAATACCGGCACACCCTTCTCGCCGTATGTCGGGGTGGGCATGAACTACACGATCTTCTTCGATGAGCATGTCGACGACCAGGCCAAAGCGGCCGGTGTGACGAGCCTCGATCTGAGTAATTCGTTCGGCCCGGCCGCGCAGGTCGGCCTCGATTATCTGATCGGCGATCATTGGCTGGTGAATGCCAACGTGCGCTACCTGCAGATCGATACCAACGCCCATGTGCGAACCGCCGGCGGGGGGCGCACCAAGGTGAATCTCGACATCAACCCCTGGGTTTATACCGCCGCAGTCGGCTATCGGTTCTGACGCCTGGGGCGCCACGGTAGGGCGGGGCGATTCCGGATCGCGATTCGATGCGAACCGGCGCCGCCCGGCCCGGGATGGCGGTCGCTACTGGTCGGCCACCCAGGCCCCGCGCGCGGCCCAGTTTTCGAGTGCCGGAAAATCCAGAATCATCACGTCGGCGCGGTCGAGGGCAATAATATGTCGCTCCTGCAACCGGCGCAGTACGCGGCTGATGGTCTCGATACGCATGCCGAGGAAGTTCGCCAGATCGACCCGTTTCATCGACAAGCGAACCGGAGAGGCGTCCAGTCCCCGCATCTGGCGCCGTCGCGAGAGGCTGACCAGCAGGGTGGCGATCCGTCCTTCGCTACTCTTGCGGCCCAACGTGAGCAGCAGTTGCTCGTCGTCGGACAGCGCTTGGCTCATCAGCCGCATCAGCTGACGGCGCAGCCCCGGTACTTCGTCAACCAGATGATCAAGCTGTTCGAAGGGGATGCGACAGATCTGGCTGTCCTCGAGGGCTGTCGCGGTGCAGTGATGGACTTCATCGCCCAGACCGTCGAGGCCCAGCAGATCGCCGGGATAGTAGAACCCCATGATCTGTTCCAGGCCCTCGGCGTCGATCATCGAGGTTTTCAAGGCGCCCGATCCGACTGCATAGATCGCGGTCAGCGCGTCGCCCTGGTTAAACAGGTCCTTGCCGCGTGCAATCGGTATGCCTACATCCACCAGCGTTTCCAGCTTCTGGATGTCGTCGATTCCGAGCCCGTACGGCAGACACAGGTGTGCTAGCGAGCAACGGCCGCAGGCTTCCTGAACGTCATCGAGATGTCGAAAAGTGGCCGGCATGCCTGGCTCCACACGGTGTATTGCCGAACGATAATCCAACACTTTAACTAAAAAGTGCCGTATTACGGAGAAAGGTGGTGGACGATCATATTTAGAGCGGGACGAGTGGTTTGATCCAGATCAACGAGGTTGATCGGCTGACCAATTAGTGTGGCGGCGTTCGATTCGACCGGCGGCCGGACCGCCTAAATCAATGAGCCATTCTGCCGCCGTGTCCGTTCTGCCCTGGTTGAAAGCCAATCGCGACATCGTGCGCCGACCGGTGACGATCACCATCGGGCTGGGTCTGGCCGGCGGCGTATTGTTGATCGTGCAGGCGAGCGTGCTCGCGCATCTGGCCAATGCCGTGATTTTCGAGAGGGCGGCGTTGTCCGGGCTGGTCGGCTTGATGGCCGGCCTGGCGGCACTCGTGATCGTACGCGCTGTTCTGGTTTATCTCGCCCAGCAAAGCGCGTTCGCCGCCGGCCGCGGCATCAAGACCGAGATCCGGGCGCGGCTGGTCGCGCGCCTGGCCGAGCGTGGCATCGTCTGGCAGCGCAGCCAGGCGGCCGGCGATCTGGTCAACACGCTTTCCGATGGCGTCGAAGCGCTGGAAGCCTACTACGCGCGTTATCTGCCGCAGAGCGCGCTCGCGGCGTTGGTGCCGCTGGCGATTCTTGCCGTGATCGCCCCGATCGACTGGATTTCCGGGCTGATTCTGATCGTGACCGCGCCCCTGATCCCGGTATTCATGATTTTTATCGGGCGCGGCGCGGAAAAGCTCAACCAGCGCCAGTGGCAGCGCATGGGCGTACTGTCCGGGCATTTCCTGGACGCGCTGCAAGGGCTGACCACGCTCAAGCTGTTCAATCTCGGCGCTCGCGAGGCGCGCCTGATCGCGCGGCTGTCGGAGGAATATCGGGTGGCCACCATGCGTGTGCTGCGACTGGCATTCGTCTCGTCGCTGGTGCTCGAATTCCTGGCCACGGTCAGCATCGCCATGGTCGCCGTACTGATCGGTTTCCGCCTGCTCTGGGGCGATATCGGCTTCACCGACGGTTTTCTGGTGCTGCTGCTGGCGCCCGAGTTCTATCTGCCGCTGCGCAACATGGGCACGGTCTATCACGCGCGCATGGAAGCGATCGGCGCGGCCGAGGGCATTGTGGCGTTACTTGATGCCAGCGCCGAGCCGGATCGGGCGCCGGGCACGCGGCGGGACGGATTGGTCCCCGGCCGCGCTCCGGCGGTGGCGCTGTCCGGCGTGTCGTATGTCTATCCCAGCGGCACGGCGGCGCTGGCCGATCTGGATCTGACGATCGCCCCGGGCGAAACCGTGGCCGTCGTCGGCCCGTCGGCGGCCGGTAAGAGCACGCTGGCGCTGCTGTTGCTCGGCCTGCTCCAGCCGACGAGCGGGCGCATCACGGTCGACGGTATCGACCGGGCCACACTGGCGCCGGACTATTGGCAGCGTGGGTGTGCCTGGGTTCCGCAACAGCCGAGGCTGTTCCACGGCAGCGTGCGCGACAATCTCGTGCTCGGCGCGCCCGAGGCGACCGACGACATGCTCTGGCGGGCGCTGGAACGGGCCCAGGCGCGGGCGTTCGTCGCGGCGTTGCCGGACGGCCTCGAGACGCCGATCGGCGAACGCGGCCTGCGGCTGTCCGGCGGGGAGGCCCAGCGGCTCGCGATCGCCCGGGCGCTGGTGGCCGATGCGCCGTTCGTGGTGGTCGATGAGGCCAGCGCCCATCTGGACGCCCCCAACGAACAGGCGTTGACCGCCGCTCTTGGCGAGCTCGGCGCGGATCGCAGCCTGGTGGTGATCGCTCATCGGCTGGCGACCGTCCGTGATGCCGACCGGATCGTGGTGCTCGAGGCCGGCCGCGTGGCCGAAACCGGCCGCCACGACGAACTGCTTGCTGCCGGCGGCCGGTATGCCGCCATGCTCGAGCGCGTCGCACCATGAGCGATCTACGCTGGTGGCTGCAGCTGGCCCGGCCGTATCGCGGGGCGTTCGCGCTGGGGATCGCGCTCGGCATCGTGACCGTGGCGTCCAACATGGCATTGTTGGCGGTGTCCGGCTGGTTCATCGCCAGCATGGCGGTTGCCGGTCTGGCGGCGGCGGATATGAATTATTTCACCCCGGCGGCGGCTATTCGCGGCCTGGCGATCGCGCGTACCGGCGGGCGCTATCTGGAGCGCCTGGTGACCCACGATGCCACGCTCAAGCTGCTCACCGGGCTGCGCGTGTGGTTTTATCGGCAGGTCGAACCGTTATCGGCCAACCAGTTGTCGGGCCTGCGCGGCGGCGATCTGCTGGCTCGGGTTCGCGCCGATATCGACACCCTGAGCGCGGTTTATTTGCAGTTGATCCTGCCGGTCACGGTGGGCGTGGTTTGTGTCGCTGGCGCGGTCTGCGTCTGGGCGTGGTACAGCGTGGCGGTCGCGTTGACCAATCTGGCGCTGTTGATCGCCGCCGGTGGCCTGCTGCCCTGGTGGGTGGCCCGCGCCGGTCGTGCCCCCGGCGCGGCCTCGGTCGCGGTAGCGGCCCGGCTCAAGACCCAGCTTGTGGATATGGTCGAAGGCCTCGGCGAACTGGTCGTCTTCGGCGCGTTTACGGCGCGCGCACGCGAGATCGCCGAGCTGACCGAACAACATCTCGATGAACAGGCGCGCCTGTCGCGGCTGACCGGTCTGGGCCAGGCCGGCATTCTGCTGCTGACCAACGTCGCCGTACTGGCCTCGATCGGCCTGATCGTGCCCTCGATCCGATCTGGCGCGCTGGCGCCGGTGGATTTCGCCCCGGTGGTACTGCTGGTGCTGGCCAGCGTGGAGGCGGTGGCCCAGATGCCCGGTGCCTGGCAGGCGCTAGGCCAGCTACAGGCGACCACCCGGCGGCTGCGAGCCTTCGAGGCGCTGCACCCGGCCATCGTCGAACCCGAGACGCCACGTCCGGCACCGATGGATCACCGACTGATTTTCGAGCGTGTGTTCGTGCGACATGCGCCGGATGCGCCTTGGGCGTTGGCGGATGCAACGCTATCCATTGCGCCAGGCGAGCATGTGGCCGTCGTTGGCGCGAGCGGCGCGGGCAAGAGCAGCTTGGTGCATTTACTTACGCGTATGACGGTGCCCGAGCGCGGTACGGTGTACTGGGGCGGGGCGCCGGTGGCGGCCTATCGTAGCGCCGATCTGCGCGCGGCGATCGCGCTGGTGCCGCAACAGATCTATCTGTTCCATGCGTCGGTGGCCGACAACATCGCGGTCGGCGATCCGGACGCCGATGAGAACGCCATCATCTCGGCCGCAAAGGCCGCGGCGATCCACGACGAAATCATGGCGTTACCCGAGGGCTACGACACGCTGGTAGGCGAGGAAGGGCTGCGCCTGTCGGGCGGCCAGATCCGGCGTATTGGCATAGCCCGCGCGCTGCTGCGGGACGCTCCGGTCGTGATCATGGACGAACCCGGGGAAGGGCTCGACAGCGCTACGGCGGCCCGGCTATGGGCCGCGGCATCGCCGCGTCTGGCCGGGCGCACCCTGATTCTCGTCTCCCATCAGCCCGAATGGGTGGCGCACTGCCCGCGCGTAGTCGTGCTCGATCGCGGGCGGCTCGTGGGCGACGGCGCGCCCGGTGAGCTGGCTGACACCTGCGCTGAGTACCGTCGCTTGACCCACCCCGGGTATCGCCTTGATTCAGATCAACGGTCGACCCCTCGGGCCTCTTTAACCTTGCCGTGACCGGCTGCTGTCTGGCCGGGCCGCTTCGATCGGAGACGTGACCGATGCATTCCCTGGATACCGTTGTCGACTTATCGCGCTGGCAGTTCGCAGCCACCGTGCTCTACCACTTCATATTCGTGCCGCTCACGCTCGGGCTGAGCATGCTGCTGGCGACCATCGAGACGGTGTACGTCATCACCGGCCGAGCGATCTATCGCCAGATGACGCTGTTCTGGAGCAAGTTGTTCGCCATCAACTTCGCCCTCGGCGTGGCCACCGGGCTGACCATGGAGTTTCAGTTCGGCACCAACTGGTCGACTTACTCGCACTATGTGGGCGACATCTTCGGAGCGCCGCTAGCCATCGAGGGCCTGATGGCGTTCTTCCTCGAGTCGACCATGGTGGGTTTGATGCTGTTTGGCTGGGGCAAGCTCTCGCGCGGCAAGCATCTGCTGGTGACCTACATGGTCGCGCTCGGCTCGAACCTGTCGGCGCTGTGGATCCTGATCGCCAACGGCTACATGCAGTCGCCGGTGGGGTCCACGTTCAACCCGGCAACCATGCGCATGGAGTTGACCAGCTTCAGCAACCTGGTGTTCAACCCCGATGCCCAGGCCAAATTCGTGCATACCAGCATCGCCGGCTATCTGACGGCGGCGATGTTCGTACTCGGCATCAGCGCGTTCTACATGCTGCGCAAGCGCCATATCGAACTGGCCAAGCGCTCGTTCCGGGTGGCGGCCCTGTTCGGTATCTTTGCCAGCATTGCGGTGATCTGTCTGGGCGACGCGCTCGGCTTCATCAATGGCGCAGACCAGCCGACCAAGCTGGCGGCCATGGAAGGGCTGTGGAAAACCGCGCCGGCACCGGCGGGGTTCAACCTGATCGCCTGGCCGAATCAGGCCGAGCAGAAAAACGAGTTCGAGTTACAGATTCCGTATCTGCTCACGCCATTGGTCACGCACAGCTTCACTGAATCGATCCCGGGCGTGGATGCCCTGGAAAAACAGGCCGCGCAGCGCATTCGCAACGGCATTCCCGCACTGGTCGCGCTCAAGACGTTGCGTGAGCATCCGAACGACGCTGCCGCACTGGCTCAGTTCAATGCTCACAAGGCCGATCTCGGCTACGCGCGGCTGGTGCAGCGTTACGCGCCGGACGTCTCGAACGCCACCGGTGCCCAGATCCAAAAAGCCGCGGCGGATTCCATCCCGCCGGTGGCTCCCGTCTTCTGGAGTTTTCGGATTATGGTGGCGGCGGCGTTCCTGATGCTGGGCTTTTTGATTCTCGCGGTGAATTACTCGCTGCGCGGCACGATCGTCGACAAGCGCTGGTTCCTCAAAGTGGCGCCCTGGATGATCCCGGTCCCGTTTATTGCCAACGAGGCGGGCTGGCTGGTGGCCGAGCTGGGGCGTCAGCCCTGGACGGTCTACGAGCAGCTGCCGACCTGGATTTCGGCTTCGACGCATTCGGTCGGCTACATGATCTTCTCGCTGACCGGCTTCGTGCTGCTGTATTCGATCTTCATCGTCATCGAGATGTATCTGATGGTGAAGTACATCCGGCTCGGCCCGGACGACGATGGCCACGGCGCGACCGAATCGGCCACCCAACCCCGCGTGTCGCAGTGGAGCGAGGCATAAATCATGGAACTGTATGTCGTACTCAAACTGATCTGGTGGGCGCTGCTCGGCGTCCTGCTGATCGGCCTGGCCGTCATGGTCGGCATGGACATGGGGGTGGGCGCGGCCCTGCGTTATCTCGGGCGTAACGACGGCGAGCGCCGGGCGGCGATCAACATGATCGCCCCGCACTGGGATGGCAACCAGGTCTGGTTCATTCTCGGCGGCGGCGCGGTCTTTGCGGCTTGGCCGACGATCTATGCGACCGCTTTTTCCGGTTTGTATGTCGTCATGTTGCTTCTGCTGTGGGCGATGATCGTGCGGCCGCTCGGCTTCGAATATCGCAGCAAGATGCCCAGCATGGGCTGGCGCAATCTCTGGGACTGGTCGCTGTTCGTCTCCGGCGCGGTGCCGATGATCGTGTTCGGCGCGGCCATGGGGAACATGCTGGAAGGCGTACCGTTCCATTTCTCGTGGGACATGGTCTCGTACTACACGGGCAGCTTCATCACGCTGTTCAATCCGTTCGCGATTCTGTGCGGGCTCATGTCACTGGCGCTGGCGCTTTATCAGGGCGCGACCATGATCATGGGGCGCGGCGAAGGGGTGATTCGCGAACGCGCGATACGGCTGGCGACGGTCAGCGGGCCGGCTGCGCTGGTGCTGTTCACCATCGGCGGTCTATGGGTCATGTTCATGCATGGCTACGTCATCACCAGCGGCGCCGATCCGGCGGGGCCCGCGTTGCCGCTGAACAAGACGGTGACGCGCGAAGCCGGGGCGTGGCTCGCCAACTACGGCGCAGTTCCCGTGTTGTGGATCATTCCGGGGCTGGTCTATGCCGCGATCGCGGCCGGGGTCGTTGCGGCACGTCGCGGTGCTGCCATCGTGGCCTGGTGGGCAGGCGCCGTGGCCTGGGCCGCGACCATCAGCACGGTCGGGGCGGCGATGTTCCCGTTTCTCATGCCGTCATCCAGTAATCCCAGCCAGAGCCTGACCGTGTGGGATGCCTCGTCGAGCGCCGGCACGCTGGGCTGGATGCTGGTGTTCACGCTGATCTTCGTGCCGATCATCCTCGTCTACACCAGCTGGGCGTTCTACGTGATGCGCGGCAAGGTCACGCCGGCTTCGATCGAAAACGACGACCACGCCTACTAGGAGCGCGCCATGAAATCCGTATTGCAGTTCATCTTCTGGTTGCTCGTGGCCTTCGTGGCGTTGTTCCTGGCCATCGTGCTCGGCGAGCGCGGTGCCTGGTATCTGGCCTGGGTGCTGGGCACGGTGATGATCATCCTGATCGCCGTGGCCGGTACGGTCATGCTGGATGCGCGCTACGAGGACGATCCGCTCGAGTAAGAACGAAGGGGGAAGCGAGGGAGGGGAGAAAACGCCGGGCCAACGCCCGGCGTTTTTTATCACTCCGGCGTGAAAGTCTGGTCATGCCGGAGTGAGAGCGATCGACGGGTCGGATCAGACCGCGCCGCCACCGCCGGCGGGCGGGCCGCCCATGCCGTAGATGGCCGCGCCGCCGATCAACCAGGCGATCAGCAGCTGGATGACCCAGCCGATCACCACCACGCCGATCGCGCGCCAGGTGTTGTCGTAATCCAGGGCCTGGCGCACCGCGACGATCATGGCCACCAGCATCCAGATCGATACCACCAGGGCGATCAGGCCGCCAAGAACGGGGATGATCTCGAACAGACGCAGCAGTCCCGGCGAGGCCGCAAAGCCCATGGTGCGCAGCAGCTGGCCGATATTGGCTTCGGTCTGGGCCTGCGGCAGCATTTTCGTGCCGACGAACCAGACGATGACGGCCCAGATCACCCAGCCCAGCAGCGCGCCGACCAGCGCCAGGATCAGGCCGCCGAAGCCGGCATGGCCAAGCGCGCCGATGCCGGCGGCAATCGAGGCGAGAATGACGACGCCGGCGGCCTGTCCGGTGGCGTTGCTGTCGTGTTCGACTTCTTCGTAGATCGGCGCCTCGAGTTTGGCGGCGCCGACCATGCGTTCAATGAATCCACTCATGCGATGGTCTTGGTTTGCGTGAACTCGCGACAGCGTGGCGTAAACAAGCGTTGAAGACCAGCCGGGGTCCGGCATGACGCCGGTCAATATCCATGCAAATGCTGATTGCTCTGCCCGCGACAGCCGCTTACGCTAATGGAACACATCTCAATTAGGGTGATTAGGCTGCGCGCTCTACTGCTTATCAACCGCGAATCGCGCCAGGGCGAGGCCAATGCGCAGAACGCGGTCGAACATCTGGCCGCGCGTGATGTGGATGTCGTCGAGGGGCGTTTCGACGACCCCGACGATGTGCCCGCCGAAATTCGACGACATGCCGATGACGTCGACGTGGTGGTGCTCGGCGGCGGTGACGGGACGCTCAATCTGGCCTCGAAGGCGATGATGGAGTGCGGTAAGCCGATGGCCGTGTTGCCGTTGGGCACAGCCAACGATTTCGCCCGCACGCTGCTCATTCCCACCGATCTGGCGGCGGCCTGCGACAACGTCGTCGACGGCGTGGATTACGGCATCGATCTCGGCCAGTGCAACGACGTGTATTTCCTCAACGTAGCCAGTATCGGGCTGGCTGTGCGGGCCTGTGAATATCGCTCCGACACCGCCAAGAAATGGTTCGGCTCGCTGGGCTATGCTTCCAACGTCTTCTCGGCGGTGCGCGATACCGAGCCTTTCAGCGCGGAAGTCCGCTTCAACGGTCGTCGCGAACGCTTGCAGTCGATCCAGATCGCGGTCGGTAACGGCCGTTATTTCGGAGGCGGCATGGCCGTATCCAGCGATGCCGCGCTGGATGACGGGCGGCTCGATCTGTACAGCCTCAAGCCACAGCCGTTGTCGTCGTTGATCGCGATGCTGCCGGGGCTGATGCGCGGGCCGCACAAGGCCATGCAGGGCGTGCAGCTGTTCGAGAGCACGGAATTCGAACTCCGCACCGAACAGCCGATGGATATCAATACCGACGGCGAACTGCTCACGGCGACACCCGCCACGTTTCGCGTGCTGCCGCGCGCCCTGACGGTCAAGGTGCCGCAGGCCTATCTCGACCGCTACGGCAGCGGCAAGTCGGCTTCGGCCGCGTAGCGGAGCTGGGCCGTGGCGCTTGCCCCGAAGCAATTCACCGACGCCGAGGCGCTCGTTGACTGGCTGATCGCGCGTGTCGGCCCCAGCCTGCGTGTGGGCGCGCCGCTGGGGCTCGGCAAGGCCGCCACGCTCATGAATGCGCTGTATCGCCGGGCCTGCGCCGATCCGTCGATCGATCTGACCTTCATTACCGCCCTGTCGCTGGATGTGCCGGCGCCGTCCAGCGATCTCGAACGACGTCTGATGGACCCGATCGTCGAGCGCGTGTTCGGCGATTATCCGGGGCTGGATTATTTACGCGATCTTCGGCGCGGCGCGCTGCCCGACAATATCACCGTGTCGGAATTCTTCTTCCAGCCCGGGGCCATGCTCGGCAACAGCGATGCCCAGCGCCACTATCGCTCGGTGAACTACACTCACGCCGGGCGCGAATTGATGAACGCCGGCGTGAACGTGCTCATGCAGATGGTGGCGCCGGGTACGCACGACGACGAGATCTCGTTGTCGTGCAATACCGATGTCACGCTCGATCTGCTGCCGGTGGTCGAGCGTATGCGCGAGGCCGGCGATGCGCCGTTGGTTGTCGCTCAGATCAATCGCCGGCTACCGACGATGACGCGCAGCGCGCTGGTGTCGAAGCAACGGTTCGATGCGGTGTTCGAAGGCGAGGCCGCCGATTTCAAGCCGTTCGGCGCGCCGGCCGCACCGGTGCCGGACGCCGATTATGCGATTGCCGCTCGTGTGGCTGCGCTGGTGCCCGATGGCGGTACGCTGCAGATCGGTATCGGCAGTCTGTCCGATGCCATCGCCTACTGTCTGTCGCTGCGGCATAACGACAACGCGCGGTATCGACGCCTGATCGGGCGCATGCCGGCCGGGGCCGCCGAAAAGACGCTCGTGGATCGCTATGCCGGCCGCGAGGTGTTCCAGCGTGGGCTGTATGGCTGTACCGAGATGCTGGTGGACGCCTATCTGCATCTGCATCGGGCCGGCGTGATCAAGCGCGCCGTGTATGCCGATCTGACCGTGCAGACCCTGCTCAACGCGGGCGCCATCGACGATGACGTCGGGCCGCGCACGTTGACCGCGCTATTGGATGCCGGCGCGATCCGGGCCGAGCTGAGCGCCGCCGATGTCGACTATCTGAAATCCATCGGCGTTTTCCATTCGGCGGTGGCCTGGTCTGACGACCACCTCAGCGCCGGCGACAACGAACCGCGCATGGCGCCGAATCTGGCCGATCGGGCGGCGCGCAGCGAGATCGAAGCCCGCTGCCTGGGCACGCATCTGGCCGGGCCGACGCTCGTGCACGGCGGTTTCTTCCTCGGCCCGAACGATTTCTATCAACGCCTGCGCGATCTCGACCCCGATACGCGCGAGCGTTTCCATATGACCAGCGTCGGCGCGATCAATCATCTTTACGGCGATGAGCCGTTGAAACGGGCCCAGCGCCACCACGCACGCTTCGTGAATACCGCGCTCAAGGCCTCGCTCGACGGCGCGGTCGCCTCGGATGGACTGGAATCCGGGCAGGTCTTGTCGGGCGTCGGCGGCCAGTACAACTTTGTGGCCCAGGCACAGGAGCTCGAGGGCGCGCGCTCGATTCTGTGCCTGCGCGCCGTCCGCTCCGGGCCGCGCGGGCCCGAGTCCAATATCGTGGCGCGCTATGGCTACAACACGATCCCGCGCCACCTGCGCGATATCGTCGTGACCGAATACGGCGTGGCCGATCTACGCGGCAAGACCGATGAAGACGTCGCCGTCGCCCTGATCGAGATCGCCGACGCCCGTTTTCAGGACGAACTGCGGGCGTCCGCCATCGCCGCCGGCAAACTGTCGTCGCGCTATCGCATTCCGCCGGCCGCCCGGGGCAACACGCCGGCGGCAGTGCACGGCTGGTTGACGCCGGATCGCGATGAGGGGCTGTTTCCGCCATATCCCTACAGCTGTGATTTCACCGAGACTGAGCTGGCACTGATCGGCGCGCTCCGGCCGCTGGGTTCGGCGACGCCGCTACGCCTGGCGGGCATCTTCGCCCGCAATGCACCGAAACTGGCACGCCATCACGCCGCGGCCGCGCCGTATCTCGAACGCATGAATCTGGCGGCGCCCAAAAACCGACGCGAGCGCTGGCAGGCGCGGCTGGTGACCCTCGCGCTGCTGGAGTCGGGCGCCCTCGGGCGCGATTGAGTCTAGCCGTCAGTGGCCCGGGCCGACCGTGAACCGCTCCGCGCCGATCAGCTGACCGTCGTCGGTGACGACCGCCACCCGCCAGTGCCCGGCCGGATGCGCGCCGAGCGATGTCTTGTGACTCCAGGTACGAAAGCCGTTCTTGCGGGTGCCGCCCCGGATCTGTAGCGGTATCCGGCTGACCACCTGGCCGT
Organism: Salinisphaera hydrothermalis C41B8; assembly: GCF_000732535.1. Classification (GTDB taxonomy): domain Bacteria; phylum Pseudomonadota; class Gammaproteobacteria; order Nevskiales; family Salinisphaeraceae; genus Salinisphaera; species Salinisphaera hydrothermalis. The sequence goes on from NZ_APNK01000022.1 coordinate 48,177, forward strand.
CGTGCGACCAGACATGGAACACTTTCTGGTGCAGCCCGCGTGGCGCCTTGATGGCCGAAAACGCATACAGCCCGTTGGCCTGCAGCTGGGCCACCGTGAAGTGATCCCGGTCCGGACCCGGCTCGCGATGAGCCACGTCCATCTGCGTGGTGATGGCCATATGCCTGGCGCTGAGCGTGGCCGGCGGAATCCAGAAGCGCGCCGCCCACGCGCCGGCACCGAGCGCCAGCGACAGGCCCGCCAGTACAAACCAGCGCGACCAGTGGCGTGCCTGCAGTACGTCATTGAAGCTGGGCAGAGCGCATACCCCCATCACCGCCGACGCCAGCGCGATCGAGTCGCCCGTGGTCAGCGACAGGATGATCGGCCCGCCGGCCAGAATAGCGGCAAATAGCGTGAAGGCGTGATAGCCCAGAAACAGCCAGCGTCGAGGGGCGATCACCTCGTAATACAGCGGATCGATGGCCGAGGCCACGGCCGCCACGATTAAAAGTCCGGTGAAAAAGCACTGTGGCGACAGCCAGGTGGTGGTGACCAGGAAGAACGGCAGTACGAAGAACAGGGTTTCCTGATGCAGTGCCTGCGCCGCATAGCGCACCAGGATCTGTGGCACGCGTTCGCCCACGAAGCGCGCGAGAATACGGCATAGCAGGCCTTCGAACAGCAATGCCAGCCAGCCGAGCAGCATGAGCGCGGTCAGCCACTGGGCCAATGCGTTCTGGCGCTGGATGAGGAAGTAACTGCCCAGGCCGATGGCGAACGAGGCCAGCGGCACCAGCCGTCTGAAGCGATAGGCAAGGCGCCCCGCGCGGCTGTTCATCACGCGCTCGATCAGCTGATCGGTGCGGTTCGCCGGGGCCGGGGTTTCAAGCGCGGGATCAGGGGTCGACACGTGCGGCGTGAACTCGGTAGCAGGCGTAACGGGCAACAGCGCATCATAGCAGTGCGGCGTGGCTGCAACGGCTAACGCAGCGCGTGCGTAGACAGGCTCGGTTAAGCGAGGCAATCGAGCGCCGATGGCGCCCGTTTCGGGAGGTCGTTCAACCGGCCAAGCGTATCGGCGAGTGTTACCATCGGCGTCCGATCGATAACCGTCGGACCGGATCGAGCATATGAGCGAGTTCAAGGGTATTCCGGTAATCACCGGAACCAAGGTCAGCAAACCCAACGGCACCCGTGCCATCAAGAACGGCATGAAGGCCTCCAAGAAGGCGGCCGCGGTGCCGATCGGGCGCAAGCCGGACTGGCTGCGCGCGCGCCTGCCCTCGGGCGGCGAGTACGGCAAGGTCAAGGAGAACGTGCGCCAGCACAAGCTGGCCACGGTCTGCGAGGAATCGATGTGTCCGAACATCGGCGAATGCTGGACCCACGGTACCGCCACCATCATGATCATGGGCGATACCTGTACGCGTGCGTGCAAGTTCTGCGCGGTGGATACCGGCAACCCGCATGGCTGGCTGGATGCCGACGAGCCCGAGCACTGCGCCGACTCGGTCGAGATCATGGGCCTGAACTACATCGTGCTCACCTCGGTGGACCGCGATGATCTGCCCGACGGCGGCGCGCAGCACTACGCCGACTGCGTGAAGGCGATCAAGCGCCGGACGCCGGACACCCGCGTGGAAGCGCTGGCGCCGGATTTTCGCGGCGTGAAAGCCCACGTCGAAACGGTGGTGGACTCGGGCCTCGAGGTTTTCGCCCAGAACGTTGAAACGGTGAAGCGCCTGACGCACGTCGTGCGCGATGCGCGTGCCGGTTATCAGCAGACGCTGGACGTGCTGGCGCACGCGAAAAAACACAATCCGGAAGTCCTGACCAAGACCTCCGTAATGCTCGGCCTCGGAGAGACCGAGGACGAAATCGCCGAGACCCTCGACGATCTCGCCGCCATCGGCGTCGATATCGTCACTTTCGGCCAGTATCTGCGGCCGACCGTCAATCATCTGCCGATCGATCGCTACGTACCGCCAGACGACTTCAAGAAGTACCGGCAGTGGGGCCTGGCCCGCGGCTTCATGGAAGTTGTCTCCGGCCCGCTGGTGCGCAGCTCCTATCGCGCCGACCGCGTGTTCGACAAGAACAACGCCGGGCTGGACGAAACCGCCTGATCGGCTTCGCATGATGGGCGGCTTGATCTCGATCAACGCCGCGAGAGCCGTTTTTCCTACGATGAATACGTCGGCTCTTTCGTATGGAGTCGACGCGGTTCAGGAGATTGTGGGATGGCATCGGAGCAAGGACGGCTCACGGAACTCGACGACGCCACGTGTCGCCAGTTGCTGGCATCACATCGCGTGGGCCGAATCGCGATCAATGGCGAGCCGAGTCCCGAGGTGTTGCCGGTCGATTACGTGCTGCGTGACGACGGGTTGATCTTCCATACCGGGCTTGGCGCCAAGCAGGAAGCGGCCGTCCGCGGTCAGCCTGCAACGTTCCAGATCGACGGCGTGGACGCCGCGCGGCGATCGGGCTGGAGCGTGATGGTGCGAGGCCGGCTCGTTCTCACCGAGGAGCTCGAATCGCCAAATCTGCCCGAGCCGATGCCCGGCGGGGAACGGCCCTACGTCGTCCATCTGTCGATCGACGACATCAGTGGCCGTCGCATCCCGCCGGATCGTGGCTGGGTGATGCCCGGCCGAGTCTGGCACGGGCAGGATGCGACCGATTTGATGGGCTAAGGATCCCGGCGCGGCGCCGGGATCGGCGATCGGTATCGTTCTTTAGGCTGCCAGCGACGCGGCCGGGCCGAAGAACTCGTAGTGCACCGCGTCGTCGGGTGCGCCGCGATCGCGCAGCAGCCCGCGTACGTGCGCCATCATTGGCTGCGGCCCGCAGAAGTAATACTCGGCGGGCGCGCTGCCGACCAGCCGGTCGAGCAAGCCGGCCTCGATATAGCCTTTGCTGGCCGGGGCGGCGGTTGCGTCCACGTCGCCGGCGGCGGGCTGGTCGTAGCAGACATGCACCTGCAATCGCGGATGCTGTTCGGCCAGCGCGTCGATTTCGTCGGCAAACGGCCGCCGGGCGCGATCGCGAACGGCCTGGATTAGAACGACCGGGCGTTCGCCGGGCTCGGCCAGGGCGGCATGCAGCATCGACAGCAGCGGCGTGATGCCGATACCGCCAGCCAGGAAGACCAGAGGCCGGACCGGATCGGCGGGCAGATTGAGGGTGAATTCGCCGCACGGCGGGCTGACCAGGATGTGATCGCCGACGTCGAGACGCTGGTGCGCGAAGCTCGAGAACACGCCGCTCGGCGCATCGGCTGTCGCGGCGGTTTCATGCTTGATGCTGATCCGGTAATACGGCGTGCCCGGTGCGTTCGATAGGCTGTAGTTGCGTGGCTCGGCGCCATCGTCTGGGTCGCTCGGGCGCACAGCGACGTAACGCCCCGGCGCGTGATCGGCCAGTGGTCTGCCGTCGGCCGGAGCCAGATGCAGCGACACCACATCGTGCGCCACGTGCTCGCGATCGGTAACGACGAACGGTTTGAAACCGGCCCAGCCGTGCTGGTTCTCCTGCGCGACATAGATCTGGCGCTCACGCTCGATGAACAGGTCGGCGAGCTCGCCGTAGGCCACCGCCCAGGCGTCGATGATGTCGTCGGTGGCCGCGTCGCCGAGCACCTCGCGGATCGAAGCCAGCAGATGTTCGCCCACGATCGGATAGTGTTCTGGCGCGATGCCCAGCGAGGCGTGTTTTTGCGCGATCAATTCCACAGCGCCGGCCAGCGCGGCCGGATTGTCGATGTTCGCGGCATAAGCACAGACCGCGTCGGACAGTGCTTTTTGTTGTTTCCCGCTGCGCTGGTGAGCCGGGTTGAAGTAACGCCGGACTTCCGGGTTGTGCTCGAACATCCGGGCATACATATGCCGGGCGAGCTGTTCGCCGTATTGCTGTAGGACGGGCACGGTCTGTTTGATAACCGCGATCTGTTCGCGACTGGGCATCCTTTCTCTCCTGCTTAAATCGGTATGTGATTTACCGCTTTAAAAGAAGTATATTGAATACTTATTTGGAAGCCAAGCATGCAGCTCACCACCCACACCGATTATTCGCTGCGCCTTCTGATTTATCTGGCGGTTCGCGATGACGATCAGCCGGTGCAGGTCGGCGACGTGGCCGCGCGCTACGGCATTTCGGCCCATCACATGGCCAAGGTGGCGCAGACGCTGGTGCAGCTCGGCTATATCCACAGCTATCGCGGTCGGGGTGGCGGGGTTGCGCTGGCCATGGCGCCGGCGCGGATCAATATCGGTGCCGTCGTGCGCCAGACCGAAAGCTTCAAGCTGTTGGAGTGTTTCGGGCCGGGCTCGACCTGTCCGATCGACCCGGCATGCCGGTTGAAGCAGGCGCTGGGCGAGGCCCAGCAGGCGTTCGTCCAAGTGCTCGATGCTTATACGCTCGAGCAGATCGCTGCCAATGGCGCGGAGTTGCGCGCATTGCTCGGCGGGACATGAAAAAGCCCCGGCGCCATGCAGCGACCGGGGCCATCGTACGTCGTGTCGTTGCCGATCAGCCGAGCGCGGGCTGGCCGTTCGAGGCCGACAGGCCGCCGTCGACCGGCAGGTTCACGCCGTTGACGAAGCGCGCGTCGTCGCTGGCCAGGAACACGATCACGTCGCCGACTTCCTCGGGTTCGGCGCCGCGCCCCATCGGGATGCGTTCGGCGAACTTGGCCATGAGGTCGTCTTTTTCGAACATGTCGTCGGTCAACTCCGAACGGGTCAGGCTCGGGCAGACCGCGTTCACGCGCACGCCGGTGGTCGCATAATCGAGCGCGACCGCGCGCGTGAAGTTGCTGACCGCACCCTTGCTGGTGTTATAGGTGGCGAAGTTCCAGTCGCCGCCGAGGCCGGATACGGACGAGGTGTTGACGATACAGCCGCCGGATTCCTGCAGATGCGGCATGGCCGCGCGGGTGCAATGGAACACGCCGTCGACGTTGATCGCCATGACGCGCTTCCAGTCGTCGTCGGAAACTTCGGCAATCGGCCCGCCCGAGGCCACGCCGGCATTGTTGACCAGCACATCGAGCCGGCCGAAGCGGTCGATCACGGCCTGGAAGAGTGCATCGACCTGCTGAGCGTCGGATACGTCGGCGGCGTGAATCATCAGCTTGTTCTTGTCCGCCACTTCGCCGAGCAGCGTCTCGAGTTTCTCGCGCGTGCGCCCGACCAGCACCACGTTGGCGCCTTCGGCGGCGAAGCGCTTGACGGTGGCGGCGCCGATGCCGGAGCCGGCGCCAGTGACGACGACGGTCTTGCCGGAGAATCGTTCAGTCATGCGTTTATCCTTAGTCGATAAAAAAGCGCCGCCGGCTGGGCCGGGCGGCGCTTAAAGCCAGTGATCGGGACTATGACGCGTTGGGCGTCACAACCCAAATCCGGGCCGATACGGAGTGACGATATCCGCTCAGTTTTCGAACACCATGATGCCCCAGGCCAGGCGGCCGGCCGAGCCGGCCTCGACCCAGTGTTGCAGGCCTTTCTTCATATTCGACACATAGCGCTCGGAGATATGACCGTTGAGCTCGCTGCGATGGGCGTCGAGCTCGCGGTGAATCCGGTCATAGTGGCGTGGCACCTGCTCGGTATGATCCTCGAACGTCCGCTCGGTCAGGCCGCGCCGGGTCAGCTGTTCGCGATAGAAGCCCGGCGAGCCCATGGTCTCGAGCTGAATGCGGTCGAGTACCGGCTGCAGCGCATCCGGCGATACGTCGTCGGCGGACATCGGATCGGTGAACACGAATACGCCGCCCGGCTTGAGTACGCGGACCACTTCATCGAGTACCCGCCGCCGGTTGCCGGAATGCAGGATGGCGTCCTGCGACCAGACCACTTCGAAGCTGTCGGCCTCGTAAGGGATGTCTTCGAAATTGCCGTCGACGATGGTGACCTTGTCCTCCAGTCCTCGTTCGTCGATCTGCCGGCGGCCGCGTTCGTTCTGGACTTCGGACAGGTTCAGTGACACCACATGGGCGCCGTAGTGCTCGGCGACATAGCAGGCCGAGCCGCCATAGCCGCCGCCGATATCCAGCACGCGCGTGTCGCGACCGAGCTTGTCGGCGACCAGTTCGGCCATGCGGGCGACGGTGCGGCGGCTGGCTTTCAGCACCGGTTCGTCGTCGGACTTGTACAGCCCGATATGGATATCCTCGCCGCCCCAGAGCCGGGAATAGAACGTATCGGCGTCGCTGCTGTTGTAATAATTCTGGGCGGTCTTCACCGCCGTGGAATATTCGCTCATCGGTTGTCCCCCCTCGGTTTATTCGCTGACGTCGTCGTCTTCATCAGCCGAGAGATAGCTCTTCTCGGCGACGTGGATGAAGAAATCCGGGTCGTCCTCGCGATAGCTCGATTGGAAATCGCCGTAGGTCGTCACGCGCTGGAAACCGACCTGGTGCATCAGGTCGTGCACGTAGGCCTTGCGCAGCGGGAACATGTTGAGGTGGTAGACGGAGCCATCGTCCGAGAACTCGTAGCGGAAGCGTGCCAGGCCGTCGTCGACATGCTCCGGCTGGGCGGATACCCCTTCGCCGCAGTAGTAGAACTTGTGGCTCGGGCCGCCGGTCTTGCCGTCGAGCAGGGCATCGTAGTTGCGCTGGTCGAGGATGAGGATGCCGTCGTGCTTGAGCATCGAGTAGAACTCGGCCAGCGTGCGGCGGCGGTCGTGTTCGTTGAAGATATGGGTGAAGGAGTTGCCGAGGCAGATGATGGCGTCGTAGCGGCCGACCAGATCGCGGCTCATCCAGCGCCAGTCGCTGTGTACGGTCTTGAGAATGAAGCCGCGCTCACGGGCGTTGTCGAAGGCTTTGGTGAGCATCTGCGGACTGCCGTCGACGCTGGCGACTTCGAAGCCGGCGCGCAGCAGCTGGACGGAGTGGAAGCCGGTGCCGCAAGCTGCATCGATGACGGTTTCGCAGCCGTAGTGCTTGAGCACATCGATGAAAAAACTGCCCTCGCTGGCAGCGCGGCCGTCCCAGTCGATCAGGTCGTCCCAGCGTTCGACGAAATCGTGGACGTATTCGTGTTGGTAGTGGTCGGTTTCGCGGATTTCGGTCGGCGTGTCGCCGAAGTCCTGCGTGCGTTGAAACATCGGGTCGGCGGTCGAGCCGCTACTCATACGCATATCCTTTTGTTGCAGCCGTTGCTGCGCTTTGGGCGCCGGCCACAAGCTCTTCAAATGGATCGCCTCCACCCTAGTCAGAGTTACGGATGAACTTCAATTTGGCTTGTACGCAAGATATCGCGGATTGTCTGCGTCCGATGTCCTGTAAGGCAGCTAAGCCAAGGCCCGGGGCGATCCATGTATTTTTTGTGACGGCGTTGTAATCGTCGGCGGAAGCGCGTCGATCTGCGCAAATCGAGTGGGCTAATGCGCCGATTCACTGAGTTGTACACACATCTGGACGCCACCACGGCGACCCACCCGAAAGTTGCCGCCATGCGCGATTATTTCGCCGCGGCGCCGCCGGCCGACGCGGCCTGGGCGGTCTCGTTTCTGTGTGGCCGCCGGATCAAGCGGCTGATCCCCGGAACGCGGCTTCGGGAATGGGTTGCCGAGGCGATCGGCATGCCGATGTGGCTGGTCGAGGAAAGTTATTCGGCGGTCGGCGACTCCGCCGAGACCATGACGCTGCTGCTCGACGAGATCGAGGCCGGCGATGCCGGGCTGGATGTGCCGCTGCATGCGTGGGTCGAAAATCGTATCCTGCCGCTGAAGGATCTCGACGAGAGCGAACAGAAAGCCCGTCTGCTCGGCTATTGGCGCGAGTTGCCGACCGATGCGCGCTTCACGCTCAACAAGCTGTTGACCGGCGCGTTCCGGGTCGGTGTGTCGCGCCGACTGGTCACGCGGGCCCTGGCCGAAGTGGCCGATATCGAGCCCGCCCGGGTGGCGCATCGGCTAATGGGGCGCTGGCAGCCCACGCCCGAATTCTTCGAACGGCTCGTCGACCCGGCCGATCGGGGTGAGGACGCGGCGCAGCCGTATCCGTTCTTCCTTGCTTCGCCGATCGAGAACGCGCCGATCGAGTCGATCAGCGAGCTCGGGCCCGTGGCCGACTGGCAGGCTGAATGGAAATGGGACGGCATTCGCGCCCAGATCATCCGTCGGGCCGGGGAATGTCATATCTGGTCGCGTGGTGAAGATCTCATGGAAGGCCGGTTCCCCGAGCTGGAAGCCGCCGCGGCCGCGTTGCCGAACGGCTCGGTGCTCGATGGCGAGATCCTGGCCTGGGTCCCCGGCGAGGCCTTGCCCCTGCCATTCGCCCGGCTGCAACGCCGCATCGGCCGGCTCAAGCCCTCGGCCAACATGCAGAAAAAGCATCCGGTACGGTTTTTCGCCTATGACCTGATGGAATATGAAGGCGCCGATATCCGCGAACGCCCGCTGGAAGAGCGGCGGGCCCTGCTGGCCGACGCGCTTGCGGGTATCGATGAGCGCATTGCGCTGTCGGAACATCTGGCCGCGAACTCCTGGGACGAACTGGCCGCTCTGCGCGAGCGCTCGCGCGAATTTGCGACCGAAGGCTTCGTGCTCAAGCGGCGCGGCTCGCCCTATCGGGTCGGGCGCGTACGCGGCGACTGGTGGAAATGGAAGGTCGATCCCTATGCGATCGACGCCGTGCTGCTGTATGCCCAGCCCGGTTCCGGCCGGCGCTCGAATCTGCTGACCGACTATACGTTTGCGGTCTGGGACGGCGACGAACTCGTCCCGTTCGCCAAGGCCTACTCCGGACTGACCGACAAAGAGATCCGGCAGGTCGATTCGTGGATTCGCAAAAACACAAAAGAGCGCTTCGGCCCGGTGCGTTCGGTGACGCCGTATCATGTCTTCGAGCTGCACTTCGAGGGCATCCAGGCCTCGAACCGACATAAATCCGGGATTGCCGTGCGTTTTCCGCGTATCGCGCGCTGGCGCACCGACAAGCCGCTGGCGGAGGCGGATACGCTGGACAACGTGAAGGCCTTGCTGCCGCCCAACGAACGCGCCGACCTCGGTTGAGTTAGACGCGCCCGCACGGTCGGGCCGGTTCCGGTTAGCATCGTCGCTCAACCGAGCGGAATCGGCCGATGAGTTTTTCTTTCCAGCAACTGCGTTATTTCGTTGCCGTGGCCGAGCAGGGCTCGATCTCAGGCGCGGCGCGCGAACTGTTTGCCTCGCAGTCGACCATTACCGAGGCGATCAAGGCGCTGGAATCCGATCTCGGGGTGACGCTCGTGCAGCGCCATGCGCGCGGCATGGCGCTGACGCATCGCGGGCATACGTTCCTGCGCCATGCCCAGCGCATTCTCGCCGAGGTCAGCCATGCGCGTTCGACGTTCACCGCGGGGCGCCAGCGTATTACCGGCACGCTCAACCTCGGCGTGACATCGCTGGTGGCCGGCTATGCGCTGCCCGAGCTGCTGGCGCGCTATCGACGCGCGTTTCCGGCCACGGCCGTTTCGGTGTATGAAGACAGCCCGGAATATCTCGAGCATTTCCTGCTGGGCGGCGAGCTCGACGTGGCGCTGTTGTTTCTCTCGGCCCTCAACGAGCCGTCGGCGTTCAACAGCGAAGTGATCAAACGCTATCCGTTCCGGCTCTGGGTGCCGGTCGGGCATCGCCTGGCCGAGGAAGGACGGGTCCAGCGGTCGCGGCTGGCCGACGAGCATTATGTGCTGCTCGATCTGGACGAAATCCGGGCCTCGACCGAGTCGCTCTGGCGCGACATGCGCCAGACGCCCCGCATCGCCTATCGCACGACCTCGGTGGAAGCGGTGCGCAGTCTGGTGGCCACCGGCGCCGGGGTGTCGGTTTTGCCCGATCTGATGTATCGCCCCTGGTCGCTGGAAGGCGACCGCATCGGCGTGGCCGAACTGGTCGACGGCCTGGCGCCGGTGGCAGTGGGTGTCGTCTCCCGGCGCGGCACGCAACTTTCCGCAGCCGCTGCGGCCTTCGTCGAAATGGCGCTGGAGAAGACCTCGCTGCGTCAGGGGTAGCCTTTCGACGAATGCGCTCGCTCACAGGCTATTGTCGCGTCGAAGGTTTCGGTTTTACCGATAATGCATTTCTATTTTTTGTTATTGCGATAGCGGGGCCGCTGTGTAAATACTCGAATCAACCCGGATTGACGTCGGCGATGCCGGCTGATCCGCGATCATTCGAGGAGGGCACACCATGCAGCAGGGCGGCGACCATTCGATTCCGACCGCGCTTCTGATCGGCGACCAGCACGTCGCCGGGCAGGGCGAGGCCGAGACCATTCTCAACCCGTTTACGGGCATGGCGATCGGCGAGGTGCCGGAAGCCACGCCGAGCCAGCTCGATGCCGCGGTTGCGGCGGCGCGCGGCGCGTTCGACACGTGGTCGCGGAGCACGCCGGGCGCGCGTTCGGCGGCGCTGCTGGCGCTGGCTGACACCATCGAAAAACATGCCGACGAGTTCGTCCGGCTGGAAGCCCTGAACTGCGGCAAGCCGGCCCACATCGTGGCCGCCGAGGAAGTGCCGGCCACGGCCGACGTGATTCGGTTCTTCGCCGGCGCGGCGCGTTGTCTATCGGCGAGCGCGGCCGGCGAATACATGGCCGGTTATACCTCGATGGTCCGGCGTGATGCCGTGGGTGTGATCGGCTCGATCGTGCCCTGGAACTATCCATTGATGATGGCCGCCTGGAAGTTCGCCCCGGCGCTGGCCGCGGGCAACACCGTGGTGCTCAAGCCCTCGGAACAGACGCCGTTGACCGCGCTGCTGCTGGCTAAAGTTGCGGGCGAGGCGCTGCCGGCCGGCGTGCTCAATATCGTCACCGGACGCGGCGAGACGATTGGCGCGCGGCTGGTCGATCATGCCGGCATCGACATGGTGTCGCTGACCGGTGATGTCGCCACCGGCAAGAAGATTCTGGCCGCGGCCTCCAAGAGCGTGAAGCGTACCCATCTGGAGCTGGGCGGCAAAGCGCCCGTGGTGGTGTTCGACGACGCCGATCTGGACGCCGTGGTGGAAGGTGTCCGCACCTTCGGCTACTTCAACGCTGGCCAGGATTGCACCGCCGCCTGTCGCGTCTACGCCGGTCCGAAAATCTACGACAAGCTGGTGGCCGATCTGTCGTCGGCGGTGTCGGGCATTGCTTACGGCAAGGCCGAGGACAGCGCCAACGAAATCCCGCCGCTGATCTCGGCGCGCCAGCGCGATCGGGTGGCCAGCTTCGTCGAGCGGGCCGCGGAACTGCGCCATACCGAGATCACCGCCGGCGGCCGTGCGGCCGATGGTGACGGCTTCTTTTATCAGCCGACCGTGATTGCCGGTGCGCTGCAGGACGACGAAATCGTGCGCCGCGAAGTGTTCGGGCCGGTCGTCTCGGTCACGCGCTTCGACAACGACGAGCAGGCGATCGCCTGGGCCAACGATTCGAACTATGGCCTGGCGTCGTCAGTCTGGACGGCGGATGTCGGCCGGGCGATGGATGTATCGGCGCGCATGCGCTATGGCTGCACCTGGGTGAATTGCCACTTCATGCTCTGCAACGAAATGCCTCATGGCGGCATCAAGCAGTCCGGTTACGGCAAGGACATGTCGATGTACTCGCTGGAGGACTACACGGCCGTCCGGCACGTCATGGTCAAGCATTGATGAACGATTCCGCCTCCGCCATCCAGACTCCCGCCATGGCCGACAGCATCGTCCGCCTGGCCGGTGTCGGCAAGACGTTCGGCCCGGCCGTGGCGGTGGAAAAACTCGATCTCGATATTCGGCGCGGCGAGTTCTTTACGTTGCTTGGACCGTCGGGTTCGGGCAAGACCACGACCTTGCGCATGATCGCCGGCTTCGAGCAGCCGAGCTTCGGACGGATCGATATCGACGGGCGTGATGTCACGAAAATTGCGCCCTACGATCGCGATATCAACACGATTTTTCAGGACTATGCGCTGTTCCCGCATATGAGCGTGGCCAAGAACGTCGCCTACGGGCTGCAGGCCAAGCGGGTGAACAAGCGCGAGATCCCGCAGCGTGTGGCCGAAGCGCTACGCGCCGTTCGCCTCGAGAATTACGGCGAGCGCAATCCGGCCCAGCTGTCCGGCGGCCAGCGTCAGCGCGTCGCACTCGCCCGGGCGATCGTCAATCGGCCGCGGGTGCTGTTGCTGGATGAGCCGCTCGGTGCGCTCGATCTCAAGCTGCGTCAGGAGATGCAGCATGAGTTGAAGCGGATCCAGGCCGAGGTCGCGATTACGTTCATCTACGTGACGCACGACCAGGAAGAAGCGCTGACCATGAGCGATCGCATCGCCGTGTTCAATGAGGGGCGCATCGAGCAGATCGGCGATCCGGTCACGCTCTACGAACGGCCGGCGAGCGAATTCGTGGCCAATTTCGTGGGGACGTCGAATCTCATCGAGCGCGGTGGCACGCGCTATGTGCTGCGCCCCGAAAAGATCCGGCTGGCGTTGAACGCAGCGGACTTCGAAGCCGCGGGCCGGCAGGTCGAGCCGGGCCGCGTCGAGTTCAAGGAATTCGTGGGCATGTTTGCCCGCTATACGGTCGTCCTCGATGCCGGTGAACGGGTCGTGGTGACCGAACAGAATCTGCCGGGCCACTCGGTTTTCGACCGCGTGGCTACGGGGGACGCCGTGCAGGTGGCATGGCACCGGGACAGCCTGTATGTGTTTGGTCCCGCTGTATGATGGTTCAACGTTAACGCCAGAGTTCAAAGCGATCTTATG
>NZ_APNK01000023.1 GCF_000732535.1 Salinisphaera hydrothermalis C41B8
TGTGGGGTCTCCCCATGTGAGAGTAGGTCACCGCCAGGCTCCAAACGAAAAAGCCCCGTCGCTCTCGCGTCGGGGCTTTTTTTATGGGCAATAACCGCCCACAACGCCGCCCTTGCACGGCCGCTCGCTCGGCCCTCGCCGATAGGCTCGGGACCGGGTGGTCGTGCAACGCGCTATCGGCTCCCTCTGCAGACGCTCGGGCCGTTCGATAAAACACAGTGCATTCGTATTCTTCGGCGCCGTCAACGGATTTAGAGATTCGCAGAACCTCAAGAAATTTTTATTTTTGAGCCAGTATTTTTTAAAATCGTGCAGGTAGTGGCTTAAATAAAACTATTAAGGCCCGTGAGCCACCATGTGTCGGCCTGCTCGCGGGCCGTGCTATAGCCGTCCCGGAATGACGTCTGGCGGATCGGTTGAAGAGTCGAGTAGATCGAAGCGCCGCGGCAATTTCCGTCTCGGGTTGAGCCCCATGCCCCGTCAGTTGTCGCCGAGACGCGGGCGAGCCATCGGGCATACTGCGTGCGCGGTACCCATAAGGCGCCGTCAATTGCCGCAAGCGATCACGACAGGGCAATTTAACGCGGATTGAAACGCATTCAGAGGAGCGACCATGGCCGACATCCCCGAACATCTCGCGCTACCCAACCGTGCCGAGTTGCCGTCTGAAGTCGCCATTCTTCGCGAGCGCTATCCGCGGCCCGAATGGCGAGAGCACGCCAATTATGGAGAGTTATCGGCGTTCTGGCTGCATGTCCATGACAGTCTGCGACAGCAGGGCCGTGCGCTACAGGAATTTACTCACGGGTTCCGTGAGGACGATTGCTCCAACCCCGGAGAGTTCCAGCGTCGTTTCATGCCGAGTCTGGGGCAATACCTGCAGCATCTCGAAGGTCACCATCATATTGAGGACAGCCACTATTTCCCGCGCTTCCGCTCGCTCGATCGCCGCGTGGCGTTCGGGTTCGATTTACTCGAGGACGACCACGACATTATCCATCGCGGCGTGACGACCGTTGTCGCAAGCGCTCGCGCATTCATGCAGGCCCTGTCGCGGAACGCCGACGCGGCGCGATACGCGGCCGACGCGTACGTCGACGAGTCCGACCGCCTGTTACGGCTGCTCAAACAACATCTGAGCGACGAAGAGGATCTGGTGATACCGGCCATGCTTGAGCACAGCGAGCGCCCGCTACGATGATCTAGGGCGTCTCTCGTGACGACACGCCCGAGGGCCTGTTGCCGTTTCGTACGAGTCCGCGCCAAGTGCTGGCGCATGGTCCACGGTGCTCGCTGGGCCCATGCGCCGCGATCGGGGCCAGCCTCCGTGGGAAGAGAACTCGGGATGCCCCGCGCCGGACGTTCGCGAACCGGAATGGGCTGCGCCTGCCAAACGCAGGCGACCGACGCCGCCCCGAGCGAGACGGCGTCGGCGCGCGGTGTCGATCAGTTCGCGTGATCGGTCGCGTAGGGGTGGCCGATGGCGTGCGCGTCGGGCCGGTGAAACAGCAGCGTCAGAATCACCGACGACAGCCCCAGCGCCGCGAGCAGGAAGAACGCGTCGTCGAAGCTGCCCTGGCTACCGACAACCCATCCGGTAATGGCCGGCGCCAGGAAACCGGCAATGGCGAAGCCGAAATCCATGATGCCGAGCGCGGTTGCCGAACGATCCGGGGCGACGTCCACGTTGACCGCATAGTAGGCCGAGTTGGCGCCCATCGATGCGGCCAGCGCGATCGTGATGAAGATCAGCGAAAGCGTCAGGCTGGATGAGAAGGCGACTGGAATGATCGCCACGGCGGCGATGGCCTGGGTACCGGCAATCAGGTGGCTGCGCGCCGGGCGCAAGCGACGCGTGCGCTTGAGCAGGTTGTCGGAGAAATGGCCGAGGCTAAACAGCACCACCGCAGCGGCCGCCCAGGGTACGACCGAAAACCAGCCGACGGCCGACACGCTCAGATGGAACACGCGTTCCAGATAGCCCGGCAGCCAGGTCATGAAAAAGAACAGAAAATAGCCGAAAACGAAGAAGGCCCAATAATTGGCCAGCAGCGTCGGGTTGGTCAGCAGGCGATGCCAGGAAGTCGACGTGGCGCCATCGGCGGACGCGGGGGCGACCGCGTCATCCGACTCGGCACTCGCATCCGAGGCGTCGCCCAGGCGGCGGATCTCGCGCAGTTCCGCTTCATTGACGAAGCCCGACTGCTCCGGTCGATCGCGGAACATGAACCACCACAACGGCAGCCACATAAAGCTGACGACGGCCAGCACATAGAACATGCCGCGCCAGCCCAGCCAGGCGATCAGGCTCGATACGATCGGCGCACCGATGGCCAACGACAAGGGCACCGCGGTCAGCGACGACCCCATGGCCTTGCCGCGTTCGCGGGGGGACAGCCAGCGGCTGATCGCCCCGGTCATGCCCGGAAACATCGGCCCCTCGGCCAAGCCCAACGCCGCGCGCGCGACCAGTGCCAGCATGAAACCCTGGACCAGGCCGGTGCCGCCAATCGAGACCACCCAGAGCGCGACCGATATGGCCAATACGATACGCGCGCCAAACCGGTCGACCAGAATGCCGCCGATGAACGTCGTCAGCGCATAGCCGATGCCGAACGCGCCGAGGACGAGACCCTGCTGTGAGTCGGTGATGCCGAGTTCCTTGGCCATCGGGCCGATGGCATAGGAGATCGCCGAACGGTCGATGTAATTGATAACAATGATCGCGAACAGCAGCGCGACCACCACCCAGCGATAATAAGTCGCAGCGGACGCACTGGCCCGAGACGATATGTCACTCATGACGTGCTCTCGTGGTTTGGGTTGGTAAACGATCGATACACGCACAACTTATCAGGCGGGCCAAGCGATGAGTGCGCCGGACGTACCCCCGGTGTTTCCGCCATGTCGCGATGGTGGTCGAATCGTTGTTTGGTGAGGTGGTTGCCGCCCGGGTGTGCGGCGCGTTCTAGCGGCGTGACCCACCCGTGGCGCGCTCGCGAACGGCATGCGCGCCGCGCCCGGACGAATCCGCGCACAACAGCGAGCCCGTATGCCCACAACGCGCTGCCCGCGGCGTCCGACTGCGAACCTAGCCGTCCAGCGCCAAACGCGGCGAACGCCGACTATGCCCGACTCGATGCCCCGGACCGAGCCGCCGGGTTGCGGAGTCTGCCGAGCGGACCGGGCGAGGCAGGCGAAAAGCCCGACCGCCCGGTATCAACAGGGATGATGATTTACGGCGTGATCGCGATCTTGAGTACGCCGTCTCGCTGGTGAGAGAACAGGTCGTACGCGGCCTCGATGTCGTCCAGCTTGAAGTGGTGAGTGACGAGGGGCGCTAGATCGACGCGCCCGGACGCGACCACGTTGAGCAAGCGGCGCATGCGCTCCTTGCCACCGGGGCAGAGCGTCGTCACGATCCGATTGTCGCCCAGCCCGGCGCTGAAGGCGCCGAGCGGGATTTTCAGATCTTGTGAATAGACGCCGAGGCTGGACAGCGTGCCGCCGGGACGCAGCACACTCAGGGCCGATTCGAAGGTCGCCTGGGTGCCCAATGCTTCGATGGCCACATCGACCCCGCGACCATCGGTCAGCGCACGAATCGTTTCCACGGGGTCGTCTTTCTTGAAATCAACCACGGTATCCGCCCCGAGCCGGCGCGCGGTTTGCAGCCGCTCGGGCACCGTATCGACCACGATGATGCGCGTTGCGCCCTGGAGACGGGCGCCCGCCGTAGCGCACAACCCGATCGGACCCTGGGCGAAAATCGCCACCGTATCCCCGATCCGGATACGGCCGCTCTCGGCGCCGGAAAAGCCGGTGGACATGATGTCCGGACACATCAACACCTGCTCGTCGGTCAGATCGTCGGGAATCGGCGCGAGGTT
The DNA here is from genome assembly GCF_000732535.1 of Salinisphaera hydrothermalis C41B8. Classification (GTDB taxonomy): domain Bacteria; phylum Pseudomonadota; class Gammaproteobacteria; order Nevskiales; family Salinisphaeraceae; genus Salinisphaera; species Salinisphaera hydrothermalis. Next base: position 3,891 of record NZ_APNK01000023.1, read on the forward strand.
CGCCATGGCATCCGGCACGCGCACGTATTCGGCCTGGCACCCGTCGATGGTGTTGCCGAAGCGCCAGCCGCCCATGGTTTTCCAGCCATGGGGCGCACCACAGCCACACTGCGAGTGAAAACCGTCCAGCGACGCATAGCTCGTGCCGTCGGGCGTAATCGCACCGGCGATCACCCGTTGGCCTTCACGGTAACCTTTGACTTCCGAACCCAGCTTCTCGATCACGCCGACCGGTTCGTGCCCGATCGTCAGTCCCGGCGCCACCGGGTACTCGCCTTTGAGAATGTGGACGTCAGTTCCGCAAATGGTGGTCGTGGTAATGCGTATCAGCGCATCCGCCGGGCCAATATCGGGAATCGGTTTGTCTTCGAGCACAATGCGGCCGGGCTCGACAAAAACGGCGGCTTTCATTTGTGTCATGGTGGGCTTCTCCTGGTTTACGGGCGGCGACAGTGCCGAAGGAGAAGCTCACCATGCGCCGGAATACGGGCCCCACGTATTGATCTGCGTCATCTGCGGCGCCGATTCCGGTCTCCGCGATAAGCGGCTGGCCCGAGAGGCGGTCCAGCGGGACCGGGCGGACGCCGTGTAGTGGGCAAGAGCCTATTCCAATAGGCTCTTATCAGTCGTCATCCTCGCGACGTCACGGGCGCAAGGATGAACGACGAAACCGCTCCGAACTTAGAGCGTCGCGGCCAGACAGAGCGCGGTGAAGTACTGGGCCAGCATGAAGACGACGTGTCCCACAATCATGCGGGCGATTGCCGCCTTCTGATCGGGCAGTCGCGCACCAGCCAACCCGGCGCCCAGTGCCGGCAGGAAAATAAACAGGCCGGCAAAGGTCGTCAGAAACAGACCGATCACCACCGTGGGCCACAGCGTCGGATGGACGGCGAATGCATAGCCCCAGATGAGAAAGAGCAGGAGTGCGTAGGCGATACCCACCAGATAGTGGAAGATCCAACCCACGACCTTGTCGTCATGCGTCGGGGCTTTACCGTCCGACGAGTCCAGTACGAACTGGAATCGCGTGAGTCCCTTCACCCAGCGCCCGGCCACGCTCCAATCGGGTGCCTCGATCCCGGCGACGCGTTGCTGCAACAAGGCCCAGAGATCCAGAACGAGCGTCGACACGACGCCGATAACGAGAGTGAAAACGATGATCGTGCCCAAGACGGCTCCTCGACATTGACAATGTAACGGGCCGGGTCGGCCAGCGACTGCGTTCGCGCGATACGCCAGAGCGTCGGCGAACCGAGACTCTACCAAGGCGGCGGAAACTTGCCACCCGGTCCGTGAAGGCCGCGGTATTCAGCGCGCCGCATCGTCCCCGGGCAGGATCTCGAGCAGGTTGGCCAGCAGCGGGCTCGTGTCGTCGCGTCGCCACACGATGCCCGTATCCAGATAGGGCGGGCGGCGCTGCAGCGGCACGTAGCACGTGCCGGTGCGGGCCAGATGCCGCAGCGATTCCGGCACCAGCGCAATGCCGAGGCCGGCCGAGACCAGGCTGATGATGGTCTGCATCTGGATGGCTTGCTGCGCGATGTCGGCCGGCCCGCCGCTATCGAGGTAGTACGTCGTCACGAGATCGTGGAACGACGGCGCCACATGCCGGGGAAAGACCACGAGCGGCGACGCGACCACGGCTTCCGGCGAGAGGCGGCCGTCGGTCAGTTCGAGCCGGCCGCTATCGAGCCACTGTTCGGGCACGGCCGCGATCAATGGCTCCGACATCAGGCGGCGATAGACCAGTTCTTCGGGTAGTGCGGCGTTCGCCGGGGGGATCATGATACCGGCCTGAACCTCGCACCGGAGCAGGGCAGCGATCTGGATATCGCTGGTGGCCTCTGTCAGCGCCAGATCAACCTTCGGATAAAGCATGCGAAAGCGTTGAACCAGATCCGGCAACAGGCTGTAGTCGGCGGTGCTGACGAACGCGAGATTCAGCCGACCCGTTTCGCCGCGGCGGATGCGCTCGGCCGTGTCCGGCAGCGCGTCGATGGCTGCCAGGGCTGCGCGCACCGGGTCGAGCCATTGAGCGGCGAACGGCGTGAGCGCCACGCTGCGCTTGGTCCGGACGAACAGCGCGGTCCCCAGCTCTCGTTCGAGCGCCCGGATGGACTGGCTGAGTGGCGGCTGGGTCATGTGCAGGAGCTCGGCCGCCCGGCCGAAATGCAATGTCTCGGCGACGGCTACGAAATGCCGGAGTCGGCGCACGTCCATAATTGATATCTAAAACGACTTAATACGCGCCGAATAATATATTTCAAAAACGAATTGTCGGTAAATACGCTACGCGCACGTCATAAATGAATGGAGGAGATGCCATGCCCGCCTATCGTTCCCGTACCAGTACGCACGGCCGCAACATGGCCGGTGCCCGCGCGCTCTGGCGTGCCACCGGCATGAAGGACGGCGATTTCGAAAAACCGATCATCGCCGTTGCCAACAGCTTTACCCAGTTCGTGCCGGGGCATGTGCACCTGAAGGATCTGGGCCAGCTCGTGGCCGAGGAAATCGCGGTGGCCGGCGGCGTGGCCAAGGAATTCAATACCATCGCGGTCGACGACGGCATCGCCATGGGCCATAACGGCATGCTCTATTCGTTGCCGTCGCGCGAACTGATCGCCGACAGCGTCGAGTACATGGTCAACGCCCACTGCGCCGATGCGCTGGTGTGCATCTCCAACTGCGACAAGATCACCCCCGGCATGCTCATGGCCGCGATGCGGCTCAATATCCCGACCGTGTTCGTCTCGGGCGGGCCGATGGAAGCCGGCAAGGCCGTAGTGAAAGGCAGCAGCCGGGCCTTCGACCTGGTTGACGCCATGGTGGTGGCCGCCGACGACAGCTATTCGGATGAAGAGGTCGCCACCGTCGAACGCTCGGCTTGTCCGACCTGTGGTTCCTGCTCCGGCATGTTCACCGCCAATTCCATGAACTGTCTCACCGAAGCGCTCGGGCTGGCGCTGCCGGGCAACGGCTCGGTACTCGCCACGCACAGCGATCGCGAACGTCTGTTTCGCAACGCCGGGCAGACCGTCGTCGATCTCGCCAAACGCTACTACGAAGGCGACGATGCCAGCGTGCTGCCGCGCAGCATCGCCAACCGGGCGGCGTTCGAAAACGCCATGAGCCTCGATATCGCCATGGGCGGCTCGACCAATACCGTGCTGCATTTGCTGGCGGCTGCCCAGGAAGGCGAGGTGGATTTCTCTATCGCCGAAATCGATGCGCTGTCGCGTCGCGTGCCCTGCCTGTGCAAGGTGGCGCCGGCCAAGTCCGACGTGCATATGGAAGATGTCCATCGCGCCGGCGGCATTATGGCCATTCTCGGCGAGCTCGATCGGGCCGGCCTGCTGGACACCTCGCTGCCGACGATCCACTCGTCGAGCATGGGCGAAGCGCTCGCGCGCTGGGACGTGATGCAGACCGAAGACGCCGCGGTCGAAAACTTCTATCGGGCCGCCCCGGGCGGCGTCCCGAGCCAGACGGCGTTTTCGCAATCTGCGCGCTGGGACAAGCTCGATACGGACCGAAAATCAGGCGTCATTCGCTCGGCCGAACATCCGTTTTCCGCTGACGGCGGGCTCGCAGTGCTGTTCGGCAATCTCGCGCCGGAAGGCTGCATCGTCAAGACGGCCGGAGTCGATGACTCGATCCTGAAATTCACTGGCACGGCCCGGGTCTATGAAAGCCAGGACGCGGCGGTGGCCGGCATTCTGTGCAACGAAGTCAGCGCCGGCGACGTCGTGATCATCCGCTACGAAGGCCCGAAGGGCGGCCCCGGCATGCAGGAAATGCTGTATCCGACCAGCTATCTCAAATCGAAAGGGCTGGGCAAGGCCTGTGCGCTGGTGACCGATGGCCGTTTTTCCGGTGGCACGTCCGGGCTGTCGATCGGTCACGTGTCGCCGGAGGCAGCCGAGGGCGGGCTGATCGGTCTGGTCGAAACCGGCGATACCATCGCCATCGACATCCCGAATCGCCGCATCGAGCTCGAAGTCGACGATGCCACGCTCGCCGCGCGCCGGGTGGCGATGGACGAAAAAGGCATCGAAGGCTGGACACCACAGAATCGGTTGCGTAAGGTGTCGCCGGCGTTGAAGGCCTATGCGGCTCTGGCGACCAATGCTTCCAAGGGCGCGGTGCGCGACGTCGATCAATTATCGTCATAGCCGCTGCTTCGGCTCGTTCGCGGGTTCGAGGCGGCTCAGGCCGGACCGAACCCGCGGCGGGTTAAGAGCCTATTGGAATAGGCCCTTAGGCTGGCGGATGCGGTTGCCTCATGAACGGCACGGCGCCGCGGCCTGGCGTCGTTCGCGCAGCAACTCGACCAGACAAACGCCGGCCGCCGCCACGCCGGACATACAGCCGATGCCCATCGCCCAGCGTGGCCCGGCATGATCCGCGGCCCAGCCGACGATGGGAGCACCCAGCGGCGTGCCGCCGCGTACGATCGCGATCCGCAATGCCATCACCCGGCCGCGCATGTCCGCATCGGTGGATAGCTGCATCAGAGCGTTGGTCGACGTATTGAAGCTCAGCGCGGACAGCCCGATGAGCATCAGAGCCGCCGCGAACAACCATTCGTCGGGTGCGATGGCTGCCAATCCGCAGAACAGGCCGAAGCCGAACGTGGCGATACAAGCCAGGGACATGCTCGGCTGCTCTCGCTTGGCTGCCAGCAGCGCGCCGGTGACCGAGCCGACAGCAAGAGCTGAGGTCAGAAGGCCGTACTGGCCGGCGTTGCCGTGGAATACGGTCACCGCCATCGTGGAAATAAAGATCGGGAAGTTGAAGCCAAAGGTGCCGATCAGGAACAGCATGATCAGCAGCGTCTTCAGATCGGGGCGCCGCCACACGTAGCGGAACCCCTCGGTAAGCCCGCTCAGCTTGCGAGCCGGCCGGCGGGCCGGACGCAATTCGTGGACCCGCAGCAGGCACAGCGAGCCCAGTACGGCGGCGAAAGAGGCCGCATTGATCAGGAATACCCAGCCCACGCCCACGGCGGCAATCAGCAGGCCTGCCACGGCCGGGCCGACCATGCGCGCACTGTTGAATGAGGTCGAATTCAGGGCGACCGCGTTCGACAGATGAGTTTCGCCCACCAGATCGTTGACGAAGGTCTGACGGGTCGGCGCATCGAAAGCCGTTACGCAGCCGAGCGCGAGGGCGAAGCCATAGACCCCCCAGAGGGTGATCACGCCGGTCACGGTCGCCACGCCGAGGCCAAAAGCCAGCAGACCGAGCATAGTCTGGGTCAACATGATGAGCTTGCGCCGATCGAAGTAATCGGCGGCGTAGCCGGTCAGTGGCAAGAGCAATAGTTGAGGGCCGAACTGCAGCGCCATGGCCACACCGACGGCACCGGCATTGTGGTGCGTCAGAATGGTCAGCACCAGCCAGTCCTGGGCCACGCGCTGCATCCAGGTGCCGACGTTCGACACCAGCGCGCCGATCGCCCAGACCCGAAAATTGTAGATCTCCAGTGCCCGAAACAGGCGGGTATCGCGACTCATGGATGCTCTGCCCGGGCGCCCGACACCGCATGATTGATCGAGTACATAAACTGCTCCATTGCGAGGGTCCGCGGCCGCTCCGCTCGCTCGTGAGCGGTGTCGTGTTCGCCGCCATTGCCTGCGGCGCCCGGCCGCGCGTCGCTCTACTCTTCGGTAAGCCGCTTCAACAGCGTGACGGCGTGTGCCAGCGCGGCCTGTTCCTCGGCATCCAGGCGCGCCTGGATCGTGCGATAGAGCCAGCCATCGCGCATGGCACGGCCGGCTTCGACGCGTTCACGCCCGTACGGCGTAAGCGACAGCAGCATCCGGCGACCGTCATTAGGGTCTGGCCGTGCTTCGACGAAGCCGTCGGCCTGAAGCCTGCTGACGGTATGCCCCATCGATTGCGAACGAACGTTCTCGGCGCGCGCCAGCTCGCTTGTCGTCTCGCATTCGCCGCGATAGAGCCGCCCGAGGACGGCGACCTGCGACAGATTCAGCCCGCGGTTAACCGATTCCTGACGCAACCGCCGTTTCAGCCGGCCGGTGAGTTCGCGGAGCTCGCCGGCAAGCGCGGCGGCATCGGTCGGCGTTGAAGAACCGTCTTGCTTCATGATGCAGGCATTCTACATGATGTGAAGATAAACTTCACAGATGGCCTGTCTTGCTGTAAGCCAAGGTGTGCGGCTTCGGGTACATTGATCGTCATACGTTGCCCAGGAGGGCCCATGTCGCTTTACGACATTGAAGTCACGACCATCGACGGGCGCCGCGAACGCCTCGAGGCCTATCGCGGCCAGGTTCTTTTGATCGTTAACGTCGCCAGCGAGTGCGGCTTTACACCGCAATACGAGGGGCTGGAAGCGCTGTATCGGCAATACGCGGCCGACGGTTTTGCCGTGCTGGGTTTCCCCTGTGACCAGTTCGGCCATCAGGAACCGGGCGACGAAGCGACGATTCGCGATTTCTGCTCGACGCGTTACAGCGTCAGTTTTCCGATGTTTGCCAAAATCGAAGTCAACGGGCCGCACGCGCACCCGCTGTATCGCTATCTCAAGGCCGAGCGTGGCGGACTGCTCGGCCGGCGTATCAAGTGGAACTTCACCAAGTTTCTGGTCGATCGGAACGGCCGGGTGGTCCAGCGCTATGCCCCGACCGTGAAGCCGGAAAAGATCGCCGAGGATCTGCCGGCCTATCTCCAAGCGCGCTGATCGACTTCTACGGAAGGCGCGACTGACGACAAGCATGGTTTCGGCCATGGCGACGGCCGAGCGGCCCGAGCGCGGGCTCGGCGCCGTGACCGCGCCAGCGGACTATGTCGCGAAGAGCTGGCCGCGATCCCGAAAAGCCTTGAACTCCAGCGCGTTGCCGCAGGGATCGAACAGGAACATCGTGGCCTGTTCGCCCGGTTGCCCCTTGAATCGAACATACGGCTCGATCGCGAACACGGTCCCCAGCGATCGCAGTCGTTCGGCCAGCGCTTCCCATTCCGTCCAGTCGAGCACGATGCCGAAGTGGGGTACCGGCACATCGTGGCCGTCGACCGGGTTGGTATGCGCCTGCGCCTGAGCGGCCGTTTTTGGATGCTCGTGGATGACGAGCTGGTGGCCGTAGAAATCGAAGTCCACCCACTGGTCGCTCGATCGGCCTTCGCGTAGCCCGAAGGTTTCGCCGTAGAACCGGCGCGCGGTGGGCAGGTCGTCTACCGGGATCGCGAGATGGAACGGGCTGAGAGCCATGGATTTGCCGTCGGTTGGGCCGAGGCGATCAGTCTAGCGGTCATCGTGGCCCGCCACGAGCCGGCCCTGGTTTGACCGAAATCAATCGTCGCAGGCCGTCGGCGTTGCAATTTTGAGAGGCTGGCCGAAACGGCCGGCCAACCGGAATTTTGCAGCAGGAGACCCCGATGGATCTGATGACATGGAACCCGTTGCGTGAAATCGACGACATGTTCAAGCGCGGCGGCATGCGCGCGCTTGACCGGGATGAATGGATGCCGGTGGTCGATATTCGCGAGAAGAAGAAGGAATACGTGATCCGTGCGGACGTGCCCGGCGTCAATCGCGAGGATATTCATCTCACGGTGGACAAGGGCGTACTCAAGCTCTCCGGCGAGCGTCGCTGGGAGCATGAGGAAAAAGACGAAAAACAGCACCGGCGCGAGAGTTATTACGGGCAATTCACCCGTAGCTTCAGCCTCCCGGACAACGCGGACGGCCACAAGATTCAGGCCAAGTATCGCGACGGTGTTGTCGAAATCCGTATGCCGAAAACCGCCGATAACTCGGGTGCTCATACCGAAATTGCGATCGAATAGCGGGCGTGTCCACCGCGTGCGCGGCTTCGGATGCCGTCGAGACGAATCGGTCACCCACGGCATTCGAAGTCGCCCCCAACCCCGTCGATGCCAGGCGCGTGGCTCGGTGAGTAGGGTAGTGCCCGCGCGAGCCCTCGAAGGTTATTCCGGTGAGCGCGGGCCTGCGTTGGGCGGCCGGGGCCACGAACGGAATCTTGGCCACGCGTGCGTGACGGATTTGCCGACGTCGATGCTCTCGGGTTGATTTCGGTCAAGTCGACGGTCTGACGTTACCGGAAGATGACAGTGCAAGCGGTCCGTTATGACGAGCGAGTGAAATGTCGGCACCGGCGAACCATGCAAGCGATGTCTTCCGGTCGGATCAAACAACAGGGCGCGGCTTCGACCGCCGAGCCGGGCCGGCCCCGTCCGGCCGTGTTGCGGTTCGCAATGAGCGAGCCGGCAACTCGGGCGGCCTGGCGGCGTGCCCGATCATTGGGCTACTGCGAACATGTTCCGCGGGCGCGCGCGCTGACCCGAATCTGTTTCGACACCCCAGCCCAGGCGCTCGCCCATGCCGGTATCGTCTTGCGGCTCGAGAAACAGGGTAAGCAGTGGGTGCAATCGGTGGCGCGCCGCCGGCCAGAATATGAGCGGACGCGGATCGATTCGAGCATCCCGGTGCCCGAGCCCTCGGTGGCTCTTGAGCACATTGTTGATGAGATGCTGCGCGACGATATCGTCCGCGAAACGCGGGGCCAACCGCTGGAGCCGCAATACGAGGCACAACTCAAGCGAGCGACCGGCACGCTGCATGCCGATGACGGCGTCACGATCGAAATGACGGTCGAAACGGGGCGGATCGCGGCGAATGGGCATGCCGTGCCCTGGCACCAGGCCGAACTCGAACTGATCGAAGGCGAGCCCGTGACATTGTTCCGGGTCGCCAAGGCCTTGTTTCCGACGGACGGGCTCGATCTGTCGCGCTATTCCGGCGATGGCACCGAGCCCATGCTCGCAGCGTTGGCGGCCGGTGAGACACCGACCGTACCGCGCAAGGCCGAACCGGTCGAATTGCCTGCGTCCGCCGACGTGGATTCGGCTGCGCGCCGGATTCTGCGGGAATGCCAGCAGCAGATCGCGCGCAATATCGTCGTAATCCAGGAAACGACGGACATTGAGGGCCCGCATCAGTTGCGAATCGGCCTGCGCCGCCTGCGCAGCGCGCTGTCGGTATTCAAGTCGGCGTTTCCCGACGCGGAGATTCGCCGCCTGCGTGCCGAAGCCCAGTGGCTCGGCGCGGAAGTTGGGCGGCTGCGTGATCTGGATGCGGTCATGGCGGACGTCGTATGTCCCGAGGCCGAGCAATTTCCCGACGAGCCCGGTTTCCCCGACCTCATCGGTTCTCTCGAGGCCGCGGCCGCGGCCGGCCGCACACAGCTGCGAAAAACATTGCGGACCGAGCGCGTCCAGGCGTTCGGGCTTGATCTGATCCAGCTTGTCGAAACACGTGATCCGACGGTGGGCACGGACAGCGACGCCTCTCCGCCAGCCGAAATGGCGATCCGCCGATGCGCCAACCGGGCCTTGCGCAAGCGTTGGCAAAAAGTGCTCGCACGCGGCGAGGAGATCGAGGCGTTGACGCTGGAACAACGTCACGCGCTGAGAAAGGAACTGAAAAAAATCCGCTATATGGTCGAGTTCTTCGAGCCGTTGTATCCGCACGGACGCGTCGCGCCGTTTCTCAAACGACTCAAGAAGCTCCAGACCGTGTTCGGGGCGCTCAACGATGCCCGCGTGACGCAACGCGTGCTCGATCAACGGCGGCCCCAAGCGGCCGACGAGCCGGCGGCGGTCGAGCGTGCTGCCGGCTGCGTGATCGGCGCCACCCGAACGCGGGCGATGTTCGACTGGCGCAAGGCGCGAAAACACTGGGCTCGGCTGGGCCGGGCGAAGCCGTTCTGGCGCTAGTCGTGTGAGCGCGGTGCGATGTCGGCGCATCTGAATGCCGCGATCGATCGCCCGGCTGTTCGACCTTGATCCAAAGCAAACACGCGCCTGGGCCGCCAGAGAATACTGAGGCTTTCGTCGACCTGATCGGACTCTTTCGATGAAACAGCGCGAACCGTTGTCATCCGTGGATCGAGCCTGGCTCCGCATGGAGAGCGAGGACAATCCGATGATGATCACCGCGGTGATGGTCCTAGAAAGTCCGCTCGATATGCGTCGTTTCCGGCGTGTATTGCGCGAACGCCTGTTGGCCTTCGATCGTTTCCGCCAGCGCGTGGTGCGACGGGGCGATGCTGCCTGGTGGTCCGAGGACCCACACTTCAACCTCAATAACCACGTGCATATCGTGGGCTTGCCGGGCCAGGCCGGTAAACGGGAGCTGGAGCAGCTTGTCGGCGATCTCGCGAGTACGCCACTGGATTTTCGGCATCCGCTTTGGCAAACCCATATCGTCGATCATTATCACCAGGGATCGGTGGTGATTGCCCGGTTGCACCATTGCATCGCTGACGGCATCGCGCTGGTCCAGGTGCTGCTCTCGCTGACCGACGAATCGCCCGAACCCGAGGTGCATCCGGTCAAGGCGCGGTCGAGGCGCCGCCCGAGCCTGAACCCCTCTCGGCGCGTGCTCGGTAGCGCGCAACGACTCGCTCGCGTCCTACTCGGCGAAGCCCTGACGTTGGCGCGTCGCCCCGGGCGTATACGCGAACTGGCCGACCAGGCGTTTCACGTCAGCGAAGCGCTGGCCTACGTCGGGCTCATGCCGCGCGACCCGCCCGGGCCGCTCAAGGGTCAGCTGTGCGGGCGCAAGCGAGTGGCCTGGGCCACGCCGCTCGATCTGGCCGAAGTCAAACGGATCGCGCACGCGCTCGACGGCACGGTTAACGATGTTCTCATGACCACGGCTACCGGTGCGCTGCGAAACTATCTCGGGGCACAGAATCAGGCGATCGAGCGCGGGATTCATGTGACGGTACCGTTCAACCTGCGTCCGCTGGACCAGCCGATCCGCTCCCTGGGTAATCGTTTCGGTTTCGTCATTGCCCATATGCCGATCGATATCCCCGGCGTGAGAGCACGCTACGAAGCCGTACGCGAACATATGCGGGCGCTCAAACATTCGCCCCAGCCGATGATCTTCTACGGCATGCTCAACGCTTTCGGCTGGGGGTCGGACCGGCTTGAGCGTACCGCGCTGAATATCCTCAGCGACAAGGCGACGCTGTTGATGACCAACGTGCCGGGGCCGCAGAAACCACTCTATATCGCCGGATCGCGGCTACTACAACCCATGGTTTGGGCACCGCAGTCGGGCCACATCGGATTGGGGCTCACGATTTTCAGCTATGCCGGTGAAGTGCAGTTCGGTGTGGTTGCCGATACCAATCTCATCCCGAGGCCGAGCGAGCTCGCCCGGCAATTCACGGAAAGCTTTGCCGAGCTCGTGCGGGAAGTCGATGCCGGCTCGACGCCGACAAAGAGCACCGCCCGCAAACGGCGACCGCCATCGACACCCCCACCGGACAGCTCGATCGGCTGAACGAGCCACACCCCACGGCGGCCCCGGCGACAAGCTGCGAGTCGCAACCGTGCGACGGCCAACGATCTCGTCTGCGTGCTTTACCCGCCCCCATGTGGCGCAAGCGCGCATGGCGCGATTGGGGGTCGCCGAATATATTCCATAAACCCGTTGAAAGATCGTATTTCAGGAAAATCTACGGATTGTTAAAGCATCGAGTAATCAACGAAATACGGGCCTCGCTGTTGTGGTTGGGATGGCGTAGATCGATCCTTGGTGGGAGCGGACGATGCCTGCCGAGAGATCGGCGTACACCGGTGTCTTTACAATTGCCTTTAGCTATTGAGCTGGAAAGAATAATGTCCATGCTGAACTAGCTAAGCGATCTGCCCACATCCCTTTTCATCGTTTTTACAATGATCGGGGGTAGTTTTTATGCGTTCTGCTGATAGGGCCACGATGATTTTCGGGCGATGACCGTCTCGTCTTGATTGTCTGGGGCTATTGCCGTAGCGTGTAGAAATCGCTGTTCCAGCAGTAAGGGGCTGCGCCGCGCTGAGTGCATGTGTGCGTCGGTTCGGGCTCGTGGGGCGCCCGGTTCGACCGAAAGAGAAGACGAGCGGCCGCACCATATACAGACCGTCATCGGCGAATTCGGGTCGTGCGGTACGGAACGGCATTAAATTTCAAGCCAGAAATTCGAGGGGATAGGCTGCATGTCCGATCACTACAATGATCGTGGTGTCGATAGGCTGTATTCGGCTGTTTGGGGCGAGAACATCCATTACGGCGTCTATGAATCCGGCGATGAGAGCATCGAGGCCGCGACCTGGGTCGCCAAGCGAATCATGGCCGATGCGGCCGGGCTGAATACCGGCGATGCGGTGCTGGAAGTCGCCTGTGGGTACGGCGCCACCGCCCGCTACCTGGTCGAGCAATACGGCGTCTCCGTCCTGGCGACCAATATTTCAGAAACCCAGCTCGAACGCTGCCGGGAAATGGCCACGGCTCATGGCCTGAGCGATCGGCTGCGCTTCGAGTATGCCGACTACCACGACCTGCCCTTCCCGGATGACAGCTTCGATGTCTGGTGGTGTCAGGAAGCACTCGTGCACTCGGACGATAAGGATCGCGTGTTGCGGGAGGCATTTCGTGTGCTCCGACCCGGCGGTCGGGTGGTCATTTCGGACCAGATCTTCTGGCCGGAAAAACTCACCCCTGACGAGCGTACCGCGGTCGAAGCGCGCTACGGAATGAGCAATCTCTCGTCGCCGGCGGATTATGCACGTCATATCACCGGGGCCGGCTTCGAGCTGATCGAACATCGCGATTGGCAACCGCACGCGGCAACGCATCGTGCCCGGGTGGTCAAGCGTCTCGACCAGCTCACACCGGAGCTTTCCGCGGAGGTCGATCGGGCCACGCTCGAAGACAACCGGCGCAGTTGGGCGCACTGGGCCGAGCTCGCCGCCGATGGAAAGTTGAGTCTGGATTTCTATCTTGCCCGCAAACCGGCGTGAACCTGGCAGGTCCATGGATGGCGGGAAAGCCCTTCTGTCCCGCCACCGACCGTTCAACGACAGGGAAGAGGAAATAATGGATCAGGCGTTGACTCGCGCGACCGCGCGTATCCCCAAGCTGCGCAATTTATCGGCCGAGGCGATGCACGCCGAGCGTCTCGGCGGTCTGACCAATCTCGTGTATCGCATCCAGGCCGGAGACGAGTCTCTGGTGCTGCGTATCCCGGGCTCGGGGACCGAGGCTTACATCGATCGCAGCATCGAAGAGCACAACACCCGCGGCGCCGAGAGGGCGGGCGTCGGCGCGGAGGTGCTGTTTTTCGACGACAGCGACGGCCTGATGCTGATGCGCGAGCTGGAAGACTGCCGAACCATGTCGCCGGATATGTTTCGTGCCGGCCGGGGTGCGGCGGCGCGCGCCGGCGAAGCGCTGGCCCGGATGCATGGCTCCGGCGAGGTCTTCAAGTTCCGCTTCGAGTTGTTCGACATGATCGATGAGTATCGGCGTGTGCTCTCGAAGCTCGATACCCAGCTCCCGTCGGGCTACGAGGAGGCCGTGGATCGCGCGCAGGGGATCCGGCGCGCGCTGGATGCCAATCCGGCCGAGCTCGCGCCGTGTCACAACGATCCGCTGTGCGAGAACTTTCTCGACGATGGCGAGCGCATGTGGATTGTCGACTGGGAATATTCCGGTATGAACGACCCGTTATGGGATGTCGGCGATTTCTCCGTCGAAGCCGGGCTCTCGCCTGAAGAAGACGAACAACTCCTGCGCGCCTATCTCGAGCGCGAGCCCACGGCTGCCGAACGCGGGCGCATGATTCTGTACAAGGCCGCTTGCGACCTGCTCTGGACCCTGTGGGGTCTGATTCAGCACGCTCAGGGCAATCCGGCCGAAGACTTCTGGGCCTATGCCACCGAGCGATTCGAGCGCTGTCGGCAAACGATGGACGATCCGGATTTCGCCGCCCACGTGGCCGCGGTCGAACGGGGATGACGCCGATGGCGCCCGTCGATATGGGGTCTCTACGATCGCCGGGGGCGATCCGCGGTGTGCTGTTCGACAAGGACGGCACCCTGTTCGATTTTCAGCGCACCTGGGTTCCGGTCAATCGTGTTGCGGCGATGGCCGTGGCCGAACAAGACCCGAAACTGGCCAAGCGCCTGCTCGAACGCGCCGGGCAGGATGAATCCGGCCGGGTTGCCGGCGGAAGTCTGCTAGCGGCCGGGCATACCGGCGAAATCGCCGCGGCTTGGGCCGATTTGATGGGGCTGGATGACACATCGCTACCTGGGTTGGTCCGTCGGATCGACGAGGTATTCCAGCGTCATGGTCCGGAGCACGCCGCCCCGGTCACCGATCTGTCGAGCCTGCTCAACGATCTTCGATCGCGAGGGCTGTTTCTGGGCGTGGCCACGAGCGACAGCGAACACGCGGCGCGCCGGATGCTCGCGCGTTTCGTGGCGCCAGACATGCTGGATTACATCGCCGGCTACGACAGTGGCCACGGTGGCAAGCCGCAGCCGGGCATGGTTTATGGCTTCTGCCGGGACGCAGGCATCGCCCCCGCAGAGGTCGTGGTGGTCGGCGACAACCTCCACGACATCCATATGGGCAAGGCCGCCGGCTGCGGCCTGACCGTCGGGGTGCTCTCCGGCACCGGCGAACGGGCGATTCTCGCGGCGCATGCCGATGTGGTGCTGAATTCGATTGTTGAACTGCCGGCATGGCTGGCCGAGCACGGGCATCGTGCCGGTCCATAAGCGTGCGGCGGCAGGCGGGGCGGTCAGTCAGCTGGCCCGCGATGCGGGACGGATTCTGTCGTGTGACTCAACCCGAGGAAAAGGGGGAACTGATGAATAGGTCGTTTTCTATGCGTTCCGGAATGACGGGCTATGGCGCGCGATTGCTGGCGACTACCGCGCTGAGTCTGGGAGTTCTAGGGTCGGCCTATGCCGCCACCCAGGTCAAGTTCGGGCAACCGCCGTGGCCGGGCGCCTCGGTGCGCACCGAAGTGGCACGCGAGCTGCTCGAGGCGATCGGTTACGAGACGTCTGTCACCAAGGGCAGCTGGACGCTCGATATCATGGGTGTGGCCCAGGGGTCGCTCGACGCCGACGTCGCTCTTTGGCTGCCGACCCAGAAATCGACGGTCGAGCCGTTGGCCAAATCGGGCAAGATCGATCTGATCGCGAAGATCGTGCCCGACGCCAAGTACGACCTGGTCGTGCCGGACTATGTCTGGAAAGCCGGCGTGCATTGCATCTGCGATCTGCACAAGTATGCCGACAAGTTCGACCACACGATCTACGGCATCGAGGCCGGCAACGACGGCAACGTGCTGATGAAGAATGCCATCAAACACAACACCTACGACTTGAAGGGCTGGCACGTGCAGCCGTCGAGCGCCGCCGCCATGCTGACCCAGGCCGGGCGGGACATGCGCCGCAAGAAGTGGATCGTGTTCCTGGGCTGGAAGCCGCACTGGATGAACATCAAGTACAACATCCGGTATCTCGAGGATCCGAAAAAGATCTGGGGCGGCAAAAGTGTGGTCTGGACCGCCATCAACCCGGCGTTCGCCGCCAAGCACCCGAACGTGAAGAAGTTCCTGTCGCAGATGGTGGCGCCGGCCAAGATCGAGAGCCAGTGGATCTACGATTACGGCCAGAAGAAACAGCCGCTAAAACAGGTGGCAGGTACTTGGATCAAGAACAATCTCGATCTGGTGAGCCAGTGGATGCAGGGCGTGAAAACCGCGGATGGCAGGCAGGACGCCATGGCCGCTTTGAAGGCCAAGTTCTCGCCCTGATTCGCGGGACCGGTCCGGCAGCGCCGGGCGGCGCTGCTGGAGCGGCAACCTAACGCGAGGCTGAGGCCGGCCTGCTATACCGCTTTACGTCGTACATGGCGCGATCGGCATGTTGCAGCAGGGTTTCCGCGGTATCGGCATCGTCGGGATAAACGGCAACGCCGATGCTTGGAGTGACCCGCAACGCATGTCCGGCAATGGTGAAGGGGGTTGCGAACATGTCCTGGATGCGATTCACCACAGCGTATGCGTCGCCTGACGTCGCGAGTTCGTCGACCAGTACGGCGAACTCGTCGCCGCCCAGACGTGCCACGGTCGACGATTCGCGCAGCGTATCGTTCAAGCGATGCGCGACCGCTTGCAGCAGTGCGTCGCCGATTTCGTGACTGTAGGTATCGTTGATGTCTTTGAAACCGTCGAGGTCGAGATAGAGCAGGGCGACGCGGATGTCGCGGCCGTCAGCCGCAGCGAATGCACTGGCCATGCGCGCTTCGAGCTGGCGGCGATTGGCGAGCCCGGTCAGTGAATCGTGATGCGCCATATGGCGCAGGCGCAGATACAGGCGCTTGCGTTCGATCGCCTGGGCAACCTGGGTGGATACGAATTCGAGTAACTCGAGGTCGCTCTCGGTATAAGTCAGGCCGCCCTCGTAACTTTTTACGATCAGCGCGCCGATTGTGCGGTCGTCCAGTTTCAGCGGCGCGCCCAGCCAGTAGCGAGTGCCGCTGTCCTTGAGCTGGCGAATGCTGGCGGGCCACTCATCGAAATTTTCCGGCGCCAGCAAGAGGTGTGTCCCGGTACGAATCACGCGTGCACCGAGCGTGTCGGCGTCGATCGTGGTGGTTCGGGGGGCGCCGCCGCGCTCGTCGGCACAGTACGGGTATTCAATCAGCTGGGCACGTGCATCCAGCAAGGCCACGCAGAAATTGGCCGCCGGCAACAGATGGCTGATGATGGCATGGATGCGGCTGAACAGGTCGTCTAGGTCTTCGGCCGTGTGAGCCGCCTCGGATATCGAATACAGCGCGGATTGAACAGACTTGGCCTCGCGAAGACGCGTGACGTCGTGGGCTACGGCGACCCGGACCTGATCGGCCTCGGACCAGCGCGCCGACCACATCAAATGCACGATGCCGCCGTCCTTGCGGCGATATCGATTCTCGAAATTGGTTTGGTCTTCACCCGCTTTGATGCGTTCGATATGTTCACGGGTACGCGCTTCGTCGCCGGGCAGCACGAATTCGCAGACACGCCGGCCGATCATTTCCGCCGGCGTATATCCGAAGATCCGCTCACCGGCCGGACTGATCCAGACAAAACGATCCTGCGCATCGACGATACAGATCGCATCCAGCAGCAGGTCGAGAAAATCGATGTCGGGTATTGCTGGCTGGTCCAAAATCGCGCGTCGCCCCCATCCTGTATCGCGCCACAATCCGCCGGATGCCATCAAGTGCAGCCGCCGCCGCGCCGCGCGACACGCCGCATCATCATTATGCTGACGGCCTGCGTCGACGGCATGACGGCCAGCACCGCGGGCCTCCCATGCGGGGCGCGTGGTATTCATTATAACCATTGTGCGGCGACCGGTGCGTCGAGCCGATTCCGTATTTGACAGTTCAGCGGTCCGGATTTGATGAATCGCTCGAATGTCCCCATATCACGCGTTAAGCCGGTGGTTCGATCGAGGGCCTACGATCCGCGAGATGTTCGATTTCCTTCAGGGCTTTTCCTACGGGCTGTTCTTGTCCTGCCTGCCGTGGTTTCTGATCGGCATGCTGGAACCGAGGCTCGCGGTGCCCACCGAACCGCCACGACGCTGGCAGGCCGTGGTGCGTTATTGGTTCGGTGTGCCGTTTATGGCTTTCGTGCTGTGGCTGACGTCGCTTTGGGGCGGTTTCTCGCCCAGTCTGGCGGGCTGGGTGGCCGGCCTTGGGGCGCTGGCGGTAGAAATTCCGGTCGAGCGCTGGTGGCGTCACCGCAGCCGCCGGCGGCGCGAGCGGCGGCAACAGGCAGTCGAAACCGCCGCGGCCCGACAACGCCAGGCCGAGGCCGAGCGCGCCCGGCGCGAAGCCGGTGTGGCGGAACTCGATCCGAGCGCACCGCCTGCGGATGCGGACGAGGTCGTACAGGCGCTATGCCGCGCCAAGCAGAGCCTGCTCGATGCCGGCCGGGCCGATCTGGCCGAGCAGGTCGACCGGCTCTATACACGCTACGCCCGCGTCCTCGATGTCCTGGAAGCTAAATTCGATCGGCGCGAACTCACCTACGATCGGTCGCGGGCCATCGTGGTCCAGGTGGGCCTGAATGCGGCCGACAATCTGAAGGCGATGGGCGCGCTCGCGGCGGGCGTTGTCGGCATCGACCCGGCCTACGTCCGCCGGCGTCTGGCCGCGAAAGATCGACGCGCGGTGGCCGATGAGCGCGATGCTCTGCAGCGTCGGCTCGATCTGATCGAGGACACCGAGCGCCGTTTACGCGAGCTGTCGGCTCGTAACGAAACAGCGATGACCACGTTGGACCACGCTGTGGTCGTGATGTCTCGTGTCGAGACTCATCGGCCCCAGGCCGATGTCGCCGCCGATCAGGCGCTCGACGATCTGAAACGTTTCATGGACAAGGCAGAGCGCTATGGACACAAAGCATGATGGCAACGACGATCACCGAACGCCGCGCAGCCCGCTGAGTCTGTCGCTGCCGGTCGACGAGATCGCCAGCGAGGTCGAGGCCGAAAGCCGGCCACGCGTCGAAGCCGCAGCCGAGGATCCGGAACTGGCTCGGACCGCCGATGCGTTCGTCGCCGACGTGCTGTCGATGGACGAAACCGAGGCGGCTACCGCGCATGCCAAGCGCGAGGCGGTCGACGACATGGGCGCCGAGGTTCAGCGCCAGGCCGCCCATCGCAGCGCCATGCTCGACACGCCGATCCGCCAACTCGCCCAACACGGGCAGGAGGGCGGCCCGGTCGCCAAGGCGCTCACCGATCTGCGCGGGCGCATGGAAACGCTCGATCCCAACCGGCACAAGCTGTCCGCTGGGCCGCTGGCGCGCGCGCTGTCGTTCATCCCCGGCATGGGCAACCGGTTGCAGCGTTATTTCCAGAAGTTCGAGACCGCCCAGGAAGCCATCGACGCCATCATTCGCGATCTGGAAGCTGGCAAGGACATGCTGCGGCGCGACAATCTCACGCTCGCCGATGACCAGGACGCGCTGCGCGAGTCGTTGATCCAGCTCAGGCGTCAGATCGAGCTCGGCCAGCTCATCGACCAGCGTCTGCAGGCTGCGGCAGGCGAATTGCCCGAAGAGAATGCCAAGCGGCGGTTCATCGAGGAAGAACTGCTGTTCCCGCTGCGCCAGCGCATCGTCGATCTGCAGCAACAGCTCACAGTGAGCCAGCAGGGCGTGCTGGCGTTGGAAGTCGTCATTCGCAACAACCGCGAGCTCATGCGCGGCGTGGATCGGGCGCTCAACGTCACCGTCTCGGCGCTTAACGTCGCGGTGACCACTGCGCTCGCTCTCGCCAACCAGCGGCTGGTGCTCGATCGGGTCGAATCGATCAACAAGACGACGTCCGACATGATCGCCGGTACCGCCAAGCAACTCCGTTCTCAGGGCGTGGATATCCAGAATCGGAGTGCCTCGACCCTGCTCGATATGGAACAGCTGGAAAGTGCGTTCGCCGACGTTATCGGTGCGATCGACGAGGTCTCGCGCTATCGCCGCGAGGCGCTGCCTCGTCTCGACGAACAGATCCGGCGGCTGGACGAAATGGCAGAGCGCGGTGACACGGCCATCCGCGATATGGATCGCGGCAATAGCGCGGCCACGGCGCGGCCTGACCAAGCGTTATAGAGAACCGCTCGGCGGCGAGATATCACGCCACCTTCGCGACGATATCGTGCAGGACTTCGCCGGCCCGGGCGACGCGGTCCGCGCCGTTGGACATATGCCGATACACCTCGCGGCGCTTGAGGATTTCCAGCACGAAGCCCACGGCCGAGCCGATCGCCGAGGTTTCCGAGGCATCGACGCCATCAGCCAGTACAGCGAGCGCGGCAGCGCTGCGACGCTGGTCCGGCGTCAGCGTGGCGTGATAGTGCTCCACATCGAACAACTCGCGTAGCGCGCGACGATAGATTCTTTCCGTGGCGCGTTCAGTCTTGCGGGCCGCATCGGCATGGCGCTCGGCGGTCAGCGGGTCCTTCGCGAGGCTTGCGTAGCCCTGCTGCAGAGCCGATGCGCCGCGGTACATCAGCTCGGCCATGGCGCGGGTGTGCTCGTCGGGCCTGAGTTTCAGCGCCCGCATTTCGCGCACCGTGGCCTTGGCGTAGTTGAGGATCTCGTCGATAGCGGCGATCGAACGATAGATATCCTCGCGGTCGATGGGCGTGGCGAACGCTTGGTGCAGCGTGGTCATATTCGTGGCTTTGAGCGCGTCGCCCTGTTTTTCCAACTCGAGCACACGCTTGGCCGTGTCGTCGTCCGGCTGTCGCATATAAGCCACGAGGGCTTCGATGGCAGCGACCGTGAGATCGCACTGCGCATTCAGGCAGGCATAGAAATCCGGCGTCCTCGGGAACAAGCGCGCCAACCAACGCCCGCGTCCGGATGTGCTGTCCTCGCCCATGGTCGTGTCCTACTGCCTCCGGTTTAGTGCACGAGAAGTTGGGCCAGCCCGCATAGCCCGGCGCCAGCCAACGCGGACCCCGGCAGGGTGACCACCCAGGTGAGCACGATCTCGCGGGCCTTGAGCCAGTGTACCCGGCGCACATGCTCGGAGGCGCCGATGCCCATGATCGACGAGTTCACCACGTGTGTCGTGGAGACCGGCCCGCCGAATAGCGACGCGCCGAACACGACCGCCGAGGAGGTGAGCTGAGCGTCCAACCCGTGAATGGGACGCAGCTTGTAGATGCCGAAACCGACGGTCCGCACGATGCGCCAGCCGCCCAGCACCGTACCCAGCGTCATGCTGGTCGCACTCAGCGCGATCACCCAGATCGGCACGCTAAACGTGGGCAGCGTGCCGGCCAGTACGAGTAGCAGGGTGATGATGCCCATACCTTTCTGGGCATCGTTGGCGCCATGTGAGAACGCCAGGGCCGAAGCGGTCAGCCATTGGCTCTGGCGCAGCCGGCGGTTGATCGAGGGATGCGCCGCGCGCAACAGAAACAGCATCAGGCGGTGTAACAGCCAGCCGGCGATGAACCCTGCCGGCGGCGAGAGCAGTAACGACAGGAGCACCTTGGTCACGCCGGTCATCTGACCGTGAATCAGTGGATCCAGACCCCAGTTCACTGCGCCCGCGCCCGTGCTGAGCCAGACCGCGCCAACCAGGCTGCCCACCAGTGCATGGGTCGATGACGATGGCATCGCCCACCACCAGATCACGATGTTCCAGAGCACCGCCCCCAGCACGCCGCAGACGACGACCAGAACGCCCGTCGACGGTGGCAGAGGCCCGAGATCCACGAACCCGCCGATCGTGTCGGCCACGGCGGTGCCCGCCAGAACCGGTCCGGCGAACGTGAATATCGCGACCAGGATGACGGCTTGCAACGGCGTCATGGCACGGGAAGCGACCAGAGTCGCGACCATGTTCGCGGCGTCGTTGAACCCATTGGTGAAATCGAAGGCCAGAACCACGGCGATGCCCAGGGTCAGCAGAAGCAACAGC
Organism: Salinisphaera hydrothermalis C41B8; assembly: GCF_000732535.1. GTDB lineage: Bacteria > Pseudomonadota > Gammaproteobacteria > Nevskiales > Salinisphaeraceae > Salinisphaera > Salinisphaera hydrothermalis. The sequence goes on from NZ_APNK01000023.1 coordinate 25,227, forward strand.
GACGTCATGGCGGATCGTCTCTACATGTACGGCCGCGACAGTTCGGGCGTGCGCAGCCGGTCGGCGCCCATCGAAGCGCGACTCGCGCTTTGCGATCTGACGCCGGCGCGACGCGTCTCATCACGAGCGCCCGGTCACACCGCGATCATGCCGTTGCTAAGACAGGCTTCGTCATAGGCGAACACGATGTCCGGGTTGGGCAATACGAGCGCCTCGTCCTTGCCCTCGTAGTCGAGCCGGAGCAGCAGATCCTTGATCACGTTCAGCCGCGCGACACGCTTGCGGTTTGCTCGGACCACGGTCCACGGCGTCAACGGCGAATGCGTGCGGGCGAGCATCTCGTTGCGGGCGTGGCTGTAATCCGCCCAGTGCTTGACCGCCTCGTTATCGATGGCGCTGACTTTCCACTGCTTGAGGGGATCGGTTCGTCGATCCTCCAGCCGTTTCTTTTGCTCGGCCTGACTGATGTCGAGGTAATACTTGAACAGCTTGATGCCCGACCGGACCAGCATCTGTTCGAAGTCCACCACGGTGGCCATGAACTCCTCGTACTGATCGTCGTCGCAGAAACCCATCACGCGTTCGACGCCGGCCCGGTTGTACCAGCTGCGATTGAACAGCACGAACTCCTCGGCGGTGGGCAGATGCGGCACATAGCGCTGGAAATACCAGGCACTACGATCGGCCTCCGAGGGCCGTCCGAGCGCAACCACCCGCGTTTCACGCGGGCTCAGATGCTGCACGATACGCTTGATCGTGCCGTCCTTACCGGCGGCGTCGCGTCCTTCGAAGATCACCAGAATCTTGTCTCGATGCCGGATGAAATGACGCTGCAGTTTCACCAGCTCGACCTGCAACCCATGCAGCGTCTGCTTGTAGTCGCGCTTGTCCATCGGCGGCACCGGGGCCACAGTAGGTCGAGAGGCTGAGTGCTTGGCATTCACGAATCACCTCCGGTCAACACGGCGCGCCTCCGGCACGCCCGGCGAGGGCCGCTGGTCTCTTTCTGGATGATAAACGCCGGATGGCTCGAGCGGGAGAGGCACGCCCTAGGCATTCGCCGCAAGGCCGATGGGGGCGCCGCATTGCATGTGCTGCGCCGCGAGCGGATCGCAGAAAAGCAGCAGGGTGTTATTCCAGACGCGCGGCGATCGCCGCCAGTCCGGCCCGGAACACGCCGTCGGATACGGTTTCTACCATGGCCTCGGCTTCCGTCGCGGGCACTTCGAATTCCGCTGTCCAGACGACCAGGCTGCCACCGTCTTCGGTAATCGGCAGAACTTCGATGCTGGCATCGTAGCCCGTCACCGGCATGGGCGAATCGAGAATGATGTAGCGCATCCGCCGGTTGGCGTCCGACAGTTCTGTCAGCTGTTCACGCAGATGCGCGCCATCGGCGAGATGAAAGCTGCGAACACAGCCCACCGCGTCCGCGGCGCGCCCGTCCTCAATGGTGCTGTCGGCGATCGCCGGATGCCATTCGGGCATGCCGTTGAAATCACGCAGCACGGCCCAGACGGCGTCGGGGCTCGCATGAATGACGCGGCTGATGAATATTCTTTCCATGACAAGTTCCCGAAAAGTGGTTCAACGTTCGGAGCTATTGATCTGCAGATCGACGAAGCGGCGAGTCTGCGCGGTCAGTGCCTGTTCGACCGGCAGCCGTTCCATGCTGCTGGCACCGTAGAAGCCGTGGCAGCCCGGGCATCGCGAGAGTACGAACTCGGCGTCTTCCGGCTGGGCGATCGGGCCGCCGTGGCAAAGCACAATCACGTCATCACGCACCGCGCGCGCGGCCTCGCCCCAGCGATTGACCCGCTCGACCGCGCCGTCGAGATCGACGCCGGTTTCGGCGCCGATGGTGCCGCCGGTGGTCAACCCCATGTGGCAAACGACGATATCGGCGCCGGCCTCGGTCATCGCGCGGGCATCGTCCTCCGAGAACACGTACGGCGTGGTCAACAGATCCGCAGCGTGCGCCCGGCGGATCATGTCGACTTCCAGGTCGTAACCCATGCCCGTCTCTTCGAGGTTGGCGCGAAACGTTCCGTCGATCAGCCCGACGGTGGGGAAATTCTGCACGCCCGCGAAACCGAGGCCCTTGAGCCGGTCGAGGAATACATCCATCGACACGAACGGATCGGTACCGTTCACACCGGCCAGCACCGGTGTGTGTTCGACCACGGGCAAAACTTCGCGGGCCATATCGACGACGATTTCGTTGGCGTTGCCGTAGGCGAGCAGGCCGGCGAGCGAGCCGCGTCCGGCCATGCGATAGCGGCCGGAGTTGTAGATCACGATCAGATCGATGCCGCCGGCTTCTTCGCACTTGGCGGACAGGCCGGTGCCGGCGCCGCCACCGACGATCGGCCGGCCGGCGCTAATCTTGGCGCGAAGTGCATCGAGAATGGTCTGGCGGTCGATACGGGGCATGGGAACTCCTTCAAACTGGGGTCGCGGGCATCACGTCGGCGAACGCGTCAAGCGCGGCGTCGACGAAACCCGGGTCGTTGATATGGTGCGGCACGCGGATGACGCGGCGATCGGCCGTGGATTGCACGTTGGTTTCGATCGCATCGAACAGCGCGGCGTCCGCCTGCGGGTCGTAAAAGGGCTGGCCGGGCGCGTCGATCGCGGATACGCCGCCCTCCGGCAATAGGAAACGGACCGGGCCGTTGCAGGCATTGAGTTTGGCGGCGATCCATTCGCCCATGCGCCGGTTCTCGTCGACCGTCGTACGCATCAGGGTGACCTGGGCATTGTGCTCGTACAGCAGCCGGTCGCGATACTTGTCCGGCACGGTGTCACGGGCGCCGAAATTCACCATGTCGAGCGCGCCGCAGGCGCCGACGTACGGCACGCCGGTATGGGCGATCGCATCCAGGCGCGACTCGCCGGCGCTCATCACGCCGCCCATGAGCAGATCGCAGACCTCGGTCGTACTGATATCGAGCACGCCGGCCAGGGCGCCGGACTCGACCAGCTTCTCCATGGACTGACCGCCGGTGCCGGTGGCATGGAACACCAGACAGTCATAATCAGCCGACAGTTTATCGGTGAGCTGGGTGATACAGGGCGTGGTCACGCCGAACATGGTCAGACCCAGCGCCGGCTTGGTCCCAGTGGCGTCGGGTATCGGATGCTGCACCATGCCGGCCAGGGCATGCGCGGCGTTGCCGATGACCACCCGCGAGATACGGTTCAGGCCGGCCACATCGGTCACCGAATACATCATGCAGATATCGCTTGGCCCGACGTAGGGCGCGACATTACCGGAGGCGACGGTGGACACCATGACCTTCGGCAAGCCGACCGGCAGACGCCGCATCGCCGGTGTCACAAGCGCGGTGCCGCCGGAACCGCCCAGACCCAGAATGCCGGCGATATCGGACTGGTCCTGGACATATCGTTCAAAGGCCAGCGCCATCGCGGCCACCGCCTTGCCGCGATCGTCGATGGTCAGAATAGAAGTGCCGTCGGGGTGGTAGGCCGCAACGGTAGCGGCATCGATATCGGCCGGCTCGCGCTCGGCTTGGCCGGTGCCGAGATCGACGATCCGGGCCGCCACGCCGACCGCGTTCAGGCAATCCCGGGCATAGTGCAGCTCGGCGCCCTTGGTATCGCAGGTGCCCGCGACGAGTACGGTACTCATCGGCTCTCCTCCTGTTTTTGAGGATCACGATACCACTTCGGCTGGCGCTTGCTCGCGCGCCCAGCGGCGTGCCGGCGTAGGGCGAGTTGCGGGGCGCATGGGCCGCGTCAGGATGCAGGCCGCGGACTCGTTACGAGGCCCCATGTCATCTTGTTTCGGCCGCCGGTCGCGATCTTTGGGGTTGCGACCGGCGCCTGCTATGACGCGATCAGGACGTGCGTCGCTTGGCCTTCGACGGGCTCTTCGAACCGGCCTTCATCTTTTTCTTCTTTGCGGCCGACTTCTTGTGGCGCGGCTTGTCCTTCCCGGGCCCGGGCTTACGGCGACCGGCCGAGGCGCTGTCACCGAAGCTGTTTTTCACCCGGCTGATTGCGAGCTGCCGGTTGGCCACCCAGACGGTCTTCAGATGTTCGAAGACATCATCGGGCATACCCTGCGGCAGATCGACCAGGCTGAAATCGTCGTGGATCGCGATTCGGCCGATATGCTGGCTGTCCACGCCGGCCTCGTTGGCAATCGCGCCCACGAGATTGCGCGGTGCCACGCCGTGCTCGCGGCCGACCTCGACGCGGAAGGTCTCGAGGTTCGAGTCGTCGGTCGCGATCTTCTTCTTGCGGCCTTTCTTTTCGCCGCCGGCGTCGTCATGGAAAGCCGTGCCGGCGGATTTCTCGACCGGGGCAGATTCGAGCATCAACGGCTCGCCGCCCTGAGCCAGGCGGGCGAGGGCGGCCGCGAGCTGTGCCGGGGCGACGTTGTGCTCGTGGCGGTAGGTTTCGACCAGCTCCTCGAACGGTTCCAGACCGCCGGCGGCCAGCGTCTCGGTAATGCGCTGCTTGAAGCGTTCGACGCGCTGGGCGTTGACTTCCGCGATGCTCGGCACGTCCATCGGCTCGATGGCCTGGCGGGTCGCGCGTTCGATGTTCTTGAACAGCCGCTTCTCGCGCATGGTCACGAACAAGATCGCGTCGCCGCGACGGCCGGCACGCCCGGTCCGGCCGATGCGATGCACGTACGACTCGGTGTCGTACGGGATATCAAAGTTGATGACGTGACTGATGCGCTCCACGTCCAGCCCACGGGCGGCGACGTCGGTGGCCACGATGACGTCGATCTGTCCGTTCTTGAGCTGGGCGATCGTGCGTTCGCGCTGGGCCTGCACGATGTCGCCGTTCAAGGCCGCGGAGGCATAGCCGCGGGCGGCGATCTTCTCGGCCAGCTCGTCGGTGGCTTTCTTGGTTCGCGCGAACACGATCATCGCGTCGAACGGTTCGGCCTCGAGCAGGCGGGTAAGCGCTTCGAGCTTGCTGATACCACCGCCGACGATCCAGTAGCGCTGGCGGATATTGTCCGCGGTTGTCGTGCGCGTCTTGATCGTGACTTCCTGCGGATCGCGCAGGTGCGTCTTGGCAATACGGCGGATCGCGCCTGGCATGGTGGCCGAAAACAAGGCGACCTGACGTTCCGGCGGCGTTTTTTCGAAGACATGCTCGACGTCGTCGATGAAGCCCATGCGCAGCATTTCGTCGGCTTCGTCAAGCACCAGCCATTCCAGGCTGTCCAGGCGCAGCGTGCCGCGATTCAGATGATCGATCACCCGCCCCGGCGTGCCCACGACCACGTCTACACCGCGCTTGAGAGCGGCCAACTGCGGGCCATAACCCTGGCCGCCGTAGATCGGCAGCACATGAAAGCCGGGCATATGCGAGGCATAGCGCTGGAACGCTTCGGCCACCTGAATGGCCAGCTCGCGCGTCGGCGCGAGTACCAGCGCCCGGGGGGCCTTGGTATCGCCGGCACGCAGGGTCGACAGAATCGGCAGCGCGAAGGCCGCCGTCTTGCCGGTGCCGGTCTGGGCCTGGCCCAGCACGTCGCGCCCGGCCAGCAGCGGGCCGATCGTGGCGGCCTGGATCGGCGAGGGCGTTTCATAGCCGACGTCGGACAATGCCGCCATTACGGCATCGGACAGGCCCATGGCCGCGAACGGCATGGGTTCGGTATCGGGAGTATCGGGGGAAGACATGCAATGCCTGCAGTATCGGGCGCCGTGTCGCGCCGGAAAACATCCGCGCCGGAACGGCACGGGAGCGCATAGTGTAACGATTTCGGCCGGCGTTCGTGGGCGGTAAATCGACATCGAGCGCGAATAGAGCTGATGAGCGCCGTCTCAACGCGGCGGCGGCGATACAGCGCCCGAATCACAAGGGGGGCGACGTTGCCTGGATCGAACCGGCGTTGATCTTCGGCATGCGGCGTTTCTCTGGCTGTCGACAAAACTGACGGCCCGTGGATCCTGCGGTCCTCGCTGCGTCGGGCTACCCCGATGGCTGGATCGGCGGGGGCGATGTATTTATCGCAGCCTGCGAGTTCGTGGCTTGGCGTGCTTGGTGACGCGGCGATGGGTGTGCGCTGCGGGAGGCGTGTCGAAAATAGTTACAGTCTACCCCGGCGAATCGAGTTGGATCGTCTTTGAATGCAATGAAAACAAAAAGATATAGGGGTTGGCATGCGATTCGCTAAGGACAATCTTCAAAGGCTGTTTCTGGCCAACGACCGCCAGCCCGCATCGGTGCTCGGCGGTTGATTGCTACAGGTTCGAGGGGACCCCGGATGCATCGTTATTTGTCGGTCGTGTTCGCTGCGGCGATTGGTCTGTCGGTTGCAAGCACTGCCTCGGCGAGCATGCTCTCGGCCGGCGACGTGCTCAACCAGTTCAATCTGGTGGTATTCGGCGATCTGAATACGTCGTCGCACGTCGACGGGCGGACTTATGTCGGCGGGAATCTCACCGGCAACGGTGATTTCTACCAGCACGGCAGCCAGGCCCCGACGTCGGCCTATCCGGCGCTGATCGTCGGGGGCAACGTTACCGGCGGCGACAAGCACGTCAACAGCAACGGCGACGCATGGATTGGTGGCAACGTCGATCACCTGACCATGAACGGCGGTACCGCCACCGTGGGCGGAAGCGTGGATACGTCGAGCTCGCACGGCAACATTCAAACCGGCAGCGTGGCCATTCCGGATCTGGAATCGATCCTACGTGGTTACTCGAGTTCGCTCGCGGGTGAAGCCGGCAATGCAACGGTCAGCATCAACGGCGGCCGGGCCACGTTCACGGCCGATGCCAGCCAGCCGCTGACCGTATTCAATATCGCGGGCAGCTTCTTCAACGGCATCAACGAAATTCAGGTGAACAGCGATCCATCGGCTCAGGTACTGATTAACGTGGACGGAGATCCCGGCCGGATCGCTGCCAACTTCCTGGGCGATTATTCGTCGTCGCAGCCGAACCTGCTGTGGAACTTTTTCGATGCCTCCGCCATCGATTTCCAGAACCAGTTCCGCGGCTCGATCCTGGCGCCGGATGCATCGATCTCCAATGAGAACAACCTCGAAGGCAGCGTCGTGGCGAACACGTTCGACCAGCATGGCGAAGTGCATCTGCCGGGGTTCGGCAATAACTTCCCGCCGGTCGATCAGCCGCCCGCCGATGTGCCGGAACCGTCGGCCTGGCTGTTGTTCCTGGTGGGCATCGTCGCGATCGGCGTCGTGCGGTATCGCCGAACGCCGCTCGATCGGGCCACGGCCGGAGCCTGAGCGGCCTTCTTTGGAATGCCGCCGTCGTGATTCAGCCGTATCTTCGGCGCGCCGCCCAAGCGCGGTATCATCAATCTGCGTCGCCAGGCGGCGTCCTGATCCGCGGCCAACGTGACGGCTGAATGAATCGCTACGACTGTGACCGGATGCTGGTGGCCGTGCTGGAGCTCGGCAGCTTCGCGGCCGCGGCACGACGCATCGGGGTGAGCTCGGCGACCGCCTCTAAAATGATCGCGCGTCTGGAGCAGCAGCTCGGCGTTCAGCTGATCCAGCGCACCACGCGGGCGCTGTCGGCGACGGAGGCGGGGCAGCTCTATTTCGAGGGCATTCGGGGCGTGCTCGAATCGCTCGACGAACTCGACACGGCGGTCACGACACGCAGTGCGGAGCCGGCCGGGCATCTACGTATTTCCGTGCCGCATACATTCGGCGTGCGCTGGGTGGTGCCGAGCCTGAACGCGTTCGCCGCGCGCTATCAACGGATCAGCCTGGACGTGTCGTTCGCCGATCGGGCGGTGAATCTGGTTCAGGAAGGTTACGACGCGGCCGTGCGTATCGGTCGTCTCACCGACAGCACGCTGGTCGCACGGCGCCTCACGTCATCACGCGCCTGGCTGGTTGCGGCCAAGGGCTATCTCGACCAGCACGGCACACCCCAGACGCCGGGCGATCTGGCGAAGCATGATTGCGTCATCGATACCAATTTCCCCGATCCCTGTATCTGGCGGTTCGACGCCGGTGCGCATGAGCCCGCGGTGCGTGTCGCGGTCGAATCCCGGCTCAGTTTCTCCGATGCCGAAGCCGTGCTGGAAGCGGCCCGCGCCGGCCTCGGCGTAGCGCGCATACCCGGCTTCGTGGCTTCTTCGAGTGTGGCCGACGGCCATCTGGTGAGGTTGCTGCCGCGGTGGACGATTCCGGGTACCGGCGTTTATGTGGTGCATCCGGCGGGCCGTCGTCCGCCGCACAAGGTACGGCTCCTGATCGATTGGCTCGTCGATTATTTCGATGATCCGCCGGCATGGGAAGCTTCCGGCTGACGATTGTTTCGATTTCGGAAAGTGTCAAAACACGGTCGGGCGGCTGGCGGCCGACGCGACGAGCGCGCAATCTCGTGCCATGACGTGTAATGGCATACGCGAGGTTGACCATGGTTGATGATCGTTTAGCCCCCTGGGCGTGGCGCTTGTTGCGCCTTGGGCCGGCCGCTTTGTTGTGGTTTTACGGCCGGGAATATCCGGCGTTCGTGATGCTGCCGCTCGGGGCGGTTTCGCTGTCCGGCAATGGCGTACTGGTGTGGCAGCGACGGCTCGAGGGCACGCGTCTTCGTGCCGGCTGGAGCGCGGCATGAACGCGTCATCGACATCCGCACTGACGATAGACCGCGTTGAACTGGTGGTGCGCAATTTGCGCGCCACACGGGCGTTCTATGAAAACGTGCTCGGTCTGCATCCCGTGTCCGAACAGACCGGCGAGTTGTCGCTCGGGGCCGGCGGGCGTGGTTTCCTGCGCCTGATCGAACGGCCCGACGCCACGCCGTCCAATCCGCGGGCTGCCGGCTTGTTCCACACGGCTTTTCTGATGCCGTCGCGCGGCGAACTCGCGCGTTGGCTTCGGCATGTCCTCGATCGCCGGGTCCGGCTCGACGGCGCGTCGGATCATCTCGTCAGCGAAGCAATCTATCTGCAGGATCCGGAAGGTAATGGCGTAGAGGTTTATGCCGATCGGCCGCGCGCGGTCTGGGGCTGGCAGGACGGTCAGGTCCGGATGGCCACGGCGCCGCTCGATGTGCGCGATCTGCTGGCAGCGGCTGACGAACGCCAGTGGTCGGGTGTCGCGGATACGGCGTGCATCGGGCATGTCCACCTGCAGGTCGGCGATACGAAGGTTGCCGAACAGTTCTTCGGAGAGCAGATCGGTCTCGATCTGACCTGTCGCTACCCCAGTGCGAGTTTCTTCTCGCGGGGTGGTTATCATCACCACATCGCGGCCAACAGCTGGAACAGCGCTGGCGCGGTGCGCCGTGCCGAGGGCGTTGCCGGATTGCAGCGCATCGCGTTGGGACTGGCGTCGGGTCCGGCCCGCGCGACCGAAGTGGTCGACCCCTGGGGCATGGTCTATCAATTGGCGCCGCGTTCCGAAAGTTCCGCCGCTTGAGAACGCGGCCCCGTACGCGAATGCGGGGTCGGCTCGCGATCGGCAGGCACAGGTGGCCTGCCGATTACGGCGCTCGGGCGCGACGCGCGCCCTGTCCATGCATGCAGGCGCTACGCGGCCGGGTTGCCGGCGATCCGGGCTCGAGCGGCACTTCAACCCGCATGTCCACCGTGGACGGCTCGAGCTGTTGTTCCGAAAGACAGTTCAACCATGCCTGGATCGGGCGGGCCCGATAAAAACGCCGGAGCCCGTCACCGAAAAACGCCTCGAGATCGACATCCTGACCCGGATAGATCAGCTCATGCGCGCGCCGGGCTTCACCGCGGTCGGCCACGACGGCCGCGTCACACCGCAAGTAAAGACAACGGTGGTTGTTCGTGCCGCGCTCACGCATCGAATCGTAATACGTCACGAACACCGTCGGGTTCGCTCGGATATTTCGCGAGTGGATCGCCTCGGTCCAGGACGACCAGTAAAGATCGAGATTCGTATCGGCGATAGCGGTCACCGGCGTGTTCCAGGGCCGATCGTCGTGCGACGTGGCGACGTTCGCACACAGTATCGTGCTCAATAGCTCGGCGCCGCGTGCGCCCAGGTCTTGTGTATTCATCAGAGTCCCCGTTTGGCAACGAGCGGGGCGGTGTGGGTGTGGAGGCCGGCCGCGGACTGCCGAGCCACTGTAAGCAAGCACCCGAATCATAAAAAACGATTTACGCTGATATTTTCGATCGCAAATAATGATGAGGTCGTCGCCCCGTGCAGCTCTAGTCGCTACGCTGTTCGTTTCGGTGGCCGAGACCGGCAGTTTCAGTCTTGCGGCCCAACGCATGCATACCGTGCAATCGAATGTCACCGCGCATGTGAAGAAACTCGAGCGCGAATTGAGCGTCGCATTGTTTCAGCGGAACGGTAAGGTCGGTCTCACGTCGGCAGGGCATCGGCTGTTGTCGCATGCCAGACGAACGCTCGCCGCCCAGGATGACGCGCTGGCCGTCTTTCGCGATAGCAATACACCCAGTGGCGTGCGCCGTATCGGCTCGATGGAAACCACCACGGCAGACGTTCGGCTCCCACGCTCTTGACGCGCTATCACGCCGATTTTCCGGCGGTCGGTCTGCGTTTGAGCCCGGGCAGCACGGCCGATATCGGGGCCCAGCTGCTCGAGGGTACGCTGGACGGTGCGTTCATCGCCGGCCCGGTACCGCATTCACGGTGGTATACCGTGGACGCCTTCCATGGATCCCTGGTACTCGCGACCGATAAGCCGTTGCAGGCTTTGCCATCGGCCGACGAACTGTTCGAACTCCTGTTTCGGGCCTTCGCCCCAGGCTGTCACTATCGCCACCGCGTCGAGAGCCTGTTTGATCATCTGGGGCTCTACGGCGGTCGTATCTTCGAGTTCGGCTCCAACGAGGGCATTCTCGGCTGTGTTGCGGCCGCTATGGGCTATGCGCTGCTGCCCAAAACGGTGGTCGAGGCGCAACGCTCGGGTTTCGCCGTGTATTTCTTCGATCTGCCGAGCGATGTCGGTCATGTCGTGACGCGGTTCGCAGCCATGTGCAGAGCAGGGTGGTCGCCGGCGCTGGTGGCTTTCGAGCGGTCGGTGCGCTGTGCCGGTTTCGAAAGTGCACTGCCCGCGGCGAGCGCATAGCGGCGGGTTTTCGACCGGGCGACATGGCCCGGTCGATCGCTGCGTGGCCTGGGCCGTGGCAAGAAGGCCCCGCCGCGAGACTCAGGCGGAGTCGAGCCCCATGCCACGGCGGCCGTGTTCGTTCAGATCGGTTGCCCCGAAGCGGTTCGACCAGTCGGCCTCGTAATGCTCGGCCGGGAAATCGTCGGGCGAGTGGCCTTGTTCAAAGGCGCGGGCAACGCGCTGCGCGTAATGCGCGTTGCGATCGCACCACGGCGCAGCGGGGATGTAGATTACGTTGCTCCACCCGGTCTGATTCTCGACCGGCGCGACCGAATGGATCACGTCGCAGTGCCACCAGACCGAGTCGCCTGCGTTGATCTCAGGAACACCGGTCAACGCCCGCATGAGCAACGGATGCCATCGTTCGCTGATCGGTAGGGCCTGGTGTGGGGCGGCGCCGCATAGCGAGTCTTCCGGCACATCCGAGAGCAACGGCCGCAGCAGCACGTAGATGATGGCCGCCGGGATCGGCACGGTATGCAGCACGCCCTGATCGGCCGGCATGTCGGATAGCGCGGTCCAGCCCTGGAACGTGCGAAACGCCGAGCACATGGTGGAACTTTCATATTCGTCGATGGTGCTCCGCCAGGCCGCGTCCCACGGATCGTACCGGTCGAACGCGTGGTTCAGAACATGCCGAAATACTTTCTGATACGCCGGATGTAGCCAGCGCTCGATCGAGCCGGAGTCGACATGCGCGCCCAGTCCGTCGGAGGTCGTGCCCGGCGGGCGCCGACGCACGCGATCCGGGTAGAGCAGATTACGATCCGGATCGAACCATGTCTGTCCTTCCGATTGGTGCGCCCACAGCCGATTCATGAACGACTGGACCGTGGCCATGCGCTCGTCCTGCCGTGCTTCCATCTGGGCGTGCGACCAGTAGATCGGAAGAATCGGCGGGCGCGATGCCGACAAACTGCCGAAGAAATCATCGGCCGGGCCGCGATAGACGTTGTCGAAGTCGTTGTCGTCCAGATACGCCACCAGCGAGCGATCCCATTCAGCCGCCCGGTCGTGCGGAAAGTGATTGCGGATCACCGCACAGCCGCGGCGTTTGATATCCCGTATCTGCGCATCGGTGACACGGCCGTCCGCAAGTGCGTCGTACTCGATCTGTGGCCAGACGTTGCTGCCGGCCGCACGAGCCGACTCGATGTCCTCGACCTCTCGTTCGATAAATGTCTCGACCGTCTTGAACAGTCCTTCAACGTCGCCGATCTGCGCTCGTGCCGCCTGTTTCAGCGAGCGGATCTGGTCCGAAAGATCATGCGGCAGTGTAGAAGCCGAGACGGCCAGCGCGGTATCCGACATGCGGGTCACCGTTAGTTTGTAAATGGGGTTAACTATTAGGCTATAACCATAGCTTTTCGCCGCGGCAGCTGTCACGCTTAATCGGGTCAATTTCGACAAAAGTGCTATGACCGCACAGCAACCGACGTTATGCGATGAGCCGGCGCTAATGGCCATCACTGATGTGGATCGCCAGTTTTTCCATCATTTGATCGCCTATGGGCAGACCTCTCGCGCCGCGCTTTCGGCCGATATCGGTATTTCCCGTCCCACGGCTTCCCAGTCGGCGAGGCGACTCCTAAGAGCCGATATCATTCGAGAAACGGGCCGGCCAAGCGTCCAGCGCGGACGCGTGCCGCTGCTATACGACGTCAACGGCGCCCGGGGCTACACCCTGAGTCTGGCCCTGGATCACGATTGGATCGGGCTGCGTGTCAGCGACTTGTCGCGGCGAGTGCTCTGGGAAAAAATCGAGCAATCCACCCCGGAAACCACAGCCGGGCTGCTGATTGAGCGAAGCCGAGCCCTGGTCGCTGAAGGGCGAGCGCGTGCGACCGGCGAATGCCTTGCTGTGACCTGTTCGGTGGCTGACCCGGTCGACCCCTGGACGGGGCAAGTGATCGATATGCCAAATTCGCCGTTCACCGCGGGGCACATCGACGTGGGCTCGGCGATTTTCGAGCTCGCCCCCGATCGGCTGCATGTCGACAACGATGTGCATTGGGCCGCGTTCGCCGAGAGCCGGATCGGTCTGATGTGTTCGCAGCCGAATTTTCTGTATGTCTTCATCGGCGCCGGCATCGGTTCGGCGATTTACGTCAACGGCGCGCTATATCGAGGCGCGTCGGGGCTTGCCGGCGAGATCGGCCATGCCCGGGTCGCGCCGGGCCAAACGCTGGTCGAGCGTTTGATCGAATTGGGCGTCGCCTCGCCGGACGATTCCTCGATCGATACCGACAAGCTGATCGAGGCGTTCGAAACCGGGCCAGCGGGCGACAAGGCCAAAGCCGTGATCAACGCGATCGCCTGGGCGATCGCCAACACTATCATCACGCTGAACCCGGCCGTGGTGGTATTCGCTGGTCGGGTTTTCGGTACTCCGGCGTTTTCCAGTCGCCTGCGAGGTGCGGTGCTGAACATGCTGCCGACGCCCATCGATATTCGGGAAACGGCGTTCGGCCCCTACGCTCCGTTGCTGGGCGCGACCCTCGGCGCCGCGGAGCGCGCGGAGTCTTATCTGAATCTGAGGCATTAGATGCTCGGCATGGGCGACGAGCCCGAATAGGCAACGTCATTTCCCACGAAACGAGTACGCCGCCGCTGAGCAGGCCGGCGCCGGCTGGGCGGCCCTGCGAGGGAGCCACGGCATCGGCCTGTGCGTGCAGGGCAAGCCAGCCGCCCCGCGGATCGTGAGCGACGGGGTCCAAGGACGGCTTTGCCCGACGACGGCGCCACGCCCGGTCAGCGGACTGCCTGCATGTGTTCACGGGCGACCATCGGGGCTTTCTTCCGAGCGTCAATTCCGCCGTCGGGAGCCTATCGCAGCTCGTCGTAACCTACGGTTTGCCTTGAAAAACCAATCGGGTGTCTGCATCAACCAATCACCAGCGGACGGTAAGACCGGGCTCGTACCGGCTTGCCAGTGCCGCACCATTGAGTGTTTTGGAGAGCCGTATGACGGAACCCGTGAAAAGCATCAACCCGGCCAACGGCCGTACGATTCGTGAATTCGAAACGATCACGGACGAACAGCTGCAACAGAAGATCCAGCAGACCCACGAGGCGTTTGTTGATTGGAAACAACGCTCGCTCGACGAACGCGGCGCCATCATTCGCAAGGTGGGCGAGCTGCTGGTCGAGCGCAAGGATCGGCTGACGCGCCTGGCGACCGAAGAGATGGGTAAACCGATCGCGGAGGCGCCGGGTGAGATCGATCTCTGTAAAGGCATCTGCGATTACAGTGCCGACAACGCGGCGGAGGTGCTTGCCGACGAGCAGCGCGATCTGCCCGGCGGTCGAGCGATCGTCAGCCATCAACCGATCGGCATCATTTTCGGCATCCAGCCCTGGAATTTCCCCTTCTATCAGGTCATCCGTTATACGGTCGCCAACCTGATGGCCGGCAACACCGTGTTGCTCAAGCATGCGCCCAACGTCTGGGGCTGCGCCGAGGCACTGGAAGAGATCTTCCGCGACGCCGGCTTGCCCGAGAACGCGTTCAACGTGCTCTACATCCGCGACGAGCAGGCCAGCCAGGTCACCGAGCATCGGCTCGTGCGCGGCGTGACCTTTACCGGCAGCGCGGCCACCGGCCGCAAGATCGCCGCGGATGCCGGCCAGCACATCAAGAAGACGGTGCTCGAGCTCGGCAGTAACGATGCGTTCCTGGTGCTGGAAGACGCGGATATCGACAAGGCTGTGAATGCCTGCGTGACCGGCCGCATCAACAACAACGGCCAGACTTGCGTTGCCGCCAAACGCTTCGTCGTGGTGGACGCGGTGTACGACAAATTCCGCGATGCCTACGTCGAAAAAATGAAGCAGATCGAGTTCGGCGATCCGTCGGACGAAAACACCCAGCTCGGCCCGCTCGCCCGTGAAGACTTGCGCGACAAACTGCACGAGCAAGTCCGGGAATCGGTCGAGAAGGGCGCCACGGCCACCATCGGCGGCGAAGTGCCGGACGTCGAAGGCTTCTTCTATCCGGTCACGGTGCTGGAAAACGTCAAGCCGGGTATGCCGGCCTATGACGGCGAACTGTTCGGCCCGGTGGCCTCGCTCATTCGGGCGAAGGACGAGGCGGATGCCATTCGCATCGCCAACGATTCGGTCTACGGCCTGGGTGGCGGCGTATTCTCGGAAGACGAGGATCGTGCCGTGCGTCTGGCTCGTGACCACTTCGATACTGGCATGGTGAGCATCAACGGCTACTACATTGCCCAGCCCAACCTGCCGTTCGGCGGCGTGAAGGACAGCGGCTACGGTCGCGAACACGGCGGCTTTGGCATGCGTGAGTTCGTCAACAGCAAGTCGCTGATGATTTCTCAGCAGTAAGCCAAACGTTGCCCACCGGTGATACGGCCGCCCACGTGGCGGCCTCGGTACAAAAGCTCCCGGCGTCACGCCGGGAGCTTTTTTGTGTTCTTCGAGGCGATTTCGCTCAGATGGCGCTGGCCCACGCCGAGGATGCCCGACGCGTAAGATGGCCCCGCTGGCGCAGCCCGCGCGCCGGCACATCGTGCCCACTAACCTGAGCGAGTGTATGTCGAACGATCGTATGCGCGAGCAGTTGGCGTTTCTCGCCGAAATCGATGCGTTGAAAACCATCGTACGCCAATCCCCGTTGGCCGATCGGAGCCGTCGTGAGAACTCGGCGGAGCATTCCTGGCATCTGGCCATGTTCGCGCTCGTGTTCGCGGACGACGCGACCGTCGATACTGCCCGGGTGATCCAGATGCTGCTCGTCCACGACATTGTCGAAATCGATGCCGGTGATACGCCGATTCATGGCGACCACGATCGACAGGCTGTGGCGGCTCGGGAAGAGGCGGCGGCCGATCGCTTGTTCGGCATTCTGCCCGAGGATCAGGCCGCAAATCTGCTCGCGCTCTGGCAGGAATTCGAGGCGGCCCAAACGCCGGAAGCCCGGTTCGCCAAGGCGCTTGATCGTCTGCAGCCGCTATTGCTGAATACGCTGACCGGTGGTGGCACGTGGGCCGAAAACGGCGTCTCCGAGGCCGACGTTCTCGCCCGTTACGGGCCCACCATCGAGCGCGGGTCAACCGCGTTGTGGCGCCACGCGCGAACGCTGGTCGAGCGTCATTTCGCTGATGCCGGCGTGGATCGTGGATAACAAACAATTCGTTGCGGCCCGCAACGGCCCTGCCTGGGCACGAGTAACGATCACACGAGTGGCCAGTCGGGCGTGTCGACCGGGTCGGTTGGTCGCTGCGATCGACATATTCGGCGCGGGCGGGCCTCCTGGCAGCGTCCGGTTCGACCGGGGGGCGCGACTCGAAAAATAGAAGGGCGCCTCGAGTCTTGCTATTGTCCACCGAGCTTCACGGTACGGAAAGACGCACAAGCAGGCCCTGGCTATACCGCCATGCAGGTCGACGGCGCCGGCCATGCGGTGGTGGACGCACCGATAATCGAACACGTCGTAAGGCGCGTGTTCCAGTGTTCGGGTTGGGGGGTAGAACAACCATGCCAAGGGACGTCTCGGACGGGCGTTACGTGCATACCGCGGTGGTCGTCATGATGTCGCTGGCGATTTTCGCCTCCGCCTCGGCCACGCTCGTGAACGCGCTAAACCCCGGAAGCCATCTGATGGACGTGGTTGTACCGCCCCTGATGTGCCTGGTATTCGCCGGCTCGCTCGTTGCGCTGGTACGCCATCCCGAATGGCTATTGCCGGTCACCCGGTCGGCATTATCCGCGTCCAGCGTCGCGCTTATTGCACCTACTTGGCTATATACCGTGCAGGCGCTTACAACCCCGGGTACCCAGCTCATCGCGATACTGCCGCCGATCTCATCGCTGCTGGTGGTGCTGATCGTCATGGTGATGTTCTTCTTCCCATTACGCCAAGCGTTCTGTATCGCACTCTTGCTCTGGCTATTGATCGCCTTGCCGGTGCTGATTTATCTGGTGGCACATCCGGCCGAAATGTGGACACCCCGTGGCACCAGCCTGCTGATGACCTATGGCCCGATCATCCTCATGCTCGTCGTGCTGTTGCCCATGCTGTCGGGCATGCACGGCACGATCGATCGCCTGGCCTCGGATCGCGTATCGATGGAGGCGCTGATCAATCTCGATCCGTTGACGAAAATCCACAATCGGCGCGTTAGCGAGCAACTCCTGAAAAACTGTATCGCCGAGCGGATTGGCGGCGGCGTCATCATGTTCGACCTGGACCGGTTCAAAGCAATCAATGACACGTACGGCCACGCCGTCGGCGACCAGGTACTCACCGCCGTGGCAGCCCGCTGCAAGGCGCTTTTGCGTGCCAACGAGTGCGTCTCGCGATGGGGTGGCGAAGAATTTCTGGTCGTCATTCCCGGCGCCGACGATGTCGTCGTCCGTCAGGTAGCGGAACGCCTGCGGCGGGCGATTGCGAATGCGCCGATCGGCGCTGTACCCCGAGTGACCGCGTCGTTCGGCGTTACGACGATCCGCCCGGACGATAGCCTAGCTGGGGTACTGGAGCGAGCCGACCGGGCGCTTTATCGGAGCAAGCAGCGCGGCCGTAATCGCGTCGCCGTCTCGCCGGCCTTGTTGGACGGCGAGCCGATGGCCTGAGCGTCGACACGGCGTGCGCCCCGCGAGGCGTGAGAACCGGGCGCCCGCGGCGCGAGGCCGGGCGCCGTGTGTGGCTTCGGGCACGAACGCCGCGGCATCAGAGGCCCGGCGTTCGCAGGCCGCCGCAAGTGGCCGGGTAGCCGCTACCAGAAGCTGTAGCGGGCGTCGTCGTTCAGCGCCACGAGCGGCTTTCGCGCAATGACACGCGAGCCCAGCTTCACCACCAGATGCCCGATCGGCTGGCCTTTCTTGATGGGCGCCGTAATCGAACCGGGCAGCTCTACATGAGCTTTCAGCTCGGAATACTGGCCGCGCGGCACCGTGGCATACAGCGAATGCCGTAGCCCAAGCGCCACCTTGTCCTTCTCGCCGTGCGCCACCTTCGCCTTGATCACCGACTGGCCTGCGTCGTACACCTTGTGCACGGCATAGTTGTGAAACCCGTAGTCCAACAGCGAGCCGGTGACCTTGGCCAGATTGATGTAGTTGGCCGCGCTCGAAGCCTTCGGCTTGTCGGCGCCCATCACCACGCCGATCAACCGCATGCCGTGGCGCTCGGCCGAGGCTGCGAGGTTGTAGCCCACCGCGCTCACGTAACCCGGCTTGAGACCGTCTACACTGGGATCGCGCCACAGCAGCTTGTTGTAGTTGTTCTGGTGGATGTGGTTCCAGGTGAACGACTTCAGCGCGAAGAAGCGTTCGTAGTCGTCCGGGAACTGGCGGATGATCGCCCGCGACAACTTGGCCAGATCGAGCGCCGAGCTGTGTAGGCCCGGCTTGGGCAGCCCGTTCGGGTCCGTGTAATGCGTGTCGTGCAACCCGAGCTGGCGTGCCTGCTGGTTCATTCGCGCCACAAACGCCTGCTCGCTACCGGCGACCCCTTCGGCCAGGGTCATCGCGGCGTCGTTACCCGATGGCACCAGCATGCCTTTCAACAGATTGTCGACGCTCACGTCCGAGCCGACCTTCAGGAACATGCGCGAGCCGCCTTCATGCCAGGCTTTCTTGCTCACATGGAACTTCGTATCCAGCGAAATATGGCCGCGCTTGATGTCCTGGAACACGATGTACGCGGTCATCAGCTTTGTCGTACTCGCGGGCGCCAATTCCTTGTCCCGGTCCTTGGCCGCGAGTATCTGCCCGGTTCGATAGTCCATCAACACGTACGCCTTGGCATCCAGCGGCGGCAGCGACGGCACGATAACCGGCGGCGTCGCGGGCGTATCGGCAGCCGAGGCGGCGCCGCTGAAGGCCGACATAACGAACAGACACGAACAAAAAACTGACTTCCGCATGAGGTGATAAGACCGTAGAAACCGAGGGCTGGATAATGAGCGGGGCTCGTCGAAGCGGGGATTCTACAGTCAGGCGGCGCGAGATACTGAAAGGTTTATCCGGTGCAACGAAGACGTGCCTGGGTTTCTGCTCTGCCGCGCGGGCCCGGTGGTTCGAATCAACGCCCCCGTTGGGCGGTAAGCCCACCGGGCCGATTTTGCGACGTTCGGGCCGACGCGTGCTCGTGCCAGGGAGCCAGGCAGGACTGCCCGAAGGCGTGTCACTCTCGGCCGGCAGAGGTTTTAAGCGTTGGCGGCCGCCGCTACGTGCCGTGCCGCTACAGCCGCGATAGTCAGGGCACTACTTCGCGTCGTCGACCATACGGATGGTTTTTTCTTCCACTTCCGTGGCGACCGATGCCAGCGCGGAGTCGTCGGACAAGGACGCGAGCATCGGCGCGGGGCGAATCAGCCCGATCCGGGTCTGCCCGTTTTCGGTGTAGACCGAGATGCGGCAGGGCAGCGCCATATTCAGCCGCATGTCGGCGGACAGCACCTTAGCCGCCTGTCGCGGATTGCAGACCTCGAAAATCCGGCACTGCTCGTCGAATGCGACCCCTTTGTCTCGCAACGTCGCGCCGAGATCGTGTATATGAAGAACCCCGAATCCATGCTGCTTGACCGCAGCCTCCAGATCCACCGATGCCTGGTCGAACGATTTGTCCGTCTCGACGATGTAATACATGTGCAGCCGCCTCGGGTCATGGTTTAACGACCACTGCAGCATAAAGACGACGCGTTCGGATTTCGCAAGCACGTCAGGCCGCGCTAGGGCGTGTTGCGGTTTCGTGTGCGCACCGCGTTGGCGTCCGCAAATCGTGTCCGGCAAGGCGCGAGTCGCCGCGTCGTGGCGTGCCACGACCCAGGCTCGCAACGCCGCCGGGCGCGATTTGCGGCCCAACCCGGAGGGACAAGCGCTGTTTTGTGGCAATCCAGCGTTGTCGCTCCCTCGCGTAGAACGACTACGCCACGTTCGCTACGCCTCGTCTTGCCGCAAAACTGCGCTTGGCGCGGACGCGCACGAAACCGCAACACGCCCTAGGCCGCTCCGAGCGCAGCGCTCTCAGCAAAACGCAGGCCCGACGCCGGCTTCGGACGCCAGCGACGCCATGCGGATCGCAATCGCCGGGCGTTACGGGCTGTTCGGTTTGCGACCCGGCTTCATCGGCCCTCAGAGTGCGAGCAACCGGTCGGCCACTTCAACCAGATCATCGCCATGGGCATCGGCCGGGAGAAAGACGTCACCCGGCTCGCCCTCCAGCCGAGAACACCAGCCGGCAAGAGCGCCGGCGCGTTTGGCGCCATGGCAATCCCAGGCATGCACGGCCACCAGAGCCATACGATCCAACTCGCAGCCCAGCGCTTGCGCGATGTGATGATAAACATCCGCCGCGGGCTTCCAGGTCCCGACCACGTCGCAGGTCACGACCTGATCCACGTAGCCGTCGAGGCCGGCCCCGGCGAGGAACGATCGGGTATTCGCCGGATCGCCGACGGTCAGGCAGCCGATGTGCACGCCGGCCTCGGATAGTTTACGCAGCGCCGGCGCCGCATCGGGAAAGGCAGGGACCCGGGCAAAACCTTCCAGCACATGGGCCATCTCGTCTTCCGACATGGCCTGCTGGGTTTCGGTACGCAGAGCCTGGCGGGCGGTCGCGGTGAAATCCGGAAAGTCACCGGCCAGCGTCAACGCCATGGCATCGCGCTGGAAGCGCATGAAAAAAGGCCCCAGCACCTCGGCGGGCTGCCCGACTGCCTCAAGCCGCTTAGCGATAGGTGCGAGGTTGAGCAGGGTCTCCAACACGTCGAAAGCCACGGCGTCGATGCGATGAGTCATATCCGGCTCCCGAGCGCGATGAGCTAATAGCCACGGGTGACGGGTATCAGCCCGGGCGAACGAGCGTCAAGGCGCATGTTTCCGCTTCTGGTGCCGCTCGCGCCCGAGCGCGCCGGATTTCAGTAAAAGACGAAGTACCCGCCGTCCAATGGCACGCGGACGTTTGGGTTAGCCGGAGAAGCAATTCGCGTAGACAAGGGCAGGCCTGTGATCGGCCTCGTCATTATTTATTTTAATTGCTTATGTGAGCGGCGGATTAAAACCACCACGCGCCGAGCCGGGTAAAGCTTTCTTCGAAGCGCTCCCATAGCGATCGCCGCTCCCATGCCCAACGCGTTATGCGTTTGGACTTGGCGCGATCCTTCTGGAATTGGGCCTCCATTTGGTGCCCGAAGGCCTGCCCCAATACGACCGCGTTGACCTCGTCGTTGTGCCGGAAACTGCGCCAATCCAGATTCGTCGACCCCACGGTGGACCAGACACCGTCGATCACGATCGTCTTGGCGTGCAGGATGGCGTCCTGGCGCTCATAAATTTTCACGCCGGCCTTGAGCAACGTCGAGTAATAAGATCGCCCGGCAACCCGTACGAATCCCTTGTCGGTATGGGCCGGCAGAATGAGGACAACGTGCACGCCGCGCCGAGCGGCCGCGGTCAGGGCCTTGATGAACGCGTCGTTGGGCACGAAGTAGGCCGCGGTGATATGGATGGATTGCTGGGCGCTATTGATCGCCGATAACAGCGTGGCGTAAATCTTCGGCTGGGGTTCGTCGTGCCGACTCGCCAACGCCCGTACCACCTGCGAACCGACGTCATGCAGTGGCGGGAAATAATCCGGCGGGTTTATGGTCGGCCCGTTCTGGCTCTGCCAGTGACTGATGAAGATCTTCTGGAAATCCGCCACCACCGGGCCCTGGATTTCGATATCCGTATCACGCCATTTCCATCGATCGTCATGTTCCTGTAGCCGACGCTCGGGCGAAGCTGAATAAACCGACGTGATGTTGATGCCCCCGGTAAACGCGATACGTCCATCCACGATGATCAGCTTGCGGTGATCGCGATTATTGAGATTGGCTAGCGAACCGCCTTTGAGGGGGTCGATCGGATGGTATTCCACCACCTGTACGCCGGCGGCTTGTAACCGGTCGAAATAGGCAGCCGGGGTATCCATGGAGCCGTAACCGTCATACATCAGGTTGACCTTCACACCCTCGGCACGCTTCTTCAGCAGCAGCTTCGCCAAACGCTTGCCGATCGTATCGTCGTTGAGGATGTAGGTCTCGATGTTCACCGTATGCCGGGCGTGGGCAATCGCATTGAAAATCGCCGCGAACGCCGAGGGCCCGTTGATCAGGAGGGTCGCCTTGTTCCCCGTCACCAACGGGTTGTTTGTCAGCGCGGCTTCGACGGCCAGATGACGGCGCAGCAGGCCACTATCGTCGGCGCCTTGCTGCAGGTGCTGAATGACGTGCTCGCTCTGGGCGCGCGAGAGGGGGCCATGGGCACCAAACACGATCGGTTTGGCGGCGGGCACTGGTTTGTCGGTGTGAACTGCCCGAGGCAGCGAGGCGCAGCCGGTCATGACCCAACACAGCAGCAGCGCCGTGCCGAGGCCGCAACCCTTGATGGTTGAGTTCCACGCACTGGCGTGACGGACAGCAGGGCCGTTTTTGCGAATACGCCCGCGTGGGCTCGGCAGCCAGCGTTTGTTCATTCCACTGCGCCCATGCAATCGGCCCTACAATTTTTATCGATTATCTGCCATACCGTGGCGTGGCGACGCTTACCGGCTGCTGACTCGATACTGAGCGCCGGCCCGGCGTGGTCCAGTTTGCCCTGGTACGCGCCTTGTAAGGACGGTCGCCTTGCCGACCGAATAAGCAAGGTGGCCATGATGCGTGTGATCGCCTCGACCCTGCTGCCGGGCAAGGCTCCAGCCACAGGCGGTCTCCGCTCGCCATGTCGCGCACCATGCGGACACAGAAAACCATCGCAGCGCTGATGGAACTCAACGGCATGGCCCGTATTCGGCACGCGAGCGCGCCGCCACGATCGGACCGTAACCGAGACCTATCGGCTCGGATCAGCAATACGGGTTAAGAGGCTTTCTCGGGCGCCAGCCTTTGGCATTGGCTACGTCGATTGGATGACGAGCGGTGCACGAGTTCGTTCAATACGGGCAACCGCCGAGAGAGGCGATCGAGTCGCGCGCCAGCAGTGGCTCGAATGCGGCGGCAAATGGATGGTGTCCCGAAGGGAGGCTTGTTTAGAGCAGTAACGGCGAACGTCAGGATGGCCGATTTACACGCCGTCCGCGTCTCAGGCCGAGCGGCGGCAACAATGAACTATTTCGCAAAACCACGTGTCGTATGCAACGACCTAAGTTTTTGACGGACCTTCGACGCGCGCTATCAGAACAAGCTCTAGGGTCTGTTGAGGTTTCGTGCGAGTCCGCGCCAAGCGCTGTTTTGCGGCAAGACGAGGCGTAGCGAACGTGGCGTAGTGGGTCTACGCGAGAGAGCTATAACGCTGTATTGCCGCAAAACAGCGCTTGTCCCTTCGGGTTGGGCCGCAAATCGCGCCCGGCGGGGTTGCGAGCCGGGGTCGTGGCACGCCACGACGCGGCGACTCGCGCCTTGCCGGACACGATTTGCGGACGCCAACGCGGCGCTCGCACGAAACCTCAACAGACCCTAGGCGCGTGCCGCGGCCAGCGAGGTGGACAGACTATGGAATCGCAGGAAAAACAAATGATCGACGGGCTGTTCGATCGGCTTCAACAGGCCGAGGAGCAGACCGGCGCACGAGACGGGGAAGCGGCCACGCATATTGCAGAGCGGATCAAGGCCCAACCGCACGCACCTTACTACATGGCCCAGGCCATGCTGATACAGGAAGCTGCACTCAAGAAACTCCATGCCCAGGTCTCCGAACTGGAGCAACGTCTGGCCCAGGCGGAGCAGCACCCCGCATCAGGCAACCGTGGCGGCTTTCTGGCCGGCCTGTTCGGCGGCGGTGGATCGGGTGCGTATTCTTCCGCCCCATCGAACGCCGCTGGAAGCGCGTCGAGTGGCGGCTCGTCCTACACGCCGCCGCCGTCTGCCGGGCCTGCGCCGTCACGCGGCAGTGGCTTCCTCGGTGGCGCCTTGCAAACCGCGGCCGGCGTGGCTGGCGGCATCATGGTGGCGGATATGCTGACCGGCATGTTCCACCATTCCCAGCCCGAAGAAATCGTCAACGTCATCAACGAGCCGGGCGCCGCCCCAATGGATGCGGGCTTCGACAACGGCGGTGCGGGTAATTTCTACGATCCCGGCGATACGCGCTGGGACGCGGGCGCCGGTAACGATTATGCCAATACCGGCTACGACGATCCCGGCAACGGGTTGGGCGACGGCGGGTGGAACGATGACGGCTGGAGCGGTGGCGACAACGACGATTTTGTTTGACCACTGGCTCTAAACAAGTCAGCACGGTATCGGGGTGCCGCCGTGCGTGCGGCGCCGCTGGCCCGCATCGAGACCGAGCATTTCTCGTAGCCACCCGGGCTGACGCCAAAAATGCCACGAGGCACGCCCGATAAACCGCGACGGAGAGCCGGCTCGGCCACGTGGTTCCGTCTGATGCCGATCGAGCGTCGTTGGCGTTGTCACCGCTGCCGCGTCGTCTTTCCACGAGATCGTCCGAAGATCATCGCGCGGGCGAATGGTTGAAATAGCGTGCTCTGGCGCCGTTAACCCTCGTCGGACCGATCATGTGCAATCGCGACGATCCGATTGGCCGGGTGGTGTGCTCGTAGTGATCCGCGGAGCGATAGCGAGGCGGTCGTGCGGGGCCGTGGTGTTGAACCGGGGCAACCCGGTTTGCGTGGAAAATCTTCGCGGGGCGTGGCAAGTTCGCTCTGCCGGCCATCAGAAGAACGCGCTGAAGATGTCATCCACGTACCGTTTGTTGTCCGCCGGGCTCTTGCTCGCCTGCGGTGTTGTTTCGACGCCGGTCGTAGCTAAGCCGGAGTACACGATGGCACCGCGTGCCGGGCTGTACGAGATCAACGCGTTCAGCGAGGGACGGGCTCGTGTCGGCGGAAACCTGTACGAGGAAAATCTGAGCGGCTTCGGCTTTCTCGACCCGCGGGGGCAATACGTCGTCAAACCGCAATACGACAAGGCGGGAAACTTTCACGACGGGCGTGCCGCCGTAGCCAGGCAGGAAGTGCACGATAAGGTGGTCGAGAAATGGGGCTATGTCGATCGTAACGGTAAGACCGTGATCGATCTCCAATATGCGCGGGCGCATGCTTTTTCCGACGGCCTGGCCGCCGTCGAGACTCAGGACGGCGACTGGCAGTTCATCGATCGCAGCGGCCGGCATGTACTGGATGTGGATTCACGCTGGTACGGCGTCGATGCCGACAACCCGAATCTGCACCATCCGCTCGGCGACTTCCACGACGGCTGGCTTCTGATCGTGGACGAGCGGGGCGGCAACAACTTCGTCGACCGCGACGGCCATAAATTGCGCGACGAACCCTATCCAGCGGCCGAGCGGTTCTCAGACGGCCTGGCCGTGGTATCGATCCACGCAACCACCGACCCGGGGCCCAAGGGTGACAACGCACTCAGCCGCATCTACAACAACTTGCCCGGGCCGGCGCCCAAGACCTACGAATGGGCCGTCATCGATACACAGGGGCGGGTGCGCTTTCGCGTGCCCGACGATATCGATCGGCTGGGGCCATTCATCAACGGCCGGGCCCGGTTCTATCGCAACGGCAAATGGGGTGTGCTCGATGACAAGGGCCAGGTCATCATACCCGCCCGCTATGAGCACAAACCGCGCGGCTATGGGCGGGACGTCATGCTCTTCGCCGTCGACGGCAAGCGAAGCAACAACAGCGACGGCTATATAGAAACCTTCGATCGCGACGGCCATTTGATTGCACGCATCCCGTTCGTCGACGACCAAGGCCGCTTCATGATCGACGGCAAGCATCGATTTCATGAGGGCCTGCTTGGCGTCGAGCTGGCCAGCGGCCTTGGCGGCGATAAACCCTTCAAGTCACTGGGTTGGGGCTTTATCGACGCGCACGGCAACGTGGTAGTCGATCCGCAATTCGACTGGGTGAGCGACTTCGACGGCGGCCACGCCTTCGTCAGCCCGAAAGACACGGGCACGGTCGGCATCATCCGCAATCCGGTCGACGCCCCGCAGTCCGCCAACGACTCGTAACGAACACCCTGCGCCCGGCAGGCCACACGCCATAAAGCCGGCCCGGCGCCGCGATCGGCGGGCGGCGCCGGGCGGCCCCGCGACCGGGGTCAAACGAAATGAATGCCGTGGGCCAGGCCGATTTCGACCAACCGTGTCTTATCCGGTCGCTCGGATTTCGCAAACTCTGCCGCACTTTCCGCGAAAAAGATTTCGAACCCGGCCGGCGCGGCATGGATCAACAGCCGGCCCGGTGTCGCGCCGACGTTGCGGTACGCATGCACCGAAAGTCGGGGCGCGAACACCGCGCCATGCACGCCCACCGGCCGCCATTCCCCGCCGGCAAGAAATTCAAAATCGCCGGCCACGACGAAAAACCACTCGTCCTCGTTCTCGTGATAATGCGGCGGCGGCCCGCCGCCCGGCGGCGTCAGGGCCGTGAACACCACTAATCGGCCCTCGGTTTGCGCACCGTCCAGATAAACCCTCACCTCGTCACCATAGGCATGCAGTACCTGGCCGCCGGTGGCCTCCGTAATCACGGCGTCCGGCGCGAATGCAACGCTCATAGATGTTCACCGTTAGTCAGCTATCGAACACGCTCGATCCAAACCACGACTCACCTATCAACCTTCAACGCCAAGCCGGCAGACGGCCCGCCTAAAAATAATACTGCGCCACAAGCGGATTGTTCGGTTTCGACGAAAAAATATGTAGGGGATGCTGTAGTTGCGGTCCTGACGGAATTCAGAGGACAACAGGTCATCGGGCCTGGACCAATCGGCGTCGAGGCCGCCGACTAGTGTTCGCGTTACTCAATCCAAAGCGCGGAGATCGACAAGGCGAGCAAGCCGCCAAGCGTCCAGTTCGCAATCTGCCAATGCCGATCCGCACGCAGGAATTGTCCCAACGCGCGGCCTATCAGGCACCACAGCGTCAGCGAAACGAGAGCCGCACTGGCAAAGGCCGTTGCCAGTATGGCGGCCAGCGTCCAGGGGTTCGCGGCTAGCGTGCTGAACGAAACGGCGGCGCTCAACGTCACCGCCCAGCCTTTCGGATTCAACCAAAGTAGGGCAGCGGCGCCGGTGAACGAGATCGGCTGGCGTAGGCTCTTCGAATCCGCGTTCGGTCGGCCGGCGGAGGCGACCCGCCATGCCAGATAGAGCAGATAAGCCGAGCCGGCAATCTGCATCGCCAGGTTTAGCGCCGGGAACGCCTGCAACAGGCTGCCCAGACCGAGTGAGCTTGCGGCTGCCAGACTCGCCAAGCCGAGGGCGATGCCGGCAATCAACGGCAAGCTGCGGCGCAGGCCGTGTTGGGTACCGGATGCGGTAGCCAACGTGGTTGCGCCACCGGGCGTGATCGTTGCCACCACAACAAAAACCAATAGCGAAGGCCACATTGCTCGCCCCGAAAAATATGAATCCGGCGATTCTCGGATGCTCGGGCCGATACGGATATCGAATGTTTATAATGCGGGGTATTAGCTTTGCTAAAGCCTCGGGCTTCGCGATGCCCCGGAATATTGAAATCCGTCTTCTGCGGACGTTTGTCGCCGCCGTGCATCACGGCAGCATGGCCAAGGCCGCCACCGCACTGCATTTAACGCAAGGCGCGGTCAGCCAGCAGATCAAACGGCTGGAAACCGTTCTGGGCCAGCATCTGCTGGAGCGTGGGAGTTATGGTCTGAATCCAACGGTCGACGGTGCACGTCTGCTCCGTCACGCCGAGGACATGCTCGATCGAAACGATCGTTTCGTCGCCGAAGCCAGGCCGGGAAAGCTCGACGCGCCGGTGCGGCTCGGTCTGCCCGGCGATCTGATCGGCCGCTATATGCCGGCCATTCTCTCGTCGGTCGCGACCACCGACCCGGATATGGAGCTTTCGGTGCGTAGTGCCACCTCTCCGGAGCTCGATACCATGCTCCGGTCGGGCGAACTCGATCTGGCTGTACTCGAAGCACCCGAACGAGCCAGTGGATCCACAGCGCTCATCTCCGATCGCCTCGTATGGGTCGGCGGCTCGGCATCACCCGTTCATACCCGGCGCCCGCTGCCGTTGTCGTTCGTCAGCGAAGGCTGTGTATTCCGCAGTTCCGTTCTCGATGCGCTCCGCGGACATCACATCCCGTGGGTCAGCCGGTTCGAAGGCGGCAACCTCGAAGCCACCACGGCCGCAGTCGCTGGCGGCCTGGCGATCACTGTCAGCCTCGAATCCGTTGTACCGCCCCAGTTACATATTTTGCCGCCCGAATCGGGGCTGCCGGCGCTGCCGCGATTTTCCATCCATCTCTGCCGGAATTCAGGTTCGCGGTCTGCATCGATCGATCGGGCGTCCGAATTCATATGCCGCGCGATCGAGGCCGCATAGGGCGTGTTGAGGTTTCATGGGAGCGCCGCGTTGGCGTCCGCAAATCGTGACCGGCGAGACGTGAGTCTGGGTCGTTGCGAGCCACGGCTGTAGCGGTAGCGGGACTACACCGGAGGGCTATCCATATCGCCAGACCTGGCCGGAAAGGGGGAGCCGCCTAAGGCGCGAGAAGCCGGGGCAGACGAGAAGAGAGTCGGACTAGGCGAGGGGGTGGAGACCCTGGTCTTTTTGCTGAGTATCGCGCGCATAATCGCGCGGCGAACAACCCATCACACGCTTGAATGCGGTACTGAACGCGCTTTCGGAAGCGTAGCCGAGCGACATCGCTATCGCGGAGATCGGCTCGGCATCCGCGCTTAAGCGGTCGCTTGCCAGAAGCATACGCCAGCGCGTCAGATAATCGATCGGTGACGATCCGACCATCGTCTTGAAGCGGCGGGCGAAACTCGAGCGTGACATACCCGCTTTCGAAGCAAGCCGCGGCAAGGTCCAGCGCGTGCCCGGGTCGGCGTGAATGGCGCCAATGGCTTTAGCTATTTGGGGATCGCTCAGGGCAAACAGCCAGCCGGCGTTTTGGTTAATGCCATGGGCCAGATAGAGCCGAAGGGCGTGAACCAGCATCAGGTGAGCCAGATGCTGGGCGATCAAGGCATTGCCAGGCCGCTCGTCGAGCAACTCCCGGCGCATGCGCTCCAATGCCCAACGCAGTTCCGTTTTATCGTGCTGCTCGTGCAAGTGGATGATGGGCGGCATCGCACCAAGCAGAATTTCGGTATGGGCGCCGGCGAAGACGAAATGACCGCCGAGGATCAGCGTTTCATGGCCGCCATTGATCGTCGCCACGCCATTGTTCCACCCGTCCCGCCTCAGATCGAGAAACGGTACGGGATCGAGGTCGAGCCGCCGCGCCAGACGAAACGGACGCCCGTTGGGCAGCAGAATGCAGTCGCCGGCCTGCAACTGCACCGCATGATCCACGCCTTCGACAGCGAGCCAGCACGTGCCGGACACCAGTGCGTAACACTTGATCCCGCTGTGGGCCTGGAACGCGATCGACCAGTCGCCCCCGAGGTCGAAGCCGCCGGCGACGTAGGTCACCGGCTTGAGTAGGCGAAGCACGTCCGATAACGGATCCATAAATGTTCTGAGACGATTACGAAATTATTAGAGACTTTAAAGCATAGTTCGTCCCAGTTCGATCGCCTATGCTCAACGCTCCCGCCGCTCCGGCGGCCTGTTTTTGTAAGGAGCAAGCTGATGCGCGTATTCGTAACCGGTGCGACCGGGTGGGTGGGGGCAGCGGTGGTCAAAGAGCTGATCGATGCCGGTCATCAAGTTCTCGGGCTGGCCCGCTCCGAGGACAGCGCTCGTATGCTCGTCGAAGCCGGAGCCCGCGTGCACGAGGGCGCGTTGGATGATCTGCACAGCCTGCGGGCGGGAGCGTCCGA
Organism: Salinisphaera hydrothermalis C41B8; assembly: GCF_000732535.1. GTDB lineage: Bacteria > Pseudomonadota > Gammaproteobacteria > Nevskiales > Salinisphaeraceae > Salinisphaera > Salinisphaera hydrothermalis. The sequence goes on from NZ_APNK01000023.1 coordinate 55,117, forward strand.
GTGCGACGGCGTCATTCACACCGCGTTTAAAAGCGACTTTTCCCAGTTTCAAAAAAACGCCGATCTGGATCGCCGCGTCATTGAGGCCATCGGCGACGTGCTGGCTGGGTCAAATCGCCCGTTCGTAACAACATCCGGAACCTTGATGATCGCGATGGCCACACCCGGCCGCTTGGGCACCGAACAAGACACGCCCGATGCCTCGATCCCGCGCGTACCGTCGGAGCTTGCGACGCTGTCGCTGGCGTCCCGGGGCGTTCGCGCTTCCGTAATGCGCTTGCCGCCGTCCGTACATGGCGATGGCGATCGGGGATTTGTTCCTCGCCTTATCGATATCGCGCGCCAGACCGGTGTTTCGGGCTTTATCGGCGACGGCAGCAACCGCTGGCCAGCCGTTCATCGCGCCGATGCGGCCCGCGCCTTCCGGCTCGCGCTGGAAAACGGCCAGGCCGGCGCTCGCTATCACGCAGTCGACGACGACGGCATACCCGTTCGCGAGCTGGCGGAAATCATCGGTCGACGACTGGGCGTACCGGCCGCCTCAATAGACCCCGACAAAATACAGGCACATTTCGGTTTCCTCGCCATGTTCATCGGCCTGGACGCACCGGTTTCCAGCATGCAGACCCGCGAGCAACTCGGCTGGACGCCGGTCGAGCGCGGGTTGTTGGCCGACTTGGCACAAGGCCGCTATTTCGATGGGACGAAAAGTAAATTCACGAGCGGCTGAATGGTCCGCGGCGCAACCAAGCAGTGACAGAGGACGATCTCTACCAAACGAATTCGAAGGCGAAGCGGCGGTAGGGGTAGGACGCGTGAGGCCCGAGACGCTGGGCGGTGGAAGAAGGAGTCGAGCGAGGCGAAGGCGCCGGCCACTGGGCCTGCCTCCTACTGCCGGCACCGTATAAGCCGCGCCTTTGGCCAAAGCGGGGCAAATTGCGGGCGAGGATCGCGAGCACTACACTGACTGGCGCTAGGGCGTGTTGAGGTTTCGTGCGAGTCCGCGCCAAGCGCTGTTTTGCGGCAAGACGAGGCGTAGCGAACGGGGCGTAGTCGTTACGCGAGAGAGCTACAACGCTGGATTGCCGTCGTGTCGTCAATTTATATGGGCGCTTGTCCCTTCGGGTTGGGCCGCCCATAAAAAATTAACCATGGGCGCCCGGCGGCGTTGCGAGTCTGGGTCGTGGCACGCCACGACGCGGCGACTCGCGCCTTGCCGGACACGATTTGCGCACGCCAACGCGGCGCTCGGACGAAACCTCAACACGCCCTGGGTCCGGCGGGTACGGAGTGAAGCATTCGCCAGGAATGAATGCGGAGACTCTCAAGAGGGGCGGATGACGCATCGGCGGGTCCGGATGGTGTGGCGCTGACAATGCAGGAATTCGACACGCGTACCGCGCCGCTCACGATTAAGTCGGGTCCGGAGGTCGGTTGGCTGCGTCGGTTGGTACGACGCGCGGGGGTCTGGTGGGGCACGTTGCTGTTCGTGGCAGTCGGCATCGTGACTTCGTTCGCGATCACCGGGACCGCCATGGCCGTAGCGGGGTTGCCAGACATGATGATTGGCTATGTCTGCGCCCTGATCTGTTCTGTGACCCTCGTGCCCCTGATGGCGGGCAGCCTGCTATCGCTCATCCGGCGTCTGGATGAAGCCGAAAGCCAGCTCTACCATCTGGCGCGGACTGACGAGCTGACCGGCCTGCCGAATCGCCGCGCCCTGATCGAGGCCGGCCTGCGATGCTCCGGGCCTCGCGCGGTCTTGATGATCGATGTCGATTACTTCAAGCGCATCAACGATACCTATGGCCATCAGATCGGTGATCTCGTCCTCTATGAAGTGGCCGGTCGATTGGCGTCGCAATTCGCTAGGGCTGGCCTGCTGTGTCGTTTTGGGGGCGAGGAGTTCACCGTTTTGCTCAACGACACAGACCGCCAGAGCGCGCATGACCTGGCCGAACGTGCCCGCCGGAACATGGCCGAGACACCGCTACAGGTCGCCGACTTGCCCGCGCTGCACGTCACCGTGAGTATCGGCATCGCTGTGACGTCGGTCGATCATTCGCTGGCTACAGACAAACTCATTGATGCGGCGGACCGTGAGGTCTATCGGGCCAAGCATAAGGGACGAAACTGTGTATGTCTGGCCGATACCACGGCCGACCCGCCCGGTTCGGATGAGTCACCGCCGTACTGTTCCGAAGACGGGGCGAGCGAGGGGCAAAACACGGCGGTTTCCGGCGCCGCATAATAAGTTCGCCTCGCCAAAAATTAGAGGCTTAGGCGAATTTCGTCGTACATGAGTCGGGTTTGATTCATACCCGGCATGGGCGGGAATGGCAGGCGGGCAAGACCCCTCCTCGGCTTGTTGCCAGGTCAATTCGAGGTGCTGGCCACGCGCAAGCGATCCGGCGAACCTGATGCGCTATTACCGACTGAGCTGTAGCGGCTGATGATGATTTCGTCGGGCGGCGTAACCAGTCGTGTCGATCGGCTTGAAAAGGCGGGTCTAGTTCGTCGTAGACGCAGTCCAAAAGATCGGCGAAGCGTTCAGGTCGAGCTGACAACCAAAGGGTTGGCCAAAATCGATGCCATACTCGAGTGGTCACAAAGAGATTGCTCAAAGGCCTCGGGGCCGAGACACCGAGATATGGAGAAGCCGGGTTTCTCGCGATTCTTGCTTGGCGCAGATCCTTGAAGCGCATGAACTCTTAACCAGCCCGACGCGTCTGGATGGGCTGTTATAGCGTCTGGCGCACCACAGTTGTGGTAGATTTTAGTTTCGAACGATGGGCGCGCGGCAATGCGGCCATCACATGATCTGCGACAACGCAGGAGGCTGGTCATGGCTACTGAAAGTGTTCGCCTATCACGTGCCATTCTTGGTCAGGCACGAAAGGAAGCGGGCGTGATGTCTCGCACCGTTCAGGCCCAGCTGGAGCATTGGGCTCGTGTCGGCCAGGCGATCGAGAACGCGCCGGGGTATGACCGGACCAAGGTGCACGACGCACTCCGCGGGCATATCTCTCCCGACGAACTGGACCCTTATGAGCGGTCCGTATACGACGTGGAGCATGAGGCCATCATGGAGAAGGCGGGCGACGAAGAAAGAGCCTTTTTTAAACAGCTCGCTGACAAGCAGCGCGCCGCAGGCGTCAATTCGGAAGACTTAGGCACCTGAGGTGGAGTCGAGGCCGACGATGTATGTGCTCGCCGGCCCGAACGGCGCCGGCAAGTCGACGCTCTATGAGCAACGGGTTCGCGCCATCACCGACGTCCCATTCGTGAACGCGGATGAGATACGGCAGGAAAGACAGGCTCAAGGCGAAGAACTGGATGCCTACGAGGCCGCGCGCTTGGCTGGGGCGACGCGCGATGCGTATCTGCACGAGAGGCGCTCGTTCGTTACCGAAACCGTTTTCTCGCACGAGAGCAAGCTCGATCTGATCCGAAATGCCCAGGCCCAGGGTTTTCGTGTCGTGATCTTCCACGTCAACGTTCAGAGTGCCGACATATCCGTGGCCCGCGTGCGTTTTCGCGTGACTCAGGGCGGGCACGACGTACCCGAGCATAAAATCCGCGAGCGATACGAACGCAACAAGCGGCATATTCGAGCGGCCGTGGCATTGGCCGATCTCGCCCAGATCTTCGACAGCTCGAAGGCGAATGCGCCAGCGCGACATATTCTGACCTTCAAGCAAGGCCAGCTTGATAAAGCCGCGGACCATATCCCGGGCTGGGCCAAGGCAATCTACGGTCTGTAAGTGCTCGCCCACGCAGGCGAACAGTAGAGCGCAGGGTGGTGGGGAGGCTCGCATTGTGCGCAAAATCTAAAGATAGACTTTATAAATCCCCTCAATTGGAGCGGCCGCGAACCGGGCGGCGCCGGCAGTCGCCCGAGGCTCTTGCGCTTGGCCGCATGCAGGGACTGCGGCAAAGCTGCCGTCAGATGTCTTCTCGCGAGGCTTTGTTGAGCCGCGTCACCTTGCGATGACGCATACGCTGGCGGTAACCATAAGTCGCGTTGCGAACCGTTGTATCGCCCTCCAGGCTCAGGCCGAGCGCACCGGTAATCGTGGCCACCGAGGTAATTAGCCAGGCGAGGCCCAGATAAGTGCCGAGCCCGACAGGATGACCGAGTATCTGTTGCAGGTAATGGCCGGGGATGAAAATCAAGGACGTCGTAAAAAACAGAGCGAAAAGCCCCAGGTAATAACACACCACGCCGATAAACAGCGTGGTCAGTGTGGTGGCGTTATACAGCCAGACGAGGGCAAACCTCGTGTTTGCGCTTCTGGGTTCCCACAACCCATGCGCGATTGTGATCCAGGCAATCATCGCGGTGAACGAGGTGCCCATAAGTGCGATAAGGCGCGTTGCGCCGTATGCATCGCTCAAATGCCAGAGCGTCGGGAACACCAGGCCGTAGGTTCCGGTCGCGAACGCAATGGCGACCACCCGTTTGAACGAGGGCAGAATCGTCCACGGCCGGTTGGCGTGCACCATGCCCGCCAATAGCTGGATATAACCGCGCCAGCGGCTTGTGGTGACGAAGCGGACATCGATCGCCGATTCGTTTGGTATAAGACGCTGAAGAGAAACGAACGGCCAAAAATAGCGGCTACTCACCAGCTCACGGGCATTGACGCTGATGTCGCCGCGCTGTCCGTAGCGGCCGGCGCGGCGTGCCATGTGTGCTTGCTGACGGTCGCGCGCCGCATCCGAACTGCCATGATGCATTTCATTGACTAGTTGTAGGATGGCATCCCGCAATCGCCGCGTCGGCTGGACGAACCCCAAGGCGGGCTGAGACAAAACGCTCGCGCCATGCCGGCCGTCCGCTTCGGCGATCGTGAGCCGACCGTGGCGCACGATCGGCAGATCCGTTACGCATACCACATACTGCCACCCCTGGCTCTGCATGACCTGGCGTGCCTTGGCGATAATGTGCTCCGTATCGTCTTCGGCTCCGATCAGTGGATCGGTCATGGTCTCGACATGCCAGACCAACCGATCATCGATGCACTGGCGCAGCAATTCCGGCAAGTTGGCGACGATGCGCCCCACGGCCGCCTCTGGCAGATCGGGCGCCGGAATTAAACCTAATGTCGCCTCGACGCGCGAAGCTGGCGCCGTATCGTGTTGCTCTGACCGCATCGTTGACTTTGGCGATTTGCAGGTAACGAGTTGTTTGGGCGATCCAATTTGGGGGCTCGGGCGAAGATTGCAATCGGGGCGGCCGCCCGCCTGACTCCAGCGTTGGCCCGCACCGCAGATCGAGCATTTCGCATTTCGGATAGGAAACAGTGGAATTCCGACTCGGAGCAAGAAATCGGGATAACCAGCGTCCACGGCCGAGCTATATGCAAGTCTGGTGTATGGAGACTTGATCAAGCGGCGCTCCGGCGGTCCTGGG
>NZ_APNK01000024.1 GCF_000732535.1 Salinisphaera hydrothermalis C41B8
AGTGGACGCGAGATCCCCAGCCATTCTTTTATCCGCCAAACCAGTTGTTGGCGGGACTGGACAGTTAGCCGCCATACCATCAGGATCAAGCCGAACAGCAGGATCAGCAACCCAACCGAGTTATGCAGCATCATCATCGTCTCATGTAGGCTGGCGGTCCCGTGTTCATGATGCTCGCCCCCGTGCTCGGGGACGATCCACGTAAAAACAAAGACCAGCGTAAACTGCGCGATGATCAGAAGGGCCAGTAGCCAGTGCAAGAATCGGCTGACGAGTCCGTAATGTGTCGTTGAGTCTTTCATGATGCCCTTTTTAGGTTTTGATCGAGGTATGGCGGTTGGGTTGGTGGTGCCGGCATGGCCGCCTCCATCAGTGATGATGGGCACAGTGGGACTGGGCGTTGGCTTGCCTGGACAGAGCCCAGAGCCCCAGCCCGACACCGATGAAAATCAGATTCAGCCAAAATGTGTAATCCAGGCTGAAGAATTCCATTGATCCGACGTCGACCGTGCTTGAATCGGGCGCCCATCCGCCGACGGAGAAAATGAGATCGACGACGAAGCCGGTCACCGCCATGGCGATATACAGAATGACGCCTAGCATTGCCGCGAGTCGGGTGCCGTAGTATTGGCGATAGACCAGCAACATCGGGATGACGATCAAATCGCCGTAGATGAAGGCCAGCGCGCCGCCGAACGAGATACCGCCGTTGAACAAAGCGGCGGCCAAGGGCACGTTTCCGACCGAACACACAAAGCTCACCACGGCGACCAGCGGCCCGACGAGTGCGTTTTCGATCATCTGCAATAGGCTGACATCGCCCCCGTGGCCCCCGGATAGAAACAGCGCCTGCCAGAACGCGTCGGGTACCCAGACCACCATCGCGCCGGCGACGATCACGCCGATGGCGATATCCTTCCAGATCATCGACCAGTCCATCATGAAATTGGCGGCCGCCTGGCGCCAACCATCAAGGCTGAGCGGGCTCGGGACAGCGACATCCTCGTCCGTATCATCGTCAGTCTGGGCCTCACGTACGTGATCGAATGCCCTCACCGGCCCGACGAGCTTCATGAGAAGCGCCATAACGATGATTAGCAGCACGCCGCCCGCAAATTCAGCGACCACGAACTGCCAGCCCATCAACGACCACAATACGAAGCCCAGCTCGATCACGAGATTAGTCGCCGCGATCATGAAGGCAATCGAGGCCGTGATATGAGCGCCGCGCATGAATACGCTGCGGCTCATGGCGGCCGCAGCGTATGAGCAGGACGATGAGATGGCGCCGAAAAAACCCGCTCGGAAAAGCGAAGCCGCACTGTCGTCCCCCATGACCTGCACCATGCGGCGTTTGGGAACGAACGCTTGGACGGCGCCCGAGATCGCAAAGCCGAGCACCAGCGCCCACAGGATTTTCCAGAACATGCCGGCGATCGTATAGAGCGTATCGCCGAGGATCGGAACGAAAGTCATATTTGTCATCCGGTGATGATTTTAGGCCGCGGAATTTGCGTGGTTCGGTTAACGACGTATCAGACGGATGCGGTGATGGGCTTGGGCCACCGATAAACGGCCATGAAAGTGAAAAAGATCAGGGCGTAAATCGCGGCGTTGCCAAACATGTTGCCGGTCATGCCGGTTTGGCCAAGGGCTGTATATGGTGCGCCGAACCCTTCGGCCGTCGACCATATCACCAGCGAATAGATGCCGCCGATCGGTAGCAGCCATCGCATCAGCTTGCCAGTGATGAGACTCCAGGCGAGCACCGTTTCAAGAAGCGCAGCCAGCACGCCAACCAGAACGGGGCCCACAAAGCTGATAACGTTGATCCACATCTGGTCGTAAGTTGCCACCCAGCCTGGTAGGGCATCTTGAGCCGCTGTCAGATAGGCGACCATATGGGTTAGATAGTAAGGGTGCCATTTGAACAGTGCGTCCCAGGCCCACAAAAAACCGAATGCCAGGCGCATCGCATGGATCCACAGACGGGCGTGCTCCTGCGCCACGGCATTGTTGTTCGCTGGCGCGGCCTGGCTCAGGCGCCAGCAGGCGAACGTCAAGATAAACAGGATCAGATAAGGCGGCGCGATCCCCGGATCGGTCTGGCCGGCGGCGGTATTGAAACCGCCGGTATGGGAAACGCCGACCCACATCACGATCAGATACACAACGCCCAACCAGAGAGCAGCGCGCATGCCGCGACCCGAAAGCAGTGCAACCGCCATGATGAGATCCAGCAAAAAAACACCGTTGCCGATCACGCGAACGGGCCAGGAGCCGAAAGACAGGCCCATGAATTGCGCAATTGCGTGTTTATTTGCGCTGGCCGAGGCCGTCCACGCGTTGAACAGCCAGATCAGCCCGAACACAATCCGTAGGCCGTAAAAAGTCAGTTGTTGCGACGCCGTGACTCGCGCTGGAATGTCGTGCGGCGCTCGAAGATCGAAATCCAGCCAGCGGTAGACTGCCTCGGTTACTTTTGACATCTCAGACTCCAGGGTTTTGAGATTGGATTTGAGGGTCGAATATCGAAAAATGGCAACTCGGGGTCGGGTGGAATGACGTCGACGAACCCGAGTGATGCACAAGACCACCGTCGGTACGCGTTCGGACAACGTCATCAATCAGCAACGCGGTGGTGTCGCGATGCCTGCTAATACCAAGCACTCAGGCCCACCACAAAGGCTGTCGAGGAGCTTGTCCCGCCGTCCGCCCGAGCCATTTTGGCGGTGTCGCCGTATTTCTTGTCCCAGCGCACACCGATATACGGTACGAATTCACGCACGATCTGATACTTGAGCCGAAGGCCGAGCGAGGTGCTCTGCAGACCTCCGCCCAAGCCGTAATTGGCATCGCGCGCGCCGAGATTTATTTCAGCTCGCGGCGCTAGGCGAAGGCGCTGGGTAATCAACGGCTCGTACTGAAATTCGCCGCGAAAGCTGGGTACGCCGTCCTGGCTGACGTAGAACGAGGCTTCGGTATCGATATACAGGGGGGACAGGCCCTGCAGTTTGACCATGCCGAACGCGCGATCCTTACCGGGGTAGATATCGTAGCGTGCACCGATCAGCGCATTCCAGAACGGAGTGATCGCGCGTCCGTAGTCAGCCTCGAACGAGGTCGAATCCGGCGAGCCGCCGGTGGTTGCGCCTTCGCCTTCGGTTTTCCACCAGAAACGGTTGATATCGCCGCCGATCCAGCCTTGACCTTCCCAGAGATAGCTGTCGGGCGCATTACCGGTGCCGTATTCGAGACGGTTGATACTGCTGTACTGATGGATAGCGTTATCACGGATGGGGGGCGCCCAGTTCGCCGGCGCGCCGCTGGATGCGTTTTCGGCGCCCTTGGGCACAACGCTGTTCGGATTGGCCTTGCCGGGCGGCGCGTCGGCCAGCGCCGGTGCGGCCGCGCTGGCCATGACAAACGCCAACCCGACTATCAGGATTTGATGCATCACCTTAGGCATGATCGATCTCCGAGGCCGGGGCGACACGCACGACGCGGAACATGCCGGCCTCCATGTGGTAGAGCAGATGACAATGGAAGGCCCAGCGGCCCGGTTCATCGGCAGTGACCAGCAACGATACCCGCGAGCCGGGCAGGACACTGATGGTGTGTTTATAGGGCCGATGATTGCCCTGGTGATTTTCCAGCTCCATGAACATGCCGTGGAGATGGATCGGATGCTCCATCATGGTGTCGTTGACCAGTATCAGCCGGATGCGATCACCGTAGGGGAAGTCGATCGGCTTGGCCTGTGAATACTCGCGGCCGTCGAACGACCACATGTAGCGGTACATGTTGCCGGTGAGATGCACTTCGATGGTTTTCGAGGGCTCGCGTTTATCCGGCGGTACCGAGACATTGCGCAGTTGGCTGTAAGTCAAGACACGATGATCGACGTCGGCCAAGCCAGTCGGCCGGTCGGCCAGCCGATAGCGCTCGGCCTGAGCCACGGTAATATTGCCCGGGCCATGCTTGTCAGGGCCATGCCGGGCGATCACCGGGCCCGAGTTGCCCATGCCCATATGCGACAAATCATCGGCAACGGGGTTGGTGGCACGATTGATCGCTTGAGAGTGCTGCATGCCTGCCATGCCGCCCATAGCGCTGATCTGCGCCCCGTCGTGGGGTTGCGGCATCGACATTTTCTGGTCCGACTCGTCGTCCATCGCCATGCCCTGCATCGGCATGCCCATATCGATCATCGTGCGAGTCGGGGGCGTGCGCAGCGCCGGCACGGTCGCGCTCATGCCCGGCCGTGGCGCAAGCGTACCGCGGGTATAGCCCGAGCGGTCCATCGATTCGGCCATGATCGTATAGGCCTTGTCGGGAGCCGGTTCGACGATCACGTCATAAGTTTCGGCCACCGCAATCTGGAACTCGTCGGTGTCGACCGGCTCGATGTTCTGGCCGTCGGCCGCGACCACAGTCATCGGCAGGCCGGGGATGCGCACATTGAAATAGGTCATCGACGATGCGTTGATGACTCTCAGCTTGATGCGCTCACCCGCGTTGAACAGCCCGGTCCAATTGGCGGCTGGATGCTGGCCGTTCATCAGATAGGTATAAGTGTGCCCGGTGACATCGGCGATATCGCGCGGACTCATGCGCATCTTGTTCCAGGCCAGGCGCGATTTTATGGTTTGGGTCAGCCCCTGTTGTTCGACTTCGTCGACCAAGTCGACCAGCGTGCGCTGGTTGAAGTTGTAGTAGTCGCTGGATTCCTTGAGCTTGGCGAACAGTCGCGCGGGATCCTCGAACGTCCAGTCGGTCAGTACCAACACGTATTCGCGGTCGGCTGGATTGGCCTCGGGTTCGGCCGGGTGAATCACGATCGGCCCGAGCTGGCCGACCTGCTCCTGAAAGCCGGCGTGACTGTGATACCAGTAAGTGCCGTGCTGACGCACCGGGAAATAAGCCTCGAATGTATCGCCGGCGGCAACGCCCGGAAATGACACGCCCGGAACACCGTCCAATTCGAATGGCAGCAGTAGCCCGTGCCAATGGATTGATGTCAGATCGTCCTTTAAATGGTTATGTACCCGAAGCCGCGCGTTGTGCCCCTGCCAGAGTTCCAGCAGGGGGCCGGGCACGCCGTGATTGACGGTGTTGGCCGTTGCTCGCCCTCCGGCGATAGCGATCGACTCCGAACGAATATGAAAATCCCGAGTCACGGATCGCGGGGGGCCACCTTGAACGCGCGCGGCCTCACCGGCTCGGCGCATGGCATCCGCCCGCGAGACGCCGGGCAAAAACATATCAAGGCCGGCCAACATGCCGCCGGCGGCCATCGCTTGGAGAACTCTCCGGCGCTGCGTATTCGTTTGCTGATCGTGCATGCGTGGCGGGCCAGCGTCGATCTCGGAGCCGTTACGACGCGCTTCGCCATAGCTCTTACGTTTTTTCAAAATCTTCTCCGTATTCGAAGTAAAAGACGACCCACGGGTATCGGTCAGGGGGAGTAGGGCTCGATACCCGAGGGCCGAATCGCGATGACACCGTGGATTCGGTGTCACCGCTGACACCCCGGTAACAGGGGGCACTACCGGGATGAGCCGGTGCCGGTGTGGGCGATTGATAGTCGCTTATAGCTCGCAAGACGAACGGCTGGAAAAGGTTGCAGTGACCGATTCGACACCGAAACGCGACTGGCAATGCTTCGCCATATGCCAGGTCCTGTGACGAGGAACCGCCCCGGCGTGATCGCAGCCGATGCCACTCGGAACACGGAGCGCCCGGCTCGATAGGCGATCCAGTTTTCAATGTGCGGCGCGGCCAACGACGTATCTGACTTGAATCCGAGTGGGTGTTGCCAAGCGGAGTCAGGGCCTCGCGCACGGTCGAGCCGGACCGCTTGGCCACGGAAGGGAAACAGGTCATGAGGGTCGCCTTTCATGTGGCGACTCGCGGTTGCTATTGGCCACGGCCTTACGACCAGACCATCCCGCGAACCGGTCGTTACGACCGATTCATTGCGGTAACAATCACAAGACGCCTAGATTTAACCGGATGACAACGTCACAGACGTCGCCGAGCGTCAGTTAAATAGCGAAAGACGGGGGGGCGATAAGGGAGCCGTACAAAGCCAGGCTCCAGACGCGACGTCATCCTCGCGAGCGGGTAGGCGGGATGCGGGCTAGGCATGTCGGAGGCGAGCGCATCGCTTGCCAAAGCACTAGAAGCACAGCTCCCGATCACATCGCAACAACACATGTCGTGCCGAGGCGGCTGGTCCGGTTGCGAAGCTTGACCATGAGTGGCAGACAGCGCGCTGTGCGGCGACTTGCCCGCCGGGCTGTGCAGACACGATATCCCTTGAACACCGGCCTGAGCGACCAGCGCTTGCATTACAAGCAGGAATATCGCGATAACGCGCAGCATTTCTTTAAAATATCTGAGCCGAACGAGAAACACAATAATTATTAGCGAAATCGGCTCTATCCTGACGCAATTGAAGCCATGAGCCTGACGCCTAGCCAGAGTGTACTTCTATCTGACAAAAGGAAACAGATGACGCCCTCATCGAATGATTTCTCGTTCCGAGCGAAAACAACGGACAACGCCCTCCGCCGCGTTGTCGCTATCGTGGCTCTCGCCAATCTGGCTTACTTCGGCGTGGAATTTGTCGTGGCCCAGCGCATCGGCTCCGTATCGCTTTTCGCCGACAGCGTTGACTTCCTGGAAGACACCAGCGTGAACTTCCTGATCGTCGTCGCGCTTGGCTGGTCCGTTCGCAATCTGGCCGGCGTCGGCATGGCACTCGCGGCGATTTTACTGATCCCGACCATGGCTCTGCTCTGGACCGCGTGGCAGAAATTCAATACGCCGTCACCACCTGCACCGTGGTTGCTGTCCATCACCGGTCTCTGAGCTTTGACCGTAAACGTGGGCTGCGCGTTTTTACTCGTCCGATTTCGTCACCATAGCGGCAGTCTTACCCGCGCCGCTTTTCTATCAGCTCGCAACGACGCGTTCGCGAACATTGCGATCATGATCGCGGGCCTCATCACGCTGGTATGGCGCTCCGGCTGGCCCGATTTGATCGTCGGGCTCGGTATCGCTTTCATGAACGCCGATGCTGCGAAGGCCATCTGGGACGCCGCACGCAAAGAACGCGCGTCGGTCGACGTTTGATCGCCTCTGCTTCATTCGGCTGGCCATAAACGACCAGCGAAGGCCCAGGCCGCCAACGCAATGACACCGAGCACCAGCAAGGCCGGGCGCGGCCCGAACGCCGACCCCAGCACGCCGGCCAGTGGATAGCCGATCAGCCAGCACGCATGCGACAAGGCAAACTGGGCCGAAAACACACCCGGACGAGTAGACGGGTCGCTGGCGGCGGTCAACAGGCGCCCGACCGGGGTCTGGATCAAGCCGAGGCCGATGCCCAGAACGAACCAGAGTCCGAGCAGGCCGGCAAAGCCGGGCCGCCAGATGCCTCCGACCAGTAATGCTAAACCCAGTAACAAACCACCGGCGAGCATCGCGCCGCGTTCGGAATAGCGATCCAGCCAGCGCGGCAGCCACAATGCGGCGAGCATCGAGCCCGCGCCCGAAGCGATGAACGCTTGGGCGACCTGGACATCGCCGCCGCCCAGCGTTTCGCGTACATAGACCACGGTATTGACGATGATCATGGCCCCGGCGGCGGCCACGCCCGCGTAGAGCGTCAACACCGAACGCAGCGTACGATTACCCAGATATCGGCGTATGCCGGCCGTCACCCGCTGCCATACATTGATCGACGTCGTTTCAGCGGCAGCGACCGGTAGGACAGCCGTTACGACCAGAGCCGCCGAGCCGAGAAAGGCGAGCGTGTTGAGTATGAACAACTGGTTGTAGGACACCAGGAACAACAGCGCCATCGCCAGGGTCGGGCTGAGTAGATTCTCGAGCTCGTAAGCCAAGCGCGAGGCCGACAATGCCCGCGTGTATTGCGCGTCGTCCGTCACCACTTCGGGGATGGTGGCTTGGAAGACTGGTGTAAAGCCCGCCGAGCAGGCGTTCAACAGAAAGATCAGAGCATAGATCTGCCACACCGCCGTTACCCACGGCAGGCAGAACACAAACCCGGCCCGCAGCAGGTCCAGCGTTACCAGCAACGTCTTGCGCGGCAAGCGTTGGGCATAGCCGCCCACCACCGGGGCGATGGCCACATAAGCGACCATCTTGCAGGCCAGAGCGATGCCCAAAACACGGCCGGCATCACCACCGGCCAGGTCGTAGGCCAACAGCGCCAACGCGATCGTGGTCAGACCGGTGCCGACCAGGGCCGAGATCTGGGCCGCAAACAGATGTCGATAGACCCGATTGCGCCAAAGGCCCGCGATGGGCTTTTCTGTCATAACGTCGCCCTTGATTGATAATATAGGGGGCCATACTATCGTGAGACGAAGCGGAGAGAAAACGACGTGCATACGACGCGCGAGAAAAAGAAGCTGTTGAACCGGGTACGGCGTATCCGCGGCCAGATGGAAGCCGTCGAGCGCGCGCTCGAAGACGAAAACGGTTGTGCCGACGTGCTTCAGCGCATCGCCGGCGTGCGTGGTGCGCTCAACGGATTGATGGCCGAAGTGGTTGAGGACCACATCCAGGAGCACGTCGCCGACGCGGAACTGACGACCGAGCAGCGATCCGAGGGCGCCGCCGAACTCATCGATGTCGTGCGCGCTTACCTCAAATAACGCCAGAGTCACCGCCATGTCCGACCCGCAGACAACCCAGCACGACACACTCGCCGATCGCGCCGAGACACGCACGACCGCGCCGGAAGCCTCGTCCCATCATGGGCATGGTTCTCATCATCACGATCATGAACACGGGCATGACCACGATCATCCGTTCGAGTGGCCGGAAGCGGCGCGCATTGCGGTTGTGGCGGTCGTGGCCGCGCTGGTGTGGTTTCGTATCTGGGAGCCGTTTGCGGCGGTCAGCCTGATCGGCATCGCTGGCTTGTTGATCGGCGGCTGGCCAATTCTCAAGGAGGCTTTCGAGAATGTCGTCGAGCGCCGGATGACCATGGAGCTGTCGATGACGATCGCGATCGCGGCGGCCGCGGCGATCGGCGAATTCTTCACGGCGCTGGTGATCACTCTGTTCGTGCTGGTCGCCGAAGTACTGGAAGGCCTGACTGTCGGGCGCGGTCGCAAAGCGATCCGCGATCTGGTCGAATTCCTGCCGAATGAGGTCTCGGTCCGGCGGGCCGGTGCCGTTCAATCCGTCGCCTCCGAGGAATTGGCGGTCGGTGACGCCATCCTCGTAGCGCCCGGTGGCCGGCTGCCGGTCGATGGCATCGTGCTTTCCGGGCATTCGTTCGTCGATGAGTCGCGCATCACCGGCGAATCCATGCCGGTCGAGAAGACCGAGGGTGCAAAGGTCTTCGCCGGCTCCATCAACCAGTCCGGCGCGCTGGAGATCGCCGCCGAGCGGCTCGGTCGGGACACCAGCTACGGCCAGATCATCGAAGCGGTCGAGGCCGCCGAGCAATCCCGCGCACCAGTCCAGCGGCTGGCTGATCGCCTAGCCGGTTATCTGGTGTATTTTGCGCTCGGCGCGGCCGTTCTGACCTTCCTGATCACGCGCGATATCTATGCCACGATCTCCGTGATCATCGTCGCCGGCGCCTGCGGCATCGCCGCCGGCACGCCGCTGGCCATCCTCGGCGCCATCGGCCGGTCCGCGAGACTAGGCGCGATTGTCAAGGGCGGCGTGCATCTGGAAACCCTCGGCCAAGTTAATACCGTCGTGCTCGACAAGACCGGCACCCTGACCTTTGGCCGCCCCGCAGTGCAGCGGCTCGTGCCCGTGGCCGGCATCACCGGCGACGAACTACTCGCTGCCGCCGCGGCGGCTGAACTACGCTCTGAGCACCCGCTGGGCAAGGCGATCGTGGCCTACGCTCGCAGCCAGGGCCGTTCCGTGGCCGAGCCGACGCGTTTTGACTACACCCGGGCCGGGGCATCAAACGCAGGTCGCTGACGCGACCGTCCTCGTCGGCAACCAGGCCTGGATGACGGACAACGGGATCGACGTACCCGCGTCCTTGGATCAGGACGCGGCCGGCTCGGAAATCCTGGTGGCCCGCGACGGGCGCCTGCTGGGCGCTATCGCGATCGCCGATAGCGTCCGGCCGGAATCCCAACGCGCGGTCGATGCCTTGCATCGCATGGGCATTCGCATCGTCCTGCTCACCGGTGACGCCCGCCGGGTCGCGGATGCGGTCGGCGGTACCCTCGGCATCCAGAACATCGAGGCCGAACTGCTGCCGGAGAACAAGCTGGCACGCGTCCAGGCGCTCGTGGGTCCAAAACACAAGATCGCGATGGTGGGCGACGGAATCAACGACGCACCGGCGCTGGCGCGGGCCGATGTCGGCATCGCTATGGGCTCGGGTACCGACGTGGCCCAGGAAAGCGCCGACGTGGTGCTGCTGGGCAACGACCTCGAGAGTTTCGTCGAGACCCTCGCCGTGGCCCGGCGCACGCGGGGCATCATCTGGCAGAATTTTGCCGGCACATCGGTGTCGACACCATCGGCATCGTGCTGGCGGCCTTGGGCTTTCTCAATCCGCTGCTCGCGGCGGCGATTCATGTCGTCTCCGAACTGGTGTTCATCCTCAACTCAGCGCGGCTGTTGCCCGCGCCCGAGAAAACCACGACGCCGACGGCCATCCCCAAACCTGAAGCGTGGCGGTCGCCTCGCCCTGCGTCGGCGTCTGTAAGCTCGATCGCAAGACTGATTTGTGTGTCGGATGCCTGCGCACCGCGGCGGAAATTCGCCGGTGGCGCCAACTCACCGACGCCAAGCGCCGACGCGTTCTGGCCGAACGCCGCCGGCGCGAGGCGAAACGTACCCCGCGCCGGGTGCGCCGCTAACGGAAGAACCCACGATGGCGACTCACACCCTAGACTGGACCTGGGAGGGCGCTGACGTGACTCTCGGCATGGAGGCCGCCGGCGGCGGTTGCTCCGTGGTCCTACTACCGGCGCTCAGTTCGATCTCGACGCGCGGTGAAATGCGACCGCTTATGGATCGGCTCGCGCCGGCGTTTCACGCTACGACCATTGACTGGCCCGGATTCGGCGACCGGCCGCGGCCACGCGTGGATTGGACGCCACGAGTGCTGTCGGCCTTCCTCGATGACGCCCTGCATCGGATAGCGCAGCCGCCGCATGCTGTCGTTGCTGCCGGCCACGCCGCCACCTATGCGTTGCATCAAGCGGTCGAGCGCCCGGGCACGATCGACCAGCTCGTTCTGATCGCGCCGACGTGGCGTGGCCCCTTGCCGACCATGATGGGTGGCCAACGGCCCTGGTTCGCTCCTATCCGCACGGCATTCGATATGCCCGTGCTGGGACCGGCTCTTTATCGGCTCAATGTGAGCCGGCCGATCCTCGACAAAATGGTTAAAGGTCACGTCTACAGCGATCCTGAGTGGCTGGCCGGCGATCGGCTGGCTGAAAAACGCGCCGTCGTTCGCGCACCGGGCGCCCGGCACGCCTCCGTGCGTTTTGTCAGTGGCGGTCTCGACCGGTGACAAGCCGCGCGTCGTTTTTCGATCTGGCCCGTCGGGCGCGGGTGCCGATCTTGGTCGTGTATGGCGAGGAAACGCCGCCAAAGTCACGCGCTGACATAGCGGCATTGGCCGAGTTACCGGAGTCGAAACCCGGCGACTCGACCCCGGCAAGCTCGCCGTTCACGAGGCGTTTCCGGACGCCGTTGCGAACGCGATCACGCCCTTTTTAAGCCGCTAATGCCGTTAAGCAGTTTGCGGATCACTCAAGCGCTGGCGCCGCCGAACACGCAGGCATCACCCGGCCCTTCGCGGTCGCTTGCCGGTTCGGCGTCATCCCGCTGATGCTCGGTCTGTAGGGTGCTGTGTTCGACGCTAAAACGATCATGGAGCATGGCATCGACTGAATGCCGGATCGCGTGGCAGTCCGCGTGTGCTGCAACCCAGATCCGGGCGGACACACACGGCATGCCGGACGTCACTTCCCAGACGTGCAGGTCGTCGACATCCAACACCCCGGAGACTTCGCGTATGGCGCTATCCAGCTTTTCCGGGTGCAGATTCGCCGGCGCGGCTTCCAGAAAGACCCGGCCGGACTCGCGCACCAGGCCGTAACCGGCCTTGGCCATGAGGCCGGCGACAATCAGCGCGGCCAGCGCATCCACGCGGTACCAGCCCGTCACCCAAATGATGAAACCGGCGATGGCGGTGGCGATGAACGCATAGAGATCGGTCAGGATATGCTGGAAGCTGCCCTCGACGTTGAGACTTTCCCGGTTGGCCCGGCTCAATGCCATGACCGCCGCGATGTTCACGATCGCGCCGACAATAGCCACGATGCCTACCAGCAGGCCATCGACGGCAGGCGGTTCGACTAGCCGCATGATCGCTTCAATGACGAACCAGATTGATAGCAACAAGAGCGTGAGGCCGTTGGCCTGAGCGCTCAAAATTTCCACCCGCTTGAGCCCGAACGTGAAACGCCCCGTGGCGGGCCGGCTGGCCAGGCGCATCGCCACCAGCGACATGCCGATGGCGCCGGCGTCGGTGAGCATGTGCCCGGCGTCGGTGATCAGCGCTAGGGACTGCGCAATGAGACCGACCACGACTTCGACCACCATGAACCCGACCAGCAGGCCGAGCGCGGTGAACAAGTAGCGCCGGTCTGCGTCGGCCGAAATGGCGTGGCTATGGTCATGATGACCGTGACCGTGACCGTGACCGTGGTCATGGCCGTGATTGTGGTCGTGACTCATGAGTGAACTCCAGAATGATTGAGCGGCTGCGACCCATCCGCCTCAACCGCCGGCGGGTCGCTGGGTTCAGTGAACTTCGCGCGGGCATCGCGCAGCACGCCGATCGATGAATGCACGAACAAGCCCGCGATGACGACACCCACCGCAATATCGGGCCAAAGCGTCCCGGTAAGCGCGACCAGGGCTGCGGCGATCAATACACCGACATTGGCGATCAGATCGTTGCGGGAGCAGATCCAGGACGAGCGCATGTTGACGTCATCATCGCGGTGGCGGGTCAAAAGCACCAGGCTGACGATGTTGGCGGCCAGCGCCAGCAATCCGACGGCGGCCATGATGCCGACCTCGGGGACATCACCGACGATCGCCCGGACCGCGGCCTGACCCAGCACCAGCAGACCAAAGCCGAGCATGAACACGCCTTTGGCGCCGGCCGAAGTCGCTTTCCAGCGGGTGCTTTTAGCCACCACGAACAAGCTCAGACCATAAACCAGCGCATCGCCGAGCATATCCAGCGAATCCGCCATCAGCGAGGTCGAGGCGGCCAGCCAGCCGGCGCTGAACTCGACCCCAAACATGGCGGCATTGATGACGAGCACCGCCCACAGCATGCGGGCCTGGCGGCCGCGCAAGCGTTGCAAATTGGCGTCGTCTTCGTTACAGCAACAAGGCATCATATTTCCCGTTGCGCGTTGATTGTCGTATCGTGGACCTTAAAGTTGCTTTAAAGTCAACACCGGACAACGCCCATGTTTACGATCGCCGAAGCCGCGCGCCGCGCCGCATGTCCGCAATCCACCATCCGTTATTACGAGCGCGCGGGTGTGTTGCCGCCGGCGCGACGCGGTGATAATGGCTATCGCTACTTTGAGGCGGACGACATCGAACGCCTCGCGTTCGTCAACCGCGCCCGGGAGCTGGGCTTTTCCATCGCCTCGGTCCGCGATCTCCTTCGGCTGGCCGATCATCCGCAGCAACCCTGCGAAGCCGTCGATACGCTCCTGGACGAACAGGTGCGTTCGGTGCGTCAGCGCATCGCAAAGCTCCAGGCCCTCGAGACGCGCCTGGCGCATTTGCAGCGGGCCTGCGACGGCGAGCATCCGGTGCATGAGTGCGGCATCCTTGCCGCCTTGTCCGACACCGACGCCGCTTGATTAACCAAAAACAGACGCGCCGGGACTCGGACCGTTTTTTCTTCGGCTTCGGCGGCTTGCATCACCATTCGCCTTCGCGCCGTCAATTCAAGACGCCATCGCCTGTTCGATCAGCAGGTAGCAGAGAAAGCCCACGAAGAATGTGGCCGAGCCAAACGCGGTGTCGCCTTGCTCATGCGCTTTGACCAGTAGTTCCTCGGTGACCAGATACATAAAGACCACGGCGCCAAAACCGAGGACCGCGGCCATGACCGGCTTCGAGGCGCCGGTGAGTGTAGCCACGCCGATCGCCGTACCGACTAACGTCAGCAAGGCCAGCATCGTGGGTAAACCGATCAATGCCCAAGGCGACCGGGTCGGCAGTGTGGCGGACACGGACAGGCCGACGAACAAGTATTCCAGCGTAATCGCGATCGTCAGCAGAATGCCGGTGCTTCGATCGCTGGCAAAGCCCGCACCCAGTACGACGCCATCGATCAAGAAATCAATACCGATCGTTGCGATCAAACCAATGGCAATCGGCGAACCGCGCCGTTTCGAGCGCCGCTCGGCGGCGTCGCTGAACTGCCGCAAGGCGAACATGACCGCGATCCCGATCGCGAAGCCCACGATGGCCGGGCCGGGCGCCGAATGGAGTACGCCGGGCACCAGTTCGATCGCCGCGGCGGCGAACACTACGCCCGCGGCCAAGTGCTGGACTGCACTGGTGACCTGCTCGCCCGGCGTGCGAATGGTTACGACGAGCCCCGAAAACGCAGCCGCAGCGACGGGGATCAAGGTAAAGAGCAGTGCGTCCAGATACATGTTTGAGTTCGGCTGAAAAGGTCCGCCCGGTGTTAACCGAAAACCATGTGCTGGAACAGGGTTTGCGTCCCGATACCGATCAACAACAGGCCGCCCAGGCCTTCCGCATAGTGCGGCATGCGACGCCCGGCGACGCCGCCGAGCACGAAACCCGCGCAGGTCATGACAAATGTCGTGCCACCAATCACGAGCGCGGCCATGACGATCGGTATTTGCAGCACGACCAGGGTTACGCCGACTGCGGCTGCATCCACACTGGTGCTCAATGCCAGTAGTGCCATCCGAGCGAATCCCGGACTGCTCTGACGTTGCGCGCGTTCGGACGCGCGCAACGCGTCACGAATCATCTTGAGACCGATCGCCACGAGCAAACCGAAGGCGATCCAATGGTCGATATGCGCCATCGCCGAGCCCAATAGCGTGCCCAAGATCCAGCCGATCACGGGAGTAAGGGCCTCGAAGGAGCCGAAATAACAAGCCGTACGCAATGCTTCTCGTGTTCGGGTGCTCCGGGTTTTGGCACCTTGCGCGACGGAGGCCGCGAATGCGTCCATGGACAAACTCAGATCGAGCGACAACGAAGTGATGAACGACACGCGAGTACCGATTAAAGAGCCGCAACAGCTCGGAAGCAGCTTTATAGAGATGTGCGCATCGTGCCTCGAAATACCATGAAAATCAATTTGTTACAGTGCTATTATATTAAGTCGTGGCTATATTGCTTACCCGTGGCAAAGCTGGCGATGATCTTGACGGGGCGTCAAGCTTCAGCTTGTCTGAGTTGAGAGTTCTTCAGTCATCGCAACGGCCCGAGGGCTTAGCGTACGATTTTTACCGTTTATGTTGAGTTCCGGATCATGTTGAGTTGTCGGAAGAATCCCAGTTCTAGAAGGCTTTGCAAGGCGACTTACCCAACATGATTCAGACTGTGAAAACCCAACAGATTGCACGATCCGCCAAGCGGGTCCACCAGCCGGAGTCGATCCAGGCTGTGTGAAAACTCGAAACATTGGCATTTCAAGGGGTTCGTTTACCCCTGTCCAGTAGCCGATCGTGGCGTCAGCAGGCGTACAGAGCGTCGGTTTTCAGCCGGACCGCGACCGGAGTGAGTTTTCACACAGCTTGGGCCCAATGCGGACGTTGCAGCCAGTGTTCCGTCAATCTCTTTACACCGAGACAAGAGAACATTCCACGCAGAATTCGCCGTAAAGGACTATCAATCTCTATACAGTCGGGGCGGATACCGCTGGATCCGGTGCGACAGGATCGACGCTAGATTTTGCGCTGGGTATATGCAACAACCGAAGCGCATTAGCCGTCACCAAGACGGCCGCGCCCGTATCAGCCATGATAGCTGGCCAAAGCCCGGTCAAGCCGGCGATGGTCGTGACCAGGAACACGGCCTTTAGACCCAGGGCCATACCGATGTTCTGATGAATATTGCGCATAGTCCGTCGCGATAGCGCGATCATGCTGCCCACGTCGCGGATATCGTTGTGCAGGCTGGCGGCGTCGCCGGTTTCCAGCGCCACATCCGTACCCCCGCCCATCGCGATGCCGACATCGGCCGCGGCCAGCGCCGGGGCGTCGTTGATGCCGTCGCCGACCTTGGCCACCTTGAGGCCTCGGGCCTGCAGTTCGCGCACGGCCTGCTGCTTGTCTTCCGGCATGAGTTCGGCGCGCACGTCGATCTCGAGTTGGCGGCCGACGGCTTCAGCCGTGCGCCGGTTGTCGCCGGTGAGCATGACCACCTCGATACCGCGGCGCTTGAGATCGGCCAACGCAACCACCGCTTCGGGCCGCGGTTCGTCCCGCATGGCGAGCACGCCGAGCAGTTTATCGTCGACGAGCAGCACGGCCACGCTCTTGCCCTCGTCGTGCAGGCGTTCGAGACGTGATTCGGTGTCGGCGTCGATCGCGGTGCGCTGCCGCGCGGCCGCCACCGAACCCAAAAACAGGCGCTGGCTCGCCAGTTCCGCGGCCACACCCTCACCGCTCAGCGTCTCGCCGCGGTCGACGGCGGGCACCCGGATATCACGCGTCTCGGCGGCGGTCATGACGGCACGCGCCAATGGATGACTCGACTGTTGTTCGACGGCTGCCGCCAGGCGCACCACGCTGGCCTCGTCGGCGTCGCCGAGCGCCAGCACATCGGTCACGCGCGGCTGGCCTTCGGTGAGCGTGCCGGTCTTGTCGAACGCGACGGCATCGATGCCGCCCAGCGTTTCCAGCACGGCCCCGCCCTTGATCAACAGCCCGCGCCGCGCGCCGGCAGACAACGACGCCGCGACCGCCGCTGGCGTGGAGATCACGAGCGCACAGGGACAGCCGATCAACAGGATCGCCAACGCCCGATAGATCCAGTCGCTCCACGCACCGCCGGCCAGCAACGGCGGCACCACGGCGACCAGCACGGCGACGGCCACCACGGCGGGCGTGTAATAGCGCGAGAAGCGATCGATGAAGCGCTCGGTCGGCGCCTTCGATTCCTGGGCCTGCTCCACGAGGCGCACCACGCGGGCGATGGTGTTGTCGTGGGCGGCCGCCGTCACGCGCACCTGCAAGGCCGCGTCGCCATTGATGGTGCCGGCATAAACCGTGTCGTCGACCTGCTTGCGCACCGGCGTGCTCTCGCCAGTCACCGGGGCCTGGTCGACCGCGCTGTTGCCCTGGATCACCACGCCGTCGGCGGGGATACGATCGCCAGGGCGGATAAGCACGGTCATATCCGGGCGCAGCGTCGAAGCCGGCACCTCACGGATCGAGCCGTCGGCCTCGACCTGCTGTGCCGACTTCGGCACCAGATCACCGAGCGCCGAGATACTCGACCGGGCCCGGCTGGCGGCCACGCCCTCCAGCCATTCACCGAGCAGGAACAGGAACACGACGACCGCGGCTTCGCGTGTGGCACCCAAGGCCATGGCGCCCACGGCGGCGATCGACATCAGCATTTCGATGGAAAACGGCGTACCCGCGAGGACCGCGCCCATCACGGCCCGGCGCCCGACCGGTATCAATCCGATGAGCGTGGGGATGCCAAACCATAGGAAGGCATAGCCGGGCACGATGGCCGTCAGGACCGCGGCCAGCGCCAGTGTGGCGCCACAGGCGAGCGTGGTGACGATCTTGGCGTTGCGATACCACGGGGTTTCGGTTGGCCCGCTATCGACGTCCGAACCGGCGGCGCCGTCGGGATGACCGGCGTCCGATGCGTCGCGGCGATCGTCGAGCTCGCGTTCTACCCCGTAACCCAGCGCGCGGACGCGTTTTTCCAGTGGCGCCGGCGCCATATCGGGCGCGTGCTGCACGCTCAGGCGGCGGTTGGGTACGGACACCTGTACGTCATGGACGCCGGCCACGCGACGGACGGCGCTATCGATCTTGGCCGCGCAGCCCGCACAATCCATACCGCTGATCCGGTAGCGCGTTATCGCTTGGTCAGCACCGGCTTCGTCAAAGGCCGCAGCTTCGGCCTCGGGGCCATGGTCGTGCCCGCAGCATGGGTCGTGGTCATGGTCATGGTCATGGTCATCATGAGCGCAACACGGTGGCTCGGCGTCGGGCAGCGTTTCATTGGCTGCCACGCGCGATGCGCCATAGCCGAGCGCTCGAATGCGTTTTTCCAGCTTGTCGAGCCGGGCATCCGCCGCGTGCTCGACGGTCAAGCTGCGAGTCGTGACTGACACGGAGACCTGCTCGATGCCGGGTACGCGCCGCGCCGCGCCCTCGATCTTGGCGGCACAACCGGCACAGTCCATACCTTCGATTTGAAAACGGCTTGTCATCGCGGAAGCACTCATATTCATCACACTCGGCGTTTATACTGACTCGAATGCTAAGTGCTATAGCCGCTATAGGAGCAAGTCCTGCGCGCGACATGCGTATGGCGTTTGACTCCCCGTCGATCCGTTCCTATATCTATAGTCGCTATAGAAAATGGAGCTGCCCATGCCCGCGCTATCCATCGGCCAGGTCGCCGAAAGCAGCGGCGTCAAAGTGCCCACCATCCGCTACTACGAACGCATCGGCCTTCTCGCGGTCCCCGCACGCAGCGCGAGCAATCGCCGGGAGTACGGCCCGGACGCCATACAGCGCCTGCGCTTCATCCGCCATGCTCGCGAACTCGGCTTCGACATCGAGGCCATTCGGACGCTGATCGAGATGCAGCATCACCCGGCGCAGTCTTGCGAACAGGCCGACGAGATCGCCAGCGCACAGCTCGCCACCGTCGAGGACCGAATCCAGCGGCTCACCGCGCTCAAGGGCGAACTAGAGCGCATGCTCACCTGCTGCCGTCACGAGCGCGTGCGCAACTGCCGGGTGATCGAAACGCTTGCCGATCACGACAAATGCCTGCACGAGGCCCATTAATGGGATTTAACCGCTGTGCGGCCATGAGTCTATGCTAATAGAGTTGGGCCGTACGCTCGGCTTGTTCGTGCTCACGGCCGTTGCAGAGATCGTCGGCTGCTACTGCCTCATCTGTGGTGGAACCGCCCGGGAGCCCTTGGCTACTGTTACCGGCTGCAGCCAGCCTCGCGCTGTTCGTCTGGCTACTGACCCTTCACCCGCAGGCGGCCGGCCGGGTTTATGCAGCCTACGGCGGTATCTATGTGAGCGTCGCCCTGCTATGGCTGTGGTGGATCGAGTCGACCCCGCCGAACGCTAGCGACATTGTTGGCGTACTGCTCTGTTTGACCGGCATGGCCATCATCGTACTGGGCCCACTTCATCGAGAAGTGTCCACCTAGCCGTGGCCGCAAGCTCGGCTAACGACGCATCGGCCAACAGAGCGTAGACCGCACCTTCGCGGCCTTCACAGGCCGCGTCCAGGGCGTCTGGCAGGGCTTCGACCGGCGCGTAGGCGTCGGGAAACTTCCAGTCGAGCAGTGTGCATCGGGCTGGCGGCACTCGAACTCGAACTCGAACTCGATGTCCCAAAGCCGCGCAGCGCCGTTATCCAGCGCTTCGAGCAATACGGGGTCCTGGCGCCGACAAAACGCGTAGCAGGCGGCAAAGTCGGCGCACTTCAATCCCGCGACGATGTCCGACATGGGGCTGTTCTCATCGATCATGCGGCCTAAATTCCCAATTCTTCGCGCCAACCGGCAGCGAGCTCGGGATCGTACTCGGCCAGGGCATTCAGTTGCGCTTCGATGTCCACGCCGGCGGTGATCTCCTGGTAGCCACAGCCGGGACAGATCCAAATCTCTCCGTCCATTAGATCGAACCGATTGACCGGCGATTGGCTGCATTCGGGGCAAGGCCCATCGACTTTTATCATAGGGGTCCTCGGGGCGGGTGAGCCCATGGATAGCTTAATCCTGCGCGTAATGGTCAAGCCAGCCGACCGGCGGCAGACCCTGCCGGGACTGCCAATGGCCGTCCGGATCTTGGAACAGCACCACGGGCGTACCGCGACCGCCGACGTTGAACATGGCGTCGCGGTGGCGATCGAGAACACTGGCCATCTTGTCATTCGGTTTCTTGGGCGTGACACCGCCTTGTTCATTGGCCACGTCGAAGTCGGCCTCGTCCTGGGCGAGCATGCCGACGGGATCATCGGCCGACAGGATCGTGGCGGCCCGGCCGATACTGCTCGGGCCGAGCGCGCCGACCAGGATCCAGTGGATCTGCAATTTGCCGGCGGCCACTAGCGGCTTGGTCTGCTGATAGAGCTTGTGGCAAAAAATGCAGTTGGGATCGAGAAAGACGTATAACGCCGGCGCATCGGCCGCGCCCTCGGTAATTAGATGCTCGGAATCCAAGCCGTCGATCGTCTGGGCGACGTCGGGCCGGGATTGATGCTGCCGCTTATAGCGTTTCGACAGATTCGTGCCTTTCGGCCCGTAGAGTGGGCCGAGCATGAGATAGCCGTCCTCACCGTAGACCACGGTCTGGTAGCCGTCGCGTTTGGCCAGATAACCCGTCAGGCCCGGTTTGTCGGTGGGAAACTGTTTCACCACCTGGATCTGGCCGGCATCGACCATCCGGCGGAGCACTTTGGGGTAGTTCGGCTGCGGTGCGGATTCGGCCGCGGCCGGGCCCGCCGCGATCCCGCTGATCAAGGCGATGCCGGTGATCGCGGCAACAAGGGCATTATGGCGTGTCATGCGATCGATCTCCTACAAGACTTGCATGGGCGACAGTTATCAAGGCTGCGGTGTGCCGCCGAACAGCAGCCGCGCCGTTTCGACCCAGCGCTTGTAAAAGCGGTATCGGGGCGTGATTACCGGATAACGAACCCAGCGGCCAGTGCTCGGATGCGGGCCTTCGAGTCGGCCGTCGGCGTACCAGCGCAGTCGCAGGCGCGTGTCGAACCGGCAATGCGTGCAGCCGCGCAGCGCGCGAATACCGACTGCCCGGCCATCGGTTGATCTGCCAGACGATGTGCCGCGTTTGGATTTCGGTACCGCATTGGGTGCAGTACAGGATTGGCCGATTCATCACTTCGGGTCGGCCCGGCGCGAGTAGAGGGAAAACCTCGGCTGCGGGTTTGCCTTCTCGGGCCATGCGATCCTCGATGGCTGTGTGGGGGTGAAAAGCCACCAGGCTTACTCCACGACACGCGTACCTTTGGCTCGGCGCATTGTTTCGACGTGCTCGCGAATCCGATTCCGAACCCGCTCGTGATTCTTGATCGCCTTGAGCATCAGATCGTCGTTCGTGCGATCGGTCGACAGCACCTCGACGTTGCCGCGGCCAGCCAGCCGGTACAGCAGCGGGGCCGTTGGATTCGTGTCTTCAACGCGGTAGAGCTCGACTTCCTCGCCGCGACGCGTGAGCAGGCCCCACTTCTTGCGTAGCCGCTGGCTGGTGAGCTCGTAGCGGGTGGCCTGCAGCGCAGCGGCATAGACGCCGGCGACCGCCAGCGGAATCAGCGCCAAGCCGACCCACGGCCAGGGCCCGTAGATGCCCAGCACGGCCGCGGTAATCACGGCGACAACGTAGATATGCAGATTCGTGACGTGGCCGGGTATGGCTGACCACAGAATCTGCTCATTGTCGGTTGGGCCCGGTGCCGGTTTGATACGAGCATCCACCGCGGCTCCGTCGTCGGTTGTATCGTTCATCGTCAGTGCTGTCAAAATGACGGGCTCATGCTGTCCGGGCACGGCCGCCGGGACAATAGAAAATCCCGACAGTGGCGTGTCGGAATTTTGATCGCGCATCATTCATAGCCGCGATCCACCGCGGCCGTCCGTCGCGGTGAAATCTCGCCAGTGCCGCCAGCCCTGGCGACAGTAAAAGCCCCATTCGCGGCGTTTTCGGCCGGTGAGAGACAGCGTCGTGGTCGGGCGATGATTGATCAGTTCGATGCGATGCGGTCGCACGGCGTTGTATCGCATGACCACATCGCCGGCGCGTCGTCGATGGGCTACGGTCGGCCCACCCGGATGCCGGGCGTCGGCCGGCACATGCTCAAGGTATTCGCCGTCGAGAATGATCGTGATCCAGGGCCAGGGATGGTCGTGCAACGCCCGATCGTCGTCGCTGGCCAGAAATTGATGGACGAATACGTTACGTCGGTGGCCGTCGACCCGCGGATTCTCGTGCTCAAGATCGAGCCGCCGGATCGCCGGCGACCGGTCGAGCCAGCGCCGCCCCTGGCGGATGACATACCACCGGGCGAGATACGGGCCGTTCTCGTTCTGGATCAGGAAATCACTGGGCCGAGCCTCGCTGTGATAATCCTGCGCCCAGGCCAGTAAGCGACGCCGTAGTGTCTCGGGAAGTCGCATTGCCGATTGTCGTCTGATGAATGACGGGATCAATCTGCGCGATCGCGTGCCGCGACACAATATAAAATCCTACACGCCGCTGTCGGAATTTTGGGATCGGGCCGGAGCCAAGTGGTCAAAGACCGATCAGCCCCCAGCCGGGCCGCAGCCGGTCTGCGTTTGCGCGGCGCGGAGACGGCGGTTATCCACAGCGATTGTGCGAAAAAAGGCCCCTTCGAAAAGGGGCCCTAAATTGGTCAGGTGGTCGGATTGATCGACGCAATGCACCGGCGGGGAATCCGCCAGCACGAGCCGTCGTCGGCTCGGCCGATCAGCGGTTTCCGGGACGTCAGCGTCACCGTATGCGGCACACAGCCTTTGGTGAGCGTGACCTGATCGCCGATTGAGGCCGCGGCCACCGTGCGCTTAAGGCGTTGTTTGTCGGCATGACGTCGACGAACACGCTCTCGCCACGGGGCGGCGAACGCACTATCGGGCACGGGTACTTCATCGAGATACGACGCCGGACACGAGAGCTCGGCCGGGCCCATCGATTCCTCGACGGGCTTGTAGCCCCAGCCGTAGCCTGGATCGTGAACCATCAGATACGCCACGATGAATCGACCCCACCCTGGATATTTCAGATTTTCCTGAATAGTCCAGAGTACGTTGCCCCGCACGCATTTCCGATGCGTGCGGAGGTTGGCGTCACCTTCGGTGAGGTGTTCGATGAGTTCGGCCTTCGTCTGGCCTTGTGTGATTAACCATCCCATGGGGTTGCTCCTGTGAAAAAAGGGAACACCGGCGCCCGCCCGGGACGTTGTGTTCCCCGGCGGGTGGATGATGAGAAGTCCGCGTCAGCGGACGTTTGTGTTGCGCTCGGCACGGCCGCAGTGCGGCCGGCCCAGCATGGTGTCGTTACGAATTATCGACGCCGCTTATGGATCCGAATCGGTCTTGTCGACGATGTGATCGAGGTCGATTGCAGTCTCGGTCAGGAAATGGTGATCGACGACGGCATCGCAGAACGACCCATCGCCCTGCGGCACCTCTGAAAGCTCATCGTCATCGGCACCATCGGTGTCGTAGTCGATGATCCAAACGTTCACGCGGATGGCCTCCAGGCGATCGGAAACCACCGCTTGCACCAGGCCACCTTCTAATACGATGGCCAGCGTCGGCGGCGTGGTGTCGCGGTTTGCCCCGGAATGACCGGCGGACTGGGTCGATATCGTTTTCATGGTGTTGCTCCTGTGAAAAGAGGAACACCAGACCCCGCCAGGGTGATGTTCCCCTGCGGGTGAATAAAACGCCCGTGAATGGGCGTGGGTTTGTCAGATCAGATCGTTATGGCTGATCAGCCTGGCTGGCCCGGGCGAGCTCATAGGCCGTATCGAGATCTGACCAATCGATCGAACCGCCGTTGGTCTCGCCTTGTTGATACGCGGCCACAAGTGCGCGGGCCGCAGCCCGTGCTCTGGCGTCGGATCGAAGCTGTTTCACACTGCTGTCCGATACGGGGAAATCGCCCTCGGTCTCGATCGTTTGCACGATCTCAAACGTTAGTGCAGCTCCGGCGTCGACGTCTTCGTCGAAATCATCCCGAAGCAAGGGATGCTCCGGCGTGTCATCCCAGATCTCACACGTATCGAATAATGCCTGAGCACGCTCGATCGCATGATCCGGGGAGTCGGCCTCGATGCCGACCTGGACGTGGTGGAAGTAGGGCAGTGAATAGCCCACGACGTATTTCATGGTGGTTCTCCAATAAAACGGGAAACACCAAGCCCTCGGGGATGGTGGATCCCCGATGGATGAAAGCCGGGCTCAGGTAAAACCGGCAGCGAACGAGCTCGTCAGCATTCGCCACAGAGCTCGCGGAGTTTAAGGCCAGCCGTCTGGATCGCCTCGGCCGTGAGGTCGAATACCGACCCGGTCACGAAATCCTCGTCGCTATCGGATTCGATACCGCCGAGCACGGCCACGCCGAGTTCGACATCGGCTCGGATGGCCTTGACCGTCAAAACCCGATACGCCCAATCGCGGCCATAGGCGCAGGCCCGTTGGTACTGAGCCTGGCCGTATGCCGGATGGGCCTGGGCATAGCTGGCATTGGCCGGCACGAACCGGTCGAGCACACGATGGTTGAATCGATCGTGCGCGATCGCGCCGGGTACCCAACGATTTTGAAATTCGCCGATCGTATCGACGCCGACCAGATCCCAGCCGTGTTCATCGGCCTCGAGACGAGCTTCAACGTCAAAGCCGGACTCGCACCACCGCGCATAGCGTGGCTCGATCGAGTCGTTCCACGCGAAGCCGACACGAGTAATCCAGCGATCGACTTCCAGCTTCTGACCGGCGTGCTGCCAGGCTGATAGCGCCGGCAGGGCCGGATGCTGATGACGAACAGAGCGATAGATCTGTGCTTGTGTCTGCATGGTGTACTCCGAATGAATCGGGCACACGCCACCCCATTGGGGCGGCATGCCCGATGGGGTGGAAAGGAAAGACCAGGGCGAGGCCTGGTCGTGAACGTCAAATGAGACCGCGTTCGGCCATCGAGGTCGCGTGATCGCTTGCCACGATCAGATGATCCAGAACGCGCATATCGAACAATCCGACCGCCTGGGTGATCCGCTCCGTGATGTCGCGATCGGCCCGGGACGGCTCGGATACACCGCTCGGATGATTGTGATAAAGCACCAGACCGGACGCATTGAGCCGCAAAGCCTCCTTGGCGATCTCGCGCGGATAAACGGCAGCGCCGTCGATCGTCCCGCGAAACATGATCCGATCGTCGATAATCCGATTGCGGTTATTGACGAAGATCACGCCAAAGACCTCGCGCTCGAGGTGTGCGATCTGCAGCTGCAGATACTCCCGAGTCTCCATCGGGCTGCTCAGGACGGTTCGATCTGAGACCAGGTGGCGCTTCATGATTTCGCTCGCCTGGCGAACGATCATTGCATCATCGTCGGATAGCGCTAAAAGCATGGTGATACTCCTTGAAAAAGGGCACACCACGCCCTGCGGGGTGATATGCCCCGCAGCGGGAAGACGGATCTTGCGTTAGCAAGTCCGGATGAATTTAGACCGCGCCGAGATCGCTCGACGTACACGGCGAATCGAGGCCTTGTTCCCTGGCGAACCGATCAAGTCGGTGGGCCAGCTCCTCGATGAAGTAGGAATCGAAGCTCTGATCCGACAGCGCCGCGTTCTTCACGGCCATGTCGTGCTCGTCCTGAACATCGGCTAGAAAGCCAATATCAGGAATAGTGAGCTCGGAATGCCCGAAGACATCACAAAGCGCACCGGGCTCCTGATCGAATAGATCAGGAACGGACAGATTGCACTCTGGTTCACTACCGAGCCGCCCGTCGCTGTCGAAAATGCCGATCGCACACGAGACCAGACGATTGCGCTCGTCGTAGCCGTGATAGATGCAGCTGGCGCCGCTCAGCCGTCCGGCTGGCAAGCGCTGAACAATGAAATGATGATGAACACGATTGACGATTGACTGACGATCGAGCGTGTTCGATTCGGACATGGTGTGTCTCCTGAAAAATGAGGAACACCAGCCCGCCAGGGGGATGATGAATCCCCCGATGGGAAGAAAGTAGCGTTCCGCTACGGTTTACGAGGCCAAGAGTGCCGATGCCGGCCGATCAAGCCCTTCATTGGACGCGAAACGATCCAGCCTTTGGCTCAAATCGTGACGGTACGACGCGGGATCCAGTTCGCGTTTGACATCGAAGTGCTGCCACGCAGTGGCGACCGCCGACCGGTGTTCGGACTCCAGGTCGATGAGAAAGGCGAAATCGTCGTTGTCGAGTTCGTCGTCATCGTCCAGGCCAAACAAAGCCGAGGCCAATCCCGGCGCTGCTTGCAGCTTGTCGACGAAGGGTGTGTCCAACTTATAGCGATCGGCCGGACGATAAACCCGGTCGCTGCGCAGGCAGCCAGCCCAATCGAAAAGGCTGACGACTGACCGAGCGGATCGGGTTAACGGCTCTTCTTTGATGATAAAACAGGCATAGACCCGGTTCAGGATCGCTTGCCGGTTGGCATGTGTCAGAACTGACACGGTGTTTCTCCTGTGAAAACAGGAAACACCACGACCCGCTCGGGGAAGGATGTTCCCCGGCGTGGGCGGAAGGGGCTGTCCAAGGCGGACAGCTGCTGTTTTAAGCGTGGATCGAACCCCGCAGGGCGCCTCGTCGCACGATCCGCGTGAGGCTTCAAGGGCTGCCATTCAAACCTGGCAGTGGGGTATTCAGCTTCAGACTAGACACGGCTCATTGCGAGTGTCAACAGACATGGCCATTCGCCAGGAATCAACTTGCCGTGTCAACGCCCGACCAGGCCGCATCACCCAACAAGCGAGACATACCGGCGTTCTTTACGGTGGCGGCTGGTGACACGACTGCTTGTTCTACGCCGTGAAGCAGGACAACCCGGATGATCGGGTGGCATTTGCTGACACACCTAACCAGCGTTATGTTTGTGGATAAGTATAAACGGGAATCATCATGACTACTCACACGCCCAACGTACAGCCGCGCCCGAGGCCGCTTCGAGCGTTGGCGCGCTGGCTTGGTGTCGGCGCACTCGGCCTCGTCGCCTGGATCCTATTGAGCGTTGTCACCGCGTTACTGGATCCGCGCGCCGAAGGCGCTGGCCTGATCGGGGCCTTCGATAGCCTGAGCGCGTTCCTGGCCACCGGCGCCGCGCTAACGGCCGTGCCGATGATCGCGTACACCATTCATCGGCACGGTTTCGGCCAATGGGCCACGATCGGCATCGCCAGCGCGCTCGTCGCGATGGTGCTCGGCCTGGCCGTCATGCACTGGCACGCCGTTCTCATCACCATGGCCGTCGTAACGCTTTTGGGTTTGATGCTCAAAAATGGGATTCCTGACACTATTCTGGACGAAGGTGACGAAGATGGCTGGCGAAACGGCTGGCAAGGTTTCGGCTGGTATGTGCAAGGCGTCCGCATTGATAATGAAACTGAATAAGCATTGGGTCTAGAGTTTCCCGCCCGAGGCAGTGTTTTGAGCTTTCGCTCCACCTTGCTTGCCTGCTTTACCAGCTTCGTCTGAACCACCTCTGACTGCGTTCCCCAAAACACTACCGGCTCCAGCACCAGCCCATCCCAACATTGCGAGCCACGCCGTGGGCAACACCACCACCATGGCTGCCTGCACTAGGGTCAGAATCGAAATATCGTAGGCATTGCTCAATCCGGCCATGAAGCCGAGCTTGGCCGCATCGCTCTGGTAGAGAAGGTCCACTAGGTTATTGTTCAGCCAGCGCGACAGGGCGAACCAGAACGTCAATGAGGCCATCCCGAAGTAGCCAAAGGTCAGGATACCAATGACCTTCATGCTGTAGCCGGAAATCACGATCACGACCGGAATGGCGATGACGATCGCCATCATCAGCAGATACTGGACCATGGGCATCGCCCGTGCCGCCACATCCTTCATACCCTCCGCCGGTAGCCAGCTCAGCCCGGCGCCCAGCGCACCGGCCGCGGTACCGATCGTGCTGTTGAGACCGTTACCGCCACCGGAACCGGACACAACGTCGCTGCCCGAATTGCCGTTCGCCATCCCGCCATGTGTGTTAAGCAGGGCACGGATGGCATAGTCGTCAGCCGTCGACGATGTGAACGCGGCATGAATGTTCTGCCAGAGGCTGGTATCGATCTGATCGTGCAGACGGGTTCTGAGCCCGTTCCCGGCAGCAGACCACCACTGTTTGCAGGTGGGATAGCCGCCTTGCGAGGGATGGGTACCGTAGCCGGAGTCCCGCGAGGCGTTGTAGGCAAAGCCCTGGACCAGCCGGTGAGACTGGAAGCTGTCGTAGTAGCCGGGGGTGTTGAGAAAATAGTGCGAACCAATCCAGTCGGTATCTTTGGCCACGTCCGCGTCCAAACTCTCGGACGCATAGAACAGTTGGGTCCGGGACCGGCCATAACACCAACGTTGGAATCGGGCGACCTCGCTACGCAGCGTCGGATCCTGGATCGCGGTGTGGTCAAGCTCGGTGCGTAGATACTGATAGTCGGTATTGCAGGGCAGCGCACCAAGCGCTGCGTTGGTGACGCCGTTCGAGATCGCATGAACAAGCGCCCACCACAGCGGCATATCGGCGGTCTTGCCGCCCAGGGCAGCGCCGGCACCGGTGGATGTCCCGCCGGTTGCCGTTTTCACGCCACACTTTTGATAATACTGTTGGTCGAAATTCGCCGGCGCGAACTGTACGCTCAGCAGCGGCACGGCGGCGAATATGTACACCAGGAGCATCGCATACAGCGTTGTCTCGATCCGGTTGAGCGAGAGCAAACCCTTGTTGCCCTCGTCCTCACCTTCACGGCGCGCGTTGTACCACTCGCGCGCGATAAGCGCAGCAAAAGGAATGGCGGCGAGCATGGTCGTATTGAGCACGTCCCAGATCGCGTTGCTCACGATCCAGCCGAGCATCAGCACGACGTTCTCGAAAAAATCGAATACGGTCAGATCCGCGCTCATGCCGCTTCTCCGCTAGCTCGCCGTTATCCAGTTGACGAGATCGGGCAGATTCGCCCCCTCGGTCACGACGATCACGGCCAGCAACATCCACTCGACACGGACGAGTCTTTGGCGCGCCGCTTCACCGCCATCGCTCTGGCGTTGCTGCAACGCGCGCAAGCGCGGGCGCCATCGCTTGATATACAGCGTGCCGATAACGACATAGACGCCAACCCGCCAGATCAGGGCGTAGGGGACGATCCGGGCCCCCCAATCACGGAACTCGACCGCGCCGCCGGCCATCGATAGGCCGATCGCGGCGATGGCGAACGCCACCACGAGGACCGCGGCCCAGGCGACAAGAAAGATCCCCCAGGCGCCGAGCCGGCGGGCTTTATTCGTTATTGCCATCGATTGCGCCCCGAGTGTCGATCTCGCGATCGCCTGGCCCCGTGTTGGCCGGTTCGCCGCGATGGGCGCTGGCCCGGTTACGGGTCAAGGCCATCGTGGCGGCGTTGTGGGCCAGGGACCGACGCACATCGATCTCGGTGCGCAATGCCTCGATACCGCGATCGAGATGCGTCAATTCGTTGTTGATGGCGTCCTGACCTTCATCGTTGTTGGCGATGCCGGGCTCGTCGGCGCCGGCCAACAGGATCCGGCGTGCCCAGAGGGCCTGCGTGAGCGTGCGCGCCAACGCCATCTCGGAGGCCAGGCGGTGGGTCAGCAGACCGCCCTGGGGATCATGCCGCAGCGACTTGATCACACCGCGCGATACCGCCAGCGTCGCGCCGGCCGAGACTGCGCGGAGATTGGCATCCGTGATCGGCTGGCTGCCGTTGACCATGGCCGTCAGATTCTTCTGGATCTCGTTCTGCTGATCTTCCAGGGCGCGCATCAGACCCGTACCGGATTTCGACTGCACTTTCTCGCAGCCGCTGCAAGTCTGGATCTGTTTCTCACCGATGACGTCGGTGATCCATTGCGAAGCCTCTTGGGGTGAACCCCAGACCGTGCACATGCCGCCGTTACAGCCGCTACCCGTCTCCCCGATATCGGGGCTCGACCCGGACCCGTCGCCGCCGGGCCACGAACCGCCGGGTGTCGGCACAGAGCCCCAGCCCTGGCCGCCTCCGGAAACCGGCTGCGTGCTGGTGGGATCCGTGCGACCGTGGAGGATGTTGTAGCCGGCCACGGCCGTATCGTGGGTCACATTGATCGGTTCTTGCGCGGTGCCACCCCGCTTCTCGCCGCCAACCCAGATCACGCCCTTGTTGCCGCCGGTGGCTTCGACCGATTGCTGGGCCGCGACGGCATCCTCGTTTTCCGCCGCTGTGGCCCGCCAATTCTCGGCCTCGGCTTGCCGCTGCCAGCCGCCTGTAATTTCGTCGGCCGCGCGACCCGCGATCGCCTTGCATGACGTTTTGGCTTTGTTGAAGTCCAGCCGGCCTTGCAGCACCCCGTTCGACAGCAGGTCGTAAAGACCCGGCGCAGCCCGCTGAATGATCATCGCCGGCAGGGCGGCGACCGCGGCCGTGGCGCTTTGCACGACCGAGCCCATCATGTTCTGGAAGCCGCGGGTCACGCCGTTCAGCTGATTGGCAACGGTCGCCTGGGGATTGAGCCCGCTGCAAGCCGAGCCCTCGTCCCAGCTAATGCCCAGACCGAGCTGACCCGGCTGATAGCCACGGCCGGCCGACGCGCTCACCGGGCCCCCGCCACCGATCTGGTAGTACAGATCGTCGCCGGCGGCCGACCAGGCGGTTAGGGGCAGGGTGAGACACAGAGCGCCGAGCAGCAGACCGGTG
Organism: Salinisphaera hydrothermalis C41B8; assembly: GCF_000732535.1. Taxonomy (GTDB): domain Bacteria; phylum Pseudomonadota; class Gammaproteobacteria; order Nevskiales; family Salinisphaeraceae; genus Salinisphaera; species Salinisphaera hydrothermalis. The sequence continues at coordinate 30,780 of NZ_APNK01000024.1, forward strand.
ATCGGAATACGCGTCATGAATGACATGGCGACACCTCTATTGATAGCCTGGCTGAGGTCCGGCGAGTTGCCAGATGTCTAGCCCAGTGCGCTTATAAAGCACGGTCACTTGATCATGGCGTCCGGACAGACGGCGGGCTTTTTGGGTCACGCCATAGCTCATGTCGGTGCCAAACAGCCGCCCACGGGCGTGTTCTTTCTTCTGCAGGGCTTCGAGGCGATCTTTATCGAGCCCATAGGTCGTACTGACGTGAAATTGCACGCGATCCTCGCTAAGCGCCTTGCGTTGGGTGATCTCAAAATCCAGAAGCCGAATTACGCCGTGGAACCGCGTGTCCATCCGGTCCTGCAGATCCAGACGCACCCTGTCGACCGTCGGCCCGACATCGGAGCCCGCACCCGGCCATCAAGACGATCCCGCCAATCAGTATCGCGATCAAAGCCGTGCGCCGACCGAAAGACGTGTCGTTGTTCATCGTTTTCTCGCTAGCTCGAAAAGATCAGGACTTCACCGCGGCGCTTGCAGCATTGGTAGGGACGCCACAAGGCCCAGACGTAGTCGCCGTCGTCAGCGGTGACGTCGGCAAAGCTGGCGAGCACGCCGCGATCGGGAAAGACGGTGCAGGAATCGCTCATGTTGGGCTGCAGGCGCTGCCACTTGCCGCTCGACTCATCGCCCTCCTTGACGGGATCCGGTGGCCAGTAACCTTCGCGTTTCTTTGGATCCAGCGGGGTATAGACGTGCGGCTGACCGGTTCGCGTGACGAAATCGGCCACGCGCTGGGCAATCACCGCCGCGGCCTTGTAATCGTTGGCCTGGCTGACAAAGCCCGACCGGGGATAGACATGACCCCAGATGTTGCCGAGCACACCGACTTCGCGCTGGCCTGGTATCAACGCCTCGGGATAAGCGGACTCGGGCACGCCTTGCCGCCAGGCCAACGAATCGAACACCGACAGGTAATAGGGCTGCATTGGCGTCGCGCCGGCGTCACAGGTATAGCCGACGCTCGATAGCAGGTCGAAACCGGCCGCGGCTGGATGACCCACCGCGTCCGCGTTTTTGAAACGCACCTGTTGATGATCGCGCCCGTAACGACGTTCGCGCCCATTGCCGCCGTATTGCGCGGTGACGTTCGGCGGCGCCAGTGGGGAAATCACCGACCAGGGATTGTCGCCGGTGCGTTGGTAGACGGACACGACCAGATCCGGCATGTCGTGCTTGACCTTCACGCTGGTCTGCGTATAGCAGCCAAACGGCGTGCAGGTCAGCCAGACACACACGCCCTTGATCTGATAATCCAGGCAATCCCACGACGCGGCCGAGGCCACGATCTCGCCGGTATTGGTGGCCTCGGCCGGCCGCGGCATGACGCTGGCGCTGATCAACAGCGCAAACGCCGCGCACAGGACAAGCGGTGTGCGTTTCGTATTCATGAGCCGTCCTCCTGGGCGTTGCGGATCTCGGCCACGGCGGCTTTGACGTCGGGCTGGCCATAGACGACGTACTGGCCATCGACAACCACAGCCGGCACGCGCTCGACGCCGAGCCGCCAGGCGCGGAGCAGGCCGTCGTAGGCGCTGCCATAGGCTTGCTTGAAGCCTGACAGGCGCTTCTGTACGGCTTTCGCCGCCGCGGCCTTGTCACGGGGCAGGCCCTCGGACAACTGCTTGTCCAGCCGGGCTGGCTTGTCGATCTCGATGACGTCCACGCCGTCCGGCACATGCGTGACCGGGGCCCCGGCCACGGTGAACACCTCGACCTGGGCCGCGGCTGACCCGGCCGCGGCCAGCAGGGCGCATCCCATCAGTGTCGATATGATCCGACGCATGGGCTCACTCCCCGGTCGAGTCGGGCACCCTATCCATCTGAACCAGCGCGACCTCGGCCTTGCTCACAGCGAATCCATCGCCAGGCTCGCTGGCCCACAGGGCAAGATTTAGGGTGATTTTCCGAATGAAGGCCTCGTTTCCGCAGATTTCGAGACAGCGCTGCATCAGACCCAGGACGTGGCTACGCCATCGACGGCGGTCCAGCCGCTCGATGGCGGTGTCCTGTTCCTCGAGCAGCCAGTTCGCCCCGAATCCCGCGCGTTCCGGCGTCGTCACGACGCTGTGAAACGGCACTTCCGCCGCATCACGTAGGTGTTGTTCGACGCAATACGTCAGGATGCTGGCCAGCTGCGCGGTTTCCTGGCTATCGAATGACAACAGCAGGGCCTGACGTGTCGTCGTTGCGCCGTCATGGCCGAGCTCGTCCCCGCGCAGGTCGAAGATGACGTGATCATGGCCGTCGTGCTTGATTTGAATCAGCGCACTGGAGGGCTGCTGCTGACGAAACTTGATGCCGCGTCGGCCTTCAATCGGTTTGAACGGCGCGCTTGCTTGCGACGCGTTGATCCGTTCCAGGCCCATGTTGTCTTCCTGTGTCATGGGTTGGCTTGTGCGCGGATACCACGGGCTTCGTCCATGGCATCGGCGATATGCAGCGCCGCGTCGAGCTCCGAGCAGCCGCGTTCGATCATCACCCGGCGGCGCTCGGCTTTTTCTTCGCCCTCCGTGCCGGCCAGGGCGAGATAGCGGCTGGGCGGCACGACGCGGAACAACGCCTCGAGCCGGTCGGCCAACACCACGCCTTCGGTGTACTTGCCGTTGACCTTGGTCGCCGAGCGGATCAAGGCCTTCTGATCGTCCGAGAGGGTCTTGAAGCGGGCCAGCTGCTCGATTTCATCGGCGGGCGTGACCAGACAGACGTACCACTCGATCATGTTGAGCAAGCGCGCGGCGGCGTCGGGAAAATCCTCAAGATTCTGGGTCGCTAACCAGATCCAGTACGATAGCTTGCGGCCCATCTTCCCGGTCTTGACCAGATAGGGCGACAGCAACGGATTGACGGTGACGATGTGACACTCGTCGATGGCCTGGATGATCGGTCGGCCGGAATACTGGTCGCGTTCGGCGATGCCGATAATGATGTTGGTCAGGCTGATCACCGACAGCGCCAGCTGGGCTTCATAGCCGTCCCGTGCATAGTGGGCCAGATCGACCACCGTCACGTCGCACTCGGGCCAGGCTTTACCGGGCGCGTTGAACACCTGGCCGTCGAAACCGTCACAAAACAGCCCCATGGCCTCGGCCATGTCGTGGGCCTTGGCCTGCCGGGCCTCGGGGTGCGCCGGATCCTGCGATAGTTCGTAGAGTGCGTGACGCACGTCCTCGGTTAAACACGGCCGGCCGGCGTCGTTGGTGGTTCGCGCAGCGCGATAGATCGCATCGCGAACCAGGCGGCGATCGGCCCGACGAAAATCCGCTTCTTCCTTGGCATCGCCGCCGGTGATCATCAAGCGGGCCGTGATTTCCATCTCGCCGAGCAGATCGCGTTCTTCTTTGTCGGCGTCGTCGTCCTCGTCGATGACGACTGGCTCGTCGGCGCGGCGGGCATCCTCGCGATCGGCCGAATCCCGTCGATGGGTTGCCGTATCGTCGAGCAGACGGTGGGCGTCGGCGAACAGCGGCAGCGGCGGGGCCGCACCCGGCGCCAGGCGCACCTTGTTGACCGACAGACCGTGTCGGGCGAAGTCATCGGCCAGCAGGCCAAAGCTGTTGCCGACCTCAAGGATGAACAGCCGCGGCCGGCGTAGGGCCATGACCTGGGAAAAGATCGCGTTGAGCGTGGCCGACTTGCCGGCCCCGGTCGGCCCGAATACCAGCATGTGGCCGTTCTTCTCGCGATCGGCCAGCGACAGCGGATCGAAACTGAACGTCGCGCCGCCGCGATTGAAAAACGACAGACCCGGCCGGCCGGTGCCGCGTGACCGGCCGAAAAACGGCGCGAGATTGGCCAGATGCTGGACATAGCCCAGCTGGGTGTACCAGCCGCGCTTGTCCTGCTGCGGATCGTAGGCAAACGGTAGCCAGCGCAGATACGTATTCAGCGGCGCGATCTCGTCCTCGGCGGCCACGGGCTTGAGCTTGGCCTGCTGTAGTTGCGTGGTCAGGGCCAACGTGCGCTGACGCAGATCCGCGTCGGCGTCGCCCCGCACGAAAAAACTCAACGAGAACTGAAACATCTCGTGCTGATCGGCCAGCATTTCGCGGGCGCGCTTGCAGTCTCGTCGAACGCTCTCGGCGTTGACGCTGTCGCCCACGGCTTTCTTGCTGAGCAGATTGATGTGGTCTTCCAGCGGCTCCTGGGGCGTGGCCACGATCGTCAGCGCCATGATCGTATCTTCGGGCAACCGGTCCATGATCGCGTTGTAGACCTGCCCGTTGGAACGGGCGAGCTCGCCGGTGATGTGACCGACATCCGGACACTGACGCAGCTGCTCGACCGGGATGACCCGATGCGGCCGGTTGTCGAAATACCAGAGGCCGCGCTCGACGTCGCCGACCGGGTTGTTGTGGATGACGTCTTCGCCGAGATCGTAGTGGGCCAGATCCTCGATCGCGTCGTCTCCGGGATAGGCCATGCGCTCGTAAAACGCGCCCGGTTCGTGCCGATCCGTGGCCGGCGCCGGATTGAACCAGGGCAGCAGCCAGTGGTGGAAGGCTTCACCGTTCATGCGCTCGATGACCAGCCCGGAGCCGGACAAGGCCGCGGTCAGCCGGTCATAGACCCGATTGATTTCATCCTCGGCGGTCAAGCCTTCGGTCGCGGTCAGCCAGCGGTACAGCAGCAAGCGTACCCGGCGTGTCTGACCGCGCCAGCGCGTGTTCGTGACCCGGTCGTCGTGAAAAATCCCGCCGGGTTGGGCGATCGTGCGCAAATGCCGCGCCATGCCCTTGAGCCAGGCCTGAGTAAACGCATCGTCGGTCAGGCCAGCCGCGGCATGATCGTGCAGCGTCTCGATGTCATGGCGGGGATCGACTTCGTCACGCGCAAAGATCTGCACGATCCACGGATGGCGATCATATTTGGGCAAGGCGTCCTGAAACGCGCCCTCGATTTGATCGCGCACCGCGCCCAGCGTCTCCTGAGAGCGACCCTCGGTCGGGACCGGCCAGACCTCGGCCGCAATGCCCACAGACCGGCTGTCCTCGAGCAGAAAACAGCCGGATTGCGGCAGATACTCCACGAACGGCAGATATCGCGTGAACGACGGCCCTGGCCTGTAAGTGGCCGCGATTTCGCGATAGGTCGGTGGCCGGCCGCGGGCTTGGCCGTGCTGACCCGGCGGTGGGTCAGCCGGATCGACGGGATCGGCCGATTCGTCCCGATCGCTGGATCGTTTGGCACCCGTCAATAACTGGTGGAATACGTTGGGCTTCATCATCGTGTCCTTGTGATCGTCTGTTTCAGCGTGATGCCGACTGATGGTCGCCGGTGGCCTGATACTCGACCCGCTCGCCCGGCTCGCCGTAGTGCGGGCGGTTATAAAGCGGGAATACGGTCGAGTAACCCGGCACGGGCACCTGCTCGCCGGCTCCGCCCGACTGATGCGGAAAGATATAGAGCGTCAGATCCGGGTTGGGCAGACGCTGGAACTGACTGTGGATCTCGTTGGCCGCGGTGCGCGTGTACGCGGCATGGGCCGCACCGACGTCACCGCCGGCCAGCGGCCGGCGCAACGCCGCGCGAGCCCGGTCCAGATCCGTTGTGTGATCGCGATCGCTGTCGTCGTCCTCATCCGAGTCCGCGTTGCCGTGGGTTTGCCCCGCCCAGATGTCGGCCATGGTCGTACCGTTAGTCGGCAACATTTCTTCCTGGGATGTCGCACAGCCCGACGTCGCCTGGAGTGCCGCCATGGCCACGCCCAGGGCGAGCGCCCTAATCGAGGCCGTTCGCACGCGTGTCATGCGCATAGCGCACCTTTCGTCCGTTGTGTTCGTAGTCGATCGGGATTTCCTTGTCGATATTGACCGCGACCGGATGACCCGGCGGGACATAGACCGCATCGAAGGTCTGCCCGAAGCGCTGCTGGATCCATTGGCGGACCTCGTTCAATCCGCTCGAGGCGGCGGAGCCTGCGATATATTTGCCCACATCGCCGGTCACGCCGGTGGCCGTGCCCAGACCGCTGACGCTGGTCTCGGTCTCGCCCCCGGCGTAGGCGTTGCCCGCTGCGGCGCCGGCCGACAACAGCAAACTCGTCAGGATGAAGCTGCGCGCATTGGTCTTGCGCGTACCGGCCACGCAGGGCACGCCGGCGGGATTGGATAGATAGCCGATCTCGTTGTCGTCGTTATCGTTGCCTTCGCCGGGGCGGGCGGATTCCGGCACCGTGCGGATCCGGCCATCCTGAAACACAAACGTGATCGACTTGACCTTCCCTCTCACGCACGACAGCGTCCAGTCGCCGGTCGCCGTGCCGGATACGATCGCCTTTTTGATCTCGGGCAGCTCGTTGCCGTTGGCGGTCAGATTCTTGCCGCCGATAATCACCTTGAACGGATAGGGATCGGTGACGGTGCCGTTGATCGGGACGCGGCCGAGCAGGGCGGTCATGGCGACCGAGCCCATCAATGTTGAAGACTTCGGCACGGTATAGACCGGCGTGCCCGGGTGGGCGGTTCGATCATCGCCCGGCAGGGCCTGATCGGCGCTGTTACGAGCATTCGCGACGGCCTGCTTGCCGGAATCGAACGCCGTCTTGAATGCGCCGCCGCCGGGCGTGCTTGGTTCGTTGTCGCCGTTGCCGCCGGCAGACCGGGCTTCGAGCGGGTTGACCCAGGTCGTGCTGCCAGTCGCTGACTCAGGCGTTTCACCGTTCAGGCCCAGACCGACCGGCATATCCGGGTTATTTTGCGATTGATCGCCAGACGTCTCGCTGTCGAGCGTGACGCGTAGATTGGCGATCTTTTGTTGCACCGAGTCAATCAGCGACTGGCGCTGTTCCTGGGCCTGATCGTTCTGTTGTGACAGGGCATGCTCGATCTGACCTTCGACGTGGCGCTTCTGTTCGGCCAGCTGCTGATTCTGTTCGCGCAGTTTTTCGGACTGTTCCTGTGAGGCTTTCAGCTGAGACTGCATGTGCTGCATCTTGGCGACCAGGGTCGAGACCGTGTCGTTCGGGTTATCCGCTTCGACGCCCAACGCCTTGCGCTCGCTGTCGGTCAGCTGGCGCGGCGTGTTGTTCTGACCGGCCGTGCCGTGACCGGCACCGTTCTGACTGTTATGGCAGCTGCGCAGTACGAACACGATGACGCCGGCAATCAAGAGCGGCACGCCGACCTTGAGCAGCGCATTGGACTTAATCTGCATCGTCGGCCTCCGCTGTCAGCGCGCCCGCCGGTGGCCGGAGCGCATGGGACAGACCGCCGTTTTTCGTGACGGCGAACAGCGTCGTGGTGTCGGACAACCGACCCGCCGGACCGACAGTGGGCTGCATGAAGCTCGCGGCGTAGAAATCGCCAGCGAGATTGCGCGGGTCCAAGGCAAAACGCCGATTGGGATCCCGGTTGGTGATCTGGATTGCCGTCACGGTGTAGGGCGCCGCCCGCCAGGCCGCCAGCGCCCTGGCACGGACCGGATAGGCCGGCATGAGGCCCGAAATGCTGTGCGTGTGGATCGCAATGCGATGGATACCGGGGCTGTGATGCACGACGCGCTGAGGCGCATACAGCGCCTGCGCGGCGTGTCGGACCAGCTGGACCGGGAGTGGCGGACCGCCGCGATGGCCCGTGCCCTGCGCGAACGCCTCGGGCGGAATCGGTCGGCGATCGGCCGGCGTACCGGGGGCATGACGCGATGACGACGCGCTGTTGTCGTTCGAGCCGGCATCGTTTTCGATCCGGATCGACTCGTGCGAGCCGTGTGCCACCCCGGACAGATCCAGCAGCATGATCCGGCCGGTTTGCATGTCCTGTACTTGCACGCGCTGGGCATCGAAGGGTTTGTTGGCCTTCAAATACACCGCGCCGCCCGTCGATTGAACCCGCAGAACGTCGGGATCGGCAATCGGGTTCGGCAGACCCACGCGAACGTCGGTGCCGAATACGATGATGCGCTCGGTGCCGACCGGTAGCGCGACGTCGATCGGCTCGCGCTTCCAGTGGCGAACGTCGGTCGCCTGGGCGCTGATCGCGACCAGCGTCAGCAGCGCCGCCGCGCCAACAAGGGCATGCCGGACTGATCGTGACGCGTGCGTCATGATGGTCATTGATCGTCCTCCAGGCCGGCCTCGGCGGGGCTCGCGCTGTGTGTATTGGATGAGTCGGTCTGATCGGTCAGACTCAAACGCTGTGCTGGCCTGGCAAAGCAATCCAGCTGCAGGCCGAACGGATTGGATTCGGGATCCACGTCGGCGCGCTCGATTTGCAGGTAATACTGGATCGCAAGGTTCCGCACCGACATGCCGTGCACGTATTCGTTGATCTGGGCGGTCAGCGCGACGACCCAGTGATCGCGGTCGAGTACGGTGACATCACTCGGCTGATAGCCGTGACCGGGGATCTCGGACAGCGTGCGAACCCGATCGCTCAATTCATGCCGGCCGATGCGGCGCTCATAGTTGGCGTTCAGCTGATGTCGGCAGGACGGCGTCAGGTAAGCGCTGTAGCGCTCGAGATTGGCTTTGTAATCAGTCTGCCCGTCCTTGGGCCAGTGGTTGATCTGCTGCCAGATGTACAGACCGAACGAATAGACCGTCGACGGCGGGACTTTCCACCAGGCGCGGGTGCTGCCGCTACGCAGATCCGGCGGGTTATGGATCGTGAGATCCTGGCGTGCCTGATACCAGCCGCCCATGGCCACCAGGAGGTTTAGGACCAACACGCCGATCATGATGCGCAGTGTCATGATATGGGCATCGCGCGCCGCATTGCCGTGGCGGAATTGACTCACGACGGCTCTCCGGTGTCGTGCAGCCGGCGGCGACGCGCTTCAAAGCGCGCCGTGTCGACGATCAAGTCGGCCTTGTTGGCCAGGCGGTAGTGCGCCAACAGCCACTGGATGCGGCGATAGAGCCAGGATTCGGGCCGGCCTCGGCGCAAGCGGCGCATGATCAGGCCGCCCCACCAGACAACGCTTCCGGCCGTGACCGCCATGGCCGTCGGCACCATCGCGAAATAGCCCCAGACCAACCATCCGATCAGACCGGGTCCAATGCCGATGGCGGCACTGAGCGTGCCGACCAGCATGACCTCGCGGCCCGTCATGCCGCGAAAGACAATCGGGGCCATGTTCAGCCGGTTCGGGACGAACTCGATGGTGTTTCGATCGGCCACCGGTTTAACTACCCAGGATGCTGGAGGCCTTGTCGAGCAACCAGACGATCAGAATGATCATGGCAATACCGACGACCAGCGCCATGGCGAAGCCACCCCAGTTGCCGCGGCCCATCGTGGCCTCGTTGTATTGACTGATCGCGGCACCGACAACGTAATACATGGCGGCAGCCGCCAGCAGCAGGCCGACGAGAACCGCGGCACTGCCGGCCATTTGCTGTGTGTCGTCCAAAATGCCGCCGCCGCTGCCAGGATCACCGACGTCGGGTAGTCCGTCGGCCCAGCCGAGGACGGGCAGCCCGATCAAGAGGAGGGCGGCGAGTACGGACAGGCCGGTGGACAGCCACCGGTGGCGCCTGTCGGGCGCCATGGCGCGAGGATACAAACGGGTCAGGTTTTTCATAGCGATCTCCTTGCAGGGCGTGGGCGAATGGGATCGATCACGTCACGATCCAGGTGATGAACAGAACCAGGAACAGAATGCGGACCATCGCGATCAGGAACGTGTCTTCGGTGACGCGCGTGCGCGCCCAGCCGCGCCAGAGCGACAGCAGGGCCCAGGCACCCCAGAACAGAACCGCAACACAGGCCACCCCGGAAATCAGAAAGGCGAGCTTGCTGATGGACAGCCCGGAGCCGGCGGCAAAAGCCGTGGCGGGGTTCATCGATCGGCCCCGGCCCGCTGGGCGCGATAGGCGCCGGACAACGGCGTCGATTGACGCGGTAGCATGCGCGGCGGCGATAGATACGCCCGCAGGCCGTTGCGCACGTCGTTAAGGTCGGCCCGCAGCCGGCCGATATCGAGGATGACGCGCCGGTTGGGCTGAGCGCGCTGACGCTGGGCGAGCCGGTCGATGACCCAATCGATGCGTTGCAGCTGTTTTTCGATGAGCGCGATGTCCTCGCGCTGGATCGGATCACGCGGGTCAGCCGCGGTTGCGGTCTGGGCCAGGCCGGCGATCGCCAGCAGGGCGATCGCCAGCGCAACGGCGGCGGTCCGGCGCGGGTTGTGTCGGGCAATGCGTTGCACAGGCGGTCGAGTCCAAAGCGTTGGGCTCAGCCTGACAAAGCGATCGCGCTCGGTGCGGCAAAATTCCGACAGGGGTGTGTGGGAATTTTTACGCGTGCCGACGAGTGACATAGCGCACCCCCGATTACAGGTATTTCTTGAACGAACCGACCGTGACGGACACCAACACGCCGAAGCCGGCCGCGCAGGGCACCAGAAACAGGTTCGGATGGATCGAAAACGGGAGGGACAGATAGGCCAGCCAGCCGAGAACGAACACCGGGCCGGTGATGCGTTTGGCGTGGTGATAGATGAACGCCGATTCGCGGCCGGCGCCGAAGCGGCGCAGATCGCGGCGGACTAGGCCATCGACGATGGCCACGAACGCGGCCATGACGAACAGCGGGATCGTCAGCGCCAGGATGAACACGCGGATCAGCACGACCAGACAGACAGCCAGCCCGGCCTGGCTGTAGATCGCGATCGTGTGAGCGAGCCCGTCACCGTCGGCGTGCGCATCGAACCAGCCCGTGATGCCAGTCGACACGAACACCGTCTGATAGACCCAGGCCAGTACGTTCTGTCCGGTCGCCGCCGGGTTTGAGACCAGCAGCGAACGCGTGAATTCGGTATCGATCCAGCCCAGCTCATGGCTGAACATGTGCTGGGCGTGCTGCGCGCCCGGTAGATCCCACCAGCCGAAATAGATGCCGAGCCATTCGATCGTGATCGAGGTCAGGATCGAGATCACGACCACGGCGACGATCCGAAAGGGCAGGGACAGCATCCAGCCGAACAGCGTCGGCCGGCGGGCTTTTGTCTGCGTGGTTTCGGCTTGTGTGGCCATGCTCAGTCGTCGTCCTCGCCGAGCTCGGCACTGACGGCGGTGTCATGGATCGTGTCGCCGGCCCAGCTGTTGGGCGTGCTGGCCTGGGCCGTGGGTTCGACCGTGACCGGCGGCGGCGCCACGTCATCCCACCAGTGATCGGCCGTCTGATAGCGCTCGCGCATGCGCTCGGCCATGTCGGTCAGATCGGCCGGCAATTCGGCCGCGTCTGCGGCCTTGGGCAGCGGCATACGGATCTTGTACAGCCGCCCGCCTTCGATCAAGGCGAACGCTTGGCCTTTCGGCAGCTTGATGATGTCGGCGGCCGTCAGCATCGGCTTGGGCGTGGTTGTCACGCGGTCGCCGCCCGACGAGGAAAAATCGGTGTCGGTATCGACGTCTGAGTTATCGCCGGCCATCGACACGAGCATGCGCTGGCTGACCATGACCTCCGGCAACTGACGGGTCAGCAGCTGGGCCGTCATTTCTTCGCGCACGCGCAGCATGATGACGTTGTTGAAGTTGCCGATGACCTGGCGGGCCTTGGCGGTATTGCCCAGCCGGGCCTCGATGTCGGACAAGGTCTGGGTATAGGCGGTGACCTGGACCCCGGCGCCGCCGCCCTTATTCATGAGCGGGATGAACTCGTCGCCGATGAGCTCGTTGAACTCATCGCAGTGCAGATTGATCACCGGCTTGGTACCGGGATCGGCGCCGGGCAGGCCGTCGTCGACGCCGCGCTTGTAGATGTCGCCGGCCACCGAGACCAGATCCGCGAACATCGAATTGCCCACGGCCTGGGCGACCTCGAAATCACTCAATGCATCCAGACCCACATAGACGATGCCCTTCTGGCGGATGACCTGGCGCCAGTCGAAGATGTCGCGGTCGTCGTCGATGTCGTCGTAGTTGGGTGACAGGAGCTCGGCGGTCGCGCCGGTGGTCAGTTTTTCCAGCAGCGGCAACAGCGAAGCCACGATCTTGTCGAAGTAGGTCTTGTCGTAGCGCACCGCGGATCGCAGACCGGCGAGCACCGGATCGGCGGCCCGGTTGCCTTGCAGATAGAACTCGATGGCGACCACGCGATAGGCCCGGCCCTGCATGTTCCGGGGCACCTTCTTCTCGTTGAGCCCGTTTTCGATCGCCGTGATCTGGGCCCAGGCGGTGTCGTCGAGGCGCGGCAGGCAATAGCCGGCGTACTCGATCATGAGCTCGTCAATCGCCACCACGTCAGCCAGAATCTGCTGGTAGGTCGGCCGGTAGCCCAACGCGTGCCGGGCGCGGGCCACGATGTTGACGAAACGCCAGGCGAACTCGCGAAAGGCCGCTGAATTGCCTTCGCCGGACAGCTGGCCGGACAGGCGGGTGGCAACTTCGGAGATCCGGCCGAAGCGGCCGACGGCGTTATAGCGCGCCGAGACCTCGGGATACCCCAGGTGGAACACGCGAAACGCGTCGAGCCGACCGGCGCGCTTGGCCTCGACGTACATGCGCTTCATCAGGTCGGCGTCGCCCTTGGGGTCGATGACGATCACCACCTCGCCGCCACCCACCTGGCGGCGGATGTCCTGGGCCACTAGCACTTCGGCCAGGCGCGTCTTGCCGACGCGCGTGGTGCCCTGAACCAGCGTGTGCGCCACGCGTTCGGCCAGCGGCAAATAGATGTCAGTTTCGCCCGGTTCGACCGCGTGCAGGGCCGGATCGCCGCCGACTGGCGGCAGGGGCCGCACCGGATTGAGAACCGTATCGGCGCGCAGGACATCGACCAGCCAGGTCAGATGCCAGCGCTCGAACGGGGCCTCGAGCGCGCGGGCTGCGCGATAGGCGCGGCTGGGCATTAGAAACGCGTGCGCTTCCGGTTGCTGAGCCTCGTGCAGCCGGCGGGTGTGCTGAACCTGCCAGCGAAAACCCCGCCCCAGCCAGAGATAGCGCTGGCTGACCGGGATCTGGCTTGATGCCAGCGCGAAGCGCGGCAGGCGTTTCATGCCGCGTCGATAGCGCACGACCTGCCAGGCCTGACCCAGGCGATAGAGCCCGAATCCGGCGAACGCGGCGGCCAGACCGTATCCCACGCTGGGCGTTAGCGCGATCATCCAGGGCGCGGCCAGGCAGACCACCCCACAGCCCGCGCAGGCCAGGGCGGTGTAAACCTCCACCGCCGGCCGGAGCAGGGTTTCGATGGGATGAGTCGAGGCCATGCCTAGCGCGCCCCCGGCGTCGCGCCCGACGCGTGGTGACGGGCGACGACCATGGCGCACAGGTTGTCGAGCGTGATGGACGCAAGACTCATTGCTGGATTCCTTGCGGGGTCACGAGAACGGGGTAGTGCGACAGATGCAGGCGGGCTGCGATGTCGTCGCCGGCCACCGGCCGCATCACTAGGCCGTTGCCGGCCGCGCGCAGCTGTTGCAGCTGGTCGACCGATTGCACGTTGACGACCAGGCCGACGGCGTGCAGTTGATGCAGGCGCTGGCCACGCTGTTTCAGCCATCGAAGCGATAGCGGGCCGGCGCCGATGATGAAAAACGGCGTCATGCTGGCCGGCATGGACAGCTTGCGGGGCTCGACATGGCCCGGTGTCAGGCGATCGCTGGCCACCGGCAGCATGTCGGCCTCGCGGATCGGGCCGTGGGTCGTCGCCTCATCGCGTGCGCTGTAAGCGTCGTTCTCATCCACGTCCGCCGCGGCGATCGGGGCGTAGTAGGGCCGGGCCAGCATGCCGCCGTGGCTCGCAACCACGGTCAACGTGGCCTGGGCGCTGGTCAGACCGCCGAGCGCCAGCGCGCCCGCGGCCAGAGCTCTAATCCAGGGCATGGGCCTGTCTCTCGTGCGTGGGATTGATCCAAGTCACGCGCGTGGCGTGATTTAGATGGTTGTGCGTGGTGGCCACACTGTGGCCGCCGGGATGCGCGTGTTCGGGTCGATGCCGGGTGGCCACACTGTGGCCATCCTCTGGAGGCGGGATGACCCCGTCGCCGATCGCGGCCAGCTGGTGGCGAACCGCGCGCTGGTAACGCGCGGCCGGCGCGCCGCCCGCCGGACGGTGATAACAGCCCGTGGCGGCGAGCCAGCTGTCCGGATGTTGGTGATGACAGCGCGCCAGCACGGCCGCGGCGGCGTCGAGGTTGGCGTAGGGATCCAGTGCATCGCACGGTTCGGCGAAACGTCGGCCATTGCCGAACAGCTGGCGCTGCCAGCGCACGTTCAACTGCGCGATGCCGACGTCGACCACGCGGGTTTGGGCCAGCGCGCGATGTAGCGCGCTGCAGGCGGCGTCACGCGTTGTATAACGATGCGGCGTGCCGGCGACGTTCAGCGTCCACGGCCAGGGCCGGCGTCCGAACGACAGCGTCGTGGCTGATTCCGTCAGCGACAGGGCATAGAGCATGACCGGCGGCACGGCGTGCGCCTGGGCCGCATGGACATACGCAGCCGGGACACGCGGCGACCCGGCCATTGCGGCCGGCGCGAGGCCCAGAAGAAGCCAGACGAGCCCCCGCATCCGCATACTCAACGAACCACGCGGGGCAACGAGGCGTGCGCCATCTGAGCGGCCACCCGCTTCGGTGCGTGGTTGAGCGTGATGTCGCCGGCGCGCACCCGCTCGGGATCCAGGCCGACACGTTTCGCCCAGGTCCGGATCGCGTCGTCGGAATCGGCACCGACGACGTAGATGTCCATCGGCGTGTGCGAGGACGCCAGCTGCTGGACTGTGCGCCGGCAGGCGTCGCAGCCGTGAGCCCGCACGATGACGCTCGCGCGGGTGGCCCGATTCAGGCCAAGCCGCTGGGCGTCGCGTTGGCCCGCGTCCATGGCTTTCGCCATGGCGTCGGCATGCACGCGCTGCGTGTTCGGATACAGTTTCTGCCAGGCCTGGTCGTAGGCTTTCTGGAAATTAAGCACGCGCTGCACGCGATCGTGCTCGAGGTGGGCGAGCTTGCGGGCGTATTTCTGGCGCTCGACTTTCGAGCGCGCGTGCATGCCGAGCAGCGTGATCGGATCCAGCTTGTCCGAGCGATAGCCGTCGATGCCCTGTTGCAGTTGCTTGTAGCGGCCCCATTCACTGACCGACAGATCCCACTGCCGGGCGTGTCGTTTGGCCGTGTCACGCGCCTGGGTGTCCTGTTGCCGGGTGGCGTGGGCCGATGTATGCGCAGCCGGTGCCGGCGCGGCGGATGCCACGCTGAGGCCGGCGCACAGCGCCAATCCGAACCAACGAAGCGCGAGCGATCGTGTTTCCATGACTAACCTCGATCCGGCAGGGCCACGGCGATCGTGTGCGGGCCCTGCCTAAAGATGGCGCGGTCGCGATCCGTCTGGAGGGCCTGCAGCTGCCAGCCCGCGTACGGATCGCCGGGCGACAGCCAGGTGATGGCGCGCAGGTCGGACGCGTGGTCGGATGCAACGCCGAGAAACCGATGCGTGCCGCGGATCTCGACGCCGATGAGCGTGAACGGCGCCGACGCGACCGAACGCACTGTCACCGGCGAATGAGATGATCGCGTGCTGTTTGGCGAGCCGTAGTCGGTGTCGTCTGTCTGCCGGGATGCGTGTGCGCCCGACGGATGCCGCGCCTGGGCCGCAGCGATATGCAGGCTCAGATCGGTGGCCTGGTGGACCGCGTCGCGCCGCCGGGCTGCGACCGCGCAGCGGTCATAGCGCCCGAGATAGAGCCGCTGACCGTCACGCGGGGCAAACCAGTCGCTGAGTTGCGCCGATTTGACGGCCTCGATGGCCCGGCCGAGCGCCTTGTCGGATGCGCCCTGGAAAAACACATCGAACTGATGAGCCCGATCGCGCTGGCTCGGACACGCGCCGATCGCATCGGCTGGCGGCGAGAGCGTGCCGGCCGGTTCCGACGAATCATCATCGCTGGCCTTGTCACCGCTGCCGGCGCTCTGGCCGTCATCCGGGCCGGCTTGCGACTCGCGCGGCTGACAGTCGTTCTGAGCCTGGGGGGATAGGGCGTCCGGCGTCTTCGACGGCTGGGTTTTCTTTTTGCCGGATGGCGATGTCTGCGCCGGCTGGGGCAGCCGGCGCAACCGTGTCTTGAGATCGCTGACCGTGTCCTCGAGGCGGTCGATGCGCTGGGCCTGGTCGTCCAGGCGCTGGCTTTGCTTGTCCGCGGCCTGCCTCATGGCCTGGACCTGTTGCAGCAGCTGGGCCAGCTGCTGCGTCTGCTGATCCGGCGGATCATCGGATGGCGCCTGGGCCGGCCTGTTCTGATCGCCACGCGTCGAGTCCGGATCATTCACCGGCAGCCGGGATGCGTTCGATGAACCAGAATCGGTCTGTTCCGTCGCCCGGTCATGGTGCTGGCCGATACTCGAGTCGCTATCGCCGTCGCTGCAGCCGGCGACCGGCGCCAGTGATGCGGCGATCAGCAGGGCAAGTGGAAGCGTGCGGTTACGCATCAGGCAAACCTCGTTAGGAGCGCTGTCGGCCGGACGGCGGCATCTGTGCCGTGCGCGCACGCCGGTCGAAACAGACCGTGCGCTTGGCGTAGTCGACATCCAGCCGCCAGGCCGGACCGGCGAGCACCTGCAGGGCGTCGGATAGCGTGGTCGGGCCGAGCTCGCGGTGTACGGCCGGCAACGGGGACGAGAAGAAGCCGGTCTGAGACAGGCGGGGGCACAGCCGCAGACCGGAATCCCGGAGCACATGGACCAGACCGTCGCGAACCGTCAGGGACATCGATTGGGGGAGATCGATAGTCACGGCCTGGGCCAGCAGATTCCGTTGGCCAGAGGTCGGGGCCAGGGGAACCAGCTGATAGCGGCCGGTGCGCACGACGTTGGGCTGCGGTCCAGTCGCCGGGGAAGCATAGATATCGGCGGGCCGATCCGGCGCGGGTTCCGCGCTCGAGGCCGGGGAGGCATGCCGTGGACTGGCGCAGCCGCCCAATGTCAGCAGCAAGGCCGTGACAGCCACGCCGCCGATCATCGCGCGGCGTGTTGCAGATCGAGATGCGGCCATATCGCGTCGTCGTGCCGATGGGTTCGCGGCCAAACTGGCCGAGACCCGGTCGCGGAACAACACAAAATCCCGACAGGGCGGTGTCGGAATTTTCGATATGCAGGGCGGGGGTTCCCTTGTTCTCGAATGTACGGGATTACCGTATAATGCGTTGCATATGGAAGGCCGATTCGATCCGACGAAAGACGCGGCCAATCGGGCCAAGCACAAGCTCTCGTTGGCGTTCGGAGATCAAATCCTCGCCGACGACAATCATCTGATCATGCCCTCGATTCGTCCACAGGACGGGGAAGAGCGCTTCAAGGTGGTCGGTGTCGTGGGACAGAAGCTGTTCACCGGCGTATTCGTGTGGCGGGGCGATCGACCCCGATTCATGTCCGTGCGAAGGAGCAATAAAGGTGAAGAAAGAGCGTATTACACTGCCCTCTGATCCATCGGATCCAGAAGACTTCGACGTCACCGCGGGCGCCATGGACCGCGCGCAGCGCGCGCGTTTGATCCGCACGACCCGCACGAGACTAGGGCTGTCACAGGCCGAGTTCGCCCGCCGGTTTCGCGTACCGGCCGGCACACTGCGGGACTGGGAACAGGCACGGGAAACCGCGCCGGACTTCGCGCTCGCGTACGTGAAAGTGATTGGCCAGCATCCTGATCTGGTTGAAAAGACGATCGGTTAGGCTCGCTCAATCAACGTCGCCATTCCGCGACCGGGCGCAATCAACACAGCGTTGCACGCCCGGCGGAAGCTCACGCCGCCGTACCGGGATAGGCTCATCGCACTCGACGCAGCGCACGGCACTCGGTCGAGCGGCGGGCGCCGCCTGGCGCGCCGCGAGCGAGCGCTGCAACTATTCTTCCTGAAGTTCAACGGCCTGGTCGCCGACGTCAGCCATGCGTCGTCTCCTATTGTTCCACTCGGGGCAAGGCAATCCCAGCGCAAACGGATGGATCATCGGGGCAGGTCATTCCTCGGCGGCTTTCTTGCGACGCCGTTTGCCGCCGATCTGGACGGTGGTCGTACAGTCCGGATAGCCGGTGCAGCCCCAGAACGCACCGTGCTGGCTCTGGCGCTTACGCATGGCCTGGCCGCACTCCGGGCACTTCTTCTGCGGCTTGGCCTCGATCCCCTGGGGCATGGCTAGGCCGGAACGGCTGACCTGGCCGACCGCGGCCCGGACCCACTTCGTCTGCCGGGCGACAAAATCGTCGAGCGTCATTCGGCGGGTGCTGATGTCGTCCAGGGCCTGCTCCCACAGCGCGGTCGTGTCCGGATTGGTAATCGTCTGGGGCAGTACGCCAATCAATGCCTGGCCGGCTTCGGTCGAGACCCGTTTCTTCTTCTTTTTCGCCAGGAAACCGCGATCAATCAGTGTCTTGATGATGCCGGCGCGGGTGGCCTCGGTGCCCAGCCCGGCGGTGTCCTTCATGATCTTTTTCAGTCGTTCGTCGGTGACCCGCGACGCGATATTTTTCATGGCCGCGATCAGCGTGCCTTCGGTATAGGCGGCCGGTGGGCGCGTCTGTTTGGCCTGAATCTTTATGTCGGTAACGCGACAGGGATCGCCCTCGCTGACCGCAGGCAAACGCGCATTGCCGGCCTTGTCTTCGTCGGTTTCGTCGGCGGATCCAGTGACCGTCTTCCAGCCCTCGACGATCACCGTCTTGCCGCTGGCACGCAACGCCGCGCCAGCGACGTCGATTGACAAGATCGTGCGATCGGCCTCGTGGTCCGGATAGAACTGCACCAGATAACGTGTGCGGATCATCTGGTACAGCTGTTGCTCGGCCGCGCTCATTCGGCTCAGGTCGGCGGACTTCGCCGTCGGGATGATGGCGTGGTGCGCCGTGATCTTTGTGTCGTTCCAGGCCTTGGACTGCGTCGCTGCGTCCGCTTGGTCGACAGCGTGCGCGATGGCCGGATCCGTTTGCGTCATGGCATCCAGCACGGCATCGGCTTCCGCGAACATGCTGACCGGCAGATAGCGGCAGTCGGTTCGCGGATAGGTCACCGCCTTGTGGTTTCGTACAGTGACTGCACCGTGTCCAGGACCGCCTGTGCGCCCATGTCAACGGCTTGACCGGCGTCCTGCTGCAGTGTTCCGAGATCGTAGGGTAACGGTGGCGAGACGCGCTCACGTTTCGTTTCGGTAGCATGGATTCGGGCCGTGGTGCCCGATATCTGCTGCGCCACAGTTTGGGCCGACGGTTGATTGAGACAGCGGCCCTGGGCGTCCGCGATGTCCGCCGGAGGTTGCCATTGTGCGGTCAAGGCCGCACCGTCGTCGGTCGCCAGATGGGCAACCAAATCCCAATACGGTACCGGTCGGAACGCCGCGATCTCGTGATCGCGGTCCACGACGAGCCGCAGCGTCGGCGTTTGCACGCGGCCCACCGGCAACAGCCGGTCGTGGCCCTGGGACCGGGCCATGGTGGTATAAGCCCGTGTCAGGTTCATGCCGACCAGCCAATCCGCACGGGCCCGGCCCAGGCCCGCGTAATACAGCGCCTCGGTCTCCGCGCCGTCTTTCAACTGACGCAGTGCCGTGCGGATGCTGGCGTCATCGAGCGCTGACAGCCACAGCCGCGACACACGGCCCCGGAAACCGCAGCGGTCCAGGATCTCGCGGGCGATCATTTCGCCTTCCCGATCGGCGTCGGTAGCGACCACGACATGCCCGGCCTGGCCCAGCAATCGCTCGATGGCGCTGTACTGCGCCTTGACCTTGGGCCGGACGTCCAGACGCCACTGATCCGGGATGATCGGCAGCGTCTCGAGCGACCAGCGTTTGTACTGCTCGCCGTACTGATCGGGAGATGCCATTTCGAGCAGATGCCCGAAACACCAGGTGACGGTTATGCCGCCACCGAATAGGTAATGCTTGGTCTTGTTCGTCGCGCCGAGAATCCGCGCAATATCGCGAGCTTGGGAGGGTTTTTCGCAGAGATAGACCGTATCGCCAGCCATGGTTTCGCCGGTTACGTGAAGAACAGTCAGCATCGCAACCCGCCAACGCCATCAGGGCGAAAATCGTTGCCGGCATCGTCGGATTTTCACAGTAGCCATCTTTGCGAACCGAGCGATGCTCGAGATAATCAAAAAAACAGTTTCAAGAATGGCGGCTTGCGGCCGTCTATAGATCGGGATTGTTGATAACACGACGGCCATAGAGCGTCTGCGGCGCCCCTGCCATACAGGCAAACATCCAGGGAATGTTCAACAGATGAGCATGTCGATACGCCTCGCCCGTGCGTTCAATACAGTTTGAGCAATCGTGTTCAGTGCAACCGCACACGCGGCAACGCCGAATGTCGTTTTTCATTGTCATCGTCCAAGTCTCGGTAAAGACTCAACCCGCTGTCCACACTGTGGCCAGCGGGTTTCGATCGCCTGGATCGATCGCGCTCAATCGTCATAGGCGACGGCCTCGGCAGCGTCCTCACTCGTGCTGTCTGCGGTATCCGTCGCATTGGGCGATCGACGCTCGCGCCGCGTCACGGATTCGACACGCGACAGATCCAGCGTGATGTCGTCGGCCGTGAGTTCCAGGCGCGAAAACTTCTCGCCGTCCTTCTCCCAGCTGTTCTGCACCAAGGTACCCTCGGCCTTGATGCGGAATCCCTTATCGAGCACACGCGCTGCGTGTTCGGCTGCGGCGCCCCAGCGCGATACGTTCAGCCAGAACCCGCCCTTATCCTTGAAGCCGCCGTCACCGTCCGGAATTGGACGATCGCAGTACATGCGCATCTCGGCGACCTGGCGGTTCTCCCCGTTGACGGTGACGGTTTTCAATTCGGGAGCGGCCGCAAGATTGCCGCGTGCGGTGAATGAGTTCGACATCAGTTGGCTCCGTTAATCAAGCGTGCGTGTCGCTAGGACAAGGTCAGCCTCGACCGGCGCATGGCGCCGTACAACAATGAATCCCACGGTTTTGCCGTGTCATTTAGATTGGTGAGCGCTGGCGTGGACGGGTTCGTGCAATCGTCCGGTTGAGATCGAGACAGCCGGGTTTGTCCGCGTGCATCACCCAGATATGGCAGCGCAACGCCTGATTCATGAGTTTCGATTGATCCGCGAGACAATCCGCAAGCTCGTTCAGGGACGCGAAGCGACCGTCGCGAATCGCGGTCTCGAGGTCGATGGCTTCGTACATGCGACCTGTGAGCTCGGCTCGATCCCACTCATCCGGCACATTCAATCGAGACATGGATTCTCCCTTCCTCGTCGCGCGAAGCCGCCGCCGTGATATGGGGGGGCCACACTGTGGCCACCCTCGTAACATCCGTTGACGATCGACTCAGATCGCTCACCGAAACAAAACATTCCGTCGCTGACGACGTCGGCGGTTATCCGCGATCGTTATGGTTGTCAGGCGCGCCGGCCGCAAGGCCGTCACGTTCGATGACCTTGATCTGCTCGAGTCCATCGAGCCAGCCCTGGATTCGGTAGTGCTCATAGGTGGCGATCGACAACCGCATATTGAGATAAATGCGGCGGCGCTCGTAGTTAAGCCAGTGCCCGCGGGCAGACTCCGGGACTCGAGCAAGCAATGCCAGACCTTGCTTACCCGTCAAACTGATCGCCGTCGTGCTTTTATTGCCCCATCGACGCGCGCTCGACCGGCGCCAGCGATAGAACGTGAGGCTTCGATCGTTGTATCGAACGATTTTGGCAGGAGCCGTCGGAAACTGTTTGCCGAATGATTCACACAACCGAGCACCCTCGGCTTCGCCGTCACGTATGACCTGTTCCAGGGCGGCGAGACGCTGGCGCGCCTCCCTTACCCTTAAAGGGCCCTTTAAAGGGGCTACGTCAAATCGGTCGGCCACGGCTTCGTCAGATCCGGCGTAACCCACCGCGTTCTTACGACTCATCATCGTCGCCGTGCTCGTCGGTCGTGGCATCTGTGTCAGTCACCTCATCCGTTGTCGCGTCATCGTAGCTGGCCACACTGTGGCCAGCCGTGTTGTGCGAGGGCTGCACGCCCTCGATTGCCGGGGCGTGCTCGGGTCGCAGATCACCGTCCAGGACGGCTTGTGGCAGTTCGCCCATAGCTTGTCGGGCGCGTTCGGCGCGCCGCGTACCCTGGCGCATATCCTCGCGCTTGACCGCGGTCGCCCGGTAGCCTTGGGCTGTGGCAAAGGCCCGCCGGATCGCGCGGCCGGCTTCGCCGAGCATCCGTTCGGATTCATCCCGGTTCATAAGCCCGACATGGCGCGCCGTCAGAGCGGCCAGCACGAGTTCGTCCATATCAGAGAGCAGCCAGGCGCCCATGTAGCCGTAGGGATTGGAAAAGGTCAGCTCGATGTTGGCAGGTTCGAGCGAATGCGCCAGGCCCACTTTCATTGCCGGGCTCCGTGCCATGTTGGCTTCGATGGTCTGTTTCAAGGTCGCGATTTCATCTTTTGATTCCGTCAACGCTTGCTCGACCTTGAGCAGATACCAGTCGGCATACGGATCGTCTCGGGCCGCACCCGCCCAGATCGTGCGCACCATGGCACCGTAGCGATACAGGCCGATGATGGGCGGCTTGCCGTCCACGGCCCGGCGACCCTGCACCAAGCGCTGCGCCTGGCGTGTCTGGATGGTCATCTCGACAAAGTTGCGCAGCCGGCCCGGCACAATGGCCGGTGTGCTCGCGCTTGCGGTGCTCGCGTCGGTCATGGTCGTTGCTCCTGGCTCATCGACAGCGCGGAAGCCGTCGTCGATCGCGGATTTGCGGCAACGGTATAGGGCACAAGAGCGTGGCGTGCCAGAAAATACTGGGGCACGGCGTCGAGATTTCGTCAAATCTGGAAATTGTGTGTGCAGCGCCGCAGGGCAGCCTCCATCTGATGACACTGTAATCAGTCCCGAAGGGCGTTCACCTTTCGATTACACTGTAATCGGCTTCGGGCGCCGGCCCGCTCCGGAAACACGGTTTCCAGCGTCGTTCTTACCATCAGGTCGACGAATCGCGTACACCGTCGAGCTGCGCTCGTATCGCGCGATACCGTTGTTTGAGGGCATCGCGTTCCTGGCAGCGGCACTCACGCTGGGTTTCGAGATCAGGCCGACTCTCGGTTGGGGCGAAGGGAATGAGGTGCTGTTCCAGGCCATCGATTTCGCTCTGCACCGCCTGTAAACGTTGCCGCAGCGCATCCAACTCAGCAGCGGGCCCGTCGGGTTCCGGCTTGGGTGCGCCCTGTCGCCGGTCCGGCTTGCGCTCCGGGGCGCCGACCGGCTGGAAGTGGCCCGACCGGACGCGCTGGCACAGTGTCACGGCGTAACCCACAGGACTGCGCAACGGGTTGTCTGGATCCTGGAGCTTTCGGGCGATCACATCCAACACTTGCTGTTGCTGGTCGCCCGACAAGGCCTGCGAGGCAAAATTGCGTTCGATCAACGCACGTTCATTCGACGGCAGGGCATCGGGCCAGTGAAGTGCGGGGCCGGCTTCGGCTGTCGCCTCGGATGATGACCGGCTGCCCACACTGTGGCCAGACGAACCGTGGGCCGATACTGCCTCGCGCGCGGAGATGTCTGTAGTAGTAGTTTTATTATTACTACTACTACTGTAGCCGTGGGTAAATTTCGCCGTCTGTGGATAACTTATATTATTGTCTTTTTTATCAGCAGCTTGTCTTCCGTTGGTAAAATCCACCCATGGCCGCGAATCACCATGGGTAAATTCTACCCATGGCTCACCGTGGGTAAATCTCTCTTGCTGCGAATCATATTCGTCGCCGAAATTGCTGGCCATAGGGTGGACAGACTCGGTCGGATCGTCTGGCTTTGTGATGCGGCCGCCGTCACTGAGGAGTAGATCGAAGAACGTGCCGCCCCCGTTCTGCACGGCCGTGGCGGCATCGAGTCGTCGACTGATCGGATCCGGTGGTTCCAGCGGGTCTCGCCCGTCGGCCAGTGTTTGATCGATACTCGCCAGCGCGGCCTTGGCCGCGCGCTTGATATAGCGATCGGAGTGATTCTTCGCGCTGTCGAGCAGTGGCAAGTAGGACGTATCGAGGCGGCTGGCCTCGGCCAGCGAACAGGGTTCGCTGTGAATGGCATTGATGCTGCCGCAGAAACGACCTTGGTTGTCACGCACATGGGTATACCGGCTGATCCAGCGACAAACCCGGAGCAGGGTGCGATCGCGGTTGACTGTCTTGCGTGAATGGCCGAGCACTTGGGCCGTCTGATCCAGCGAGGGCATCGCAATCGCGCCGCGCGGTTGGCAGCTGGACTCTTGCATGAGATATAGAAAATGTACCTTGGCACTGTCGCTTAGAAACGGATCCCGGACCAGAATGGCGGGATAGCTCTGGTGCCAGGCGCCCAGGAAAAGCAGCCCCTCGGCCTCATGATCGAGTGGCGGGCTCGCATGCGCCAGATCGTCCGCAGCGTGCTTGAGATACGTGCTTAGCGTGTCATGGCGGCTTGGGGGTTGGCTAGGCCTCACAAGGTTCGCTCTATCTCGTTCGTGCCGCGGATGAAGCGCCAGAGCGTGCGTAAATCCACGTCAGTGTCTTTCGATAGCGCCAGCCATTCACCGGCGGACAGGGCCGTACGGCCCTCACCTTGACGCTGCCAAGCCTGCCACATGATATCCATGGTCTCGGTGTCGGGTTCCGGTGGGCGGCCGGCGCCGCGACGTCGACGCCACCGCCGGCGCATCGTGGTGTATTGGCTCTCGGTCATGCCGAACAACTGCCGCATCATATCGACCGGGGCATCCCGCCGGACCATCTCGGTTTTCAGCTGCGCAATCGCGCGTTCTTGTTTCATCTCGCTCAGGATCAGCCAGAATCGCTCGCGATCGAGGCGGATATTCAGGACGTGCCCGTTCATGCGCCGGGCCAATGACAGGAAGTCGGGAAACGCCAGTCCCTGCAACGCGCTGATTTCCTGCTCGCCGAAGTTCAGATCACGTAGAACGGCCCAGTCGCCGTCTTCGAGGCAGGCGGCCGCATAAATCAAGGTTGCGAGCGTAAGCTCATACTCCTTCGTCGGCATGATGCAACGGCCCCCAAGGCGTGTTGTTCGTCTGTCGGTAGATCTCCCGATAAGCTTCAACCAATTGAATCCAGTCGTGCCAGCGTGGGTCGGGCCAGCTTTGATAGAGCATCGGTCCCATGTCGTTGGGTTCCAGCGCGGGGACGTCCGCGAACAGTCCGCGATCGGCCTGTTCCCACTGCCACCGCGAGAAGGCCTGTTGGCTATCCCGCGCCTGGCGTACGGCGTCGCCGATGCGTCGCGACTGCCAGGCCTCGGGGAGATACGCATAGGCGTGGCCATGGCGCGCGAACTGTTCGGCCAGCGTGGCGAGATGCCACCAGACACACATGGCACTACGCCCGATTTCCGGATGCCAGGATTGTTGTACGTTGACTGGAACGGGGCCGACGAGAAACCCCAGGCCGGCGTGGATCGGAACCACGATGTCGCCGAGCCGCGAGCCCTGGGCAATGCGGTTGGACAGGGTCCAACATCGGCTACGCAGCGACTTCAGATCGTTCGGCGGCGACGGCTTCGTGTCGGTTTGTCCTGGATCAGGTGCCGTCGACGGGTCGTGATCGTCGCCGCACCCATACGCGTTGGGCCGACCGGTGTCCGAGGCCCCGGTTTCGCCCGGTACAGACGCGCCCCCGTGATCGCCGGGTGGCGTGGATTTCGCCCGCGGTGCGCTTCTCGATTCATTCTCATCGGTCGTCGTATCGGTTGCGGGGGGCGCTGTCGGTGGCTGGGGTGATGCCTTGATTGGCGATGCGGAGGCTTGGGTACCCGGGTCTGTATCGGCGTCGAAATCTGAAGGTCCGCCCAATGCCGCGCCCAGTTCAAGACTGGCCCGCTGCATGTCACAGTCGGCGGACACCGACAGTTCTTCCTCGAGATCACGGCGCAGGGCGTCAACATCGAGGATGTCACCGTCGTGTCGTTGCAGGGTCTGGGCGAACAGGTGATTGGCGTCGTCCGCGGCGCCGAGATCCATTGCGGCCCAGGCTTTGCCGAAGGCGCGCTGCAGTGCGTGGATCTTTGCGATCGTGGTCCGGCCTATGCCGGACTGGAGCACGTTCGGGATCACGGGATAGAGTGTGTCGATCGTATAGTCGTACCAGTGAATCATCGTCTGGCTGACTTGGTAGCCGCGCTCTTTGAGTTGGTTCTTGAGTTCGCGCTGGGACAGGGACTGGCCGATATCGCTTTCAATAAGCGTGCGCAGTTCCTGAATTGCGATCGCTCGATCGATGAACGTTAGATCGCTGCGCAGATCGTTTTCACGAATATGCGCGAGTAGGGCGCGGGTATCGCCCGCCCAAGGATAGTATTGGCACCAAATCTGCTTGAAACGTTCGTCGCCGGTTTCTTGCCACAGCGCTTTGACCGCATTCAGGCGTGTATTGCCGCCCGCGCCAATCATGTAGACGTCCGGTTGATCGGTGTCCGATCGTTGTGTGATGGATAGCACCTGATCGAGGCCGTTCGCCCGAATGGAGGCCTTGATCTGAGCGTAGGCCGTATTGGTCATCCGCCGTGGGTTGCGGTCATACGGCACGATCTGATCGACGTCGACCCGCATCGGGATGGCAACCTGCGACGGAGGACGGGCCGCATCTGCCACGTCGTGTTCGGACGGTGGCTGCGACGGGGTATTCTCTTGACCGTCCGTAAGGCTTTTGCGGCTCATCGGATTGCTCCCAGTGGCCCGCGGCCCGAGGATCGCGCTTCGAGACGCCGGTTCGCGAACTCACCGCATCCGAGACGACCGCCAGCACGCTGGCGCTGCGCCGGACTCGCTATGAAAATCGGATACCCAGCATGGAGCGAGGCTGGGAAGATCGTCAGTTATCAAATCGCATCGACTGCTGTCCGGTTTCTCTGACTTAGACACCATGGATTGACCTGCCCGTCCTCAAGCTCGTGGGTTACGTTGAGGACGGGATCG
>NZ_APNK01000025.1 GCF_000732535.1 Salinisphaera hydrothermalis C41B8
TCAAGAACAATC
Source organism: Salinisphaera hydrothermalis C41B8 (assembly GCF_000732535.1). Lineage (GTDB taxonomy): Bacteria > Pseudomonadota > Gammaproteobacteria > Nevskiales > Salinisphaeraceae > Salinisphaera > Salinisphaera hydrothermalis. The sequence goes on from NZ_APNK01000025.1 coordinate 13, forward strand.
ATCGTGATATCAATGTGTTATATTTTATCACGAATTAACGGTGACATAGCCCTCCCGAGTCATGGTCGGTATGGGGTTCCGGCCAAGCCGTTTTCACGAGATTTGGCCGGTGGGCTGTGCTCGCCAGTGCCCGATCCGGTTTCGACTCCAAGGCATATAACGCAATGCTAGGTAAGATTTTTCGATTCTCATCGGGCGCTGCTGCCGCCGGTCTGCTTCTGCTGGTCAGCGGCTGTGGTGTGAGCCTGAGTACCATGATGCCGGTTGGCCCGGTCGGGGAGACCGAGCGCAACATCACGATCTTCACGATCCTGTTGCTGTTGTTCGTGCTCATTCCGATCGTGGGGCTCACGCTCGGCATCGCTTGGCGCTATCGCAAGTCCAATACGGATTCGACGTACTCGCCGGACTGGGATCATTCCTGGTTGATCGAGTTCTTCGTCTGGGGGGGGCCGCTGGCGATTCTGATCATCCTGTCGGTGATGACCTGGATCTCGACCCATAACCTGGATCCGTACAAAGCCATCAAGTCCGATGCGAAGCCCGTCACCATCCAGGCGGTGGCCACCGACTGGAAGTGGTTGTTCATCTATCCGGATGAACACGTCGCCTCCGTCAACGAATTCGCGTTCCCGAAGAACGTGCCGCTGAACATCAAGCTGACGTCCAATTCGGTGATGAACGCGTTCATGATTCAGCGCATGGGCACGCAGATCTTCGCGATGTCGGGCATGCAGACCCAGCTGCATCTCATGTCGCACAAGACCGGTGATTTCGCCGGTGGCAATTACCAGTACAACGGTCATGGCTTTGCGAAGAACCGTTTCGTCGCGAAGGCGATGACCAAGCAGGGCTATCAGCAGTGGCTCGACAAGGTGCGTGCCCAGGGCAAGCCGCTGGACATGAGCCAGTTCAAGCAGTTCGCCAAGCCCAGCGTGGTCAAGCATCCGATCTACTTCGCACCGGTGTCCTCCGGGCTGTTTGCCGACGTGATCGGCCAGTTCCACGCACCGAAGGGGCCGGACATGAAGCCGGGCATGAAGGCCGAGCTCAAGCAGACGGCGGCGCACGAGTAGCGCGGCCGGCGGCTTTGGCGAGACCAGCGAGATAACACCATGGATATTTTTGGCAAGCTCACAATCCACGCGATCCCGTACGACAACGCGATCATCTTCAGCGCCGACATCCTCATGGCTGTGGTCGGGCTGTCGGTCATTGCGGCCATCACCTACTTCGGGCAGTGGAAGTATCTCTATAACGAGTGGCTGACCTCGGTCGACCACAAGAAGATCGGCGTGATGTACATCATCATCGCCTTCGTCTTCCTGTTACGCGGGTTTGTCGATGCGTTGATGATGCGGGCCCAGCAGGCCTTTGCCGGACCCGGCATGTCGGGCTATCTGCCGCCGGACCATTTCGCCGAGCTGTTCACCGGCCACGGCACCATGATGATTTTCTTCATGGGCATGCCTTTCCTGATCGGCTTGATGAATATCGCGGTGCCGACGCAGATTGGCGCACGTGACGTGGCGTTTCCGTATCTCAATGCCGTCAGTCTGTGGCTGACCGCTTCGGCCGGCATGCTGGTGATGGCATCGCTCGCCATCGGTCAGTTCTCCGAGGCGGGTTGGACCGGTTATGCCCCGTATTCGGGCATCAAGGCCAGCCCGGGTGTCGGCGTCGATTACTGGATCTGGGCGCTACAGATATCCGGTATCGGGACCACGATCACCGGCATCAACTTCTTCGTAACCATCATCAAAGAGCGGGCCCCGGGCATGACGTTCATGCGCATGCCGCTGTTCACCTGGACCACGCTCTGCACCAACATCCTGATGGTGCTGGCGTTCCCGGCACTGACCGTGGTGCTGGCGCTGCTCACGCTGGATCGTTACGTCGGTACGCACTTCTTTACGTCGGGCGGCGGCGGCAACCAGATGATGTACGTCAACATGTTCTGGGTGTGGGGTCATCCGGAGGTGTACATCCTCATCCTGCCGGCCTTCGGTGTGTTCTCCGAGGTGGTGGCCACGTATTCCAACAAGCGCATCTTCGGCTACACATCGCTGGTCTACGCGACCATGGTGATCGCCTTGCTGTCGTTCACGGTCTGGGTGCATCACTTCTTCACGATGGGCCAGGATCCGGTTCGTAACTCCATCTTCGCCATCGCGACCATGGTCATTGGCGTGCCGACCGGCGTGAAGATTTATGACTGGTTGTTCACGATGTTCCGCGGTCGGATCTCGTTCAACCTGCCGATGTTGTGGACGCTGGGCTTCATCATCACGTTCACCATCGGTGGCATGACCGGCGTGATGCTCGCCATCCCGGGCATCGACTTCAAGATGCACAACAGTCTGTTCCTGGTCGCGCATTTCCATAATGTGCTGATCCCGGGGATGCTGTTCGGTCTGTTCGCGGGTTACCACTACTGGTTCCCGAAGGCGTTCGGCTTCCGTCTGGACGAGAAGTGGGGCGCCCGTTCCTTCTGGGGCTGGCTCATCGGTTTCTATCTGGCCTTCATGCCGCTGTACGTGCTGGGCCTGATGGGCATGCCGCGTCGAATGGTCACCTACAACGACCCGGCCTGGCAGCCGTTCCTGATCGTCGCGGCTATCGGTGCGCTGTTCGTGCTGTTCGGCGTCATCAGCATGATTATTCAGCTCATCGTAAGCGTGCGCGATCGCGAGCAGCTGCGTGATACCACCGGCGATCCGTGGAACGGCCGGACCCTGGAATGGTCGACGTCATCGCCGCCGGCGGACTATAACTTCGCGGTCATTCCGACGGTCGAAGACCGTGACGCCTTCGCCTATATGAAGGAGCACGGTACGGCCTACAAGCGGCCCGAGAAGTACAACGACATTCACATGCCGAAGAACACCATCGCCGGGTTCGTGATTGGCGGGCTATCGTTCTTCCTCGGGTTTGCGCTGATCTGGCACATATGGTGGCTGGCGATCGCCTCCGGCCTCGGCATGCTGGCGACCGTGATCGCCCGCGGTTGCCAGGACGATGTCGAGTTCGTCATTCCGGCGGCCGAGGTCGAGCGCATCGAGAACGAGCGCTATCGCAGGCTGGAGGAGGCCGGCGTCGCCTAGTGCGACGCCGCGTCCCCGGTCCTTTCAGGTTTCCGTGAGCGATTTGGAATAACTATGACGAGTCATGCCGCCAGCGGTAACGACGTTCATGCGGCATCCAACCCGAACACCTTGGTGAACTTCGGGTTCTGGGTGTACCTCATGAGCGACGTGATCATCTTTTCGATGCTGTTCACGATGTTCGTGACCGTGTCCACGCATTACAACGGCGGGCCCTCGGGCCGCGACCTATTCGAGCTGCGCGATGTTTTCTTCGAGACGATGGCGCTGCTGTTCTCCAGTATCACCTTCGGTATGGCGATGCTGTCCATGCATGCCCGGCGCAAGTCGCAGGTGCTGCTCTGGTTGCTCATCACCTTCGTCTTCGGCGCCCTGTTCGTTGGGCTCGAGGTGCATGAGTTCCTGGGTTTGGTCCATGAAGGGGCCGGCCCGTGGACCAGCGCGTTCTTATCCGCGTTCTTCACTCTGGTAGGCACCCACGGTACTCACGTGACCTTCGGTCTGATCTGGATCGCGGTGATGATCGGCCAAGTGGCCGTGAAGGGCGTGACCGCGCCGGTGGCCTCGCGCCTGATGCGCCTTGCGCTGTTCTGGCACTTTCTGGACATCGTGTGGATCGCGGTGTTCTCGACGGTCTATCTTTCGGGAGTCATGTAATGAGCACGTCCAGTCATGACGCACGTCTTGGGGGGCTGAACCTCAAGACCTATCTCACCGGCTTCGTTCTGGCCCTCATCCTTACCGCCATTCCGTTCGGCGCAGTGGCGTTCGGCTGGTTCTCCTCTGGCCTGACGTTGATCCTGGTCGCGGTGGCCGCGGTGGTCCAGATCCTGGTGCATCTGTTCTGTTTCCTGCATCTGGATTTCTCGGAAGAGAACGCCTGGAACACCGGTTCTGGCGCATTCTGCGTGCTGATTCTGGCGATCCTCGTTGGCGGCACCCTGTGGCTGATGTATAGCCTCGAAATGCGTACGATGATCGCGGGCGGATAAGCGGCCAGGCCGGAAGGGCGCGCCAGCGCGCCGCCGGCCTCGATCTAACGACCCAAAAAAAGGCGACTCCCTCGGGAGTCGCCTTTTTTTGTCGGCCGGATTCGGCCGGGGCGGCGCCATGACGCCCGTTGGGCGCCATTGCTTAGTCGATATCACGCAGGGCGGGATACAGCCGGGTGAAACGCTGGTAACGCGGTGCATACTCGGCAACCAGCTCGGCATCCGGCGCTTCGAAGGTTTCCGGTGCCGACACCATGGCTGCGACGGCCGCATCCACATCAGCATGCACGCCCGCGCCCACGGCGGCCAGTACGGTAGCGCCGTAAGCCGGGCCTTCCTGGTCTTCCTGCACGGCAACGGGCTTGTTCAACACGGCGGCCAGAATACGGCGCCAGACGTCGCTGTGTGCGCCGCCGCCGCCCAGAATGAGCTTGTCCGGCGTCACGCCCTGAGCTTCGATACGAACCAGCGAGTCGCGCAGAGAAAACGCTACGCCCTCGAGAATGGCGCGCACCATGTGTCGGCGATCGTGCGACAGGGTCAGACCGATCCAGGCGCCGCGCGCGTTCGGATCCATATGCGGCGTGCGTTCGCCGGCGAGATAGGGCAGGAAATACAGATCGTCCGCCCCGGGCGCCACCGTATCCGCTTCGGCCGCGAGCAGTTCGTGCAGATTACGGCCCAGCCGTTGGGCCACCGCCGCTTCATCGCTGGCGATACGGTCGGCGAACCACTGCAGGCTGCCGCCCGAAGCCAGCGATACGCCCATCAGATGATAGGCGCCGGGCACGGCGTGGCAGAAGCAGTGCAGCTCGCCGCTGGTGTCCGGCGTGGCGGATTCGCTGTGCGCGAAGACCACGCCCGACGTGCCCACCGAAACGAAGGCGACGCCGGTTTTCACGATGCCGCCGCCGACGGCGGCCGCGGCGTTGTCGCCTGCACCGGCGACGATCGGCGTGCCGGCCACGAGGCCGGTCGTGCGCGCGCCGGTGTCCGAAACTTCGGCGGTGACCTCCGGGCTCTCGAAGACCTGGGGCAGCCATTCGCGCGGAATATCGAGCGCGGCCAGCACTTCGTCGGACCAGTCGCGCGCGGCGAGATCCAGCAGCAGCGTGCCGGCGGCATCCGAGACGTCGGTCGCGAACGCGCCGGACAGCCGGTAGCGGATGTAGTCCTTGGGCAGCAAGACATGCGCAAGGCGCGCGTAGTTGTCCGGCTCGTTGTCGCGCAGCCACAGAATCTTCGGCGCCTGGAAACCGGTCAGCGCCGGATTGCCGGTGATGCGGCGCAGCTTCTCGCTGCCGACGTCGCGTTCGATGGTTTCGCAGGCCGCGCCCGTGCGCTGGTCGTTCCAGAGAATGGCGGGGCGGATGACTTCACCCGCGGCGTCCAGAAAGACGGCACCGTGCATCTGGCCGGTGAGACCGATCGCCTCGATCGGCGTGTCGGCCGCCGCCACGAGAGTCTGCAGGACGCTCTCGGCCGCGCTCCACCAGGCCTCCGGATCCTGCTCGGTCCAGCCGGGTCGCGGCACGAGCAGCGGGTAGTCGCCCGACGCCCGGGCGATGACCCGGCCGGCATCATCGACCAGTACGCCCTTGGCGCTGCTGGTGCCGATATCCAGGCCAATGAAAAGTTTGCGCGCGTCGCCGACCATTGGGGCATTCTCCTCGTGCACGGGTTTGCGTTACCTTGCCATGTTTGGCACGGGCGATGATGGCGTTATCCTGAAAGCCCGAGCCCAAACCGGGTATTCTGGCCGAAACCATACACTAGGCGCACGTGTCCCGTGCGCCGCTCGGCTTGAGAAATCAGTAAAGGATCCACCATGAAATTCTTCGTCGATACCGCCAACGTGGACGAAATCCGCGAACTTGCCGACATGGGCATGCTCGATGGCGTGACCACCAACCCCAGCCTGATCAACAAGGCGGGCAAGGACTTCATCGAGACCATCACCGAGATCTGCAAGATCGTCGACGGTCCGGTGAGCGCGGAAGTGGCCGCGACCGACTACGAGACGATGATGAAGGAAGGCGAGAAGCTCGCCACGATCGCGGACAACGTCTGCGTGAAGGTGCCGCTGACCCCGGCCGGCCTGAAGGTCGGCAAGAACCTGGTCGACAATGGTCAGGAAATCAACGTCACGCTGTGCTTTTCGGCCGCGCAGGCGCTGCTGGCCGCCAAGATCGGCGCGACCTATGTCTCGCCCTTCATCGGCCGTTTGGACGACATCGGTCAGGAAGGCATGCAGCTGATTCGTGACATCAACACGATCTACAGCAGCTACGACCGCATCAACACCCAGGTGCTGGCCGCGTCCGTGCGCGGTGCGCAACACGTGGTGCAGGCGGCGCTGGCCGGCGCCGACGTGGTGACCGTGCCGCCGGCCGTGCTGCATCAGATGTTCAAGCACCCGCTGACCGACAACGGTCTCGAGAAGTTCGTCTCCGACTGGAAGGCGACCGGGCAGTCGATCCTGTAGCGATCCGCCCGTCTCGATGATGACGGCCCGCGAGCCCGGCTGCGCGGGCCGTTCTCGTTCCGGCCGTTTCCGTCATTCACTCCATCGCATTCGCATATGACCGATATCGTGACCTTCGGCGAAGTCCTCGCCGAATTCATGGCCACCCGGATCAACCAGCGCCTCGGCGAAGCCGGGCAGTTCGCGGGGCCTTACCCGGGCGGCGCGCCGGCCATTTTCATCGACCAGGCCGCCAAACTCGGCTCGACGGCAGCGCTGGTGAGTGCGGTGGGGGATGACGACTTCGGGCGCATGCTCGTCGAGCGTCTGAAGGCCGATGGCGTGGATACCTCGTCCATCGCCACCCTGGCAGACGAGACCACCGCGAGTGCCTTCGTGACCTATTACGACGATGGCTCGCGGGATTTCATCTTCAATATAGCCAACGGCGCCTGTGCGAGGATCGCCGAGGCCCAGTTCGGGCCAGTGCTCGAAGGCTGCAAGCTGTTTCATGTCGCCGGCACGGCATTGTTTTCGGAGCACATGATCGAGCTCGCGCGCGTCGCCATCGGGCGCGTGAAGGCCGGCGGCGGCCGGATTTCCTTCGACCCGAACGTGCGCAAGGAAATGCTCGACCGGCCGGGCGTGCGCGAAGCGCTGACCGGCCTGCTGTCGTCGACCGATATCCTGTTGCCGAGCGACGACGAGTTGAATGTGCTCGTCGAACGCGAGGCCGAGAGTGAGGCCGTGGCGCGTGCCTTCGAGCTCGGTGTCAGCGAGATCGTGCTCAAGCGCGGCGGCGACGGTTGTCGTTACTACGACGGCAGCGGTATGCGCGAGCTGCCAGGCTTCGAGGTCGAGGAAGTCGACCCCACCGGTGCTGGCGATTCCTTCGGCGCAACGTTCTGCACGCTGCGCAGTCAAGGCATGGCGGCTGCCGATGCGCTGGTCTACGCCAACGCGGCCGGCGCGAGCGCCGTATCCCGACAGGGCGCCATGGAAGGCACCTCGACACGCGAGCAGCTCGACGCCTTTATTGCTTCGCACTCCTGACACCTTCGTGCCGGGAGTCTGACTCTCGCCCCCACCGGCCCGACCGACGCCGCGTGGTCTCGAACGAGATCACGCGACGCGCGTTCGCCCCCACGGCCGGGTGCTTGCTCCGCGTATACGATTAAAGGCGAATTGCGCCCGGGGCGAATTAATTTTCATCATAAGAACAATATTGCAGGCGCCGGCGGTTCGGCACCTGTAGGAGGGCACCCTTGGGGGCCCGCTCGTCTACCGATAGACAACGAGGAGATGCTCCGTCATGAGAATAAAGTTTCTGGTTGCCGGCCTGATGCTGGGCGCCGGTGGTATGACCGCGGCCCAGGCTGCGACCCAGATCACGATCGCCACCGTGAACAATCCCGACATGCAGACGATGGAGAAGCTGGCGCCGGCGTTCGAGAAATCGCATCCGGATATCAAGGTCAACTTCGTCACCCTGCCGGAAAACGAAGTGCGTCAGAAGATGACTACCGACATCGCCACCAACGCCGGTCAGTACGACGCGTTGATGATCAGCAACTATGAGGTGCCGATCTGGGCCAAGAACGGCTGGCTTGTGCCGTTCGATAACGTGCCGGCGTCGTACGACGAAAGCGACATGATCCCGACCGTCAAGAAGGCGCTCTCGGCCAATGGCAAGCTCTACGCCATGCCGTTCTACGCCGAGTCCTCGATGACCTATTATCGCAAGGACCTGTTCAAAAAAGCCGGCCTGACCATGCCGGAGCACCCGAAGTGGTCGCAGATTCAGCAGTTCGCCAAGAAGTTGAATGACCCCAAGAACAATACCTACGGTATCTGCCTGCGCGGCCTGCCGGGCTGGGGTGAGAACATGGCGTTGTTCTCCACCATGGTGAATTCCTACGGCGGTCGCTGGTTCGACATGAACTGGAAGCCGCAGCTGACCTCGTCGGCCTGGAAGAAAGCGGCGACCGAATACAAGAACCTGGTCACCAAGTACGGCCCGCCCGGCGTGACGTCGAACGGTTTCACGGAGTCCGAGACGCTGTTCGCCAACGGCCAGTGTGCGATGTGGGTCGATTCCACCGTCGCTGCGGGTTATCTGTCCGATCCGGCCAACTCGAAGGTCGCCAAGGATGTCGGTTTTGCCCAGTCGCCGTATGCGACCACCAAGAAGGGCAGCCATTGGCTGTATAGCTGGGCGCTGGCCGTGCCGAAGTCGTCGAACCACAAGGAGGCCGCCAAGACCTTCATCGAGTGGGCGACTTCGAAGAAGTACATCGATCTCGTAGGCCAGAAGAAGGGCTGGGTCTCGGTGCCGCCGGGTACGCGCAAGTCCACCTATGAGAACGCCGAGTACAAGAAGGTCGCGCCGTTCGCGTCGCTGGTGCTCAATGCTATCCAGACGGCCGATCCGAAAGATCCGTCGGCCAAGCCGGTGCCTTATACGGGTATCCAGTTCGTCGACATCCCGCCGTTCCAGGCGATTGGTACCCGCGTCGGTCAGATCCTGGCCGGTATCGTGGCGGGGCAGACCAGCGTGGACCAGGGGCTGTCGCAGGCCAATTCGGTCACCAAGCGCATGATGCAGCAAGCCGGCTACCCCAAGAAGTAAGTCGGGCGCTGTAGAGGCCGGGCGGATCGAATGATCCGTCCGGCTCCTGTCGTTCGAAAGGCTCATCCCGATGAGGACGTTTGATCCGTGGCATCCATGACAACCCGAAGCCCAGCCGCAGACGCCGCCAAGCGCGAAAAAGCCAAGCGCGCGCCTGCGAAGTGGTTGCTCGCCCCGGCCGTGATCTTCCTGCTGGTCTGGATGATCGTGCCGCTGGGCATGACGCTGTACTACTCGTTCCGCAACTACAACCTGATGATGCCCACGATGACCGGCTGGGCGGGCATCACCAATTACAGCATCCTGTTCACCGATCCCACGTTCTGGAGCGCCCTCAAGGTGACGCTACTGATCGTGCTGTGTTCGCTGATCATCACGGTGGGCTTCGGCCTCGCCTTCGCATTGCTGTTTCATCGAAATTTCTTCGGTCGCGGCGTGGCACGCACGCTGGCCGTGGCCCCGTTCTTCGTCATGCCGGTGGTAACCGGCCTGATCTGGAAGAACATGCTGTTTCACCCAGCCTTCGGCCTGTTGGCCTGGCTGTTCCGGTTGTTCGGCGCCACGCCGATCGACTGGCTGGCGCACTTCCCGCTGACCTCGATCATCATCATGATCAGCTGGGAGTGGACGCCCTTTGCCATGCTGGTGTTGCTGACCGGCCTGCAATCGCTGCCCGAAGACCAACTCGAGGCCGTGCGGCTCGACGGCGCCAACAAATGGCATGAATTCCGGCACATTGTGGTGCCGCATCTGGGGCAGGTGCTCTATGTCGTGGTCATGTTGGAATCGATCTTCTTTCTGACCTCCTTCGCCGAAATCTATACCACCACCAGCGGCGGGCCCGGCACGGCGACCACTAATCTGCCGTACTACATCTTCCAGGGCACGTTCGCCCAGTACGACATCGGCACATCGTCGGCGGCGGCCATAGGCGCGGTGATCCTCGCCAATATCTTCGCCATATTCCTGATCCGGTTCGTGGCCGGCAATCTCAACGCGGGAGAGAACCGATGAGTACTGCAACACGCAAGACTTCGTTCGGCGGTATCGCGCTGGGTATTCTGGGTTGGATCGTTGCGCTGCTGATGTTCTTTCCCATCGCGTGGTTGTTGCTGACGTCTTTCAAGACCGAGGCCGAGGCGTTCACCATCACGCCGCACCTGTTTTTCACGCCGACGTTGCAGAGTTTCGAAACGGCCTTGTCGCAGGGCGGTGGCTATTGGCACTACGCCTGGAATTCAGCGGTCACCTCGGTGGTCTCAACCCTGTTCGGGCTAGTGCTGACGGTCCCGGCGGCGTATGCCATGGCGTTCTACCCGTCCAAGCGAACCGATTTCACGCTGGTGTGGATGGTCTCGACCAAGTTCATCCCGGCGGTCGGCGTGCTAATCCCGATCTTTCTGGTCTACAAGAACCTCGACCTGCTGGATAACGTCTGGGGCCTGATCGCCCTGTATACGGCGATGAACCTGCCGATCATGGTGTGGATGGTCTATTCGTATTTCCGGGATATTCCCAAGGACCTTGTCGAAGCCGCGGACATCGACGGCGCGAGCATGATGCAGACCATGACGCGGGTGATCCTGCCCCTGGCGATGCCGGGGCTGGCTTCGACCTGCCTGCTGGCGTTGATCCTGGCGTGGAACGAGTCGTTCTGGTCGATCACGATGACCAACCACTCGGCCGCGACACTGGCCGTATTCATCGCCTCGTTCAAATCGGCCGAGGGCCTGTTTTGGGCCAAGATGTCGGCCGCGTCGGTGCTGTCGATCGCCCCGATCGTCGTGCTCGGCTGGTTCGCCCAGCGGCAGATGGTTCGAGGCCTGACCTTCGGCGCAGTGAAGTGATCCAGCACGGGTCGCCTGACTCAGGCGATCCGCTCACCAACACGAATACAAGCAAGACACCAAGAGTTATCTGCAGATCGACGTGGAACCGCGCCGATCGAATACAGACCCGAAAACGTTCATCCGCATATTGCACAGATTCAGCAGATTTGAAGACAGAGGTTGGGCGGTATCGATTCGGTGCCTCCGTTCGAGCCGACGCCAGCCGCGATGCCTCCGGTTCTGCAGCGCCTACCGCGCTTAATCTGCGTATATCTGTGAAATCTGTGGATAAAACGTCGGTATTCATTCGTCGGTCGACGCCGATCCGCGGATAGACAGAGTTTTCAGAGGACAGACCCATGGCAGTCGTAGAACTCAGCAAAGTCGGCAAGCAATACCCGGGCTCGGACGACCTGGCGGTCAAGGACTTCAACCTCGTGACCGAAGACGGCGAATTCGTCGTCCTGGTCGGCCCGTCGGGCTGTGGCAAGACCACCACCATGCGCATGATCGCCGGCCTGGAAGAACACACCCAGGGCGCGATCAAGATCGGCGGGCGCGACGTCACCGGGGTGGCCCCCAAGGATCGCGACATCGCCATGGTTTTCCAGAGCTATGCCCTGTACCCGCACATGACCGTGCGCGACAACATGGCCTTCTCGCTCAAGCTCAAGAAATACGACAAGGCCGACATCAAGAAACGCGTCGATGAAGCGGCCGAAGTGCTCGGCATCACCGCCTTGCTGGAGCGCAAGCCAAGAGCCCTGTCCGGCGGTCAGCGCCAGCGTGTCGCGCTCGGTCGGGCCATCGTGCGTCAGCCGCAGGTCTTTCTCATGGACGAACCGCTGTCCAACCTCGACGCCAAACTGCGCGTCGACATGCGGGCCGAGATCGTCAAACTGCATCGCAAGCTGGGCGTCACCACCTTCTACGTCACCCACGACCAGACCGAAGCCATGACCATGGGCCAGCGGATCGCGGTGATGAAGGACGGCATCGTCCAGCAGATCGACAGCCCCAACAATCTCTACCAGCGCCCGTCGAACGTGTTCGTGGCCGGTTTCATCGGCACGCCGTCGATGAATTTCCTGGATGCCGATATCGACGGCGAGCGGGCGACCGGCACCAGCTTCGAGCTGGCGTTGGACGAAGCTCATCGTCAGGCCGCCGGCGATCGTTCGCGTATCCGGATCGGCATTCGGCCTGAGCATCTGCATCTGGCCAGCGCCGACGACTCGCGTTGTCGTCTGTCCGGGGCAGTGGAAGTGGTCGAGCCCCTCGGGTCGCTCACCATGATTCAGGTCAAGGTCGGTGAGACTACGCTCACCGCTCAGATCGAACCACACCAGCAGGTTGCCATGGGCGACGACGTCACCCTGACGTGCGCGCCCGACAAGCTGTATCTGTTCGATCCGGAATCCGAGGCCGCGCTGATCGGTATCGATTCCGGCGTCGCCGACAGCCCCAAACACTGAATTCGAATGATCCGCGCAGGCCGGGGCGCCCGAGCGGCGGCCCGGCATCGAGAGAGACTGTCATGCCTGCACTGAACAATACTTCGCTCGCCGAAATCGACGGCGCCGTTCCCACGCCGAGCTACGATCGCAGCCGGGTCGCGACCGGCATCGTGCATTTCGGGGTGGGCGGGTTCCATCGCGCGCATCAGGCGATGTATCTCGATGCGCTCATGAACGACGGCAAGGCCCTGGAGTGGGGTATTTGCGGCGTCGGCGTGATGCCGTCGGACAAGCGTATGGCCGAGGTCATGGCCGATCAGGACGGCCTGTATACGCTGGTATTGAAACACGCCGACGGCACCTACGAACCGCGTGTGATCGGCTCCATCGTCGACTACAAGTTCGCGCCGGACGATCCGGAGGACGTGATCGAGACCATGGCGGCCGAAACCACGCGCATTGTGTCGTTGACGGTGACCGAGGGCGGCTACAACTTTCACCACGTCACCGGCGAATTCAATTTCGACAACCCGGACGTCCAGCATGACCTGGCCGACGGCGCGACGCCGAAGACGACCTTCGGTCTGGTGACCGAAGCCTTGCGCCGACGTCGGGAGCGGGGCACTACGCCGTTCACGCTGATGTCCTGCGACAACATCCAGGGCAATGGCGACGTGGCGCGCAAGATGTTCACGGCCTACGCCAAAGCCAAGGATGCCGAGCTCGGCGCCTGGATCGACGACAACGTGCAGTTCCCGAACTCGATGGTCGATCGCATCACCCCGGTGACGACCGACGCCGATCGGGCCGAAGTACGGGATCGTTTCGGTATCGACGATGCCTGGCCCGTGGTCTGCGAGCCGTTCACGCAGTGGGTGCTGGAAGACCACTTCAACCTCGGGCGGCCGCCCTATGAAGACGTGGGCGTACAGATCGTCGACGACGTCATGCCCTACGAACTGATGAAGCTGCGCCTGCTGAATGCCAGCCATCAGGCGCTGACGTATTTCGGTTATCTGGCCGGCTATCGCTATGCCCATGAAGTCTGCCAGGACCAGCTGTTCGCCGATTTCCTGATGGACTACATGACCCACGAGGGGCAGCCGACGCTGCGTCCCGTACCGGGCGTGGATCTCGAGGACTACAAGCGCACGCTGATCGAGCGTTTCTCCAACCCCGAGATTCGCGACACGCTGGCCCGGCTGTGTGCCGAGTCGTCGGATCGCATCCCGAAATGGCTGCTGCCGGTGATTCGCGAACAGCTCGCGGCGGGCGGCGAGATCCAGCGTTCGGCCGCCGTGGTAGCCAGCTGGGCACGCTATGCCGAGGGCACCGACGAGGCTGGCGAGCCGATCGAGATCGTCGATCGGCTGGCCGACGAACTCAAGGCCATCGCGCAGCACAACCGCGACAACCCGACCGCCTTCATCGAGAACCGCGAGCTCTTCGGCGATCTGGTCGACGACGAACGCTTCGTCACCGCCTATACCGAAACCTTGGCGCTACTTCACGAGCGCGGTGCGCGTGCAGCGCTCGAAGCCCTGAAGTAAGCGCGTTCTGCTGCCGGGAGCGATAAGACGCCGGTCGTCAAAGAGGACGGCCGGTGTCTTGTCGCGCTGGCGATACGCGATCATCCCGCGCTCCGTTTGCAAATGAGAACGATTATCATTACATTTCTGCCTCGAATTTGATGGGCGTCGGCGCTTTGCCGAAACATGCCCAGCCGTCGGCTTGTTTGGCCGACATGACGAGGACAGGGAATGAAGGCAGCACGGGGCAGGGTCGCGACGTCTGTTGGACGTTTGCAACGAGTCGGGACGGTCTTCGGGGTCTGTGTAGGGGTGGCCTCGCTGCCGGCCTGGGCCGCGTCGTCGAGCACGGATACCGGCCATCGCGCGGACGCGCCCGCGCCGGCGGCACCCGCGGCGCCGGCCGATGCCGCGGCGCCTGCACCGAGCGAACCGACGACGCAGTTCGGCACGGTCCATGTCCAAGGTCAGGTCACCGGGGGTGATCGCGTGCCGCCTGCGTATGCCGGCGGCCAGATTGCCACGGGCGGTCGTATCGGCGTGCTGGGGGAGAAGAATGCCGCCAACGTGCCGTTTTCGGTGGTCAGTTTTACCTCGCAGCTCATCAACAACCAACAGGACGGCACGCTCGCCGGCGTGCTGGAGAACGATGCCGCCGTGCAGAGCTCGAACGGCTACGGCAACTTCGCTCAGACGTTCCAGATTCGCGGTTTCAACTTCGACGGCGACGATGTGTCGTTCGGCGGCCTGTACGGCGTGCTGCCGCGTCAGATCGTGCAGACGAACTACGTCAACCGGGTCGAGCTGTTCAAGGGCGCCAATGCTTTCGCCAAAGGCGTCGGACCCGGTGGCTCGGGTGTCGGCGGCGCGGTCAATCTCGAGCCCAAACGGGCCACGGATAAGCCGATAACGCGTCTGCGCCTGGGTTATGCCTCCGATTCGCAGTTCGAGCAGTCGCTGGACGTCGGGCGCCGATACGGCCGCAACGACCAGTACGGCGCGCGGCTCAACGTCCAGCACGAGAGCGGCGACACGGCCATCAACAAGGAAAACGCCAACGATACCTCCGCGGCCATCGCGCTGGATTATCGGGGCGGGCGCGGTCATGTCGCGCTCGATTTCGGCTATCAGCGCCAGCACATCGACCACGGTCGTTCGACCGTACGGGTCGGCGACGCCACGACGATACCCGCCGCGCCGGACGCCGAGACCAACTACTGGCCCGAGTTCGCCAATACCGAATTGAAATCCGAGTTCGGCATGCTCAGCGGCGCGTTCGATATCACCGACGACTGGACGGCCTACGCAGCGTTCGGCGGCAATCACAGCCACGAATCCGGAGACTATGGCCAACCGGTCCTCAGCAGTCCCGACAGCACGGGCTATCAGGTCGGTGATGCCACGGTGTCGCGCCTGACGGTCGTGCGGGCAACGCAGACTTATACCGGCCAGGCCGGTTTCCGCGGCCATTTCGATACCGGCCCGATCAGCCACGACGTGAATCTCGGGTATTCGGGCTATTACCAGCGGGCCGACAGTGCCTACAACTACTCCGGCAGCGTCGATACCAATCTCTACCAGCCGGCAACCATCGACAGTCTGCCCACCATTGGCAGCGCGGGCGATCTGAACGATCCGAACGTGGTGAGCCGCACCCACGCCAACGGCTGGGCCCTGTCGGACACGGCCGGTCTTTTCGACGATCGGCTGTTGGTCACGGTCGGTGCGCGGTATCAGAGCCTGTCGATCCGGAACTACGACTACAACAATGCCGATCAGGCCAGCGGCAAGCCGATCATCGGGCATCGTGTGTCGCCGGTCTACGGCGTGGTCTACAAGCCGACCTCCTGGCTGTCGTTGTATGCCAACCATATCGAGGCCCTGCAGCCGGGCGATACCGCGCCGGCGACAGCTCAGAATCCGGGGCAGACGCTGGGTATTCTGCATGCCAAGCAGGACGAAGTTGGCGCCAAGCTGGATTTCGGGCGCATCGGCGGCAGCCTCGCGCTCTATCAGATCAAAAAGCCCAACGCCTATCTCGACCCGAAGACCCAGCAATATGGTTATTTCGGCGAACAGCGTAACCGTGGCGTCGAACTCAATATCCACGGCCAGCCGACCCGGCGTCTCAAGCTACTGGCCAGCGCCACCTATGTGGACCCGAGGCTCACGCAGACCCCGGGTGATCAGTTCAACGGCAACGATGCAGTCGGGGTGCCGAATTATCGCGTGGCCCTGTCGGGTGACTGGCAGTTGCCGGGCGCGCCGCACTGGCACGCCAATGCCCGCGTGATTCGGACCGGGTCGCAGTACGCCGACCAGGCCAACGATCTCAAGGTGGATGCCTGGACGCGCGTGGATCTCGGTCTGCGCTACAACATGCCGTGGGGCAACGACGGCCGGTCGATCGTCTGGCGCGCGAACGTGGAGAACGTGGCGAACAGCAGTTACTGGTCGTCGGTGCGCCGCATCGCGAGTACGAACTATCTCACCCAGGGTGATCCGCGCACCTTCAAGTTGTCGGCGACCTTCAATTTCGACTGAGGATAGAGCGCAGGCGTTCATAAAAAAGCCGGCCTCGGGGCCGGCTTTTTTATGGCTCCGGTGCGGGCCCGAAGCCTGTGGGGCAGGCCTTGGATTCAGTCCGGCTCGCTCAGCACGAAATCCGAGGGCAGGCGCACGAGGGTGGCCCCCCAGGACAGTCCGACGCCGAACCCGACCAGCAGCACCAGCGCGCCCGGGCCGATCTGGCCGGACAGCACTGCGCGCTTGAGCGCGATCGGCACGCTGCAGGAGACGGTATTGCCGATGTCTTCCATGCAGACGACGAATTTCTCTTTCGGCAGTTTCAGGCGTTCCCGGATGCCTTCCAGCACCATGGCGCTGGCCTGATGCGGCACGACGGCATCGACGTCGTCGAGCGTGATGCCGGCTTTCGCACAGGTCTCGTGTATGGCTTTCGGCACTTCGCGCAGCGTGAACTCGACCACGGCGCGACCGTTCATGAAGATATTGTGGTCAGAACGCACGTTGCCGTGCCGGTCGGTATATTCCTCAACCGGATTGTGTGAAGCGCGACGGCGCATGCCGCTGGTCGGCACAATCAGGTCCTTGGCGCCGGATCCATCCGTGCCGTAGACGAACGGGCCGATCTTGGGATCGCCGTCGGCGGCTCGATCGCTGAGCAGTGTGGCGGCCGCCGCGTCGCCGAACAGGGCGCGTACGCTCTTGTCGCCCGGGTGCACGAACTTGCTGTAGGTATCGGCAGTGATCAGCAGCAGGCGCCTGGCCTGACCCGATTCGATCAGCGCCTTGGCCACGCCCAGCGCGTAGATATAGCCCGAACAGCCGAGATTGATGTCGAGGGCGCCGATATGCTTATTCAGCCCCAGCCGTTCCTGGACCAGGCACGCCGTCGTGGGTGCCAGATAATCCGGCGTCTGGGTGGTAAAGATCAGGTAATCGATCTCGTCGCGGGCGATACCGGTCTTGTCGAACAACCGCTCGGCGGCGATCACACCGAAATCCGAGGCGCATTCCTCCTCGCTGGCTACATGGCGAGCCCGGATGCCGGTTTTTTCGGCGATACGTTCCAGCGGCCAGTTGGGAAAACGCGCGGCGATCTCCTCGATCGATTCCGTGCGCGCCGGCAGCATATATTCGATGGCGTCAATGACAGCAGGCATCGGACCTCGCTTTACGCATGAACGGGTGGAGCGGTCGGTCGCAGGATCGGCCGCCGGCGCGAATCGGCGCGTCCAAACGGACGGTCCGATTCGTTAAAGTCGCACAATATCCGGGTCAACGCCTGTCACGTCAACGCCTGGACGGGCCAAGCCTATTCCGTTGGGTATCCGGCGGCACGCCAGTCTTCGAACCCTCCGCGCATCGCGCGCACGTTCGCGTAGCCGGCCGCCTCCAGGACTTCGGCGGCTCGCTGGGCACGGCCCCCGGCCTTGCAATACGTCACGATCGGCGTAGTGGGGTCGACATCGACGTCCGGATCGCTGGAGATACGCGTGACCGGATAGAACAGGGCCCCGGCCACATGGCCCGCCTCCCATTCATCGCGCTCGCGCACATCGATGAGAGCCGCGCCGTTCTCCTGCGCTTCACGGGCTTCGTGATGATCGATCATAAGACGGTCTCCAATACGTTCCGATGTCGCATTAGTGGTGCCACGATGCACCAGAATCAAGTCGTCCGACGGTCGCGACGTCATGGCACGGCCGGCCTACAACGGCAGCGCGCCGTGGGTTACGATCTGATTACGCAGGATTTATAAAAATACCAGCCCGCGCATTGACCCGAGGGCCGCGCATGACCGCTGCACGTCCGTCCGCCCCCGATCGCGATCACCGGCGCGTGCCACGCCCCGCGCTGGGTGTGCCGAGCCTCACGTTGTTGGCCGCGGCATTCATCATCGGCTTCGACAACGTCGCCTTCTGGCACCAACTGGCGTCGGTTTCCCGTGTCGGCACCACGGCGGGTCTGGGCTTTGCTTCAGCCACTGCGGTGTTTCTCGTCAGCGCCCTGGCGCTGATGATGTCGGTGTTCGCCTTTCGCTGGATCTACAAGCCGTTTCTGATCGGGCTGTTGATCGTGGCGGCCGTGGTCGGCTATTTCATGCAGACCTACGGCGTGGTCATCGACGACACGATGATTCGCAACACGCTGGATACGGACACCGGCGAAGCCGAAGGCCTGTTCAATTTCACCCTGGTCTGGCACATCGTGGTGTTCGGGTTGCTGCCGGCGGCGTTTGTGGCCTGGGTGCGCATCAAGCGCGCGGTATGGTGGCGCCAGGCGTTGATTCGCGTCCTGTTCGGCGTGGTGCTGGCAGCGATCGCGGTCGGGGCGCTGGCCTCGCATTACAAGGAATTCTCGTTGACCCTGCGCCAGCATCGCGAGCTGCGCATGTACATCAACCCGACTTATGCCATCTACTCGGCTGCGGAGCTTGCCCATGGCGAGGCCGATGTGGCTGATCACCCGCTGGTGACCATCGCCCCGCATGCGCATCGCACGGCTGCGGCCAGACGGATCAAGCGTCGCAAGATCGTGATCGTGGTCGTGGGCGAGACCACGCGCGCCACGGACTGGGGCATGGACGGCTATCACCGCCAGACCACGCCGGAGCTGGCGGCGCTGCCTAATCTGATCAATTTCCCCAACGCGCACTCCTGTGGCACGTCCACCGCCATATCCGTGCCCTGCATGTTCTCGGCCAAGTCGCGCGCCGATTTCAATGCCGATACCGCGGGCTATACGGAAAACCTGCTCGATGTGCTCAAGCGGGCCGGCATCACCGTGCGCTGGGAAGAAAACCAGGCCGGGGGCTGCAAGGGCGTATGTGACCGCGTGCCAACCCAGAACATGCGCAAGATGCGTATTCCGGGCGTCTGCGGCGATGGCCATTGTCTGGACAGTGTGTTCCTGCACGGGCTGGCCGATCGGATCAACGCCACCTCGGGCGATCTGCTGCTGGTGATGCACACCATGGGCAGCCACGGGCCGAGTTATTTCGAGCGTTATCCCAAGGCGTTCGAGAAATACAAGCCGATCTGTCACTCCAATCGCCCGCAGGACTGCTCGACCCAGACGCTTACCAACAGCTACGACAACACCGTGCGCTACGTCGACCACGTGCTGGCGTCACTGATCGGCGTGCTCAAGACCAAAGAATCCGACGCCGACACCGCGCTGATCTATATGTCCGACCACGGCGAATCGCTGGGCGAGGACGGCATCTACCTGCACGGCTTTCCCTACATGCTGGCACCGTCCCAGCAGACGCATATCCCGATGATTCTCTGGCTGTCGCCGGACTGGCGCCACGACAACCAGCTGTCGAACGCCTGTCTGAGCGGTCTCAAAAAGCAGCGCGTGGGGCAGGACAACCTGTTTTCGACCGTCATGGGCATGTTCGACGTGCGCGCCGACGTCTACCAGCCGAAGCTCGATCTGCTGGCGCCCTGCCGGGGGCAGGGCAGCGTCGCGTCGAACTAGAGTTTCAGGGCGTCGCGGGGCAAGCGTCGCCGGCGGCCGATGACGACAGCGAGGCCTGCATTGGCCGGTGGGGCGGCTAGCGTTCCGGACGCGTCAGGCGCGCTTTCAGGTCGCAGCCGCGACAGGCGCTGCAGCCCCCGGTATCGCAGCCGCTGGATTGGGCCTGGATGCCCGGCGTGATCCGTCGGGCTATGGCCTGGCGCCAATCGGCACTCGCCGGCGTCGGCGCGATCCGATAGGCCGCGATCATGCGAAGACGATGCGTGATCCGCGGTGCGAAGCGATGGGCGACGTGCACCAGGCAGGCGAGGCCCACCAGCGCCAGCAGGATCCCCTGGATGATATCGAACGCGCTCATCCGGCCCCCAGGGCGGCGGCGATCTGATAGGTCGCCAGCGACGCCAGATAAGCCAGCCCGAACAGATACACCAGCGCGATGATCACCACCCGCCACGAATTGGTCTCGCGGCGCATCACCGCCAGCGTGGAAATACACTGCGGCGCGAATACATACCAGGCCAGCAGCGACAGCGCCGTGCCCAGCGCCCATTGCTGACCGATCAAGGTGCCGAGCTGATGGCTGATACCGGCCGGATTACCTGACATCGAGTAGACCGTGCCCAGCGCCGAGACCGCGACTTCGCGAGCGGCCATGCCCGGCACCAGCGCCACGCAGATCTGCCAGTTGAAGCCGAGCGGCGCGAGCAAGTAATGCAGGTAGTGGCCAATGAAGCCGACCACGCTGTATTCGATCGCCGGGCCGGTGGCACCGGCCGGCGGCTGCGGAAAACTCGCCAGGAACCAGAGCAGCACCGTGACCGTGAAGATGATGCCGCCAACACGCTTGAGGAATATTCGAGCGCGCTGCCACAACCCCAGCGCGATATCGCGCGGGTTGGGCATGCGATACGCCGGCAGTTCCATCAGCAGGGCATGATCGGAACTGTCGCGGCGGACGTGTTTCATCACGAACGCCACGGCCATCGCGCCCACGATGCCGAAGATATACAGACCGAACAGCACGATGCCCTGCAGATTGAACAGATCGAGCACGGTGCGATGCGGAATGAAGGCGGCGATCAGCAGGGTGTAGACCGGCAATCGGGCCGAACAGGTCATCAGCGGCGCGACCAGGATGGTCGCCAGCCGATCGCGTGAATCGGCCATGCTGCGCGTGGCCATGATGCCGGGGATCGCGCAGGCGAAACTCGACAACAGGGGAATGAAGGCCCGGCCGGTGAGCCCGACCTTGAACATCAGCCGGTCGAGAAGAAACGCCGCGCGCGGCAGATAGCCTGATTCCTCGAGCATCAGAATGAACAGAAACAGGATCAGGATTTGCGGCAGGAACACCAGCACGCCGCCAACCCCGGCCACGATGCCATCGGTCACCAGGCTATGCAGGGCGGAATGCACCGGCAACAGGCTCGCCACCGTGCCCCCGACGAGGTTCACCCCGGCATCGATCGCGTCCATGAGGGGCACGGCCCAGGAGAATACCGCCTGGAATATCAGGAACATCAGAACGGCGAGGATCGCCGGGCCGGCCACTGGGTGCAGGGTCCATGCGTCGATGCGGTCTTCGAGCGTCGGGCCTGGATTCGTAAGGCGGACCGTGGCGTCCATGATCACGCGCGCGGCGGTATGAATATCGTCGTGATCGGCGCGCAGCGTCGGCGGCGCGGGTGGTGTGCCGTCGAGATGGGCGATCAGGGCGGCTGCGCCTTCGCGATGTACGGCCACGGTCTCGATCACCGGCACGCCCAACTCGGCGGCCAGCCGCGTGCTGTCGATCTCGACGCCGCGCCGGCGGGCCGCGTCCATCATGTTCAGAGCCACGATCATCGGCCGGCCGAGCCGCGCGACTTCCAGCACGAAACGCAGGTGCAGCCGCAGGTTGGTGGCATCGACCACGCATACGATCACATCAGGCGCGGCTTCACTGGCATGGGTGCCGGCGCAGATGGACGCGGTGATTGCTTCGTCCGGGCTGGCGGCGGCCAGGCTGTAGGCGCCCGGCAGATCGAGCACATCGAATTCGCGCCCCGCTACCGTGGTCATGCGCCCACTCTTGCGCTCGACCGTCACGCCGGCGTAGTTGGCCACCTTCTGGCGGCTGCCGGTGAGTCGATTGAACAGGGCTGTCTTGCCACAGTTCGGATTACCGACCATGGCGATGCGTGAAACCGCGGTGCTCATCAGAATTCCGGAATATCGGGTTCGACGGTAATACGGGCGGCCTCTACGCGCCGTAGCGCGAATCGAGTGCCACCGATGCGCACCAGCAGCGGATCGCCGCCGAACGGTGCACGGGCCACGATGCAGATGCGTTCGCCCGCGATGAATCCCAGGTCGCGCAGTCGCTGCGCGATCGGATCGCCCTCGCGTTCGTCCCGTATGGTGGCCACGCGTGCCGGGCGGTTCTTGGGGAGTTCGGTGAGCTGCACGGGCGGGTAGTCAATTGAGAACCATTTGCATCGGAGCCGATATCGTGCGCTTGAAGTACTGCCGATGCAACATATCGTCATTGATACTCATTCGTATTTAGCTTATTCTCGGCCCGGTCAAACGCGATGCGCGCGACCCGCGTAGTCGGAGAAATCGATGTTCGAAGTCAATGACTGCCGTTTCGAGGTGCAAGGGCGCTGTCTCCTGGAGGCATCGGATCTGCGTTTCGAGGAAGGCAAGGTCTATGGCCTGATCGGACACAACGGCTCCGGCAAGTCGACGCTGCTCAAGCTGCTGGCGCGTCAGCAATGCGCCAGCTGCGGCGAAATCTGTCTCAACGGTCGGGCCGTAGACCACTGGGGGCCCCGAGAGTTCGCACGCAACGTCGCGTATCTGCCGCAGCACCTGCCGAGCGCGGCCAGCCTCACGGTGCGTGAACTGGTCACCTTCGGCCGCTATCCCTGGCATGGGTTGCTCGGGCGCATGTCGAAGCAGGACAAGGCCCAGATCGACCGGGCGATGACGCTGACCGATACCACTGAATTCGCCGAGCGCATGGTCGATACGCTGTCGGGCGGTGAACGCCAGCGCGTGTGGCTGGCGATGCTGCTGGCTCAGGGGAGTCGTTTCCTGTTGCTCGACGAGCCGCTGTCGGCGCTCGATATCGCCCATCAGGTCGACACGTTGTCGCTGATTCGCAATCTGTGTCGCGACCTGGGGATCGGTGTGATCATCGTCCTGCACGATGTGAACATGGTCTCGCGCTATTGCGATCAGCTCGTGGCCCTGCGTGACGGGCGCCTGCTGGCGCAGGGCACGCCCGACGAACTCATGAACGACGCCACGCTCGAGGCCATCTATGGCATCCGCATGAACGTGATGCCTCATCCGACCGACCACCGCCCGATCGCCGTCGTACAGTGAGGCCCGGCCGTTTCGGCGTCGGGGCCCGGCGATGCGCCGGGCGGCGAGCTCTGCGGTGGTTTGCTGGGGCGCTTGGCATCATCCTGCTCGCCGCCGCGATCCCCGTACTGGCCGCCGATGCGACGAGCGGCCCGTCCGCCGGGTCGACGCCGCGCCTGGCGACAGTGGACTGGGGGCTCGCCCAGGATTTGATCGCCATGGGGGTGACGCCTTTGGCCGTTGGCCAGACGAGCGGCTACGAGACCTGGGTCGGCCAGCCGAAACTGCCGCCGGGCACGCATAACCTCGGGCTGCGTTCGCAGCCGAACCTCGAGCTGTTGTCCCAGCTCGATCCCGACCGGATCCTGATCACCGGGATGTATGCGGCGCTCAAGCCGAAGCTGGCCGCGGTGGCGCCGGTGACCACGGTCGATGTCTACTTCACGCCCGGCCCGGTCTGGGACAAAACCGTGGCCGCGGCGAAAAAGCTGGGGCGCATCACGCATCGCCCACAGGCGGCCCAGGCGCTGATCCAGCGGACCGAGGAGGCCGTTCGCCATGCCGCCCAGCGCCTGCCGGATGATGTGGCGCCGTTGCTGGTTATCCAGTTTTCTGACGCCCAGCACGTCTATGTGTTCGGCCGGGGCAGCCTGATTGGCGCGACCCTGCAGCGTATGGGGCTGACGAATGCCTGGCAGGGTGAGACCTCTCGTTGGGGCTCGGCTCAGATCCCGTTGTCGCGTCTGGCCTCAGTTCAGACCGGCCGGGTGGTGGTGATGGGGCCGATACCGGTCGGATTGCGCCAACGACTGGCCCATAACCGGCTGTGGCAAAGCCTGGCCACCGTGCGCAACGCGCCGGTGGTTTATATCCCGGGCGTCTGGAGCTTCGGCGGCCTGCCGTCGGCCAGTCGTTTCGCGCGTCTGGTAACCGCGGCATTGCGCTCGGCGCCGGCCAGCGGCCCGGGGTGGCCGGAACAGACCGAGCGTTCGTCGTGAACGCCGGCACGCTCGTTACGCCGGCGCGATTGTGCGGCACGATCGCGCTGATCGTGATCGGGCTGGCCGTGGCCGCCTTGCATGCCGTGGCCGGTAGCGACGGGTTCGGCGTATTGACGAGCCGCGCGGGCCCCGATGTTCACCAGATTCTGGTGCACTACAGCTGGCTGCCGCGGCTAACCGTCTCGCTGATCGGCGGGGCCGGACTGGCCCTCGCGGGCGTGCTCATGCAGCAGACGCTGCGCAATCCGCTCGCGTCGCCGACGACACTCGGCGTAGCCACCGGGGCCCAGGTCGCGTTGCTCGCGGCGACGTTGTTCGCGCCCTGGCTGCTGGGCTACGGGCGCAGTGCGATCGCGTTCGTCGGCGGCGCGCTCGCGGTGGCGCTGGTCTTCGCGCTGGCCTGGCGGCGCGGGCTGGCGCCGACCGTGCTGGTGCTGGCCGGGCTGGTGGTCAATCTCTATCTCGGGGCGGTTTCGCTGGCGCTGATCCTGCTCAATCAGGAAAAACTGCACGGTCTGATGATCTGGGGTGCGGGCTCGCTGGCGCAAGACAACTGGGCCGACGTGATCGACCTGGCGCCGCGGCTGGCGATCACCGGTATCGGTGCGGTGGTGCTGGCGCGCGCGCTCGCGTTGCTCGACCTCGACGAGCTCAACGCCCGCAATCTTGGCGTGTCGCTGGCCTGGCTACGGCTGGCGAGTCTCGGCCTCGGTGTGTTCATCACGGCCAGCATCGTGTCGGATCTGGGGGTGATCGGTTTCATCGGCCTGGCCGCGCCGGCCGTGGTGCGCCTCGCCGGCGCGCGTACGCTCGGCGCCCGACTGCTCTGGGCGCCTGTGTTCGGTGCGTTACTGCTCGCGGCGACTGATCTGCTGTTACAGCTGATCAGTGGCAGCAACGCCGCGCTGATTCCGACCGGCGCGACCACCGCCGCCCTCGGCGCGCCGTTGTTGTTGTGGCTCGTGCCCCGGCTGTCGGCCGCGCGCAGCGCGCCACGCCCGACCGCGCCGCCGCCGATCCCGCGCCGCGCCGCGCCCTGGCGTCTCATCGGCGGCGGCATGCTCGCGCTGGCCGGGATGATTATTGTGGCGTTGTTTGCCGGGCGCGGGCTGCACGGCTGGAACGCGCCGTTCGCCTTGCCTTGGTCGGAAACCGGCGTCTGGCGGGCGCCGCGGGTGTTGGCTGCCGGTGCGGCCGGTGCGCTGCTGGCCCTGGCCGGCACTATTATCCAGCGGGTCTCCGGCAACCCGATGGCCAGCCCCGAAGTGCTCGGGGTGAGCGCGGGCACCGGCATGGGGTTGTTGGCCCTGATCTGGTTCGTGCCGGGCGCCAGCACGCCGGCGCTGCTCGGCGCCGGCACGGCCGGCGCGCTGGCGACGCTGGTCGTGCTGATTGCGATCAACGCCCGCTCGCGCTTCGAGCCCGAGCAGCTGCTGCTGACCGGCATCGCCGTGATGTTCGCCTTCGACGCGATCCAGCGCATCGTGCTGGCCGGCAACGATCCGCGCACGCAGTCCATGCTGGCCTGGGTGTCGGGTTCGACCTACTTCGTGACCATGCATACCGCCGTGCTTATTACCGCCGTGGGCGCGGTGTTGGTTGCGCTCGCCTGGCCGCTGGGGCGCTGGCTGGATGTGCTGCCGCTCGGCGAATCGGTCTCGCGCGCGCTCGGCCTGCACGTCACGATCAGCCGGTTGGCGCTGCTGGCCCTGGTGGCGGTGCTTACGGCGGCGGCGACGCTGATCGTTGGGCCATTGTCGTTCGTGGGCCTGCTCGCGCCGCATCTCGCGCGGCTTTCCGGGCTGGCCCGGGCGCGTACGCAGATGGCTGGCGCCATGGTGTTCGGCGCGCTGCTGATGATCGCCGCGGACTGGGTCGGCCGCGAGATTTTGTTCCCGGTGGAGCTGCCGGCCGGGCTGGTGGCCACGCTGATCGGGGGCAGTTATTTCATGTGGCGGCTGCGTCGGATATAGGGCCTTCCCTGGGACCCGGTCAGCGCCGGCGAAAGCAATGGATGCGGCCGGAAAAACGCAGCGTTCGGGGCTCGCCGACGAAGAAATCGTCCACCGAGTTGCGAATCCAGGCCGCGATCGTGTCGAAGGTCTCGCCACGCGCCGTAGCGGCGATGGCGTTGCTCTGGCTGGTGAGATAAGCCACGAAATCTTCGCGCGTCATGATCAGGTCGTGGGCGAACGATTCACGGTGTTGTAGAGCCAGCCGGGCGCGCGCGGCCTGTTTGTGGCTGATTTCGCCGCCCGCCCGCGGTGGCCGCGGGTAGCGTGCGTAGTAGGCCTGCACCCAGTCGCCGAATCGAGGCTGGCCGACCATCTCGCCGCGAAAACCGCTGTCGTAGATCACGAGATGCCCGCCTGGCCTGAGCACGCGGCTCGCCTCGGCCAGAAATCGGCGGCGATCGAACCAGTGCAGGGCCAGGGCTACGTTGACCAGCTCGAAGCGGGCGTCGGCAAACGGCAGGGCTTCGGCACGAGCCGCCGCGTAGCCGGTGCCTGCCAGCGACGGCGCGGCGGCCAGCATGCCCGGCGCGGCATCGACGCCGATGACGTGCTTGGCCAGGGCGCGCAGCGCGCGCGTCGACTGGCCGGTGCCGCAGGCAATATCCAGCGCCCGGTCGAGTGGGCCGTCGGGGGCGACCCGCAGGCCGACGCGCTCGATCACGCGGGCATGGAAATCCGGACGGCCGGCGGCATAGCGATCGGCCGCCCCGGGGCAATCGAACGGGTTGTCGTTCACGTGCGGTGCGCGGTGCGGTCGATACGCGCCACGGCATCGCGGCTCGCCGCGTCGCGTTCCTGCCCTGTGAGTTCGATGAGCTGCCCGGCGCGCATCTCCAGCAGGCGATCGGCGGCGGCGAAGTAAGTGTCGTCGTGGCTGATCGCAACCACGGTATGACCCATGTCGCGAAACGCCGGCAGCAACTCGTGGTAGAACACGCGCCGAAAGATCGGGTCCTGGTCGGCGGCCCATTCGTCGAGCAGCAGAATGTCGCGCCGTTCGGCCAGCGCAACCAGCATGGCGACGCGCTTGCGCTGGCCCTGCGAGAGCTGGGTGTCGAGCAGCCGTGCGCCCTCGCGCGAGAGCTTGCCATCGAGCTGCAGCCGGCGGCACCAGCGTTCGATGAAAGCCTCGTCGGCGTGCGTGCCGTCCGCGCCGAGCAGGCGATCGAACAGATAAAAATCGGTGAACACCGACGAGAACAGGCGCCGCAGGCGGGCCCGGTCCGCGGTGACGTCGTCGCCGTCGATCGTCAGGGGCCCGCTACTGGGGGCCGACAGGCCGCACAGCAGCCGGGCGAAGGTGGTTTTGCCGGAGCCGTTGCCGCCGATGATGAACACCAGTTCGCCGCGCTTGAGCGTGAAGTCGATCGGTCCGATGGCAAACCCGGGGCCATCGGTCTTGTCATAGGCAAAACACGCGTTCTCGACTCGGATCGCTTGCCACGCCGATTCGGCGGGCGCGGTATCGAATGCCGCGCGATAGGGGGCGAGATCCAGCGCGGCCAGCTTGTTGAAGGCGACCTGGGCATTGAGCAGCGTTGGCAGCGCGCCGACGGCGCCGATCATGGGTGTGCGCAGGAACAACAGCGTGAGGGCATAGGTGGCGGCCGTGGCGGTATCCGCCCAGGCCAGCGTGTTGGCGAGAAAGAACACCAGCCCGATCGCGCCGAGCATCATGATGTTGGCCCAGTTGTTGGCCGATAGATGGAACGTGTCCGCGCGGATGATGTGGCGCCGATAGCGTTTGGCGTTGTCGGTATAGCGGGTCCGGTAGAGCTCGCGGGCCCGGGCTCGGTTGAGCGCGAGCTCCTTGCGACCATGAATGACCGTTTCATAGTCCGCGTATAGCGCGTCCTCGGCTTCGCGGACTTCGGTCAAGTGGGCATAGACACGCTGGATCAGCCAGTTGCCGATCATCAATGTCACCGCGATCCAGGCCGCGGTCACCATCAGCAGCGGCAGCGACAGCCAGCCGAGATAGGCCGCGCAGGCCACGGTGAGGACGAGCCCCTGCACCAGCTCGGGCAGGCGAACGAACGCGATGGTGACGTTGCGGATATCGGCCGAGAGGCTGGCGATCAGCGCGGCGCTGCCGATGGCCTCCTGGCGCCCGATATCGGTGTCGAGAATGCGTTTGACCAGCCGCGAGCGTAGAGCGAAGACGAAATGATGCCCGAGCGTGGTCAACCCGAGCTGGGCCACCAGTGCGATCACCAGCAGTAGCCCGATCAGGCCGAAGAATTCCGGCAGGGCCGAGAGCGCGGCATCCTGATGGGCGATCAGGCGCTGATTGATGAAGGCGATCACGCCCACGCCGAGCCCGGCGTTGGCCAGACTCGCCAGCATCACGCCGCAAAACGGCAGGCGATAGTCGCGAACGATCAGGCGGATCAGGTCCATGGGCGGGTCGGCGTCTTGTCGGCGGAACAGGCAAGCCGGCCGGCGGCCGGCCCGGCGCTCAGGATACGCGCTCGGGGGCGGCTTCGCCGGCCGGGTTCGGTGGGCTCGGATAGGTGATCGCCCGCGGGCAGTTCGCGCACAGACCCAGGCTCGGGTCGAGATCGCGCACGCAACACAGGCGACGACATTCACGCGTGGGCTCGCCGTTGCCGTCGCGCGCGCCGGGTTCGAGCGTTTTGAACGGGGCGTGAAAAGGATTGGCGCCGCCGTCGGGTCGACGCGGGGCATCCATCAGCGCCCGGGCGGGTGCCAATCGTCGAGCCGGCAGGTGGCCCTGCTCGGCGAGCTGATCCAGCGCCCAGGCGTAATACATGGCCGCGTTGGAGCCGAATACACGCGGCGACAATCGGTATTCGCCCACGAGGGCCGCGGTGACCGGCGTCATCACGTCGTCGACCAGCGAGCGAATATCGCCGTCGGCGGGCCGCGTGCCGAGCGGGTCCTGATCGAACACGAAGCGGTCGACGGTGCCGTCGGGATGGCAGTACGCCTGCCAGTGGGCCGGGGCAAGATCGAGCGCGCGGCGCGTGCTGCACTGAATCACCACCAGCGGAATAATCAGGCGTGCGAAGAAGAACTTCGACCATTCGGTGGCTGCGGCGCGGCGATCGTCGATCGCGCGCGAGTTCGCATAACGGCGGACCAGATCGTCGAGCGCGCTCCCGTCCACCATGGCGCGTCCGTCGATCACTGGGCCGTGGTCGTCGGGTGCGGTGTCAGACAGCGCATTGGCGGCGAATTCGAGCCGGTCGTGAAAGAAACGCGCGTACATGCCGCCTTGATGGGTCGCGTGAATGCGAATGGTTATCGATACGGTAACGCGGGCCGCGGTCCGAGGAAAGCGCGAAGTCCCGCGGGGCTCGGCTGGATCGAGGCCGGCCAACGCTTGTCGCAATTCTGACACGGCTTCTTGTCAGAAATGCCGCGCGTTGCTATGTTGCCGCCATGGCCGTGTACCGCGCGGCGCCCATTCCTAGTCACGGAGGCCGTCATGGCCGCGATCAGCCTGCTATCCCAGTTCAATCCGCTGGCGAATCGGACCATCGACACCGATATGGATATCGCCATCGTCGGGGCCGGTTTTTCCGGACTGGGCATGGCGATTCAGCTCAAGGAAGCCGGGGTCGAGAATTTCACCCTGATCGAGCGCGGCGACGAAGTGGGTGGCACCTGGCGCGATAATCATTATCCCGGCGCGGCCTGCGACGTAGCCTCGCATCTGTATTCGTTCTCGTTCGAGCAGAACCCGAACTGGTCGCGGGCCTTCGGCCAGCAGCCCGAGATCTTCGATTACATCAAGCGCGTCGCGGCCAAGTACGATCTTTATCGTCATATCCGCTTCAATACGGCGATCCGTGAAGCGCGTTTCGACGAGGACGCCGGCATCTGGCATGCGACCACCGATGGCGGTGAAGAGATCACCGCTCGTGTGATGATCTCGGCGGTCGGCGCCCTGTCCGATCCGGCCTATCCGAAGATCGAGGGGCTGGAGCACTTCCGCGGCAAGCTCATGCACACCGCGCAGTGGGACGACGATTACGATCTCACCGGCAAGCGCGTGGCGGTGATCGGCTCGGGCGCTTCGGCGATCCAGGTCGTGCCCGAGATTCAGAAACAGGCCGGGCAGATGACAGTGTTCCAGCGCACGCCGAGCTGGATCATGCCCAAGCCGGATCGGCCGATTCCGGAAAAAGAGCAGTCCGAATATCGCGAGTCGCCGTTCAAGCTGTCCAAGCGGCGCTATCGCATCTACTGGATGAGCGAGCTGTTCGCGCCGTTCATCATTTCCGATCGCCCGTTCTTCAAGAAGCGGGCTGCGCAGATCGCGAAAAGCCATATCCGCAAGCAGGTCGCCGATCCGGCGCTACGCGAGACCGTGACCCCGGACTATGCGATTGGCTGCAAGCGCATCCTGATTTCCAACGACTGGTACCCGGCGATCCAGGCCGACAACGCCGAGCTGATTGCCGACGGGCCGGCACGCATTACCGAACACAGCATCATTACGAAAGACGGCCGCGAGATCGAGGTCGATGCGATCGTCTGTGCCACCGGGTTCAAGGTGCCGTCCCGGGCCGCGCCGTTTCCGGTGAAGGGGCTGGGTGGCAACGACCTGAATGCGGCCTGGGCCGACGGGGCGGAAGCGTACAAGGGCGTGACCGTGTCGGGCTTTCCCAATCTGTTTTTCCTGATGGGGCCGAACACCGGCCCGAGTCATACCTCGGTGCTCGCCTTTACCGAAATGCAGATGGAATACATCGCCAAGGCCATCGGCCACATGGCCCGCCACGATCTGAAGTGGATGACGGTGAAGAAATCAGTTCAGGACCGCTTTAACCGCGGTATCCAGAAGCGCATGAAACACACCTCGTGGACTTCGGGGTGCAACAGCTGGTATCTCACCGACTCCGGCAAGAACACAACGCTCTACCCCGGCTTCAACTGGGAGTATCGGATGCGGTTGTGGCTGTTCCGGCCGAGCGAGTACGAATCCGCGCCCATGCGGCGCGGCGCGGAGTCGTCGCGCGCCGCGGCCTGATCAGCGCGGCGCAAACAGACCCTAGTTGTGGCGGTAAGTAATGCGATAGATCGTGCTGCCTTGATCATCGCTCACATACAGTGCGCCCTTGGGCCCGACGGCGAGACCGGCGGGCCGGTGGGCGGCGCTGCCCGGCGAGCGCACGATTTTCTCGCCGGTAAAGCCGGTTGGGCCCGCGAAGGTCTGGTATGACGCCGTTGGTTGGCCGCCGTCGAACGGCTGGTAAATCACCCGGAAGCCTTGCTGTGGTTCGGGTGAGCGGTCCCAGGAGCCGTGAAACGCGATGAACGCGCCACCTCGATAAGCTTTCGGAAACATCTTGGCATGGTAGAAGACCACGGCCATGGGGGCCCAATGGGCCGGGTAAGCCGTCATCGGCGCATCCTTGTACTTGGCGCAGCGCCCGACTTTTTGGCCGTCGCCGCCGTACTCCGGATTCAGGCGTCGCAGACGCGCCTCGCCGTCGTAGTAGCAATAGGGCCAGCCGAAATCACTGCCCTGTTTGACGTTCAGGAGAGCCTCGGCTGGCAGGTTTACGCTTTGTTCGGTCGAGAATATCTTGGGCCAGAGCGACGCCAGTTGATCCCGGCCCATCTGGGCGCCGATCAGCCGGCCGCTCGGCGCATCCCAGGTGAGCGCGAACATATTGCGAATACCCGTGGCATAGCGCGCCTGCGGGGTGAACTTCTGGTTCGGTTTATCGGCGACGAAACGCCAGATGCCGCCATGTGTCTTGAGTAGCGGGCACGGATCCTGCCCGGGCGAACCCGGCTTACGATCGTCTTCCTGGCAAGCGTTCGAGGGCGCGCCGATCGAGACATACAGATGATCGCTATCGTCGACGGCCAGCCCGCGCGCGCTGTGGGCGTCCTGCTCGGGCAGATCGGTGACGATGAGTTCGCCGTCGCCCGGCGGTACGGCGGCTTCGCCGAGTTTATAGCGCCGTACGCTATCGGCGGAGGCGGCGTACAACCAGCCGTCATGGATCACCAGGCCGGTGGCGCCACCGCGGCCGAACAACTGGCGCTTGTCGGCAACGCCGTCACCGTTGCTGTCGGTCAGGGCCATCAGGTCGTGCTTACCATCGCCGCGGTTGAGGTTGGCGTAGACCGTGCCGTTCGCGGCCACGGCAATATGCCGCGGCTGGCGCGCGTTCTTGGCGAAAACCGTGGCACAGAAATGCGGTGGCAGATCGAGACCGGCTGTCTTGCAGGCTGCGGCCGCACTACCCGAGCCGGCCAGTGCCAACAACGCGAGCGGCGTGCCCAGTAGCGGGATATTCGATCGACGACTCATCGGCGTGTTGTGGCGCAAACCTGCCTGCGCTTATAGCAGGCAGGCGAGGGCGGCGCTATCCGCAGCAATACGCAGTGTGTTGCAGCCTCGACCGGCGCGGAAATTCCTCCCCGCGATGCGACAGCGATGAACCGATCGTGCGGGGCAGGCGGACGGCGACGGCCGGCGGCTGCTATTCGGGACGGGAGCGTCGACTTCAGCGTCGACTGACCTGGGCTCGGCGATCAGACGGCCGGAGTTCGCGACCGGGATGCGCCGCAGGACGCGAACTGAATCCCGGCGGTTCGGGCTGACATCGCTCGCGCCAATGACGCCGATAGGCAGAATCACACGTCGCGGGTCTTGAAGTCATGCATGATGCACCGATCTAGAATGCTTACTGAATTATTGCGTCCAATCGGAGTGCTGCATGCCTGATCTGTTCAAACCCTGGACCATTGGCGACGTGACCTTTCGCAATCGCATCTTCGTGTCGCCGATGTGTCAGTACTCGGCCGACGACGGTTACCCGAACGACTGGCATTTCGTGCATCTGGGCTCGCGTGCCGTCGGTGGTGCCGGTCTGGTCATGATGGAAGCCACGGCCGTGACCCCCGAAGGCCGGATCACGCCGGGCGATCTGGGGATCTGGAGCGACGATCACGTTGCCGAGTTCAAGCGCAACGCGGACTTCATCCATGCCCAGGGCGGGGCTGCGGGGGTCCAGCTGGCCCACGCCGGGCGTAAGGCCTCTTGTGCGGCGCCGTGGGTTGATGGCGGGCGTGCGCTCACGGCCGATGAAGGCGCGTGGCAGACCGTCGCCCCCAGCGCGATTCCGTTTTCGGACAATGCGCCCACGCCACATGCGTTGACCGCCGATGAGATGCAGGAGATCGTCGATGCATTCGTGGCGGCAGCTCGTCGTGCCGATGCCGCCGGCATGGACATGATCGAAGTGCACGGTGCCCACGGTTATCTGTTGCACGAGTTCGTCTCGCCGCTATCCAACCAGCGCACCGACGAATATGGCGGCAGCCTTGAAAATCGCTGTCGTTTCCCGCTGGAGGTCGTACGCGCCGTGCGGGCGGTCTGGCCGGAGAACAAGCCGTTGTTCTATCGCGTATCCGCCAGCGACTGGGAAGACGGCGGCTGGGACATCGACCAGACCGTTCAACTGGCCCAATGGCTCAAGGCCGAGGGCGTGGACGTGCTCGACTGCTCCGGCGGTGGTAACACGCCGTCTGCGAAAATCCCGGTCGGCCCGGGCTACCAGACCGAGTTCGCGGCCCGCGTGCGACGCGAAACCGGCCTGGCGACCGGCGCGGTCGGCATGATCACCGAGCCGGTTCAGGCCGAGCATATTGTGCACTCCGGTCAGGCCGACTGTGTGCTGCTGGCTCGTGAACTGCTGCGTGACCCGTATTTCCCCTTGCGGGCCGCGGCCGAACTGCACGGCGACGATAATCAGGCGCCGCCGGTGCAGTATGCGCGTGCCTTCACTTAAGACGCGCCCTCGGGCGTCGCGACGCCGCTAGGCGGCGACCGGGCCGGCGACATCGCGAGTCGGTGTCGCCGGCCCGATTCATGATCAGGTCGACCGTTTCCGGTCACGTTGCAATTGAAGCGGCATTCATCGAAATCGACGCGCAGTCGGCAGGGCACGCGATCGCCGGTTAGAATTGCACGATGCAGCGACCTCGTTTCTTGCCCGACAATTTCATCCTCGCGCTAATCTCGGCGATCGTGCTGGCGACGTTCCTGCCGATCCGTGGCGGTATGGCCACGATCTACGAGCACGCCACGACCGTAGCGATCGCATTGTTGTTCTTCCTGCATGGGGCCAAGCTCTCGCGCGAGGCGGTGATCGCCGGGGCGTCGAACTGGCGCCTGCATCTTTGCGTGTTGGCGGCGACCTTTGTCTTGTTCCCGGCGCTAGGGCTGGCGGCGCATCCGTTGTTGTCGGATCTGCTGACGCCGGGCCTGGCCGCCGGCGTGCTGTTCGTCTGCTTGCTGCCGTCGACCGTGCAGTCCTCGATCGCCTTCACGTCCATCGCCGGCGGTAACGTATCGGCGGCGGTGTGCAGCGCGAGCTTATCCAATCTGCTGGGCGTGTTCTTGACCCCGGTGCTTGCCGGCCTGTTTCTGTCGCAGGCCGGGCATGCCGGCGGCTCGATGCCGGCCGTGGTGCATATCGTCAGCGAGATCGTGCTGCCGTTCGCGGCCGGTCAGGTCGCCCGGCGCTGGATTGGCGGCTGGGTGAAAGCCCATCCGAAGGTCGTCAAATTCGTGGACCAAGGCTCGATCGTCCTCGTGGTCTACGGCGCGTTCTCGGCCTCGGTGGTTCAGGGGCTGTGGCATCAGATTCCGCCTCAGGCGCTGGCCTGGTTGTTCGTAGCCGATGCGGTACTGCTGGCGATTGTGCTCGCGGTGACTTACGGGGTGGGGCGCGCCTTGTTTTCGCGCGAGGACGCACTGGTCCTGTTGTTCTGTGGTTCCAAGAAATCGCTGGCTAGCGGTATTCCCATCGCCAAGGTGCTGTTCGCCTCGAGCGCATTGGGTGCCATCGTGCTGCCGCTCATGATCTTTCATCAGATTCAGCTGATCGCCTGCGCGGCCATCGCACGGCGCGCGGCCCGCCACGCCCCGGACGCCGAACCCGTTCGCGGATGACGCGAACCCGGCAAAGCTGGGCGATCGCGGCGATCGCTTTCACCGGTGGCGTGGGCGGCGGCGTGGTGTTTCCCATCCTGCCCGTGGTGGGCGTGCAGCTCGGTATCGGCGGCGCCATGATCGGGCTGATTCTGTCGGCGAATCGGATCGCGCGGTTGGTATTCAATCCGGCGACCGGTTCGCTGCTCGATCGCTTCGGCGCGCGCTGGCCGGTGGTCTTCGGTCTGTTGCTGGAGACGGTGGGTACCGGTGCGTATTCGATGGCCTTGTCGGCCGATCGGCCTGCGCTATGGTTCCTGCTTGGTCGCATTATCTGGGGGCTGGGGTCGTCGCTGCTGCTGGTGGGGGCGCTGGCGGCGATCATGTCGATCAGCCAGGACGCTTCCCGCGGCGGCATGACGGCGCGCGTGCGAACCGCCATCAGTCTCGGCTTTCCCGGCGGGCTCGTCATCGGCGGCCTGGTGGCCGATACCGTCTCCGACAACGCGGCGTTTCTGGTAGCGACGGGTTTGAGTCTCGCGGCAGCGATCGGAGCTGCCTGCGTCATGTCCGAGCATGCCGAGCCGCGTCGCCGGGCGCCGGCCGCGAACGGCTCGCGCTGGGTCGCCTGGGGCGAGGTGCTGTCGCTGCGGACACTGCGCATCATTTTTGCCGCCAACGCGCTGTTGTTCTTCGCCGTGTCCGGCGTATTACTGGCCACGGTCGCGCTCGCCGTCGACGCGCGTCATCTGTTGTTGTTTGGCCTCGGGGCGCAAGGCAGCGCCGGGTTGTTGATGGCGGTGCTGATGGGGGCCCGCGCTTCCGCGTCGCTGGCCTGCGGGCGTTATCTGGACCGCTCGGCCTCGCGTACGCGTCTGCTGTTGCCGGCCATGGCCGGGGTGGCGATCGGTTTCGTTGTGTTCGGGCTGGCGACCAATCTCGGGCTGGCGATCATTGGGCTGCTGTGTATCGGCGCCGGGGCGGGTGGGCTGACGATCCCGATGCTCACGTTGCTTGGCGATGTGGCGCCGTCGCATATCCACGGCCGGGCACTGTCCGTGTACCAATGGGCGTCCGATCTGGGCGGTGCGCTCGGGCCGATTCTCGGGCTGATGGCCGGACGCTGGATCGGCTACGGGCCGAGTTATGTGGCGGTCGGTCTGCTCATTCTGTCGATGGTGCTCCCGCTGCGTTACTTGGCCGCCGACGAGCAATCGCGCCACGCCTGAGCCGCACGGTCCGCCCCGGCGAAACCGCATGGGGGGTCTGGCGATCGATGCCCGCTGCCGTTGCAGCGGATCAAACGTGTCATTCCGGCCGCCGTATCACGTTCGAAAGGTGGGGTTCCCAAGTTTGAGCTTCGAACGCGGATGTGGCGTTTGTTAGATTATCGTTATATTGGTCGTTTTTTTGGGTTTTTATTGCTTAGTGCATCAAAATTAAAGAATGGGTTTGCCGGGTCGATAGAGTGACGGCTGCGTCGACGCCAGTGGCGCCGCGAAGCTATTGGGGCGTGTCGTCACAAGGGGCGCTCCAGTGAAGCCGATCCTTCCTTCTATCGTGGTGCGCTGTGGTGTTCAGGAAATCCAAATTGAAGACTCGTTTCAATAAAATCAGCGTCAAGTACGCGGTTGTTTTCGTAGGCGTTGCTCTGTCGCTGCTGATCGTATTCGCGACCGGCGTGATGCTTGCGCATTTGCTGAAGCAGCGCATGGCGGAGTTCAGCGGCCCCTTCAGCGAGGCGACGAGTCTCGTGCTGAACGCCGATCGCGATCTCTATCAGGCGCGTGTTGCCGAGCTGGAGTATCTGAATCTCTCGCCCGGTTCGAGTCCGGCCAAGAAAGCGCTCTCGGATTACCAGGAAAACGCGCAGCAGGCGCATGACCGCATGCAGAAATTCGTGCAAACGATGGCTGCCTATCCTGATGTCGTGGCTTCGGCGGATGGGTTTAAGCAGCGTTACGACCGATGGCAATCCGAGTCGCAGAAGGTTTTCGATCTGTACGATGGCGGCGACCGGGCGGCGGCGGTGACGCAGCTCAATGGCGTATCGGCTCAGGCATTCCAGCAGTTGCGTGCGCTCTATAATGCGGGCGGCGAAGCGACCCAGGCCAGGATTGCCAAGCTGCAGTCGCAGACGTTCGCCGAGGTTGGGCATCAGCAGCTCATCGCCGGCATTTTTTCGCTGGTGGTGGCCGTCCTGGCGATGCTCGTGGCCATCGTCGGGCCGTTGACGATGTCGCGGGCGATTCGCCGGGTGACGAACCGGATTCAGGAAATCACCGACGGTGACGGCGATCTGACGGCGCGCATCACGACCACGCGGGGTGATGAGATCGGTGATCTGGCCCATCATTTCAATCGTTTCATCGCGCGTATGGACCGCACCCTGGGTTCGGTTCGGGATAGTTCCGAGAGCGTGCAGACAGCCTCCGGTGAAATTGCCCAGGGCAGTCAGGCGCTGGCTTCCCGTACCGAACAGTCGGCGGCGAACCTGGAGGAGACGTCGGCGGCGATGGAACAGATCACCGCGACCGTTCGCAACACCGCCGAGGCAGCAGAGCAGGGCAACACGCTCGCCCAGTCGACCGCGGAAATCGCGGGTCGCGGCGCCAGCGCCATGCGTGACATGGAAGAGAACATGGCGGAGATCAGCGGCTCGGCCTCGGAAATATCGGCCATCACCACATTGATCGACGACATCGCTTTTCAGACCAATCTGCTGGCGCTCAACGCATCGGTCGAAGCAGCCCGAGCTGGCGAGCACGGGCGCGGGTTTGCCGTCGTGGCGCAGGAGGTCCGGGCGTTGGCCAGCCGGGCCGCGAATGCGTCGGGCGATATCCGCAAGCAGATCGAGCGGGCGGTGAGTCGCAGCCGTTCGGGCACCGACATCGTGCAGGCCACGGTCGCCACGATCAGCGAGATCGTGACGAGCGTGAACCAGCTCAACGAGGTCATCGGCCAGATTAGCCACGGCGCACGGGAACAGAGTCAGGGCCTGGGCCAGGTCCATACCGCCGTGACCGAACTCGACAACGCCACCCAGCAGAACGCCGCGATGGTGGAACAGACCAGTGCTGCCGCGGTGCACATGCGAGAGCAGGCAGCCCAACTCAACGCGCTGCTGTCATCGTTCCGCCTTAGCGAAACGCTCGGCGGGCCGGAGACGGCCTACGCTGATATCCGCGACGCCAAGCCGGCCGGCGAGCCGCGACCGGGCTACGATAATCCGGCCGGCAGATCGCTCGCAGTGTGATCGACGTGCGTGACGGCGGCGGTGTGGCTAGCGTCGTCGTCACGACTCGCCCAGCGGCAGACGCTCGATTGTCCGGCCGGCGTCGTCGATCCAGACGGTCTCCGCGCGCACGCTGATGTCTTCGAGCGACAGGCAGACATGATGACGCCGCCCGCCGCCCTGTTCGATACGGGGCACACGGGCGGCGTTGATGTATAGCGTGTCGTCCTGGCGCGCCCAGGTTCGGCGCCAGGCGCCGGAGTGCTTGCTTTGATGATGCATGTGCCCGGCGATGACCGCGCGTACGCGATGGCCGGTGGCGCGGGCGTGTGCCAGCGCATCCCGCAGGTCCGGGTCGCCGAAATCGCCAAGCGTGGGATCGAAATCGCAACCGAACGGGTCCGTGGGCGCGTCTCCGAGCCCGGCCGGGCCATTGTGCGCCAGGACAATCAGATCGCGTGGGGCTGTATCGATCAGCGCACACAGCCGGTCACGGCTGTCGGCGAAGCTGGATACGTTGAAAGCGTGTTTGAGGTAAGGCCGGAAATACAGCCGGTTGCCGCCCATGGCATGCGGGCGCGCAATGATCAGGCCGAGATCGGCGGCCAGCGCGTGGCGACTGAAGCCGCCGAGCGTGACCGGCCCGAGGTCGGCCTCGAGCCGGGCGACACGTCGCCGCATGCCGATGGCGCCCCAGCGGGTTGCCCAGCGCCGACCGCGGATTTCGGCGATGAGCTGCGGCAGGGTGGTCGCGTCGTGATTGCCCGGAATGGCCCATGCCGGCAGCGTAAGCCGCGCCAGCCGCTGCGCGACCGGTCGACTGTTCACCACGCGTGCGAAATCGCCCACGAACAGCAGCGCATCGTAGCCCGATGCATTGAAGAACGCGGTGTCGCGCTCGTCCCAGGCGCCGTGGATATCGCCGATGATGCCGATCTGCATCCGATGTTTTTAAAAACACGGATTTCGCGCGTCAAGTCGCCGCGACCGCGACGATATGTCGCATAGGGTGGGGCGCCTGGCCCGGCTAGTCTTGGCGCCGTTTTCAAATCGTTTTTCGGGGGCAGACGATGTGGCGTTATTCGACCATGGTGTGGGGCGGCTTGTGCCTGAGTGCGGCCACGCCGGTGCTGGCGCAGGGCGAGCCGTCGGGGCATCCCGCGGCCGGGCCGGTGCCCGCTTCGAGTGCGAGCGTCACGCAGCTCGCGCCGTTGACCGTGGAGGGCATGATCAGCCGGGCCGATCTCGTCCAGCCGCCCATCGCGTCTTCGATCGTGGATACGGCCGCAGCGATGACGGACGTGCCCGGTGGCGCCTTGATCGACAATGGTGGGCTGTCGGGCCAGGTCCAGTTCCGTGGGCTCACCGGTTATCGCAACCAGACCACGATCGACGGCATGGGCGTGGCCCCGGGCGGGCCGAACTGGATGGACCCGCCGCTACACTATGCGCCGGCCGCGTTGGTCGAGTCGCTGACGGTGACACGCGGTATTCCATCGGTGGCGGACAGCGTGGACACGATCGGCACGGCCGTGAACGCGACGACGCGACAGAGCCATTACGCCCGCGGCGAAAATTACGAGTGGCACGGCTGGGGCGAAGCCACGACCCAAACGGTCGACGACGGCTATAGCCTGTCCGGCCAGACGAGTCTGGCCAACGACATCAATCGCCTGGGTTTGACCGCGGTGACGGATCAGGCGGGGAATCGGCGCACGCCCTACGGCAAGCTGAGGGCCTCGTCCTATGATCGCAAGCAGTACGGGCTCGACTTCGGGCATCGCGAAGCCTGGGGCGAGAGCTCTGGCTTCGTGCGTATGCAACGCACCGGCGATACCGGCAATCTGGATTTGCCGCTCGACGTGCATTATTTCCATAGCGCGCTGGCCGAGTTGAAGCAGCGTGCCGATATTGGCCGGACCCATCTCACCGCTCAGCTCGATTTCAACCATGTCGAGCACCAAATGGATAACTATATTCTGCGTCCGACGCCGAATTTCTCGCCGCTCAATGGCGATATGTCCGACCCGCGCTACATTCGGGCACGCAGTCAGCGTTATGCCGCGAAGTTGCATGCGGCGCATCCGCTGGCCGGCGGCACGTTCAAGGCCGGCTTCGACGGCCGCTGGGGGCAGCACGATGCGTTCGTCGGCCATCCTAAAATGGCCGTGTTCCGGGTCGACGCCTTCGACGCTATCCGCCGCGACACCTACAGCCTGTTCAGCCAATGGGCGGGCCCGATCAGCGGGCCATGGCATGGCGAGTTGGGTGTTCGTGACAGTCTCGTGCATACCTCGGCCGGGCCGGGCGGCGTGGCGTCTTCGCTGCCGGTGCCGGCACAGCGCCTGGCCGCCGATTTCGCGGCTCGCGATCGCAATCAGACCGACAACAACATCGATGTGGTGGCGAAGCTGTCGCGCGATATCGGCCGGCGCTGGCAGGCGCAACTCGGCCTGGCCCGCAAGACGCGCTCGCCTTATTACACCGAGCGTTATGCCTATATCCCGCTGCAGGCCACGGCCGGTTCGGCGGACGGCAATAATACGATCGGCGATACCCGGCTGTCGCCGGAAGTGGCCTATATGGCGGATCTAGGCTTGAGCTTTACGGGCCGCCGGCTGAGCTTCTCGCCCGAGGTGTATTACCACCGGATCCATGATTACATCACCGCCGTGCCCTACGACGGCGGCAACCCGGACGTGATCCGGGTGTCGACCGTCAACGGCGACCCGACGCCGCTGCAATACGCCAACATCCAAGCCGAGATATACGGGGCCGACATCGCCGCCGCCTACAAGCTCGCCCCGGCGTGGACACTGTCGGGCGGCGCCGGCTACACGCGCGGCCGTCGCACCGATACGAGCGATAATCTGTATCGCATCGCGCCCGCCAATATGCGCGCGCAGCTGGTCTACGATCGAGCGGCCTGGCGGTTGTCGGTAGCCGAGCGTTATGTCTTCGCACAGCATCACATCGCCGAGTCGCATCGCGATGCGAGGTTCGGCGATCCGGACACCGGCGGCTATGCCCTGACCGATATCGCGGCCCGTTATCGGGCCACAGCGCATGTCTGGGTCGAAGTGGGCGTGGATAATCTGTTCGATCGCCGCTATCGCGACTTCATGAGCGGGTTCAACCGCGTCGACGACAGCGCCGTGCCGGTTGGCGCGCGCCTTCCGGGTGCGGGGCGCAATGCGCATGCGACGGTGCATGTGTCGTTCTGAAGGCGGGCGCCGCTGACCGTGCGTGCCACGGCCGGGCATAGGACAATCGCTGGTGTGATTGCTTACAGCCCGAACGCGCCATGACGCGCATGCTGCCTGCTCATGTGTTCTCGTTGGAACCTGCCGCGGTGATGCGCGTGCTGGCCGGGCTACGTTATCTGGCGGTCGCGCTGATGGGGATCGCCGTGGTGCTCATGGCGGTGGCCGGGCGGGATCTGCCGCCGGTGTTGTGGAGCCTGCCGGCAATACTGCTGGCGTTCAACCTGGGCGTCGCGTGGCGGCTGCGGCGTCTCGCGCAGCCGAGCGCGCTCGAGCTGGTCGGCCATCTGGCGGTCGACACCCTCGCCTTGTTCGTTTTGTTCTGGACAGTCGGCGGGGCGACCAATCCGTTCGTCTCGTTGTTTCTCGTGCCGGTCGCGCTGGCGGCCACCGCCCTGTCGATCCGCCATGCGATCGCGGTGACGCTGCTCGCCGTGGCGGCGTATACCGCCTTGCTTTTGCGTTATCTCTGGCGGATTCAGGACCCGGAGGCCTTCGTCGGCTTCGAGCGTCATGTGGTCGGCATGTGGGGCAATTTTCTCTTGGCGGCGGCGCTATTGTGCGGTTTTCTGCTGGTGCTGGCTGCCGTGCTGCGTGCCCGCGAGCGCGAACTGGCCGCTCAGCGCGAGCGCCTGATGCGCGACGATGCCGTGGTGTCGGTTGCGACCGTGGCCGCGGGCGCGGCCCATGCGCTCAACACACCGTTGTCGACGATCGCGGTCGCGGCCGAATCGCTGGCCGAGCATCCGGACCTGCCGGCGGATATGCGCGAGGAGGTCGCCACCATCCGTAGTCAGGCCGAATTATGCGCGACCGAATTGCGGCGTTTGGTCGCTGCCCGCGATCCGAAGGCGCAGGAGGTCACGTCGCTGCAGCGCTATATCGCCCGGCTGGTCTCGGACTGGCGGGCGCGCCGGCCCGAGATCGATCTCATCGAGCATGGCCGGGAAACGCTCGACAAGCGCGCGCTGCGTAACGATCCAGCGCTCACGCAAGCGTTGGCCAACCTGCTCGACAACGCGGCCGATGCCGCGATCGCGGCGGGCGACCAACGCTTGTGGTTGACGTGGGCACGCGAATCGGCCGTTCTCGAAGTGGGTATCGATGATCCGGGTCGCGGGTTGGCCCGCGGCGCCGGCAACGGTTCGGCCAAGTCGGGCGGGCTTGGGCTCGGGCTTACGCTGGCTCGCGCGAGTCTGTCGCGGCTGGGCGGTGACCTGGTATTTACGGCGTCGGCCCGTGGCGGTACGCGAACTCTGGTGCATTTGCCGCTCGATGCACTGGAAGCGGAGGCGGCATGAAGCTGCTCATCGTCGACGACGATGCGATCTTTGCCCGGACATTGGTGCGGGCGTTGGATCGTCTCGGTCACCCGGCCTGTGCCGCCGACACGCCGGAGGCCGCCCTGGCGCTGGCGCGAGATCGCCGCTTCGATGCCGCGATCGTAGACCTGCGGCTCGGCGAGCGCAGCGGCCTGGCACTGATCGAACCGCTGCTTGGGGTCGATGCCGGGTTACGTATTCTGATGCTCACCGGCTACGCCAGCATCGCCACCGCGATCGAAGCGATCAAGCGCGGTGCGTTCAATTACCTGCCGAAGCCGGCCACGGCCCGGCAGATTCTCGCCGCGCTGGCACACGACGCTACGGCCGACGAGGGCTCGATGGTCGAACCTCCGGCAACGCCGACCTCGCTACGGCGGCTGGAATGGGAGCATATTCAGCACGTACTGGCCGAGCACGACGGCAATATCTCGGCCACGGCCCGTGCGCTTGGCATGCACCGGCGCACCCTGCAGCGCAAGCTGGCCAAGAAACCGGTGCAGGAATGAAGGCGTTTGTATCAGAACGCGTCCGACAGCACCTGGAACGGCGTCGTTACGTTCCGCTCAGGAGGCAGCAGTCATGACCGGCATTGTCATTTTCGCCATTGCGATGGTGCCTTTTTTTGGCCTGATCGGCTGGCTCGGCTACAAGGTGTTCACCAGCGGCCGACGTTAGCCGCAGTCCGAGCGCAA
This sequence comes from Salinisphaera hydrothermalis C41B8, assembly GCF_000732535.1. GTDB lineage: Bacteria > Pseudomonadota > Gammaproteobacteria > Nevskiales > Salinisphaeraceae > Salinisphaera > Salinisphaera hydrothermalis. Next base: position 43,831 of record NZ_APNK01000025.1, read on the forward strand.
GCCGAGCGCCGCACGGCGCCCGGCCGTCGCTGCGGTCGTTGCGACATCGGGCCGTGCCGCGGCCCGCCCGGGCGCGCGCGTGGACGCCGAACGCTGCAGCGGCGACAATCGGGCGGTTGCTAGGGTCTGTTGAGGTTTCGTGCGAGTCCGCGCCAAGCGCTGTTTTGCGGCAAGACGAGGCGTAGCGAACGTGGCGTAGTTGTTCTACGCGAGAGAGCGACAACGCTGTATTGCCGCAAAACAGCGCTTGTCCCTTGGGGTTGGGCCGCAAATCGCGCCCGGCGGCGTTGCGAGTCTGGGTCGTGGCACGCCACAACGCGGCGACTCGCGCCTTGCCGGACACGATTTGCGGACGCCAACGCGGCGCTCTCACGAAACCTCAACAGACCCTAGCGCGTCATGCTTCATTCCCGGTGATTTGTCCTATGTCCGAGTTGTCGATGTCGAACGAGATCGCGTCTGCCCCGGAGCCCGCGGTCGAGGCCGGGCCGCGTCGTATTGTCCAGCGTGGCCCGCGGCGTTTCGTGCTGCTCGGCACGGCGCATGTTTCCAAAGCCAGTGCCGACGAAGTCCGCGCCGAAATCGAAAGCGGTGACTACGACCACGTGGCGATCGAGCTCTGCGATGCGCGGCACGCGGCGCTGACCCGCCAGTCCGAGATGGCGGATATGGATCTGTTCGCCGTGATCAAGAACGGCCAGGCCGGTATGGTCGCGGCCAATCTGGCGCTCGGCGCCTACCAGCAACGTCTGGCCGACCAGTTCGGCATCGAGCCGGGCGCGGAAATGCGTGCGGCGATCGCGGCGGCCGAGGCCGGCGATACGCCGCTCACGCTCATCGATCGCAATATCGGCATCACGCTCAAGCGGGTCTATCGCAAGATCCCCTGGTGGCAGCGCGCCACGGTGCTGGCCGGACTGGCGGCCAGCCTGGTGTCGTCGGACAAGATCAAGGAAGAAGACATCGAGCAGTTGAAGGAAGGCGACATGCTCGAAGCCACCTTCAACGAGTTCGCCGAACAGTCGGAGCACATGCATGCTGCGCTCATCGACGAACGCGATCAGTACATGGCGGCCAAGCTGCTCGAACAAGACGAGACACCGGGCTCGACGCTGGTGGTGGTGGGCGCCGGCCATCTGAAGGGCCTGGCGCGCTATCTAGAAGCCGGTATGGACGATCCGGCCGGGCGCGTGTCTGAGCTGGATAGCGTGCCGTCGGGCGCCCGCTGGGTGAAGTGGATCCCTTGGATCGTGGTAGCGGTCATCGTGGTCGGCTTCGCGCTGGGTTTTTCGCGTAGCACGGGTCTGGGCCAGCAGATGGTCGTGGAATGGGTGGTTATCAACGGTGCGCTCTCGGCGCTGGGTGCGCTGATCGCGCTCGGGCATCCGTTGACGATCGTTACGGCCTTCGTCGCCGCGCCGATCACTTCGCTCAACCCGACCATCGGCGCCGGCATGGTCACGGCCGCGGCCGAACTGTGGTTGCGTAAACCGCGGGTGGGCGATTTCTCGACCCTGAAAACCGACGTAACCAGCGTGCGCGGCTGGTGGCGCAACCGGGTGTCGCGGACGTTGCTGGTGTTCCTGTTCTCGACCATCGGCTCGGCAATCGGGACTTATGTCGCCGGGTTCCGGATTTTCGGGCAGTTGTTCGGGAGTTGACGACACTCTGACCAGTGACTCGGAGCGACCGCGCTCCTGCCGGGCCCAGAGTCTGTCGGGTTTGGCGCGGGCTCGCACGAAACCTCAACAGACCCTACCGCTTACGCGACGCTCATGTCGTGGCGCGCCGGCGAGACGGCGCGGCCGCGGATCGGCTCAGGGCCGATCTCGTAGCACTCGGTCGCCGGTGCGAGCCACGTGATTCGGCTGACGCTGTACATTCTCGGTGGCCTGGGCCAGGTTGAGCACTGTCTGGGCGATCGATTGCGTGGTGGCCAGCGTATCGATCGCGCCGGTGCGCAGGGCGCCGAGGATGCCGGTGACCTTGGTCGGCTCGCTGGCGGTGGCGATGACGTCGGGGATATGACGCAGGTGATCGATGGTCAGCCCGATCACTCGGCCGAGCAACTGGGTTTCGGCGAGGTTGCCGTCGATATCGATGAAATCGTAGCCCATGATGTCGCCGACCACCCCGAGCTGGCGTAACGCGGTGATTTCGTCGTTGGTGAACCAGCCCATGCGCACCATGTTGCTGTCTTCGAGAATATCGCCGACGCCCACCACGGCCACGTCGGCGTGCTGGGCCTTGGCCAGCGACTGGCGCACGGTATCGTTGGCGAGCAGGGCATCGCGGATATGCGTGTCGGAGACGATGGCCGGCGCATAGAGCGTCACGCTTTCGCCGCCGAAGCGCATGGCCATCTGGCGACAGATCTGGTCGGCGTTCATGGTCTCGCCGCCGCGATACGAGCCGCCGATGGCGCAGACGAAGCTGCAATGCCGGCGTTGATTGGACACCACATGCTCGGGCACCGCGCTCACGTTACGACCCATGCCGACCGCGACCACGCTGGTGTCGGTCAGCGTCTGGTCTAGATAGCGGGCCACCAGGCCAGCGAGCAACTCGCGCTGTCGTTCCGGGTCCTTGTGATCCACAGAGATGATCGCGCGCCGGATGCCGAAGCGTTCGATCAACGCTTTTTCCAGCGCGGCCGTGGTGTTCGGCGGGTGCTGGAGCCGGACACGGATCTCGACGATGCCATCGGCGACTGCGCGCTTGAGCAGCCGCCCGACTTTAACGCGCGAGACTTCGAAACGGCTGGCCAGCTCTTCCTGGGTCCAACCGTCGATGTGATAGAGCTTGGCCAGCTCGGTCAGTTCATCAGGTGACATAGATTTTGTCTTTCACCCCTCGTGCCTCGGCTGAACGCCTGAACAGTCTGCCCCGACGCTGGTGCGATCATATGTTCGATTAATGTTCATATGCACTAGACCTTTATCCTACGGCCTCATCCCGGTCTGTCCAGTACCATGCTCGGCTATCAGCGCGCAATATTTCAGTATTCGCAGGAATTTGAGACCTAAGTCGTATCGACCAAAGTCTAGGTATGGAAAAGAGGGTTTCGCGTTGACCGCCCTCGGAGCGCGAAATAATATCGATCACGAATAAACAAATGAACCGTGAATGATCAGATGTTCATTCGCGACTGGCCGGAACTGAAACGCTTGATACGAGCGTGGTCGGCGGCATCGGGCATACGAACCGCCCGGTGCGGAGGACGAGGACCGGCCATGGCGTGCCCCGCGGCGCGAAAGTCACATTGAGGAGTCAGCCGTCATGTCTGATGTTACCGATCGTCCCGAAACCGCCGCCCAGCTGGGCGATATCCCCAAAACCATGCAGGCCGTCGTCTGCTACGCGCCGGGCGACTATCGACTCGAGGAAGTGGAAGTGCCCACGCCGGGCCCGGGCGAGATCCTGTGCCGGGTGGAAATGGTCGGCATCTGTATGTCGGACGTGAAGGTCTACCACGGCGCGCCGTCCTTCTGGGGCGACGACACCCAGCCGCGCTACGTCAAGCCGCCGATGATCCCGGGCCACGAGTTCGTCTGCCACGTAGTCGCCCTCGGTGAGGGCGCCGGTGAGGCCAAGAACGTCAAGATCGGCGATCGCGTGATCTCCGAGCAGATCGTGCCGTGCTGGGATTGCCGCTACTGCAACCGCGGCCAGTACTGGATGTGCGAAAAGCACGACCTGTACGGTTTCCAGAGCAACGTGAACGGCGCGTTCGCGCAGTACATGATCTTCACCAAGGAAGGCATCGTGCATCACGTGCCCGATCATGTGCCGGCCGAGGAAGCCGTGCTGGTCGAGCCGCTGGCCTGCTCGCTGCACGCCGCCGACCGCGCTCAGGTCACGCCCGATGATGTGGTCGTCGTCGCCGGCGCCGGCACGCTGGGGCTGGGCATCATCGGCCAGGTTGCGCTGTCCAACCCGAAAAAATTGATCGTGCTGGATCTCAAGCCCGAGCGGGCCAAGTTCGCCAAGCAGCTGGGCGCGCACGAAGTCTGGAACCCGGCCGAGGAAGACGTGATCGAGAAGATCAAGTCGATCACCGACGGCTATGGTTGCGATATCTACATCGAGGCCACCGGTTACCACAAGGCGGTGAATCAGGGCATTCACATGCTGCGCAAGCTGGGCCGCTTCGTGGAGTTCTCGGTGTTCGGTTCCGAGGTCACGCTCGACTGGTCGATCATCAGCGACCGCAAGGAACTGGATGTTCTGGGGTCGCATCTCGGTCCCTATACCTATCCGCGCGCGATCGATTTCGTCGCCACTCGCAAGCTCGACATGCGGGGCGTGGTCACCCACACCTACCCGATGTCGAAATTCCACGAGGCGCTCGAGGTCATGGAGCGCGGCGAGAATTCGATGAAGGTTGCGCTCGACCCGCACAGCTGATCAGGACAGGCCGTCGCGCTGCCGGTGCATGGGTGGCGTGACGGTGACCGACCATTCGCAAGGCCGTGCGGCCGCCCGGCACAAGAGCGCAGAAGCGCCGGCCTGGCGGGACGCGCGGGCCGGCGCTCGATTCTCGGATCGGTTGCCCGGGAGGATGCCATGACTAGCCAAACCATCGTGCCGCGCGAGATCTCGCACGGCTTCACCCACGAAGCAGACAACGCCCTCGCGGCGGGGAGTTCCGCATGACCGCGGCCACCAGTTCGAATCGCCCGGGCGCCAGCAAGATGTCGCCGATGGTCAAGCGCGGGATCGGTGCTGCCGTCGTCGTCGCGCTGCTTATCGCCATGGGTCTGGATACGACAGTCGTGCCGATCGGCTCCGACATCGGCGCCTCTGCGGACCAGTTCTCGCCGGAGAAATACGGCAAGTCCGAGTTCCCCAAGGTGCAGCAGAAGATCGAGCAGCGCGCGGCGCCAGCGCCGGTGCTGGTCAAGGCGCTCAAGGACAACAAGGACACCGCGGTCAAGAAATACGGCGTGCCCAACGACATCGGGCCGATCCTGTCGGTGAAGTTCACCGGCACCGTGGGTGACGGCCAGGACGGGATCTATAACGTGAAGGTGCCGGGCGTGCCCGACGATCTGACGATCCGCGTGCAGACCGGTCCGGCCGTGATGGGCACCGTCCTGCGCGATGGCGCCGGCGATATCAGCTTCGGCGATTTCACCAACCAGATTCAGTATCAGAACGCCGGCGCGGCCATCAATAACGAGATGAAAAAGGAAGTGCTCTCCGGCCTCAAACGCGACGCGCTGAAGGGCAAGAAAGTCACCGTTGTCGGCGCCTTCCAGTTGATCAACCCGAGCAACTGGCTGGTGACCCCCGTACGTTTCAGTGTGCAGCAATGAGTGATACCCAGCGGACATCCGGAGGCGATGCGCCGGTGCTCTCCGCGCGCAACGTGGTCAAGCACTACGGCGGCGTGCAGGCGCTCAAGGGTGTGGACTTCGATATCTATCGCGGCACCGTGACCACGCTGTTCGGGGAGAACGGCGCGGGCAAGTCCACGTTGATGAAGATCCTGTCCGGCGTCGAGCAGCCGACCGACGGCCAGCTCATTCTCGATGGTGAGCCGGTGCGCTTCGCCTCGACCGTTGAGGCTCAGCACCGCGGAATCTCGATCATCCACCAGGAGCTGTCGCTGGCGCCGAATATGTCGGTACGCGACAACATTTTCATGGGCCGCGAGCTGCGACGCGCCGGTGGAGTGGATTATGCCGAAGAGGCCCGTCAGGCCGCCGCGCTGATGACGGAACTCGAGGAAGATATCCACCCGTTGACCAAGGTCGGCGATCTGCGCGTCGGTCAGCAGCAGATCGTGGAAATCGCGCGTGCGCTGTCGGTGGACGCCCGCATTCTGATCATGGACGAGCCGACCTCGGCGCTGTCTGCCACCGAGGTGGAAGTGCTGTTCAAGGTGATTCGCGATCTCACCGCGCGCGGCGTGGCAATCGTGTATATCTCACACCATCTCGAGGAGGCGCTGGAGATCACCGACCACGCCGTGGTGCTGCGCGACGGCAGCATGACGGCCAAGGCCGAGCGCGCGGATATCGATCTGGCGTGGATCGTGCGCAACATGGTCGGCGAGAACTTCGATCTGGGCTCGCCGCCGACCGGCTATGAGTTCGGCGATACGCTGTTGTCGGTGCAGTCGCTGACCGTGCCGGACGATTCCAACGTCGACCGGGCCGCCGTGGATCATCTGTCGCTGGATGTGCGCGCCGGTGAAGTCGTGTGTATCTACGGCCTGATGGGCGCCGGGCGCACCGAACTGCTGGAAGCCCTGGCCGGGGCCTCGCAGGTCAGCGATGGCAAGGTGATGCTGGAAGGCCGCGACGTGACCCATATGGATATCGCGCAGCGTATTGCCGCCGGTTTGGTGCTCGTGCCGGAGGATCGGCAGCGTGACGGTCTGGTCCAGACCATGACTGTGGGCCGCAATCTCTCGCTGGCGAGCATCGGCGCCTTCGTCAAGAACCTGTTTCTTTCCAATTCCGGCGAGCGCGGCCTGGTCGACGATTCGATCCGCGACGTGCACGTCAAGACCGACGGGCCGGGCGCGATGATTGGGTCGCTGTCCGGCGGCAACCAGCAGAAGGTCGTCATCGGCAAGATGGTGACCACCGATCCGAAGGTGATCCTGCTCGACGAACCCAGCCGCGGCATCGACATCGGCGCCAAGGCCGAAGTGTTCAAGCTGCTCGCCGAGCGGGCGAAGCAGGGGCTGGGCGTCGTCTACTCGACCTCCGAGGTCAACGAGTGTCTGTCGATCGCCCACCGCATCATCGTCATGGGCCGTGGCCGCATCGTCGCCGAATTCGGGCCCGATGTCTCCAAGGAACAGATCATGGCCGCCTCGGGCGAGTCCGTGGCCGCGTAAGCCTTACGACCAGGAATTACAAACATGAGCGATACACGCGCTGCAACCAACACGAAGGGCAAGAGCGGGCTGTTTGCCAACGGTTTCGACCCGGTCGGCCTGCTGCTTGAAGGACGGGCGTTCTTCGGCCTGATCGCGATCATCGTGGTCTTTTCCTATCTGTCGCCGAATTACTTCACGTTCGACAACCTGCTGACCATGTCCTCGCATGTGGCCATTTACGGCCTGCTCGGTCTGGGCATGCTGTTGGTGATTTTGAACGGCGGCATCGATCTGTCGGTGGGCTCCACGCTGGGACTTTGCGGGGTCATGGCCGGCTTTTTCATCCACGGCGTAGAACTCGCGCCGCTTGGTGTGACGCTGTATCCGCCGATCTGGGTGGTCGCCGTGCTGGTCTGCGGCGTTGGCGCGTTCGTCGGGTTGGTTAACGGTATCCTGATTGCCCGCTTCAAGGTGCCGCCGTTCGTGGCCACCCTGGGCTCGCTGTACGCCGTGCGCGGTATCGCGCTGCTGATCACCGGCGGCCTGACCTACAACAACCTGGGCGGTAAGGAAGCGCTGGGCAACACCGGCTTCGACTGGCTGGGCTTCAATCGGCTGTTCGACATTCCGATCGGCGTGCTGGTGATGATTGTGGTCGCGCTCATTCTGAGCGTGGTGCTCAACAAGACCGCGTTCGGCCGCTGGTTGTATGCCTCGGGCGGCAACGAGCGCGCTGCGCGTCTGTCGGGCGTACCGGTCAAGCGGGTCAAGATTTCGGTGTATGTGCTGTCGGGCATCTGTGCCGCCATCGCCGGTCTGGTGCTGACCTCCGAGCTGACCTCGGCCGGGCCGACCGCGGGTACCACCTATGAACTGACCGCTATCGCCACGGTGGTGATTGGCGGGGCGGCGCTGACCGGCGGTATCGGTAACGTGCGCGGCACCTTGCTGGGCGCATTCGTGATCGGCTTTCTGTCCGATGGCCTGGTCATCGTGGGTGTGTCGGCCTATTGGCAAATGGTGTTCACCGGCGCCGTGATCGTGCTCGCTGTCCTGCTGAACTCGATCGAATACAGCGGCCGTGCCAAGAAGAAGAGCTCGAACGACGGCGGTGCCACGCCGTCGCCGCAGAAAACCGAATCCGCCGGAACCGCCGCATCGGGCGGCGCCCGACAGGTTCCACAAAAGACCGCCGGCTGACCGGGGGATGCAACCAAAGAGAAGGAGATGCAAGCAATGCTACGCAGAACAATAATCCTGGCCGGTGCCGCCATGGTCGCCGCCGCGGCCTTCACCGGCCTGTCCACGGCGTCCGCGGCCGATTCCGGCAACGGTAAGCTGATCAGTATTATCGTCAACGATCCGTCGAATCCGTACTGGCGCACCGAGGGCCAGGTGGCGGCCACGGAAGCCCGCTCGCTGGGCTACAAGGCCAACGTGTCGGCGCATAAGGGTGATACCAACACCGAGCGCAACCTGATCGACACCGCCATCACCAACCACTCGGCGGCGATCATCCTGGACCCGGCCAACGCCGACGGTTCCATCGGTTCGGTAAAGAAGGCCGTACAGGCCGGTATCCCGGTGTTCCTGGTCAACGCCGAGATCAACCAGAAGGGTCTGGCCAAGGCGCAGCTGGTGTCCAACAACGCGCAGGGCGCGGCGCTGGGTGCGCAGCAGTTCGTCAAAGCCATTGGCGGCAAGGGCAAGTACGTCGAGCTCAAGGGCGCGCCGTCGGATAACAACGCGGCCACGCGTTCCAACGGTTATCGCACTGTGCTGTCGCAGTACCCGGACCTGAAACGGGTCGCCCATCAGGTTGCCAACTGGGACCGCACCCAGGGCCACGACAAGATGCAGGGCATGCTGCAGGCGCACCCGAACATCAACGGTGTGCTCAGCGGTAACGACGAAATGGCCCTCGGCGCCATTGCCGCGCTCAAGGAAGCCGGCAAGCTCAAGGGCGTGACGGTTGGCGGTTTCGACGGTTCCCCGGACGCCGTGGATGCGGTCAAGTCGGGTGAGCTGGCCTACACCGTGCTGCAGCCGGTTGCCGTGTTCGCGAAGAAGGCGGTCGACGAAGCCGACCACTACATCAAGCATGGCAACACCGGTGTTGATCACGAGAAGCAGCTGTTCGACTGCGTCCTGATCACCAAGAAGAACGCCGACGACTTCGTCGCCCCGTTCACCCTGAAGAGCATGACCAGCAGCTCGTAAACCCGCTACGGCATCAAGCCGACGAGTGCGCGCGGGCCGTGGTGGCCCGCGCGTTTTGTTGAGGAGTTCCCCATGACGTACCTAGTGAATAATCCCGCCGATTTCGTCGATGAGAGCATCGACGGTTTCGTTGCCGCCAACAGCAATCTGGTGCGCCGCGTGCCCGGCGGCGTGGTGCGTGCCACTCGAACCCCGCCTGGACAGGTTGCCGTGGTCATCGGCGGCGGTTCCGGTCACTATCCGGCGTTTGCCGGGCTGGTTGGCCAGGGCCTGGCCCACGGGGCGGCCATGGGCAACGTCTTCGCTTCGCCGTCGGCACAACAGATTTATTCCGTGGCCAAGGCCGCGGCTTCCGATTCGGGTGTGCTGCTGTCGTTCGGCAACTATGCCGGCGACGTGCTCAACTTCGGCATCGCCGAGGAACGCCTGAAAGCGGAAGGGATTCCCTGTCGCTGTTTTGCTGTCACCGACGACATCTGCAGCGGCCCCGCCGACAAGGCCAGCGAGCGTCGCGGCATTGCCGGTGATCTGACCGTGTTCCGTGCGGCTGCGCTGGCTGCGGCCGAGGGCAAGTCGCTGGACGAGGTGTATGAATTCGCAAGCCACGCCAACGATCGTACGCGCTCGTTCGGCGTGGCCTTTTCCGGCTGCACGCTGCCCGGCGCCAGCCAGCCGTTGTTCACCGTGCCCAAGGGCCGCATGGGCGTGGGCATGGGTATCCACGGCGAGCAGGGTATCGAGGAAGTCGATATGCCGAGCGCGTCGGATCTGGCCGACATGCTGGTCGATCGCCTGCTCGATGAACGTCCGGACGGCGCGGCGTCGCCGCGCGTGGGCGTGATGCTCAACGGCCTGGGCTCGGTCAAGTACGAAGAACTGTTCGTACTCTACAAGCGCGTCTCCGAGCGGCTGGAAGCCGCGGGCCTGACGTTGGTGCAACCCGAAGTGGGCGAACTGGTCACCAGTTTCGAGATGGCCGGCGTATCGCTGACCCTGTTCTGGCTCGACGACGCGCTGGAGCAAGCCTGGACCGCGCCTGCTACCACGCCGGCGTATTGTCGCGGCGGTGTGGCGCTGGAAGGCGAGCCGCGCGATGACGCCGATCTGGCCGCAGCGCACGAAGAAGAAACGCCGGACGCGAGCGAGGACTCCAAGTCCGATGCCGCCGGCATGCTGGCCGTGATCGAGACCATTCAGGCCAAGATCGAGGCCGAGGCCGAGGATCTCGGCAAGCTCGACGCCATCTCGGGCGACGGCGACCACGGCATCGGCATGGACACCGGCGCCCGTGCGGCGCTGTCCGCCGCCCGGCGGGCGGTTGAAAAAGGCTGTGGTGCCGGCACTGTCCTGATGCGGGCCGGCGATGCCTGGGCCAACGAGGCTGGCGGCACGTCGGGCGCCCTGTGGGGCCTCGGCCTGCGCAGTGTCGGCGCCTGCATCGGCGACGAGAACAGCGTGGCCGCTCCGGTCGTGGCCGAGGGCGTGGTTGAAGCGACCGACGCCATTATGCGCCTGGGCGGCGCCGAGATCGGCGACAAGACCATGCTCGACTCGATGAAGCCGTTCTCGGACAAGCTGGCCGAAGAAGTGAAGGCCGGTACGCCTTTGCGCCAGGCCTGGCGCCGCGCGGCGGAAGCCTCGCAGCAGGCCGCCGACGCGACCGCAAACCTGGCCCCGAAGAAGGGCCGGGCCAAGAACCACAGCGACAAGAGCATAGGCCACGCCGATCCGGGCGCCATTTCGTTCGCCATGATCGTTTCGGCGGTCGCTGACACACTCGAATCCCTGCATGAGGACGCAGCATGAGCGACAAACTTCGAATCATCCTCGGGTCCGACGAAGCGGGCTACGAGTACAAGGAAGCCCTCAAGGCCGATATGCAAGCCAGCGACTATGTGTCGTCGGTCGAGGACATGGGCGTGGACGAGGCGGCGAAGACGCCGTACCCGACGGTCGCCATCGCGGCCGCTCAGAAGATTGCGGCCGGTGAAGCCGATCGGGCGTTGCTGATCTGCGGTACCGGGCTGGGCGTGGCGATTTCGGCCAACAAGGTGCCCGGCATTCGTGCCGTGACCGCGCACGACGGCTACTCGGTCGAGCGCAGTATCCTGTCCAACAATGCCCAAGTGCTGTGCTTCGGCCAGCGCGTGATTGGTCTGGAGCTGGCGCGCAAACTGGCCCGCGAGTGGCTGACCTATCGTTTCGACGAAAACTCCTCGTCGGCCAAGAAAGTGGCCGTCATCAAGCAGTACGAGGAAACGGGCGACCACAGCCCCGTGGAGTGACGCCATAATAGACGCCGATTGATTCAGCGTTGGATTCTTCCATGCATATCGGCGTCAGTTTCAAGATGTATCTCGACCGGCCGCGTACCCGCCAGTGGTGCGCGGCGGCCGCCGAGATCGCTCGTCGGCATCGCGCGGTGGCGTCTGGCGCCGTCGAACTCTCCGTTTTTCCCACCCTGCCGGCCATGGAACTGGCCATGGCGGCCTGTGCCGATAGCCCGATCCGCTTCGGCGCCCAGGATTTGTTCTGGCATGACCGCGGCGCTTATACCGGCGCGGTCTCCGGCGCCGATCTGGCGGAGATGGGCTGTTTCTATGCCGAGATTGGTCACGCCGAACGTCGTCGAGTGTTCGGCGACGATGACACCATCGTGGCTCGAAAAGTGGCCGCAGCCGTGCGCAACGGTCTTACCCCCTGGTTATGCATCGGCGAACCCGAAGAGGGCCCGGTAGACGCCGCCACGGCGTTCTGCCTGGAACAGCTCATGGCGTCTCTGGCCGAGTTGTACGAGCCGGTTCCGCTGGTCATTGCCTACGAGCCGGTCTGGGCGATCGGGCAATCCGATGCCGCGAGCGCCGCGCATGTCGCCGAGGTGGCCGAAGGCCTCAAGACCGGTCTTGCCGAGCGCACCGGCCAGCGTGATGTGCCCGTGGTTTATGGCGGCAGTGCCGCGCCGGGAACGCTTAGCGAGCTCGGCCACGGCATCGACGGCCTGTTCCTGGGCCGCTTCGCGCACGACACGACGGCCTTCGAGGCCATTCTCGATGAGGCTGCCGAGCTGGCGAACTAGTTTTTCAAGACAATTGTCCGCAGATCGACGCAGATTTGCGCAGATGCAAGAAGATCTGGTTCCCTGCCCGAGAGGCATTCGCCGGCCGATCGAGCCGGCTCAATCGCGATTCGTCCAAAATAAGAATGACCCGGCGTTTTCTTCTTCTGCGCGCGGCGCGGCCATCGATTGCTCGCGCCTGTATAAGGTCCGATGTCATCGGCGTCGGTCTGCAGACGATCGGTCTTAAGAGTCTACCTGATTATGGATGAAGCTCAGCGGGGTCATGACCTGACCCACCGACGGCGGATAATCGAGCCATGACGCTAACGGAGATTTGTCATGGCGATCAATCAGGTCCAGATGCGACCCGGCCTGTCGCTGGTTGACTTCATGCAGCAGTATGGTACCGAAGCACAATGCGCACAGGCATTGGCCGCAGGGCTTTGTCTACGCAGCGTGCCTCTGCCGGTTGCACACGACGTTTGAACGCGCGGGCCGCGGTTATTGGCCGTGTCGACGTTGTCGACACCAGACCACGGTCACCGCCGGCACACTCTTCGATTCGAGGAAACTCCACCTGACGACCTGGTTTCTGGCCATGCATTTGTTGCCGCAAGCCAAGAACAACGTCTCCGCCCTGGCACTGCGGCGCCAGCTCGGGGTCAACTGACGCATGGCCTGGCGCATCAGACACAAGCTCATGACCGTCATGGCTGAACGCAAGCCGCATCAGACCGTGATCCGCTGTATGCCCTTCACATCAAAGGCGGTGGCCGGCTGGCCAACGACGCCTTAACAGCAGACACCGACGCCGTATCGGACGGGCTGCCGGTGTTTTGGCTATTGCGCGCGGAAGCCGCAAATCACCTCGGGATTGTCACCGGCTCGGGCCGGGCGTCGGCCGAGCATCCCGAATTCCGGTGGGCCAATATCATGCTGGGTAATCTGAAGACCGCCATCCATGGCACCTATCACGCCTTCAAGTTCGCCAAGTACGCACCGCGTTACCTGGCCGAGTTTCAGTACCGCTTCAACCGGCGTTATAACCTGCGTTCCATACTGCCGCGGCTGCGGCGCGCCGCCGCGACCACCGCGCTGCGGCCCGAGTATCGACTGATGCGGGCTGAGCTTTGTACATAATCAAGAAGCATGATGGCCGTGCTCCACGTCTAAGCAGCCGCGCCAGCAATCTCGATAGGTGATTTGACATGTAATGAATCCTTGTTCAATTCTATGCGCAGATATTGAACCTTGATTCAATTCTTCGTTGTCGTTAGTTCCGGGAGAGGGCAATGACCATAGATGAACAATTCGAGATCGGCCAGCAGGCACTCAAGGCCCAGGCATTCAGCCAGCTCGTCGGCGCCGAACTTACCGCTTTTGAT
>NZ_APNK01000026.1 GCF_000732535.1 Salinisphaera hydrothermalis C41B8
GGGGTCAATTTTCAATCGGCGTTTCAAGACCAAAAGGGGTCACTTTTCAGTCGGCGTTGACACTTACGATCGCGCTTCTGGATTCGCACGGGTCGGCGGTGTATTAAGTAGGGGCTGGGCACGTCTGAGTGCACGCACGAACGGACAACGTCGAATAGCTCAGGCCCCATTTCGATCTCGATGTAGACCGGGCGCTGGTAGTTTCGAGACTTCTGCTGGAACACGCGGAACGAGCGGCGCTTGAGGTCGACGTTGTCGATATGCAGCGCGCACAAGTCCTGCCGCCGCTGCAGGCTGTACAAAGCAACGCCCATTGCGCGCTGCAGCCACGGATCGGCCGCTTCGTGGGTGGCGCAGTAGCCCGCCCAAGTGTGGCGCTGGCGCTCTTTCTGTGGCGCCTTGCCCTTTTGCTCAAGCGTGCGGGTGGCCGGGTTGTCGTCGCGGTATCCCTGGTGGCTGGCGAACTTGAACAGGTCGCACAGCAGCACGCGATGCTTGCCGTAGGCGTGGTGCGGCTTCTCTTTGAGCAGGCCGCTGATGTCGATCGTCTCGAACTCTTGCACGGTGCGATTCGGCCAGCGCTCGCGGTATTCGCGCAGCTTGATTGCCTTTCCGTCGATCGTGCCTTCGGCCAGACCGCGTCCGCGCAGGTGCTTCTCGTATTCGTCCAGCAGTTGGCCGAAGCCTGGGTTCTTCGTGGGTGACTTGGGTTGGGCCAGCGCCTTATCGACGAGGTTTGAAGCCTCGCGCCGGAACTTGAGATTCAGCGCCACCGCAGCATCGATCGCGGCCTTCTCATCCTTGCCCATCTGCACACGTCGACCGTCCGGCATCTTGTACCGGTAGTAGGTCGCGTTCTTCCGGGGATTCGGCTCGAGGTTGTCCGGCAGGTGCCGGAAGCGAGCGCTGCGCTTTCTGCCCACGTCGGCCATGGCTATGAGGCGGACTGCTGATCTTGCCACCGGCTCAGCGCGGCGTCAGCCAGCGCGTTGCCAGTAGAGCGCAGCGGCTCGCCGTTGTCGTCGACGAATACTACCCAGGCCCCGCCCAATTTCTCGCCGGGCAAGTCACCGTCCTTGATCCAGTTGATGATGGTTTGGGGCGAGGGCGGCTTGCCGACGAAGGCATGCCGGCGGTACTCGCCCAGCATCATGCGTTTCATGTGCGATCCCCGACAACGCGCGTGTCTCTAAAAAAATGATGCGGCCATCCGTCTCGTGTGCCGACAGACGGCGGCATCCAGTGCGGTGATTCCACGATACCAACGCGAAGCCGTTTTCCAGCCGAGTTAAACAAGGGGGATGGCGAAATCTTCAGGCAGCATTTTCACTTTGCGCCTCGAACCTCCGATTTATGCCGCCGCTCGGGGTCCAATTAAGCGTAGCTCGGCGCGCCCGTCGTCTAAGAGACAGGAGAACTAAACTGTGATTTCGGTATCGCAGTTGCCGTGGGGCCAGCTGATTGACGACGAGGGCCATGTCCCGTCCGCGGTGTTGAGCGTCGAATGGTCGTGCGATTGGGTCAGCCAATTGCGGTATCGCGACTGTAATCGTATTGAATGTCGCGCCTGTCAATATCGGTTCGATCGGCAGGCGTCGCCTCGGTGAGGTAAGTTTCAAAGCGATCATTTAAACGCTATCTCAGTAAGGCTGATTAGGGGCTGGAGGCCACCGTGTCCGGTGTGTCCTAGCTTCTGCTTACTCTCCGATGGCGCAAGCCGACCGGCGGACTTGCGTCTTAGTGCGCTGGTCATACAACAGCGAAGCGTGATGTCCATTCATCACGGTAGACTGCATAAGCGGCCCTGTATCACGCGGGGCCGATAGCCCTCGGCAGCGGGGCCGTTGCCACCTGATCGGGTCGAGCATGCCGCCGCCGCGTCCCGCAGTAATCCTTCCAACAATTAACTTGGGTCAAATGGGGGATTACCGGCCGTCCCCCGCCGGTTTACTCGTCGTACCGGTCGTGATTCATGACGACTGTCTCAGGCTCGTAATGGAAGTCAAGGTCAGCTCACTGGTGGGGTCGACGAATCCACGATTGCCGTCCAAAAGTGTCCAAGTTGGACACCTTGATCTCTCAACTTATTGATTTCATTTATAGGCATTCGAGCTCTGCGAATGTTTCGGCCTAAGGCGCTGCTGAAATAGCTATCAAATTTTGTGCGAGGCTTGTCTGTCGCCTGTTCCGACTCGGCTTGTGGTTATTTGTTGTCCGATTTTTGGGTTCATCGGGTTCAAATCGCGGCTTTCAGACGCAGTTCGGCTAGGGAATGCGTTCATGCCGCCTCCAAGGCGGCGATCCGCATCAGGTTATAGCTGGCAAACACCAGCTTGGCCTGAGCGGCGACCCGATCCAGTCCGCGTAGCATGGTTTGCCGCAGCGGCCGGTTGAACGTGCCCCAGCCGAACGGCGTCTCGACGCGGTGGAGGGCGTTGATCGACTTCGCGTAGCCGACATGCTGTGTCGTACGGGCGCCGATCGCCGATCGTCGGCCCTTGTTGTTCTGGGCCACGTGCGGCGTCACTTGGGCCTGGCGAGCGCCTTGGATGAAACGATGCTGATCGTAGTTCTTGTCGGCGCCGACGGTGAGGCGGCGCTTGCCCGGTCTTCGATCGAGCATCGCCAGCGCGGCATCGACTTCGGCGGTACCGCTGGCGTGCGTCGTTTCGGCGTCAACCACCAGGGCATGCCGATTGTCGGTCAGGACATGGCCGATATAACACAGTCGGCTGGGTTGGCCCCGGGCTTTCTTGTACAACCGGGCGTCGGGATCGGTCTTGCACTCGTGGGTGTCCGCGCGCCGAGACTCGCCCTTGAAGTCGGGCGGGCCCTTCGGCGGGTCGTCGTCATCGTCCTTGCGACGATAGCTGCCCATCGATGCCCAGGCGTCGATCAACGTGCCGTCCACGCAGAAATGCTGTTCGCACAACAGCCGTCGCTGGCGGGCCTGATCAACCACCGCGTCCAACAACCGACCGGTCACCGCGCCATCGATGAAGCGCTGCCGATTCTTGGTGAACGTCGTGGCGTCCCAGACCGCGTCGTCCAATGACAGTCCGACGAACCAGCGAAACAGCATGTTGTAGCGCAGCTGCTCGACGAGCTGACGCTCGGAGCGAATCGAATACAGGATCTGGAGCAACAGCGCCCGGATCAGGCGTTCCGGGGCAATGCCCGGTCGGCCCGTATGCGAATAGCTGGCCGTCAGTTTGCCCTCCATCGAGTCCAGGGCCGCATCGACCAGCGATCGGATCTGGCGAAGCGGGTGATCGGCGGGCACGAAATCGGTCGTCTGTGAATACGAGAACAGCGACGGCTGTTCGGCGTCCGGGCTACGCATCGGCTCGGCTCCTGCTCACTCACTACTGCTGGCCATTGTCCCGAGATTTGCCGGGTTTTTCAGTAGCCCCCTAAGACGCAAACGCGCGGGCGAATCACCCCGGGTTTTCCGGAGGCTCGTGTGTTTGAGTCACGCGGCGTTGGCGGACTCGGAAATCGTTGCATAGAAGTCTTCTTCAGCCTCGGTCGGCGGGATGTCGCCGATGGGGCCGAGAAGGCGTTGACGACTGAATCAGTCGACCCAATCCAAGGTGGCCAATTCCACGGCCTCAAGATGTCGCCACGGTCCGCTGCAGCGGATGACCTCGGTCTTGAACAACCCGATCACTGTCTCGGCCAACGAGTTGTCGTACGAGCTGCCGACACGCCCGACTGAGGGCGTGATCCCGATATCCGCGAGCCGCTCGCTGTATCGGATCGACAGATATTGGACGCCGCGATCGGTGTGTTGAATCAAGCCCTTGGCCGGTTGGCGATCATGAATGGCCTGCTCAAGTGCACCGAGCACAAGGCTCGTGTTCGGCGCGCTCGACGCGTGCCAGCCGACGATGCGGCGGGCAAACACGTCGACGACAAAGGCGACATAGACAAAACCGCGCCATGTTGCGACGTACGTAAAATCCGCGACCCAGAGCCGGTTGGGCGCAGCCGCCGTGAAGTCTCGGCGGACATGATTCTCGGGAGCGGTCCGGCGAGCCCCCCCAACGGGTCGTTCGCGGCGCACGACCGCGGGTAACACCGCGCAGGCCCATGTTCCGCATCAGACGCTCGACGGTGCAGCGTGCCACGTATGCTGAATTGCTCCACGCATTCGGGCATCGCGCTGTTGTCGTGCAGATCGGCTCGACACCGCAGACGTCGCGATGATGATCGATGAAATCGATCATCACTTGCCGCGGCGGTCGAACTCCGTCTAGGCAAAATACGCGGAGGCCTTGCGCAGGATCCCGTTGGCGCGCTTGAGCTCGCGGTTCTCGCGCTCAAGCGCCTTGTGACGTGTTCGCGTTCTTCGCTGGTCGGGCCGTCGCGCAGAACACGGCCGCGCTCAGCTTGGCGAATCCAGTTCCGCAGCGTCTCGGGCGTGCAACCAAACTTACCGGCGATCGAGCCGATCGCCGCCCACTGCGAGGCATACGCGCCCTGATGCTCGAATACCATCCGGACCGCGCGTTGACGCACTTCCGGGGAATAACGTTTGCTCTGTTTCATCGCTCCAGTCTCTCGAGAGTTGGAGCTTCCGAGAAATTCCGGGGCGATTCACCCCACGTCGCGGCGGGACTTGTCCCATGTCTTGACTGGGGTGGTTTTAAGCTCCGTTTCCAAATCGTTCATCCCCTTCTTAGCTGAAGCAGTTTCGGAGATCGTATATCCCCCTAGTGCGTCAACTGATTTTAAAGGGCTTTTCAGGTTCTCGAGAGATTATCCGCCTTAGATGCGGAGGACTGATTCACGATTCCACTGATTGCAAATCAGTCGTCCCCTTCTAAGGCGGAGAATGAATCATGGATTTATTGGCGGTATTGAGTGATTTTGGTTATCCAATAGGTTCTCCTCCTAAGAGGCGGAGGACTGATTCTGTGATTGGCCGAATCTGAATCGTATATCCCCGTCTAATAGGGATATTGATCTGAGTATTGCGGGAAGGCGCGACGCCTGATTCGCTCGCAATGGATTCTCCGCCTAAGAGGCGGAGGACTGATTCCGTATTTAGCCAAATCCAAATCGCATATCCCCATCTAAAGGGGATATTGATCTGAATATTGCGGAAATGCGCGACGCCCGATTCGCTCGCGATAGATTCTCCGCCTAAGAGGCGGAGGACTGATTCCGTATTTGGCCAAATCCAAATCGCATATCCCCATCTAAAGGGGATATTGTCTAAAACACTACGGTACGCGGGACCTTCGTCTCACTCGTAATTGCCTCTCCACCAAGTGGTGGTTAACGCAGGTGAGTCAGCCATAGCGTGCTGCCGCCGCAGTACTCTGCTCGCAGGTCGATAAATGGGCGACAAATGGGCGGGAGAGGCGCGGAGCGGGACGGGTCGGAACGCCAGCTGGTCGACTATTGTTCGACAAATGGGCGACAACGGATCGGATACGCAAAACGGGAGCTTGGTTCTTGTGCGCTGACGTGAGCAAAAAAATGATGGCTGAAATCGTCACATCCGTTTCAATACAATATCTTGCATAGGAGATGACGGGGGTTGCATATGGTGGCAATCATTCCGGCATCGATTCGTGGTACGCGACCGGTAGGTCAAGCAGGTGAGCTGGGGCGCTGCCGAGGATTCGCAGGTGTTCCACGGCGATCGCGATCGGCTGTTCGTCGCACCCCGGCGCGTGGGGAGGTTAATCGACGCGTGTGGACTGCTCCTCGTTTGCAGGGACCGGGTTCGACACCGGCTAGGTGCGACTGCCTGCGTGGTGTCCGCTCTCCGTGGGTGGTGCCCGGTTTTCGTATCGGCATCGGACCCTGACGGACTATTCGTTCACCGGTTCCCTCTCACACGCTTGCACGAGCTCGGAATCCCTGCATCCACAAATGGTGCCTTGATCAGGCCCGAAACCCAGCCGGGTCAAGAACGGCCCCGGTCGCGCTGAACAATCAGCTCATGACAGCACGGGAGACGCGTCATGGCGATCAATCGGGCTCAGATGCCCCCGGGCTTTGGATGCACGAGTTCATGCAACGGTACGGCACCGAGGGGCAATGCGAGGCCGCGCTAGCCACTGCCCGTTGGCCAACCGATTTTCTCTATCCAACTGTCACAGCCGGCGGCATACAACATTCGAGCCCGGCGACCGTACCCACAGGATCGAGGCCGGATCATACGCTTCCAGCTGATGCCGGAACTTAAAGATCGTGGTTTCGTCGGGAATACGGTCTTCTCACAATTCCGGGCCGGGGAAGCGCCGCATGAACTCGATCTCGTAGAGCGCGTCTTCCATCATCGGATCGGACAGATTGAACCACTGCTGCATCAGATCGATGCGCAATTGTGTTGCCAACCCGATCGGCTGCTTCCCGCGTCGGCCCGAGCATGGATAGTGCTGCGGTGCGATCTCGGCTTCGGAGGTGGCCCAGGGAATGAGTGCTTCCATCTATTCGAGAAACGCTCCCTCGCGCGTCTTTTTCTTCTTCGCGCTATAGTTGAAAATCGCAGACTGTGTTGCTTCATCCTTGGAGCCGGGGCCTATCGCATGCGCTTTATTAGCGCTTATCTGGCGATTCAACCCGAGATTTTTTAGCATAAGAAAACGTCGCATCGGTACTGCTGGTACGCTTGAGCGTTAGGCCATATGGAGTTTGTTATGGACGCAGGAACATTAACGCTGCTTTGTCTTATCGGTTTTGCCTCGTTGTTCGGGATTCCAAACCTAATCATTTATGTCAGAAATGTGAGGCGCGACAAGCATAAGAAATAATCAAGCGTTTTTTTTATTATGTACCAAGCACAGAACCGTGATCAGTTGCTCAGTGCCGAGGCCTTCGAGGCAGCCTCTTCGTTAGCGACGGAAGTGTCTATGGATCCGGGTAAGTCCAATATTGATACGGGTGTCCGAACACTCCGGGGCATGATGCGCGTTTCGGCGATCCCGGTCACGGTGTCAGCGGCGTCACGAAACATTCCACCCGCGCTGGCGCTTGGTGGCGAGGCTTTCGCTTGATCGAATAGTCAACCGCTTGTCTGTAAGACGCGCTCCTGATGTTGACTGAAGAGGGCCGTTGCTCAAAAAAGCGGCGCGTCCCGCGAATCATAAGGCAAATCGCGACATGGCCTGTCGCCTGATTCGATAGGATCGGGTTGTTAGAGGCATGGTCACTGTGCCGGCCATTCGTATGAGAAGGGGGTTTATGGGGCAGGCATGGGATGTGGTCGGTGACGTGCATGGGTTCGCGGACGACTTGATACAGCTGCTGGAGAAGCTGGGGTATGAGCAGCGTGCTGGTGTGTATCGCCACCCGAATCGGCGAGTGCTGTTTCTCGGCGACTTCATCGACGGTGGCAACCAGAATCGACGTGTGATGGAGATTGTCCGACCGATGGTCGACGCCGGAGGCTCGTTGGCGATCATGGGCAACCACGAATACAACGCGATCTGCTATCACACCAGGGATCCCGATCAGCCCGGGGGCTATCTACGCGCTCATTCGAAGAAAAATCTCGGCCAACACGAGAACACATTGGCCGAGTTCGATGACCCCGCCGCCCTTCAGGACATGATCGAGTGGTTCAAGACGCTGCCGTTGTTCATCGAGATTGATGGGCTTCGTGCCGTGCACGCGTGCTGGGATCCTGCTGCAATCGAATCGCTGAGGTCCCGCCTTGGCGAGCGTCCGGTGATGAGCGAATCATTTCTTGTCGAGTCCTGCGACAAGGCCAGCGCTGCACATGACGCGGTCGAAACCGTTCTGAAAGGACTGGAGTTTGAACTGCCAGCCGGCATTACATTCAAGGACAAGTACGGGCAGGCACGGCGTGAGGCCAGAATTCGCTGGTGGATGGAGAATGCCGAATCACTGGATAAGATGGTTATCGGTCCGCCGGGCCTCGATGCGGCGACCGCCGGCCATAACGCCGAGCGCAGCAAGCTGGTCGGCTACGAGCCAGACTTGCCGCCGATTTTCTTTGGCCATTACTGGCTGACCGGCGAGCCGAGACTGCAGGGGAGCAACGTCGCGTGTCTGGATTACAGCGTCGCCCGAGGCGGCAAGCTTGTCGCGTATCGATGGGATGGCGAGCAGATGCTCGATGAGTCGAAGCTCGTATGGTGATCACGGGCTCGTCTACCGGCGCGACCGGTCACGTCCGCGCTGAAGAATTGTCGGCGCGTTATGCGGCACGAGTGCTTCATGCCCTTTTCCTGAGGCTGTAATGGGGGGGGGGCAGATACGACCGCCCCCGTATCCGGGGCGGTGGGTAGTTGATTGGAGCCTCAGGCACATGGCGTACAAGAGCCGCATCAGGGTTGCCGGTGTCATTTTCCGGGGAGAGCGCGTTTGAAGAAGCTATACATCCTTGTCGTGGCCGCGGTAGTGGCCGCCATCCTGATTGTGCTGACGTGGAAATCCACTCCACTCGGCGATGACCTGGTCAAGGATAACGCGGTCAAAGCCTTGCCCCAATTTGCTGATACGGCCCGAAAGGAAACGCCCGAGGTTGATGCGGTGCTCCTGCATTACCTGCATCTGAAGAACAAGGTGCCGCTCTACGTGGCGGAGGCCTCTTTGATCAAGTATCCCGAGATGGCAGAGAAGGTCCTGCCCATCTACGGCGATCAGCCTGAATTCCGGACTATCCTGAGTGCCTACGGCAGCAGCGTCATCCCGCCCATCTACTATTTCGTGACCAATGACGTGCACTCGGTCGATGCGATGTACTACTCAGCGCAGACAATGCATTCGGCGAGTCGAGGCGTGCACTTGGCCAAGGCTCGGGTGGAAGGCTGGCTCGGGTTCGGGACGTCGGATAAAAAGGTCCCCAAGACATCGAGCCATTCTGCCGAGGCACGCGACCCAAACGCAGGTGCCACGAATCCGGGTGGGGCCGATACCGTTTCTGCCGCTGACCGGACGCAATCGTCCAATGTCGACGGGAGCCTGTCAGAGCGCAGCGGTGACAATCATCCGCCTTTGACCCCCACAATGCGGGGATGGTTTGCCATCCAATTCATTCACAAGGATGGTCATGATTTTCTCAGCCAGTTTGCCATGGCCAAAGATGGTCATGTCACCTGGATCCAGAGCGAACGCATCCTGCAGGACCTGAATTCATTCTTCGGTAGCGGGATACGAAAGCTCGACACCAAGTACCAAACCGGTCGGAAGGTCACCGCGGGCGACGTGGGCTGGGCCGCAGCGGATGTGATCGGAACATTCGGCGGCATGAAGCTCCTGCGGGTCGGTAAGACGGCCGAAGCGGCAGCCAGGACCACTGAATTCGCCGAGGACGCCAGCAGAACCGCCCGTGTGGCCGATGAGGCGGGCGGAGCAAGAAAAATGGCTCAGGATGTGGGAGGCGCAGCGAGAGAGGCGAAGGAAACCGGGAGATCGGCCACGTTCGCTCAAGGGACGGCCAAGTTCGGACACGCTACTGCCAAGGGCGTGAATTACAGCAAGTACGCAAAGTTGCCTCTTATCGCGGCGACGGGCTATCTGGCGATTTTTCACCCATCGCTCATATCGGACGCGCTTGCAGTGGCGGCTCACATACTCGGACTTCCAGTGTGGCTGGTGCAATTTGCGGGGTGGTTCCTCATCCTGCTCCCGTTGCTCTATATCTGCTCATGGATCCTGAAGTACCTGATCAGGCCCTCCATTTTTGTGCTGCGTCTGTCAGCCCACGGTCTTTCAAGGATCGAACAGTGGTCTAGCCGCTCGGGGGCGCGTCCAAATAAAACGACAGACGCGACATCCACACCGGCGACCTGAGCTGAACGCGCTGCGACGCGCCAGCCAAGGCGGGCCAAAAAAATCAGAACAGGGGGCAGGATGATCGAGAACCATATCCACCGAGCCGAGAATCTCGCTCTGTCGCATCTCGACTATGTCCTTTGGGCCCTGGCAGCAATATGGGGGCTCGGGCTTATCCTGGGAATGCTCAAGCAGATCGTCGTGTACCGCGACTTCAACGATGTCACGTTCTGCTGGCTGACGGTAACATTGCCCATTGCGGCCTTTTTCATACTGATGAACATGGGCGCCACAAGTTTTTATGGCCTCGCCTCGTATATCGGGTGGTTGGAGGCCACGATGGCACTGGTCATACTGGTGCGCACTTCTATCGACAATCGCAATCCCTTCAAGGCCGTCCTGGCCTTCATGGTGAAAATTCCGGTCGCCATCCTGCTCGCCGTGAACATCGTTGACTTTGCCACCGGAGACAAGCGTCAATCCCGCAGAATGTCCGCCTTCTTCATTCTCCTCCTGAGTGGCTTCGTCATTGCTCTGGTCGACGACCGGAGCAAAGGCTTTCTCGCCACAGGGCTCCTCAGACGACATGGAATCAGTCAGAGAGGATCGACAACCTAATTTAGGGGAGTGGCCGCCGCGCGCTGATCTCGCGGCCGTCGTGTCATCATGTACTTGAGACTGAGCGCTGCCTGTTGTCACTGCAGCGGTGATTCCTCACTCCGAATCTCACGCCGATGTCGACACAACACTCATGTGAATGACACCTTGTGCCGTGCCGACCCGAAGCCTGTTGCACAGCCGGGAGCAATCCGAAGGTGCCAAAAACGGGCCATTGACCTGGCATATCGACGACGGAGGGCGGCAGCAATGGGCCGTTGGCTAAATTTGATGCCGACGAGCTGTACTCCCTCGACAACATCTTGCTGAGTCCGCTATTCGTGTACCGGGATCAGTTGGTAGCCGTCGGCGGGCTCGAAAAAGATCTCGCCGGCCTCCGGGTCGATGTCGTCAGCGCTCGTTACCTGCTGTACGTCGTCCCAGTAACGGACCTGCTCGGCTAGTGCCTTCGCGTCGACAGCGTAAGGCGGTGCCGTCATGGCCAGGATCTCATGGACCTGGTCCCTGGTCAGGCAGGGCATCCAGAGCGGGGCGAGTACGCGCTTGGTGCGCAGGGGCGCTTCCACCCAGCTCTGGCCCAGGTGCTTGAGTAACCGGCGGGGCAGGGTCCGACATTCCGTGTGATATTTCGAGTCGGTGTCGCGTCTTGGCTCGGATACTGCGCCCGGTATGTTCCACTGCCGTCCCGGTCGCCGATTGCGCAAGCCGGCTGTTGGGGTTGCGTCTTACCGACGGCGTGAGACAACCGAGGCAGGCTGAAAGCAATTTACGTCAGCCCAGCGGCCCGACTCAGTCCCAGGCCGATAGCCCCGCTCTCTGCCCGACGCACCGGGTGGGGGTCAGGAACGATCGCCAGGACACATGCCATGCAAGAACTTCCGCCTTTGGGCTTCGCCGCCGCACCGCGTCTGGATGACCACCCGAAATCGCTTCTTGAGCGACTGGACGAATTGACGGAGGGCCGACCGCTGACCACGCTCAGCGTGGTTGGCGCCGCCCTGTATATCGCGATCGCCGAGATCACCGCGGGGCCCGAGCGGATGGGCCTGCTCCTGGCCCTGTGCCACGTCACGCTGGAAAGCCCATTCCTGGCCAAAGTGCCGCTTATCGTACTGGCCCTGCCGTTACATCCGCTCAGGAAAAAACATGAAATCGACGCCTGGGCCCGCGCCGGCTGGTACCGCGAAGGGTTCGAGCCAAAACACCACGATTCGCGGCAACTCCGCCGTGTTAGCCGAGACGAGATCGCCGTCCACCGCGCTGGCCGGCGTGGTTGAAGCTGGACACACCACCGGACGAACCCGCCCGCCGCGTGCGGACGGGTTATCCGTCCGATACCCATCCCGCAACGGAGTCCATGCGATAATGAAAGCATCCCGAATTCTGCGTTTCCTCGCCACCGCGTGTGGCGTACTGGCCGGCGTATTAGCGGCCAACCCCTGGCAAGGTAGTACGATCGTGGCGGGCTCATGCGGTGGTTTGTTTCTACTGCTCGCGATCGGTTTGTTTTTCAGGGCGCAGCAACTCGAAGACCAGAACGAGCGGTGACTGAATGATCAAGGCATTCCGCGCCAGAGTCGCTCAAGGTTGCGCACTCGATTTCGAGTACAAAGTCAGGATCAGATAAAGCAATGGCCCCGCGGTGGACAAGAATAAGAGCGGTGAGGTGCCGCCCGGGAGACGAGGCGGTCAGGTTCAACGCCGGTATTGAATACAAGGGACGAATTGCCCGCGGAGACAAACGGCCTTTCGGATATCGGTATCCTGGCATGGGCGGAGGATCTGATCGTGGCCAAGAGACCGAAAGCAAGGCGGGTGGTATCCACGGTTAAACTGCGCGGGCAATCGCGTTGCGCTTGCCCAACACCTGAAACTACCCGCGCGGGGAGGCTTGATCTTCGTTCGCTTGGGGAAGCTATATCTATTCCCGGAGCAGAGACGGGGATCGGAGAACAGTCATGGACGTCGTAGAACCCTGAATAGCCGATCTGATCAGGAGGTATTGCGACCATCTGCAAGGGGCCGCTGGTATTCGCCGCGTGCGCTGCACGGGGCGGATCGAGATCCTTAAATCACGACTGCTTCATGGTTATGTCGTGTGGCTTCGCGTCGGCCGGTGCTGCATGCTCGGCTTCGCCGCGATCCAAATATTCCAGTTTGTTGGCTATGCCGTTCCAGTCATCCGCATCCGGTGGCGCATCGAGAATATGATCGAGCACGGGCCATCGCGAGGCCAGGTCGGCATTGATAGCCAGAAAATGCCCTTGATCTGGGGGCAGCTCGTCTTCCTCGAAAATAGCGTGCGCTGGGCATACCTCAACGCACAGTGTGCAGTCGATGCATTCCGCCGGGTCGATGGCGAGGAAGTTCGGCCCTTCGTGAAAACAGTCGACTGGGCATACTTCAACGCAGTCGGTGTATTTGCACTTGATACAGTTGTCGGTCACGACGTGTGTCACGATTGCGACTCCATGCAGTCTGCGCGGCAGAGGTTATCGATGCGGTGGCAGATTTGCCTTGATCTGTGTCAAGCAGGCGCTTCACGGCGTTGTTGGAGTTCGGCCGGACACCAAGCACCAAATGCTTGGGCGGGCTGACGACATTTTGAGCTTCGGTATAAACGCCGGTTTTGACGCCCGTGCGCGTGTCCATGATGCGCTCGAACTGAAAGCGCCAGCTTGACTGGGGCTTGTTTGTCAGCGTATCGAAGACGTTAGACAGTCTGAGCGCGGATCTGGAGTAGTCGCTGGTGGGCTGGGTATGTTCTTTCGGTAGGCTACCTTTCGCGGTCCGATGACATGCGACAACCGATTGCCGGCTTTCACCAAGACGAAGAACTGCACTGGGTGGCCGAACTCGTTTGCGGCCATTGTCAGCACGTACGCCACAACCCGCCGTGGGTAGAGCGCCCCTGGGTGACAACCGAGGCCGGCCGCGCGTCGATGAGGGGGTTCGAGCTGAACTGCGTCAAATGTGATCAGGGCGCGCCAAAGGATTTACAGCGGCCCAGATAGCGGCTGGCGGGCGGAGCGTTTGGTGATTGGATCACCGCGCAGGCCGATTACGTCTCGGGCGGGCGCCCAGAGATTTCGCACAATCCATGCACGCTGTCATATCCCGACGCTACGTGGATTGGTGGCCCGGACAGCGCGACCGTTCTTACCTGATCATTCATCCAGAGTTTGGCTTCTGGTTTTGTTTGCGGGCCGGATGGGTGGTTGCAAGCAAGTGATTCATGCGTGGCCACGGCTATTGGACTATGAGGCGAACGTGGCAACCCGACCCAAGCTGCGGCGTACCCCGGCATCGTTTAGGAAAGCGGTCATCCGAATCGATTCCCGGTCCGGCCGAATGTCGGTCGGCGACGTTTACAAATAAGGGGCCAGAAAACCCGCGGGCTGCTTGCTGAAGGCGACGCTTACAATATAGACAAAGACGGTCAGCGCCATCAGGCTGATGACGGCGCGGCCCGCCCGGTTATATGGTGCGCGGAATACAGCGACACCAAGTGCGATATAGACAATGAGGCCGATCACCTTGGCCGTGAGCCAGTCGCTGTTGAGGAATGGATATTGATGGATCAAGAATGCGAGCGTCAGCCCGCTGGCCAAGAGCAGCGTATCGATCAGGTGCGGTAGCACGCGCAACCAATTCCAAAGGGCGCGCCCCGACAACAACACCCAGAGTGCGCGCGACGCGAAAAGGCTGCCGCTGAGTGCGACACAGGTCACGTGGACGGTTTTGATTGCGTCGTAGTACTCGTCGATCATCACGCCATGAGTTGCTCGCGTAGCGAAACCAGGTTCGGGATATGCAGGTCATGGCCCTGCATTTCGATCAAATCCTCGTCCTGCAATAGCCGTAAGATGCGCGAAAGTGTCTCCGGCGTCACTGCAATTTTGGCGGCGATCAGCGACTTGGTGGCCGGTAATCTGACCGTCGTCGGGCCCGCGTCACAGTCGGATGCCAGACTCAGCAGATAGTGGACCACGCGGTAACGACTGTTCTGCAGCGACAGTGCCTCGATTTCATCCCAATGGGCCTCGATCCGTTGGGTCAAGTTGGCCAGTACCGCCCGGCAGGCGACAAAAGAGTCCTGGAGGATCTCTAGATAGGCTGCGGCGTCGATAGCCACCAGCACCCCGGCGTTCAGCCCTCCGGCATTCACCAGATATCGCGGCGCGTCCATAAACATCACGCTCTCGGCAAAACTCTGGCCGGGCTCGATCAACCGCATGATTTTTTCGTGGCCATCATTGGAAACGCGATAGAGCTTCACGGTGCCGGAATACAGGACGAAGAAGGCAGGTGCCTGCTCGTTCTGCTGAAACAGCATCTGGCCGTCCGAGAACTCTCGAATGTGAAGTGCCGGCAGTAGTCTCGCGTGCTGTGCATCGCTCAGGCCGGAGAACAGGTCATGCGTGCGTAGCGACTGAACGACCGCGTGCTCCGTGTCTTTCATCTAAACAATGCCCGTCCGGACACGGCTCGTAGCGCATCTGCGGTCTCGAATACCTTCGCTGCGCCACAGGGGCCGTATGCATGCATTCGGTGTGTGGCTGCCGGGCCTCCGAGGCGCGTCTTGATCAAGGTCAACGCTAACACCGGGCCGCGAACCCTAGACTGCCCATGAACCAAGCCAAAGTCTAACCAGCGAAGCCGGCCCGTGCGAATGACGTTGAACAGACCTCGAAGAACAGATGATCCACAGCGGTCGCAGACGATGCTTGGAACGTGGGATCCTCCGCTTCTGTCGGCGCCCCATCGGCTGTTCTTTCTGCTTGGCGGGCTGCAACTGGTGCTGTGCATCCTGTTCTGGCTCGTTGTACTGACCGGACTTTATATACCGGCCGTGCCCGTGCTGCCGCTGACCGTCAATGCGATGTCGGCGCATCTGTTTCTGATGCTCTACGGGCTGTTCATCTTTTTTGTCTTCGGTTTCCTACTCACCGTGTTTCCCCGTTGGCTGGATACCGCCGAGGTTGACCGGTGCCGCTATGCCCTAATGGCCGCGCTGTTGACGGTCGGCATGGGCGCTTATTACCTCGGCCTGTTCACAAGCCGCAATGTGGCCCTCATCGGCACTGGGCTCTTCGTCGGCGGCTGGGGGGTGGGCCTGTGGACCCTGGCCGGTATCTGGCGGTGCTCCAATCGCGGCGACAAGCGCTTTGCGCTATTCCCATTCGGATGCGTCACCCTGGGCGGTATTGGGGCCGTCAGCCACGCGCTGTGGCTCTGGACATCGCAGGATGAGCTATTGGTGATCGCGGGCGCCGTCGGGCTCTGGCTTTATCTGGTGCCGTTGGTGATCGTCATCAGCTATCGGATGATTCCGTTCTTCAGCAGCAGGGTGCTGACGCCCTACGTCGCCATCAAACCCCGCTGGACCCTGCCGGCCACGCTGATCTGCGTCCTCGCGCACTTCGGGCTGACCCTTTTTGATAAGCCCGAATGGCTTTTTCTGTGCGATCTGCCGTTGGCTGCCATTGGCGCTTGGCATAGCTATCGCTGGGGGTTGTGGCGCAGCCTGCGGGTGCCGTTGCTTGGAATGCTCCACTTGAGTTTCGCTTGGCTGGCTGTCGCGATGGCTTTGTATGCTATCCAGAGTCTGCTGCAATGGACGCGTAGCCCGTTGGATCTGGGACTGGCGCCGTTGCATGCGCTGGCCATCGGTTTCGTCACCAGCATGCTCGTAGCGATGGCGTCGCGCGTAAGCCTCGGGCACTCCGGCCGGCCGCTGCGGGCCGACCGGATCACGCTATGGGCCTTCGCAGCCGTTCAGCTCGCGACTATCGCCCGGGTGCTGGCCGAATTTCCGTGGCCGGGCCATGGCTATGCATATCTCGGTCTGGTTTTAGCGGCAGCGCTGCTTTGGCTCGCCGCGTTCATCCCCTGGGGGCTGCACTTCGGCACGATCTACTGTCGACCGCGGGTGGATGGCGTGCCCGGCTGAGGGGACGTGTCAGCCAATGTGTCATGCCAACCTATCAGCTGGCGGCATACGCGATGCGGTATTGCCCGCGACGTACGCCATCCCATTGGCGCACTGTCTTGCCGCGACGCATCAGGACGAAGCGTTTGTGACTCGAGCCGGCACACCCTCGCGATCGAAGAATACGAACGCGTCCAGATCCGCACCAATGGCCAGCGCGGTCGCCATACGCTCCAGATGGGACTCGCATTCGCCGGAGGTGGGCGCTCTGCCTCGCGCACCCGGCAATATCGCAGTCATCAGGAAACGCCAATCGTGGGTGACTTCGTCGGCACCGGCCACGATATCAGCCAGACGCAGACTGTCGGTCACTGCCCAGTCGCGGGCCATGACCGGCTGTAACAGGCCCTCGTCAACCAGAGCTTCGCTGCCGTCGGACCGACGACGATAAGCGATCTCGGCCTGGACCAGCACGGTCAGCAAACGGCAGGGATCGGGTTCGGCCCGCGCCATGGCGAGCAAGTCACCGAAGGATTCGAGGGTGGGCGTGGTGTTCGATTGTGACGTATTCATTACTGCAAAAGCGGGTTGTCGGCAGTCTCGAGATCCACGCCGCGCAGTTCCGCTTCGGAGGCCAGCACCCGAATGTATTGGCTGACCGCACGCCGCCAGGAAGACTCGGTCAGATAATCGGCGATCATGGCAGCGACATCGTCATAAGCCAGCGGCGCGCCGCCGCGGCGATCGTCCACACGCACGATATGATAGCCATAACGCGTCTCGACGGGCTTTTTCGCCAAGCCGATATCCAAGCGCAGCGCCACATTTTCCAGTTCCGGCACCGTCTGACCGCGCCCGATCCAACCGAGCGCGCCGTCGGCTGAGGCCGATGGGCAGCGCGAATGCGTTCGCGCCAGTGCGGCGAAACTGTCCGGTTCGGTCTGAATACGCGCGATCAAATCGTCGGCCTGCTCGCGGGCCGTCACCCGGGCTTCGGGATCGTCGGGCGCGGCGGCCAGCAGGATATGCGCCATGTCGACGCGGACCGGCGTCACGAATCGCTCCCGGTTGGCTTCGAAGTAGCGCCGGCAATCGTCGTCGCTGGACTCGGGCACCGTGACCTCTGCGGCCAGCAGTTCGTCGATTGCGGCATCCAGGCGCTCGGCGGTCTCGATGCCGACGGCCTCGGCGCGCTGGCGCAGCAGCTCCTTGACGGCCAGTCGCCGTGTGGCTTCGGCGCGTTTTTCGTCGATCGTGCCGGATTCGACTTCGCCGGACTCAGCGTTGATATGGTGCTCTGGCAGTACGACGCGGTTGACCATGGCAAGCATAAGCGGCTCTCTTGTTCGACGGTTTAAGGGCGCTCGGAACGCGCTGTCGCCCGCGCACGGTACTCACGCACGACCTGATAGCGTCGACCGGCATAGCGATACGGCACGCTCCAGATATGCACCAGGCGTGTGAACGGGAAGGCCAGGAACACGGTCAGCCCCAGAAACAGGTGGACCTTGAACACCCAGTACACGCCGGACAGATAAGTCGAGGCGCCCGGCCGGAACGTCACGATGTGCTGGGCCCAGCCGATCAGCTTCTCCATTTCCTCACCACCCAAATGCTGGGCCGAAATCGGAATGGTCGCCAAGCCGAACACGAGTTGCACATACAGCAGGATCAGAATGAATTTATCGCCGCGCAACGACTGAGCACTCACCAGCCGATGAAACAGTCGTCGATAAAGCAATATCGTGGCCCCCACCAGGGCCGCCGTGCCGGCCAACCCCCCCGAGATCATCGCGAGCAACTGCTTGCTGTGGGCGGTCAATCCCAAATAGGGATAGAACGAGACCGGCATCAACAGCCCGATCAGGTGGCCGAAAAATAGGAAGATAACGCCCAGGTGGAAGAGATAACTCCCGACCTGGAAGACCATCGAGTTGTTCAATAACTGGCTGGAATTGGTTTTCCAGGTGTACTGGCTCATGTCATAGCGCACGAGACTACCGAACAAAAAGATCGTGCCGGCGATATAGGGATAGATCTGAAACAGGATGTAATCGAGCGTATGCATGATCTCAGCCTCCGTGGGCCGACCCGGCGCGATGGCCGTCGCTATCGGGCGGCGCCTGACGTGTTGCGCCGCAGTTGGTATGGGTATCGCCGGGACCAAACGTGACCGGCTTTTCCATCCAGACCGCATCGATTGCGGCTGGCGTATCGTCGCGTTTTTCCCGGCCGGCCATGTCGATCAACCCCTCCGGCGCGGGGTCGGCGCCAATCAGCCGCAGCAATACCGTGAATGCACTGGCATAAGCGCTGCCGCGTTCGGCCAGACGCACCCGGATCCGCTGGAGTACGTGGGTGGTTTCAACCAGCCAGCGATACGCCTCGGCCTCCGGCAGCTGTGCACAGAACTCCAGAAATACCGGGAGAAAATCGGGCAGTTCACGTGCGTCGATCTCGAGGCCGCGTTCGTGATAGGCGCTTTTGAGTTCGAGCATGGCCGGACCGCGGTCGCGTGACTCGCCGTAGATGTGCTCGAAGACGTACAACGAGACTTTGCGGCCGCGATCGAACGTATCGATGTAGCGCGCCTGAATGTCGAGCAGATCGCGCCCGGCCAGTTCATCGACAAACGCGCGGACCGCCGCGCGCTCGGCGCCGTTGAGCTCGGGCGGCGCACACAGCATATCGGCGAGCTCGGCGGCATGACTCTGGAGTTCCGCGCTCGGGTAGTCGAGCACCCGGGACAGGGCCGCCAGTACCCGACCCCGCGTATGGTCGTTGTCCATCATTTCCGGGCCCCGCTTTCAGCTTCGGGGCGCGGCGCGCCGGGGGCGTGATCACGCTGTTGTGGGCTTTTGGAACCGAACAGGTTGCCGCGGGTCACGCCATCGGTATGACAACCGTCGCCGAAGGAAAAACCGCAGCCGGAGCGCTGTCCCCAGGGGTCGGCCGTGGCCATCTCGCGGTGGCCGGTCGGAATCACGAAGCGATCCTCGTAATTGGCGATCGCCATGGTCTGGTACATATCGTCGACCAGCGCTGGCGTCAGCCCCACCTGTGCCAGCACGGCCTCGTTGGGCGTATCGCCGACGGTCAGTGAGCGTCGGTAGCGGCGCATGGCCAGCAGCCGCCTGAGCCCGTTAATGATCGGCTCTTCCTCTCCGGCGGTCAGAAGGTTGGCCAGATACTTGACCGGGATCTTGAGTGAGGCCACATCTGGAATCTCGCCGTCGGCGGCAATGTTACCGGCGTCCGCAGCAGCCTGGACCGGCGACAACGGCGGCACATACCAGACCATCGGCAGCGTCCGATATTCCGGGTGCAGCGGGAAGGCGACCCGCCATTCCTTGGCCATTTTCCAGACCGGCGAACGTTTGGCGGCCTCCAGCCAGTTGTCCGGTACACCATCGGCGCGCGCCTGAGCCTGGACCTCCGGATCGTGGGGATCCAGAAAGATATCCATCTGGGCTTCGTAGAGATCGGCCTCGTTGGCTACACTCGCGGCCTCCTTGATCCGATCGGCGTCATACAGCATCACGCCCAGATAGCGGATGCGTCCGACACACGTCTCCGAACAGACCGTCGGTTCGCCGGCCTCGATACGCGGATAACAGAAGATGCATTTTTCGGACTTACCTGACTGCCAGTTGTAGTAGATCTTCTTGTACGGGCAGCCCGAAATGCACATGCGCCAGCCGCGGCAGCGGTCCTGGTCGATCAACACGATGCCGTCTTCGGCGCGTTTGTAGATCGCCCCGCTCGGGCACGATGCGACACAGCTCGGGTTGAGGCAGTGCTCGCACAGCCTCGGCAGATACATCATGAAGGTGTGTTCGAACTGGCCGTAGATCTCGGTCTGGATGTTGGCGAAGTTGTAGTCGCGCTTGCGCTTGGCGAACTCACCGCCGAGGATCTCCTCCCAGTTCGGGCCCCACTCGATCTTGTCCATCGGGGCGCCGGTAATCGCGGAGTAGGGCTTGGCTGTCGGCTGCGCTTTCGATGCTGGCGCGTTTTGCAGCCGCTGGTAGTCGAAGTTGAACGGCTCGTAGTAGTCGTCGATCTCGGGCAGATGCGGATTGGCGAAGATCTTGGCCAGCAGCCGCCATTTACCGCCCTGTCGCGGGGTGATATCGCCGTCGTCGCGGCGCACCCAGCCGCCTTTCCAGCGATCCTGGTTTTCCCACTCTTTGGGATAGCCGACACCGGGTTTGGTCTCGACGTTGTTGAACCACATGTACTCGGCGCCCTCGCGCGACGTCCAGACGTTCTTGCAGGTCACCGAACAGGTGTGGCACCCGATGCATTTGTCCAGGTTCAGGACCTTGCCGATCTGGGCCCGTATCTTCATGGCCGAATCTCCCCATATTGTCGAGCGCCGTCGTCACTCGGCGACTTCATCGCACGTACCCCTGATCGCGAATGCTCTGGTTATCACCTTCCAGCCAGTCGACATCGCGCATTTTGCGGATCACCACGAAATCGTCTCGATTGGAGCCGACCGTGCCGTAGTAATTGAAGCCGTAACTGAACTGCGCGTAGCCGCCGATCATGTGGGTCGGCTTGATCAGCGTGCGGGTCACCGAGTTGTGGATGCCCCCACGATTGCCGGTGATTTCGGAGCCGGGGGTGTTCACCGTGCGGTCCTGGGCGTGGTACATCATGGCCATGCCTTCACGCACACGCTGCGAAACCACGGCGCGAGCAACCACGGCGCCGTTGACGTTGTAGCCCTCGATCCAGTCGTTGTCCTCGATGCCGGCGCGCTTGGCATCGGCCTCCGAGATCCAGATGATCGGCCCGCCGCGGGAGAGCGTGAGCATGATCAGATTATCGGTGTAGGTGCTGTGAATGCCCCATTTCTGATGTGGTGTGATCCAGCTCAGCACTATCTCGGTATTGCCGTTGGGCCGCGTGTTCATGATCGACTTCCAGGTCTTGGTATTGACCGGGGGTCGATAGGTGGTGAAGCCTTCGCCGAATGCGCGCATCCACTGGTGATCCAGATAAAAATGCTGGCGCCCGGTCAACGTGCGCCAGGGGATCAGTTCGTGGACGTTGAGATAGCTGCCGTTGTAGGTCGTGTCTTCATCGGATACGCCAGACCAGACCGGCGAGGTGATGACCCGGCGTGGCTGGGCCACTATGTCGCGGAATTTGATGTGCTCGCCGGCCCGGGATGAGGCCAGATGGGCGTGCTCGCGGCCGGTCGATGCCGATAGCGCATTCCAGGCCTTCATCGCCACCGCACCGTTGGTTGACGACGACAGCGTCATGACCGTATCGGCAGCCTGGATCGCATCCGCCATGCGCGGCCGACCATGTCGATCCCGCCCATGCACCGCGCCGAGTTCGGCGATTTCGCCCGCGGTTTCCCATTGCAGGCCCTTTTCCTCGTTGCCGTGTGCTTCAAGCGCCGGGCCGACGGCGTTGTAGCGATCGTAGGTCGCGGGGTAGTCGCGCTCGACGACCTTGATCGCCGGCATGGTCTTGCCGGGTATGGGGTCGCAGCCGCCGTCGTGCCACTCGGCCACATCGAAGGGCTGGCCCAGTTCGCCGGGCGAATCATGCTTGAGCGGCGCGGTCACCACATCGGCTTCCACGCCCAGCCGACCGTCGGCGACCTGCGAGAATGCCCCGGCAATGCCCTTGAAGATATCCCAGTCCGAACGCGACTCCCAAGCCGGGTTGACGGCCTCGGACAGCGGATGAATGAAGGTATGCATATCCGAGGTGTTGAGATCGTTCTTCTCGTACCAGGTCGCCGTCGGCAATACGATGTCCGAGTACAGACAGGTCGAGGACATCCGGAAATCCAGCGTGACGAGCAGATCGAGCTTTCCGCGGGGCGCCTCGTCGTGCCAGACCACCTGCTCTGGACGCAGACCGCCCTCTGCGCCCAGATCCTTGCCCTGTACGCTGTCCTCGGTGCCCAGCAGGTGCTTGAGG
Organism: Salinisphaera hydrothermalis C41B8; assembly: GCF_000732535.1. GTDB lineage: Bacteria > Pseudomonadota > Gammaproteobacteria > Nevskiales > Salinisphaeraceae > Salinisphaera > Salinisphaera hydrothermalis. The sequence continues at coordinate 22,259 of NZ_APNK01000026.1, forward strand.
AAATATTCGTGCCCCTTGCCTGAGGCACCCAGCAGATTCGAGCGCCAGATGAACATGTTGCGCGGCCAGTTCTCGGGCGCGTCCGGGTCCTCGCAGGCCATGCGCAGATCGCCGCTTTTGAGCTGTTCGACCACGTACTCAACCGGGTCGCGGCCGGCTTGCGCGGCCTCGCGGGCGATCTTTAAAGGATTGCGGTTGAGCTGCGGCGCCGAAGGCAGCCAGCCCATGCGCTCGGCGCGCACGTTGTAGTCGATCAGGCTGCCCGTCCACTGTTTAGGATCGGCCAGGGGAGAAAGAATCTCGTCGACCCCGACCTGCTCGTAACGCCACTGATCGGAATGGGCATAGAAAAACGAGGTGCCATTCATCTGACGCGGAGGACGCAGCCAGTCCAGACCGAACGCCACCGGCAGCCAGCCGTCCAGCGGTCGCAGATTCTCCTGGCCGACATAATGGGCCCAGCCGCCGCCGTTGACGCCGATCGTGCCGCACATCATCAGCATGTTGATGATGCCGCGGTAGTTCATGTCGTTGTGGTACCAATGGTTCAGACCGGCGCCGAGGATCACCATCGACTTGCCCTGCGTCTGCGCCGCCGTTTCAGCGAAACGCCGCGCGACATGGATCACATGCGCGGCTGGCACGCTTGTGATCGTTTCTTGCCAGGCCGGTGTGTAGGGCACGTCTTCATCATAATGGCGCGCGGTGCCGTCGTCGTAGCCGCGATTGACGCCGTAGTGGGCGACCAGAAGGTCGTAGACCGTGGCCACCCGCGCGGTCTTGCCGTCGGCAAGCCGGATCCGGGTCACCGGCACACGTCGCCAGAGCACGTCTTCCTGCACGTTGGGCGTGTATTGCTCGTGCACGAAGCCGCCGAAATAGGGAAAGCCGACCAGCGCCGTGTCGTCACCGTGATCAATGAAGCTCAGCCGCGCGTGGATTTCGACGTCGTCCGCGGTTTTCTGCTCCAGGTTCCAACGTCCGCTGTCGTCCCAGCGAAAACCGATCGAGCCCTGCGGCACCGCCGGCGCGTCGCGGGTGTCGTCCCAGACCACGGTTTTCCAGTCGCCGTGTTCGCCGGCCTCTTTGGTCAGGTCGCTGGCGCGTAGGAATCGCCCCGCGACGAAGCCGTCGTCATGTGGATCGAGCTGCACCAGCATGGGCAGATCGGTCAGACGCCGGCAGTAATCCTGAAAATACGGGTCGGGCCGCTCGACGTGAAATTCCTTGAGGATCACATGGCCGAGCGCCATGGCGAGTGCGGCGTCGGTCCCTTGCTTGGGCGACAGCCACAGGTCGGCGAACTTGGTGGCCTCGGCATAGTCCGGGGAGCACACAACGATCTCGGTGCCGTTGTAGCGCGACTCCGTCATGAAATGGGCATCCGGCGTGCGCGTCTGTGGCACGTTCGAACCCCACAGCATGATGAACTTGCTGTTGTACCAGTCCGCCGACTCCGGCACGTCGGTCTGCTCGCCCCAGGTCTGCGGCGAGGATGGCGGCAGGTCGCAGTACCAGTCGTAGAACGACAGCGGAACACCGCCGATAAGCGACAGATAGCGCGCCCCCGAGGCATAGGACAGCATCGACATGGCCGGGATCGGCGAAAAGCCGGCGATCCGGTCCGGTCCCCAGCGCTCGATGGTGTGGACATTGGCCGCGGCGATCAGTTCGTTGAGCTCGCCCCAGCTGGCGCGCACCATGCCGCCGAGCCCTCGGCGTTTCTGATAGCTGCGCCGGCTGGCTTCGTCATCGACGATCGAGGCCCAGGCGTCGACCGGGTTGTCATACCGGGCACGGGCTTCGCGCCAGAGCTTGATCAGCGTGGCCCGCACCAGGGGATACTTGAGTCGATTCGCGCTGTAGATGTACCAGGAATAACTGGCCCCGCGCGGACAGCCTCTGGGTTCGTGGTTGGGGAGATCGGCCCGGGTACGCGGATAGTCGGTCTGCTGAGTCTCCCAGGTGACCAGCCCTTCCTTGACGTAGATCTTCCATGAGCAGGCGCCGGTGCAGTTCACGCCATGCGTCGAGCGCACGATGCGGTCGTGCTGCCAGCGCTGCCGGTAGGCGTCTTCCCAGGCACGATCGTCGGTACTGGTTTCGCCGTGCTCGTCGGCAAACACGTCTTGCTTGCGCTTGAAATAAGTCAGGCGGTCGAGGAAATGACTCATGAATGGGCTCCTGATTTGATCGCGCTGGCCGGGGTGTCGTCTGTAGCGGCGTGTTGCGCGATCATGCCGAGGCCTTGCTGGGTTTTGCGGTTGGTTGCTTGCGCTGTTCGCGCTTCAGGGCGGCGATGAGCACGCCGGTCAGCGCGATGCTTGCCAGCGCCAATCCGATGTAGACGGAAAAGCCCCAGGCATAACCGCTCGGCCCGAACCAACTCACAAATTGCCCGAGCAACGGCGGCACGGCGAAGCCGCCGAGCGCACCGAGCCCGCCGACCCAGCCTGAGGCGCCGCCGACGGCATCGGGAACATAGCGGGGCAGCATGCAGAACACCGCGGCGTTGTTGACGCCCATACCTATGGCAATGCAGATCTCGCCGGCGATCGACAAGACGAACGTGCCGGAGAACGTCATCAGCAGGGCCCCGATGAGCAGTAGCGTCAGTGATGCCACTGCGACTTTTTCGCCCCCCAGCCGATCCGCCCAGCCGCCGCCGGGCACTCGGATGAGCGACGACAACAACGAAAAGCCTGCCGTCAGCTCGACAGCGGTCCAGTGCGTGGTATGAAAGTAGGTCTGCCAGTAGGTTGCCAGCCAGGCGGTGAGCGCTAGGAAACCGCCGAAGGTGGTGAAGTAAAGCAAGACGAGCGGCCAGGTCTGCCATTGCCGAGCCGCTTCGACGAGCGTACGGAAGGCATTGTCCTGCGGGAATAATTCCTGGCCCGCCGAGCCTGCGGTGCGGCGGGCGTCCTCGCGCGACAGGCCCTGCGCCCGGAGCTGGAAATAACCCGCGTTGTGGCTCAGCAGGAAATATAGGGCGACGCCGAGCACTACGATGGCGATCGACACCATATAGGCTGCCCACAGACCCCAGAATGCGATGATCAGCGGCAGTATCAGCGCCACAAGCCCGGGAGAGGTATTACCGAGCCCGGCATAGGTCCCCAGCGCCCAGCCTTGACGCTGCTTGGGAAACCAATAAGAGACCTGACCGATACCCACCGAGAAGGTCGCAATCCCGCAGCCGCCCAGCGCGCCGAAGAACAGCAGCAACGGATAATAAGACTGGGTCAGATGTTCCGGGTACAGGGTGATCAACATCCACCACAGGCCGGCGATGCCGATCACCGAAAGCACCAGCAGAATCAGAAACGGCAACTTGCCGCCATTATTGTCCACCCAGGCTCCGAACGGGATTCGGAGCAATGAACCGGTGAGCATCGGGATCGCCACCAGAAAGCCGACCTGGCCGGGCGAGAGTTTCATTACCTCGATGAAGCTTTGAGCCGTTGGGCCGAACAACGAGACGGCGCCAAAGCCTATGAAAAAACCGAGAGTTGCCCCGAATAGCGCTTTCGACGGGCTACCGACGATGGCGCCTGCAGCAGAGGAATGTCGATCGCCTACGGCCATGCTCAAAATCCTGGCGGCATACGCTGGCCCGTCGGGCGGGGGGCCGAGTATTTATGGGAGTGGGAATCGGTATTTTCGGAGTCGAGGCTACAGCGCGTTCGGGTACTCGAAATTGATACAGATCAAGTGAGCTTCGACATCGCCGCTCGGCCCGGTGGGGTACCTGTCTGGGGAAGCACCGGGGCCGGTTACAGTCCGATGGCGACTGGTCTCAGAAATCCTCCGACGCTTGCGCTTGCTGCGCGCCGTTTCGGCGTCGGGCTATGCTTTTATTATTCGTCTGCAAAAGGTTGTCGTGTGTTGCTGCGCTCCCTGATCCGCGAACTGCCGCCGGCCTATTTCGCCCTGGTCATGGCAACCGGCATCGTATCGATCGCCGCATATGGGCTTGGGCCGGCCTCGATCGGCTGGGGACTGTTTGGTCTCAACCTGGTGCTCTACACAGTTCTGGCCGTACTCCATGGGCTGCGTCTGATGCTTTTTCCCCAGCGTTGTATCGTCGACTTGTTCGACCCCAGTGCTGGCCCGGGTTACTTCACCTGGATCGCCGCCACGGCGGTACTGGGCAGCCAGTGTCTCGTGCTGGCGCATGCGGCACAGGTGGCCACGGCATTGTTCGTTTTCGCAGTTGTGCTCTGGCTTCTGCTCAACTATGCGGTGTTCGCCGCGCTGGCGCTGCGGCGTCATAAACAGGCGCTCGATGTCGGCATCAATGGGGGGTGGTTGCTTGCAGTAGTTGCTATGCAGGGGCTGGCCGTGCTTGCCACGCATCTAGCCGGGGGCTGGGGTCAGCCGGTTCGGCTTGAGCTGCACTTCGCCGCGCTTGTGCTGTGGCTGGCGGGCGGGATGCTCTATCTATGGCTGGCGGCGCTTATCTTCTATCGCTACTACTTCTTCGCGCTCGCGCCCGGCGATCTGGTGCCAACGTACTGGATCAACATGGGCGCCATGGCGATCTCCACGCTGGCCGGCTCGTTGCTGATCGCGGGCAGCAGCGGTCCGGCCCCCTATCTACAATCGCTGCGGCCGTTTCTTGAGGGATTCACGCTGTTCTACTGGGCTGGTGGTACATGGTGGCTGCCGCTGCTGGTGATCCTGGGCGTCTGGCGCCATGTCATTCGCGGCTACCGTCTCGTCTACGACCCGCTGTACTGGGGCATGGTCTTCCCGCTGGGGATGTATGCGGTGGCCACTGAGCACATGAGTCGATCCATGGGCCTGGCGTTTCTGCGCCCGATATCGATTGTCTTTCTCTATATCGCGCTTCTTGCATGGGCAGTGACCGCGCTGGGGCTGGTAGTAGCAATGGTGACAGGCGTCCGGCGTTTTGCCACCCAGTTGCGTGCCGCGGCCGGGGATTGACCTAGCCGTTTGCCATTCAGCTTTTCGAGGCTGCCGATGCGCTGGCTTTCATTGCAAAAGGCGCGGGGGCGTTTCAGCAAGGTTGGCATGGGCGCCTTGATCTTTCAGGTCATGCAAACTTCGCTCATCGCGGGCACCGACACCGGGGGTATATCGCAGTGCGGCAGGTCGCTGATTGACGCCACCTACCTCGGGATGGCGTTATCCGGTCGGGATTGTTCGGGAGGAGCAGCCCATGCGTATCCGCTTGAAACGGGTCTATGAAGAAGCGGCTGACGAGGCTGGTTATCGTGCGCTCGTGGATCGAATATGGCCGCGGGGTGTAGCCAAGGATAAAGCGAAGCTCGATGCCTGGCTGAAGGAACTGGCGCCTTCGAACGAGCTGCGCCGCTGGTTCGGTCATGACCGCGAGCGCTGGGCTGAGTTCAGCGCGGCATATCGGGCCGAGCTCGATGAGACGGATGGTCAGCTGCTCGAGGCGCTGCGCGAACATGCTCGTAATGAAGGGCTGACGTTGTTGTTCGCAGCGCGCGATACTGAACATAACAACGCTGTGGTGCTGGCGGATTATCTCGAGGGCGACGATGAGTGACGACCGGGAACTCAGGACGGCCGAGCGCGTGCGCTCGGCCTGTATCGAAGCCGCGCGCGGGTTACCAGGAGGCGGCGATCGCAGGGCTGTGTGCCGAAGGGGCGCTGGAAGCCGCGCTCGGAGCCATAGACCGGCTCGATCTACGCGCGGTACTGACGGATGCCTTGCATGACGACGCACGCTGAGACCGTCCGCTCAACCAGGCTTCCACTCTAGTGCCGCGTCGGCTTGGGTGACAATGCGGTTGACGATTTCGGCGGCCGGTTCGATCTCATCGATCAGATCGATCGCCTCGCCGGCGAACAATACGGCCGTCTCGGCATCGCCCCGGGCTACAGCTTCCTGGTAGCGCCGGCGTTCGCTGTCGACGGACTCGGCCAGTGCCGCTTCCCGCGTATGCCAGTCCCGGGTGAAGCCATTGTCGATCACGCGGCCGGTATAGTGGCCCCAGTCGTAGCCGCGCACGATATCGAAGACACGCGTGCGCAGCGTCTGGTCGCCGCCGTGATGCACGATCGCCTGCTTGGCTGCCGGCAGGCCGAGCGCTTCGTCGCTGGCATAGAGCCGAGTGCCCACGAGAACGCCTGAGGCCCCGAGCATGAGTGCAGCGGCCAGCCCGCGACCGTCGGCTACGCCGCCGGCCGCAACGACCGGTACCGGGGCGACCGCGTCCACCACGGCGGGAACGAGGCTGAAGGTGCTGCGTATTGCGCCGTGGCCGCCCCCCTCGGTGCCCTGAGCCACGATCAGATCGGCCCCTGTTTCGGCCGCGCGGCGCGCATCGCTTAGCGTCTGAACCTGGCATATCGCCAGTGCGCCAGCTTCATGCACGCGGGGGATATAGGCAGCGCAATCGCCAAAAGAGAACATGATGGCGGCCGGCGATTGCGCCAGCACTTGTTCCAGTAGTGCTGGCTTGGCGTCCAGGGCCCAAGTGATGAAGCCCACCCCGAAACGACAATCGCGGCAGTGCGTCATCTCCTGTGCCAGCCAGTCGGCGTCGCCGTAACCCGCGCCAATTAACCCAAGCCCGCCGGCATTGCTCACGGCGCGCGCAAGTTGGCCGCCGGAGACGCCGCCCATGGGCGCGAGCAGAACGGGATGCTGGATACCCAGCAGGCGGGTCACGGCGGTTCGCATGGATTACTCCGGGTTGGGTAGAACGTCATTCTCGGGCCGTAGCAAGGCTCGTAGCTCCGCGGCGTTGCCGACTAGGTCGGCTATGGTGTGGCCGTCCAGGGTTTCGAGAAATGCGTTCTGTGCGCGGCCCAGCAGGCCTTTGAGGCGGCAGGCCGGGTCGATGGGGCAGGTCGAGTTCGGCCCGAAACATTCCAGCAGGGTCAGGTTTTCGGTCTGACGCACCAGCGCGCCGACATCGATGGCATCTGCCGGTTGCGCCAGCGACAGACCACCCCCGCGCCCGCGGCGACTGTTGACATGGCCGAGCTGTACCAGCGTCTGCGCCACCTTGGCCATATGGTGCGCCGATACCCGGTATCGCGCGGCGGCATCCTGGACGGTGGCGGGCGATTCACCGTCGGCAATCGCCAGATAGATCAGCAGCCGCAGAGCGTAATCCGTATGGGTGCTCAGTTGCATGAAGCGCTTGACTTATACAATTTGGTAAATAATATACCGATTAAAACAGGTATGCGAAATACCATTTAAAGAAGGAGCTTCTCATGCTGTCGGATCGTCAAAAGGCGCTTATCAAAGAAACCGTACCGGTGCTGCAAGAGCACGGTGAAACGCTGACGCGCCATATGTACGAGCGGATGTTCAAACACAATCCCGAAGTCCGCGATTACTTTAATCCGGCGCACCAAGTCGAGGGTAGCCAGCAACGCGCCTTGGCGGGCGCCATCGTGGCTTATGCGCAGCATATCGACCAGCTGGAGGCGCTGGGTGATGCAGTGGAGTTGATCGCGCAGAAGCATGTGTCGCTCACTATTCGACCCGAGCACTATCCGATAGTGGGCGAGAACCTTCTAGCCTCCATCCGCGAAGTGCTGGGCGAGGCCGCCACCGACGAGATCGTGGATGCCTGGGGCGCGGCCTATGGACAACTGGCCGAGATATTCATCGACCGCGAACAGCAGATCTACGATCAGCATGAGCGTGATTATGGCTGGCGTGACGTGAAGGATTTCGTCGTTGCCCGTCGCGAACAGGCCAGCGACAACATCGTGTCGCTGTATCTGGAGCCTGCCGACGGCCAGCCGCTGGCCGCCCACCAGCCCGGCCAGTACATTGCCGTTCATGTGACCTTGCCAGATGGCCGCCGTCTTAAGCGGAATTACAGCTTGTCCAATGCGCCGGGTACACCGTATTACCGGATCAGCGTCAAACGCGAAACCGCACCGGACGCGGATGCGCCGGAGGGCATGTTCTCAAACTACCTGCACGATCAGTCGAAGGTTGGCGATCGGATCGCGCTGACGCCGCCTTGCGGAGAGTTCACGCTCGACCTGCCGGTAGAGGAACGCAAGCCGCTGGTGTTCATTGCTGGCGGCATCGGCGTGACCCCGGTGCTCTCGATGCTTTACGGAGCATTGCAGCAATCCAGCGCGATGCGGCCGATCATTTTTATTCAGGGGGCGTTGAATGGCGCGGTCCACGCGTTCGCCGATGAGCTGCGGGAACTCAGCGCTCGCTATCACAACCTACACCTGCACGTGCGTTACAGTGAGCCTCGTGCGGAGGACCGCGAAATCGGCCGCTACGATAGCGAAGGGTTCATCGATCAATCGCTGCTGGAGACGATGGTGGGCGATGCTGCGGCGACCTATTACTTCTGTGGCCCGACGCCGATGCTGTCGCATGTCGACCGGCTGCTCGAGGCGCGGGGCGTGCCCGCAAGCGACCGGCAATATGAGTTCTTCGGACCCGCGGGCTCATTGGAGGCTTGAATCTAGCAGCCTGAATCTCGACGCGATGCCGACGACATCTCGCACTAACGATGCGATGCCAGTAGCTGCTCAGGCGACTGGCATCGCATAGCTGAACGCGCGCGGTTCGGGCGTGCTCATTTCGGTAAGAGTCCATCAGGAGCTCACTGACCTCGGCGCGCGAGATTTCCGGCGGCGGAGCAATGCCCTTGGCTGGGCATCTCGCGCACCTTGGTGCTCGACAGGATCACGAAGTCTTCCTTGGTTTGATCCGGCGCGTCGGACCTCATTACGACTCGGGGCATATCGTCACGAGGCCTGTTTTCACAGGGCATAGTCACTATTTTTGTCTATGCGACGCTATCGCTTTATGAATAGCTCCGGATCTAAAGCCCGATGGTTAATTGACCGACTTCGGAATAAGCGTAGCGATCCGAGCTGGATAATTATCGTCGAGGTCAGCTCTGAATCGGCACGAGCCGGTAGCCGTCCAACGGTTCAAAAAAGATCTCGCCGCCCTCGGGGTCGATGTCGTCCGTTTTCTCGATCAGGCGTATGTCGTCCCAGTAGTGGATCTGCTCCGCAAGCGCTCGCGTATCCAGGTTTCTTGCCACTTCAAGGATCTCGTCTGTCTCAGCCGCTGGCAGGCAGGGCATCCAGAGCGGCGCAAGTGCATGCCGAGCTTGGGCGGACTCTTCGATCCATGACTGACCCAGATGCCGGAGTAGCCAGCGACGCAGCGCGCGACATTCGGGGTGATATTTCGAGTCGGTGTTCGATATCAATTGCGCGGCCTTGAACTGGCCCGACAAATCGACCCGAAAAGCGCTTGAACCGTCCGCCCCGCTGGCCAGCGCGAGATGCGGACTGGGGCTGGCGTACACGGCATGGCGTCGACAGGGCATATGGGATGGGCGCACCCATTCCCACAAGTTGTCGACGACATAAGGCACATTGCCCGGCGGACGGGCAGTTGGGCGTGGCGGAAGCAACTCGGTGGTAGCGGCCTTGTGTGCGGGCAGGGCGCGGAATATTTGCATCAGGGATTCTCAGTCGGAGATGTTGCGATCAGTGCAGGATTAGCCGATCGCGTATTGAGTTGCCGCCGCATCCAGCGCCTGCACGATCCGCTGACGCAGACTGGCTGGCCCGATCACCTCTACGGCGGCCCCGAACCCCAGCAGCCACCAGGTCAGCTCTTCGGTATCCAGCACAGTGGCCGTTAGGCGGACCCGGGCGTCGCCGTGCTCCGTGATGTGCTGGTCGGTACTGAGCGGCCGCTCGGCCAGATGAACGGCCGTAGCCTCATCGAGGGCGAGTTCGAGTTCGATGGTGCCGGAACCCGTCGGATAGCTGAATCCCCCGGCCTCCCGGATATAAGCCTCGATCTCGAAATCCGCCGGTCGATGGATGGTCGCGTCCAAGATCTCGGCTGATTCGATCCGGTGTAGGGCGAGTTGCACAACGTTCTCGTAGGACCATAGCGGCCCGACGAGATAGAGCACGCCCTGCCGGCTGACCAGCGCCAGCGGACTGAATTCGTAGTCCCGGGTGTGATCCTGACCGCGCGGCTCATACGTGATCTTGACCCGTTTTTCCTCGAGCAGCGCCGCATAGATCGTGCGCTGGATGGCCGGATCGATCGGCGCAGGGGCCAGTTCCGGCCCGATGCCAATCACGTGGACCTTGTCGCGCCAGTGACTGAGCGGCTTATGTGGGAGGTCATCAAGCACCGCTCGGGCGCGCTCGAAGTAGGGCGTGAGCAGGTCGAGCGTGGAGGGCGGCAGCAGCGGCTGCAGGTGACGTTCGGCGAGATTGAAGGCGAGCGCGGTGCTCGGCTCCAGGCTCGGAATCTCGATCGGTCGGAACCCCGGCGGCCAGTACCAGCGGTAACCCGGGCCGGCCTCGTCACAGGTATAGCCGAACAGCGTCGACAACTTCGCCAGATCGCGCTCGACCGTGCGGGCCGTCACGGCGAAGTCTTCGTTTTCGAGATGCGCCGTCATCTGCCGGGTGGTGATCCAGCGCGGATGACGCGGAATCTTGCGGAGCATGCTCCATTGGCGGAAAAGCGTATCGCGATTACTGGTCATCAAACATCTTGCGCATAGGTCTCCGACAAGCAGTGTCGCACAGGCAATCCGGCCTTTAATCGACCAGCGGCGGTCTCTGCGACACGGTTTGTCGCGGTACTGCGGTCTCATAGCCGCATGACACAGCTTCCGACGCCGCGTGATTGCCCCTACGGCTCCTTCGCTAGCCCTGCACGACCCGATCGGCATCGGCGCCGCTTGGCGCCCCGCGGGCACCAGGCTCGCCGGTCCGGCCTGAGGAGCATGTCGGGTCATCGACCGGTACGCCGCGCCGCGAGACGCGGACCCGCCGACATCGGACTCCCCACGTTGCATCGTCTGCATGCCATGACTACGCACCATCGGGAGCAGATTCTGCGTAGCCGTGTGCTCGGCTGTTTTGTCTGCCTGATCCGCTTTGACGTCAATGCCATCGACACCTGGTGGGATCCGGATGATCACGGGATCGGCCAGACCGCGACCTGTCCGTATTGCGGCCTCGATACCGTCATCGGCGATGCCATGGGCGTTGAACTGACAGACGACCTGCTATCGGCACTAGAGGACTATCTGTTCTGGCGGATCGAAAGTTGATCCGCGTGACCGCGCCTTCGGCCCCATCCGCGGACTCGCACGTATTCATGCCGCCCCTTCACCGTACGCGTCCCATTGGATCACGACCGGATATCGCCGCGCCGCCCGCTTTTCATTTCAACCCGGAGAATCGACCGACGCCCATGAATCAATCGCCCGTCCCCGACACTGATCACCAACCATCCTGCCGTCGTCCCGGCGCGCGGCCCAAGCTCAAGCGCGATCATAGCGACGGCGCCTTTCTCATCGGCCATCGCGGCCCGACGGCCGTGATCGCCGAGCCGGATCTGCGCTGTCTCGACCTCGTCGACTGTCCGCAGCTGGCCGAACTGGATCTCACCGGTTGCCGGCCCGACCTGCATCTGACGGTCCGCGGTTGCCCCGCGCTGTCGCTGATCCATCTGCCGCATGAGCCCGACACCGGCGCCATCGTCCATCTCGATTGCGGCGACGCCCGGCAGACGCTCCATATCCGGGGCCACCTGCACGGCCTCGACGCCTATATCGCCGGCCGGCCGTTCGCCACCCAAGCGCGCCGGGCGGGACAAGTATTGGTCAACGCCTATCTCGGCCCATGGGCCGAGGGTGAGGCCATCAAGGACCACGGCCTGGTCGTGCTGTGGGGCGATCTGCCGCGCCACCTGACGCTGGCTCACGATGCCGCCACGCGAGAGCTGATCGTGTTCGATACGCCGACGCTGGAAATCGTTGAAGCCGCTGTCTCTCTGGACGCGGTCAGCGTCACCGATGCCCCGGCGCTGACCCGGGTGAACCTGTCGGGCGGTAGCCGTCGTTTCCGGGCCACCCGCGTGCCGGCGTTGTCGCAGCTGGCCGGCTACGGGCGGACGGCTGTGCTCGCCGCGGGCAGCGGGGCGGCCGGGCGGCTGACCGTGGATGGCGAGTGGCGGGCCCTGCGGCTGTCGGAGTCGCCGGTCACCGAACTGGCGGCCCCCCGGGTCGCCTCGATCGCGCTGATCCATTGCCCCGATCTGCGCTATGTCACCCGCGGCGAGGACACCGCCATCTCGGTGGTCGGGGCGACGCGCGCCGTGGGGCTGGGCATCGAGCGCCTGCGGTTGGATGCCAGCACGCTACGGCATCTCGCCCGGGCTGCCCGGGCCGGAGACACCGAGGCCGCGACCCTGCTCGGCGACTGGTGCGGTGAAGCGACCCATCCCCGCGGCTGGCTCGATGCCCTCGAAGTGTTCGCCGAATTGGCCGGCAAGGGCTTCGATCCGGCCTGGTTATGGGGGGCTGCGCTGTGGCCTGCATGCCCGGGCCAACCGGTCACTCGGCCCGGAAGAGCAGGCTCTTGACCCGGTCGATCTCGCGGTCAAACACTGGCACTGGGCCTTGCCGGACGATCTGGCCCAACGGGGCTGGAGTGCCGATCTGGTCCTGTGGCTGGCCTGCCGTCATCTGCCGTGGGCTGCCGGGTTCGAGCGCCTGCTGAAACGAAGCGGCCGGCCGCGACATCTGGCGACCCTGGCCCGGGTGTGCATGGATCCCACGCTTGATGCCGCCGACGCACGTCTTCTCGGCGACTGTCTGGAACAGGCTCTGTGGACCGCGAAGCCCGTGGTCGAGCAATCTCGACGTCACGGCGTCCAGCCGACCGAGCCACCACCGGCCAAGGATGAGCTGCTCTTCGTCGACCATTATCTGGAACCGATCTGGCCGTTGATCGTGGCCGAGCGCGATCAAGCGCTGTCGGTCGCACTCGCCTGCTATGTCGAACGACAGCTGCGCCCCGCGCAACAGATCCGGCCGCTCACTCGCCTGTTGCGGCTGGGGCTGACCGACGTGCGACCGACCCTCATGGCACTCGCCCGGCAGCTGCGCGAGGACGGCGAGCCCGACCGGGCGGGTGAGGCCATGGCGGCCGCGCTGTCGCCGGCCGCGCCGTCCCGGTTCGCCACCGCCTGAGTCACGCCATGCCATACCGACGCCGCCATCCTTCACCACTCACCGGAGCTTCTCCCGCCATGCCCGAGACGCCGACCAACATCCTGCCCGCCGACGGCGCCACGCTGGCCCAGGCCGGGACCCTGATCGACCACCACCTGCGCAGCCTCTGGGCCCATCCGGAGTGCGCCCGCGCGATTCCGCCGATGATGCTCTGGGGCCCGCCGGGCGTGGGCAAGAGCAGCCTGATCCGGGACCTATGCAGCCGTCACGACATCGGCTTCGTCGATATCCGGCTGTCCCAGCGCGAACCCATCGATCTGCGCGGCCTGCCGGTGCCGCGGGGCGACGAGGTCCACTGGCTGCTGTCCGCCGAATGGCCGCGGGATCCCGATAGTCGCGGCATCATCCTGTTCGATGAACTGACCGCCGCCGATCGTAGTCTGCAGGTGGCCGCCTACGAACTGATTCTCGATCGGCGGCTGGGTGATCTCTACCAGGTCCCCGACGGCTGGTATATCTGTGCGGCCGGTAACCGCGCCACCGACCGGGCGGTTGCGCTCAGTCTGTCGAGCGCCCTGGCCAATCGCTTCTGTCATCTCGATCTCGTGCCCGATCATGCGGCGTGGAAGCGCTGGGCTGTGGCCCACGGCGTGCATCCGGACGTCATCGCGTTTCTCGATTTCCGACCGGAAAGCTTTTTCGACATGGGCGGCGACGTGGAGCGGGGCTGGCCGAGCCCACGCACTTGGGAACGCGTGAGCACCGCCGTGCAACTGGCCGACGAAGTCGGTCTGGATGCCGCCAGCCTGCGGTTGCAGATCACCGGCCTGGTCGGGCGCGGGGCCGCCACCGAGTTCCTGGCGTTTCGCAGCTGGGCCGACGACATCCCGGACGTCGCCGCTATGATGCGCGGTGAGGCCCGTATCCGGATTCCGGGCCGCGCCGATCAGCGTTACGCGCTGTGTGCAGCCATGGTGCATTACCTTTGGCAGGGTTCGGCCGACGACCGCGAACGCCTGATCATGGGGTTTTTCGACATCAGCGAACAGCTGCCGTCGGACTTCGCGGCCATGGCCATGGTCGATGCCCTGACGGGGCCGGACGACGCCACGACAAAGGTCCGCACCGATTGCCTGATGCGTCATGCGCGCTTCGAGCGCTGGACGCAACGCCACGGCGAGGCGTTTGTCGCCCATCAGGTGGCGGCATGAGCCGTGCGGAGACCGCCGTCCGTCTGCCGCGGGCGCCCGGACCGGAAGAGGCCGCACTCAAGCACAGCGCGGCCCGCCTCTGGGAAGCCGATCGTGCACAGTTGATGCTCCGCCAGCCATTCGTCGCCATGCTCGCCATGCGGCTGGATCTCGTGCCGGTGGTCGACGACCGGCTCGACACCGCCTGTACCGACGGCGAACGGATCTTCGTCGATGCCCGTTTCCTGCATGCGCTCAGTGCGGCCGACCGCGCGTTCGTGCTGGCGCACGAGGTCTGGCATTGTGCCGCCCGTCATCTGTTGCGTCGGGGCAGGCGCGAGGCCCGGCGCTGGAATGTGGCGGTGGATCAGGAAGTCAACGCGCTGCTGTGCGACGAAGGCCTGAGGTTGCCGCACGATTGTGTCTATCGGGCCGAGTGGCATGGCCTGAATGCCGAGACCGTGTATACCCGGCTGGCCGATGACGAGACGGGTGACCTGGCCCGCGGGCGATCCGCCGATCAGCACGAGCTGCGAGTGGGATTCGGGGAAGGGGAGAGCGTCCGGGATCCCGACCTCGATTGTTTTGATACGAACGGCGACTGGGGCCAATGGCCGGCCCGGGTGGTCGCGGTGGCACAGCAGATCGAACGCCAGCGCGGCGAAATGCCGGCCGGCATCGCGCAGCTGGTCGACGGCTATCGTCGCGCCGAAGTCCCCTGGCGCCGCGTGCTCGCTCGATTCGTCACGCGCACCCTCGGCGATGAGCGCCACTGGCTGCCGCCGAGCCGCCGCGGGATCTATCGGGGGTTGTATCTGCCGAGCCGGCGGGGCTGGCAACTGACGCTGACCGTGGGTATCGACACCAGCGGCAGCACGGCGCTCCATCTGCCGGCGTTCCTTGGCGAGTTGATCGGCTTGGCGGCCAGCTTCGGGCGTTACCGGCTGCGGCTGCTGTTCTGCGATGCCGCGATCCAGCACGAGCGCATCGTCTCCGACGATGCGCCCTGGGATCCGGCCGAGCTGGACTTCGCCGGTGGCGGCGGCACCTCGCTGACGCCGGTATTCGATCGGCTCGAAAGCGAAGCGCCGCCGGCGGCGCTGATCTATTTCACCGATGGCTACGGTCCGGCGCCACGGCAGGCGCCTGCTTACCCCGTTCTCTGGGCGCTGACGCCTGGCGGTCGGCGTCCGGCCGCATGGGGCGAGTCGCTATGGCTGGCCGAGTCTTGAGCGATGACCGCGCGCCATCCGGATTCACCCGTTACTCACCACCACACTTGAGACCCTTGCATGTTCGAACGCTTCCGACACCCCGATCATATCGACCACACTTGGCATCAGTTTCAATGTGCCGTAGTCGACCAGACCATCGATACCCTCGAGCCGCTGGGATGGCGGGTCAAGGCTGGCCACGGTGGTACTTATCAGTCCGTCGGAGGCGCCGAAGTGCGCTATGTCGATATCCATGTGGCGGAACCGCGACGGGGTGGCCTTGGCTTCGTCATTGATGCGAAGCACTTCAAGGTGGCCCCGCTCAATCGGCACGAGCTCGACTCGACCGACGACTATCGCCGCCGGATGCGGGCCGCATTGGCGATTGTCGCGACCAGTTCGACCACGTCGATCCCGAGGTCGGTCTGGGATCAGGCCGCGCAAATGGATCGACTGCTGATCATGCCGGTAGACCGGGCCTACCCGCGCACACTCAAGAAGATTGCCCGGCAACTGCTCGGTGGCCGATCGTGAGGTCGGGCCCTATTGATGCCTGTTTTTCAACATTTGGGAGGTTGACATGATCGGTGCCATTACCGGCGACATCGTCGGCTCGGTCTACGAGTTCGACAATCACCGCGACAAGCGCTTTCCGCTGTTCCGGGAGGATGCTTTTTTCACCGACGATACCGTCCTGAGTGTGGCGCTGGCCGAGACGCTGATGCATGGCGGCGACTATGGCGAGGCCATGCGGCGCTGGTACCGCCGCTACCCCGATGCCAGCTATGGCGGCATGTTCCGGCAATGGGCCAGGACCGACGACGCCGGGCCTTATTACAGCTGGGGCAACGGTTCGGCCATGCGCGTCAGCCCGATCGGCTATGCCTTTGACGATCTGGAGTCGGTTCTGGACAAGGCGGCGGCCTCGGCCGCCCCCACCCACGATCATCCGGAAGGCATCAAAGGCGCGCAGGCTGTCGCGGCAGCGATTCTCTGGGCCCGTCAGGGGCAGGACAAGGACACCATACGACGCGAATGCGAGACGCGATTTGGCTATGATCTGGCCCCGTCACTCGCTGACATCCGGGCGGACTACGACTTCGATGTGTCCTGCCAAGGGACGGTGCCGCCGGCTATCACCGCTTTTCTCGAGGCCGAGGATTTCGAGGATGCGATCCGCAATGCCATCTCGCTCGGCGGCGACAGCGACACACTGGCCTGCATCACGGGCGGGATCGCCGAGGCCTTCTACGGCGTGCCGCCGGAGATCGAGGCCGAGGCGTTCAAGCGTCTGGACCCGCCATTGGCCGACGTGGTCGCGGCGTTCCGGCAGCGCGTCATGACGGAGGCCCGCTGATGCACTGGCGTACCAGCATCACGGATCCGCTACGTATCGACGCGGTCGATGTGCCGGGCACGAGTGCGCACATTGGCATGACCCTATGCCCGGGCAAAACCTATCCCTGGGGGCGCCACGGCGCATGGCATCGGGATCTGGCAGTCGACCTCGCCGTGATCGAACACTGGGGTGCGCAGACCCTGATCAGTCTGATCGAGGATCACGAATTCGAGACGCTCCAGGTGGCCGGGCTGGGCGAGGCCGCACAGGCCCGCGGACTGACTTGGCGGCACTGGCCGATTCGGGACCGAGATATTCCGGACGAGCGATTCGAGGCCGACTGGGCGGCGGATATCGACACCATTGCGAGCGACCTGCAAGCCGGGTGCTCGTTGGTGCTGCACTGTATGGGCGGACTGGGGCGCTCCGGCACGGTCGCGGCACGCCTGCTGACGTATTTCGGGCTGCCGGCCAGTGAAGCGGTCGAGCATGTGCGGGCCGCTCGGCCTGGCGCTATCGAAACCGGTCCGCAGTTGGAATACGTGTTGTCAGCAACCGCCATTCGGTCGGTTGACTTGCGAATGCGTTGATCGACTGGCATTGCGAATGCCGCGAACGTGAGCACGCTGAAACCGGGGATTACCAAACGACCTGAAGTAACGCAGTAACAAGGCATTCGATATCTTGCGAGTGAGGTGCCGGAGCGGGTAGTGCTGTGGATTGACAGGGATCTTGCCAATCATCTTGCTCGGAATTTCTTGGCCGGTGCTAAATAGCGCAGTACATTTGCCGTTACGTAGCTGGGGGAGACAAATGGCGACGATCAAAGCCGCCACGGGGAGCTTGCGCGAAGATTCCGGCGTAAAAGAGGCACTTCGCGCTGTTGCCAGCCGTGAATATCACTCCATTGCGAATAGGGCCAAGGTGCGCGTGCTCGAGGACGACGCACACAAGGATATTGCAATGCCTGCGCACGACGAACGGCCGGGCATGAAAGACAAAACATGACGATCACGGCTTATCACGCCAAGTACTACGCCTATGATTTGACCCGTCAGGCGCCACCGGGCGCGGCGGATCAGCTCTCCATGTCGCTGTTCGACGCATCGGTCGATCTGAATCCCCATCAGATCGAAGCCGCGATGTTCGCGTTGCAGTCACCGCTTTCTGAGGGTGTGGTCCTAGCGGATGAAGTGGGTCTCGGCAAAACCATCGAGGCGGGCATCGTGTTGTGCCAGCGCTGGGCCGAACGGCGTCGACGCCTGCTCGTGATCTGCCCGGCCGCAATCCGCAAGCAATGGGCGACTGAGCTGCAAGAGAAGTTCAACCTGCCCGCCGTGGTGATGGACTCGCGGTCCTATAAACAATGCCAGCAGCAAGGACAGCCCCGCCCATTTGAGCAGTCGGCTGTTGTTCTGGTGTCCTACCACTACGCAGCGCGTATGCAGGACGACCTGCGCATGGTGCCCTGGGATCTGGTCGTCATCGACGAGGCGCACAAACTACGTAACGCATACCGCCCAAGCAACAAGGTGGGGCAGGCCATCCGCTGGGCGACAGAAGGCCGCCGCAAGCTACTGCTTACCGCCACGCCGCTGCAGAACAGCCTGATGGAACTGTACGGTCTCGCGAGTCTGATTGACGATTACATTTTTGGTGATCCCAACGCCTTTCGCGCCGAGTACGTCAACGCAGGCGGCGATCTCGCTGGACTACGTCAGCGTCTGGCGGGTTTCTGCAAGCGCACCCTGCGGCAGGACGTTCTGGAGTACGTGCGTTACACGGAACGGCGGGCGCTCACCCAGCCGTTTCGCCCCACGGATGCCGAGCAAAAGCTGTACGACCGTATTTCCGAGTTCCTGCAAAAGGAAAATACCTACGCCATCCCGGATCGACAACGCCACCTGATCGTGCTGATTCTCCGCAAGCTGATGGCGTCCAGCTCCCACGCTATCGCCGGTACGCTGGAAAAGCTCCGCGACCGGCTCGTTGATCTGCGCGACACCGAACAACTGGAACTCGACTGGAGTAGTGAACTGGTCGAAAGCGAGGAAATGGAAACCGAACTGCTCGACGAGTGGTTGCCATCGGAGGTGGCCGGGGAAACCGATGATGAAGGCAGCGGCAATCGTCCGGAGCCAAAAAAGCTGCGCGATGAAATCGACGAGATCGACAGCCTGGCCGAAGCGGCCCGTGCTATCGGCGTCGACGCCAAGTCTCGCGCCTTGCTTACGGCACTGGGCGTTGGTTTCAAGGAAATGGCCCGTATGGGCGCGCGTGAGAAAGCGCTCATCTTCACCGAATCGCGCCGTACGCAGGACTATCTCAAAGACTATCTTGAGCACAACGGCTATGCTGGCCAGGTGCTGCTGTTCAATGGCACCAATGCCGGCCCCGAGGCCAAAGGCATTTACGAAAATTGGGTCAGCCGAAACCAGGATAACGGCCGGGCCACCGGTTCCCGTGCCATCGACGCCCGTCTGGCTCTTGTGGAGCATTTTCGCGACAACGCGCAGATCATGATCGCCACGGAGGCCGCCGCCGAAGGCATCAACCTGCAGTTCTGCTCGTTGGTGATCAACTACGACCTGCCCTGGAACCCTCAGCGCATCGAGCAACGCATCGGACGTTGTCATCGCTATGGCCAGCAGCACGATGTGATCGTGGTCAACTTCCTCAACGAGCGCAATGAGGCTGACCAGCGTGTCCACGAACTGTTGACGGAGAAATTCAATCTCTTCAACGGGCTTTTCGGCGCGTCTGATGAAGTCCTCGGCCAGATCGAATCCGGCGTGGACTTCGAAAAACGCATCCTGACCATCTACCAGCAATGCCGCACCGCTGACGAGATTGAAACGGCCTTCCGCCAGCTTCAGGAAGAACTGGACGAGCAGATCCGGAATCGAATCGAGCGCACCCGCCGGACGCTGCTGGAGCATTTCGACGAAGACGTGCACGCTCGCCTGCGTCTGCAACTGGAAGACGCCGAGGCCCAGCTTGATCGGGTCGGTCAGCGATTTTGGCAGGTGACGTCGCATGTGCTGGATGGCCAGGCCTGTTTCGACGACGCGAATCTGGCGTTTGACCTTAAAGAGCCGCCAGTACCGGGAGTTCCCACTGGCCGTTACCACCTGATTTCCAAGACCCGTAGCGGGGAGCAGGGCGAGTCCCCGGACTACGGCTACTACCTGTATCGTCTCTCTCACCCGTTGGGTGAGCATGTGATCGAGACTGCCAAGAGCGAGCCCACCCCGGCCGCCGACTTGCGGTTCGACATCACCGCCCATGCGGGGCGCATCGCTCTGGTGGAGGCACTCAAGGGGAAAGCCGGCTGGCTGACTCTGGCTCGGCTGACCATCGAGTCGTTCGAGACCGAAGAATACTTGCTGTTCTCCGGTATCGACGACGATGGCCGCTCCTTGGACAATGAGACCTGCGCCAAGCTGTTCAATGTCGCCGCCGAGAACCGAGGCCCGATAGACCCGCCGGGTGAGGTGGAGCAAAGGCTCGCCGCCGAACTGGCTCAGCACCAACGCGCCACTGCGAACCGATCGCTGGAATCCAACAACCAGCACTTCAACGCCGCGCGGGAACGCCTGGAGCAATGGGCGGAAGACAAGATGCTAGCGACGGAAAAGACGCTCAAGGACACCAAGGAGCAGATCAAGGCCCTGCGCCGTCAGGCGCGCCAGGCCGAAACCCTGGAAGAACAGCACCACATCCAGGAGAGCTTGAAGCAACTTGAGCAGCGCCAGCGCAAGCAACGCCGTGACATCTTTAAGGTGGAAGACGAGATTGAAGACCAGCGCGACCGCCTGATCGCGGCGCTGGAAAAGCGTCTGGCGCGCGACCAGCACAGAGAGCGCCTGTTCACGTTGCGCTGGTCTGTAGCCTAGCGGCTAGAAAGTGCCCGATTCACCGACGAACCAATACGAGTCAATGGATAGAGACCCACGCATGAGCCAGAACCCCGCCTTCGACAAACTGATCCGCCTGCTCAAGGAGCTGTTTCAGCTCGACCAGCCGGATCTGGACTTCGGGCTCTACCGCATCATGCACGCCCGCGCCGGTGAGATCAGCCAATTCCTCGACCGGGACCTGCTGCCTCAGGTCAAGGACGCCTTCAGCCGGTACAGAACCGCCGACAAGGCCGAGCTGGAAAAGGAACTACAGCAGGCCATCGAACAAGCCAATGGCCTGGGCGTGGACCCGGAAACCACGGGCAAGGTCAAAGAGCTGCGCCAAAAGATTGCCGAGCAGGGCGTGGACGTCACCGGCCTGGAGCAGGAGGTCTACGATCACCTCTACAAGTTCTTCCGCCGCTATTACCACGAAGGCGACTTTCTCGCCAAGCGCGTCTACAAGCCCGGCGTGTACGCCATTCCCTACGAAGGCGAGGAAGTAAAACTGCACTGGGCCAACAAGGATCAGTACTATATTAAGACCAGTGAGTACCTGCGTGACTACGCTTTCACCCTCAAGCCCGGCGCCGATGACCCCAAGCGCGTTCACTTCCGGCTGGTGGATTCCGCCGAAGGCGACCACGACAACGTCAAGGAGGCCGAGGGCAACAACCGCGTATTCATCCTGGCCGGTGAAGACTTCATCGCCGAAGAGAAGGGCGAGAGCGGCAAGGAGCTTATGATCCGCTTCGAGTACCGTCCGGCCACCGTGGACGACTGGAGCGAAGACGCGAAGGCCAGCGCCACCGCGGCGGGGAAAAAGAAGCCTCCTACCCAGAAGGACCTGCGTGCGGACGCGGCGCGCCGCGTGCTGGAGGTAGAGGACGACGGCCTGAACCCCTGGCTGGCTGAACTGGCTCAAAACCACATCAAGGCCGACGGCGAGGCGGCGGACTATAGCCGTCTGGCGGCCCATCTTAACCGCTACACCGCGCGTAACACCTTCGACTACTTCATCCACAAGGACTTGGGCGGCTTTCTGCGCCGGGAACTGGACTTCTATATCAAGAACGAAGTCATGCACCTGGACGATATCGAAAGCGAAACCGTCCCACGTGTGGAGCAGTACCTTTCTAAGATCAAGGTGATCCGCCAGATCGCCGGTAAGATTATCGAGTTCTTGGCGCAGCTGGAGGATTTTCAAAAAAAGCTGTGGTTGAAGAGGAAGTTCGTTACCGAGACTTCTTATTGCATACGCATAGGTTGTATTCCGGAAGCGTTCTACCCCGAGATTGCCGCTAATGACGCTCAGCGGCAGGAATGGACTGAGCTTCATGCGATACATGAGATGGAGGCGGACTTAACCACGGTGGCCTATAGCGAGCCGTTAACTGTGGAGTTTCTGAAGGCGTATCCGACGTTAATGGTGGACACGCGATACTTTGAGAACGAGTTCTGCCAGCGCTTGTTAGAAGGAATAAGTAATATAAACGAGCGGACCGACGGGATTCTATTTAATGGTGAGAATTTCCAGGCTCTCTCTCTTATGAGTTGTGGGTTACGGGAGGGTATAAAGTGTATCTTCACTGACCCCCCGTATAACACAGGCAGCGACGGGTTCCCTTACAAAGACGCTTATCAGCACTCTAGCTGGTTGACGATGATGGATAACCGCCTGGGTGTTGGAACGCGTTTGCTCTCAAGTGACGGTATTTTCGCATCGAATATCGATGATAATGAGATTGATTCGCTCAAATCGCTAGTAAGCGAACAATTGGGTAAAGACAATGAAATTGGAAATCTGGTGTGGAAGGGGTCAACTGATAACAACCCTACACGGATCGCAGTTGAGCACGAGTATGTTGTCTTTCATGCCAAATCTAAAAACTATGTCGATAAGCACTGGAGTGCCGCCGATAATGAGACCAAACAGTTCATACTTGACGAGTTTGAACAGATAAAAAATTCTAGCTCGTCACTAGAGGAGATAGAACAAAAGTTTTTGACGTTTATGTCGGAAAATAAGGAAAATATTGGAGATCTGTACCGGTATAGAAGAGTTGATGAGGACGGGCCTTATGTCGCACGTCGCAACATGGAGAATCCGGGAAAGAAGGGATATGACTATGACGTGCCTCACCCAACCACGAAAAAACCATGTGCAAAGCCATATTGGGGATGGCGGTTCCCCGAAACAACGATGGACAAGTACCGAGAGGAGGGAAGGCTCATATTCGGTGAAACTGAAGAAAAAATTCCCGAGCTCAAGGTGTACCTTCGAGACGTGGGTTTTCCTCTTCGAAGCGTATTCTATCTGGATGCGAGGAAAGGTTCGAACGATCTAGATCGCTTATTTGGAGCAAGAAACGTATTCAAAAACCCAAAGCCTGTTGAGCTCGCGTCTTATTTGCTGCCTTATGTTACATCGCAAAAATCGAGTGTACTAGATTTTTTTGCGGGTTCTGGTACGACCGGTCACGCATTGATCCATTTAAACCGGGAAGATGGTGGTGATAGAAAATTTTTCCTAGTGGAGATGGGCGAACATTTCGACGACGTACTGGTTCCCCGGCTTAAGAAGGTCGCTTTCACTTCTAAATGGAAAGCCGGCAAGCCAGAACGACTTGCCACACCTGAAGAATCGGAGCGCAGCCCGCGCATCATGAAGGTGGTCCGTTTGGAATCCTACGAGGACGCGCTCAACAACCTGGACCTGCGCCGCAGCGAAACCCAAGACGATTTGCTGAACAGTCATTCGACCCAGGGCGTCGACGGCCTGCGGGAGCAATACCTGTTGCGCTACTGGCTGGATGTGGAAACCCGAGGCAGCCAGTCCGTGCTCAATATCGGTGCCTTTACCGACCCCACCGCCTACAAGCTGAAGGTCAAGCGGCCGGGCAGCGAGGAGACCCGCGAGGTCAATGTGGATCTGCTGGAAACCTTCAATTGGTTGATCGGCCTCACCGTTGAGACGATGGCTGCGCCCCAGACGGTCTGCGCCCAATTCAAGCGCGATGACGACCCGGACTTGCCGGAGGAAAATCCCCGCCGGCTGCTGCTGGACGGGCGTATCCGCGAAGCCGAAGACGGGCCCTGGTGGTTTCGCACTGTCACCGGCACTACGCCGGACGGGCGCAAAACGTTGGTGATCTGGCGCAAGCTCACCGGCGAGCCCGAGCAGGACAACCTGGTGCTGGACGAATGGTTCAAGAAGCAGGGCTATTCCAGTAAAGACAGCGAATTCGACCTGATCTACGTCAACGGCGACAACAACCTGGAAAACCTGCGCCAACCCGACGACACGTGGAAAGTCCGCCTCATCGAGGAGGACTTCCACCGGCTGATGTTTGAAGAGGCGGAGGCGTAAGGATGGCGGGACGCAGACGCACGAAGAAGCCGCAGGTGCCGTTCGCCTACAAGCTGGTGCTGAACCAGTGGCTGTTCAACCTGTTCGGGCTGCCGTCCACGGATGGCTTTTTTATCTGGAACGGCAAGCGGCTGACGCTGCTGGAAGCCTTCAAGCAGAAGTTCCAGTTGAGCGAAGACAGTGCCGGCGGGCTGGATGAGAACAACATCCACCGCTTCCATACGGCCCTGACCAACCAGACCGATCCGCTGCCCGAGCTACCGGATGAGCTGCTGCTGGAATACGACCAGAACATCGTGCGCCATACCCAGCGCTTAAACGAGCAACGGCTGACACGCGGCGAAGAGCCGATCGTCTGGAAGTACTTCCAATACCTGTCGTTGCTGTTCACCGAGATCTATTTGGACCGCTATTTTTCCGACGCGGCGGCCTTGCTGGCCTCGATCAACGAACAGGTCGAGCGCTATAACGCCGACAAGCCCGAACCGGATCAGGTGCCAATGCTGGACCCGGAGGGCGATGTGACCGGGCAGTTGAACAAGCTGGCCTTCTGGAGCGCTACCGGGTCCGGCAAGACGCTGATCATGCATGCCAATATCCTGCAATATCAGCACTATTTGACCAAACATCGCCGACGTCGTGAGCTGAACCGCATCATCCTGCTCACGCCCAATGAAGGGCTGAGCCATCAACATCTGCGTGAGTTTCAGGCCGCCGGGATTGACGCCGAGCTGTTCGACAAAAACGGCCGGGGCCTGTTTGCCGGTCAGGCAGTCGAAATCATCGACATCAACAAGCTGCGCGATGAGATGGGCGACAAGACCGTTGCCGTGGACGCCTTCGAAAACAACAACCTCGTATTAATCGACGAAGGGCATCGCGGTACCAGCGCGGGCGAGACCGGCGCCTGGATGCGCTTTCGCAACGCCTTGTGCGAAGAAGGCTTTTCCTTCGAGTACTCGGCAACCTTCGGCCAGGCGGTTAAGGGCAGCTCGCAACTGACGGCGCAATACGCGCGTTGTGTGTTGTTCGACTACTCCTACAAGTATTTCTACGGCGACGGTTACGGCAAGGACTATCAGATTCTCAATCTGGACCCGCAGACTCAGGAAAACACTATGGAGGTGTACCTGGTCGCTTGCCTGTTGTCGTTCTTCCAGCAGTTGCGTTTGTACCAGGAGCAGGCCGCACCGTGCCGGCCTTTCCATATCGAGAAGCCGCTGTGGATATTCGTAGGTGGACGCGTCACGGCCTCCTTGTCAACGAAAGAGGCGTCCGACATCGTCGAAATCTTGCGCTTTCTGGCACGCTTTGTCGGCGATCGTACTGGCAGTGTAGCTCGCATCCGGCGGGTTCTGGAGCAAGGCTTGGTCGCCGCGGACGGGCGCAACCTGTTTGCCCGTCGCTTTGCCTACCTGAACAGTCTGGGGAGGTCTGCCGAGCAGCTATTCGAGGAAATACAGGCCACCTTGTTCAACGCCGCGGGTGGCGGCGCGTTACACGTAGAAAATCTTAAGGGCGTGCCGGGCGAAATTGCCCTGCGTGTGGGTGACAACGATCCCTTCGGCGTGATCAATGTGGGCGATGACAGCAAGCTGTGCACGCTCTGCGACGCCGAAGAAGGGCTGCTAGTCGGTGATCGGGATTTCAAGGGATCCCTGTTCCAGTCGATCAACGCACCGGAGTCATCGATCAATGTGCTGATCGGCTCCAAGAAGTTTACCGAAGGCTGGAACAGTTGGCGCGTCAGCACCATGGGCCTGATGAATGTCGGTAGGTCGGAGGGTTCCCAAATCATCCAGCTCTTCGGTCGCGGAGTACGCCTGAAAGGCTACGACCGCAGCCTCAAGCGCAGCGCCCGAGTGAATCTGCCGGAGGAGGTGTCGCGGCCGGCTCATCTGCCGACGCTGGAAACCTTGAACATCTTCGGCATCAAGGCCGACTATATGGCCCAGTTCCGCGAGTTTCTGGAAGAGGAAGGCCTGCCGACCACTGAGGAACGCATCGAGTTCTTGCTCCCCGTTATCCGCAATCTGGGCCAGAAGCAGCTCAAGACGATTCGTTTGAAGAAGACGATCAACGGCGTACACACCGAGTTCGGCGATGCCTTCAAGAAACTGGGGCCTGTGCCCGCGCTAGCGCCGCCCGATCCTGAGCAAGACGCCGCGACCCGATACCTGCAAACCAATCCGGTTGTGCTCAATTGGTATCCGAAAATCCAAGCGCTCAGCTCGAGTGGGGTCGGCGCCGCGGGGCCGAATAATCAGCCAAACCAGGGCATCTTGAGCCGGCGGCATATTGCGTTTCTTGACCTGGATGCGCTTTATTTCGAGCTGCAACGTTTCAAGGCCGAGCGGTCGTGGCACAACCTGAATTTGCCACGCGAAATTCTAGCGGACCTATTGGCTGACTCGAGCTGGTATTGCCTGCTGATCCCGGAGTCGGAACTGGCCTTCGATTCTTTCGAGAAGGTTCATTTATGGCAGGAACTGGCCGAGGCGCTGCTCAAGAAATACTGCGAACGCTACTACTCTTTCCGGAAAAAGGAGTGGGAGTTGCCACACTTGGAATACCGCTATCTGGATGCCAGCGACCCGAACTTTCCGCAGGTTAGTGAGGAGTTCCCGGAAGGCTACCATCGCATCCTCGTTGAAGAGTCGCAGACCGAGATCATCGAAAAGCTCAAGGAGTTGAAGGCACAGATTGACGCGCGAGAGCTCGAGCCTTGGCAGTTTGGTGGCTTGCAAGCCATTCCCTTCGGCCGTCATCTTTACCAGCCCCTGTTGCATTTGGCGGGAGGCGCGGTAGACATCAGCCCCGTGCCGCTGAACCAGGGCGAGCGCCGTTTCGTAGAAGATCTCAAGGCATATTGTGATTCGTCGCCCGCGCTGTTGCAGGACAAGGAGCTGTACCTGCTGCGCAACTTGAGCAAGGGGCGGGGCGTGGGTTTCTTCGAGGCGGGTAACTTCCACCCCGACTTCATCCTTTGGTTGATCGTTGGCGGTCAGGAATACATCACTTTTGTGGATCCCAAAGGTATTCGCAATCTGGGCGCCCAAGACCCGAAGATCCAGTTCTATAAGACCATCAAGGAAATCGAGCAGCGGCTTGACGACCCGACAGTTACGCTGAATAGCTTCGTGGTCTCCAACACCCCGGCGCACGAAATGCGGCTGCAGTGGGGCGTAAACAAAGCGCAGATGGAATCATGGCATGTTTTGTTCCAAGGCGAGGATAAGGAAAGCTACGTCCACACGTTGCTCGAAAAATCGGTTGCGAATGCCACTGCGGCCAACGCTCGGCAAGAGTCTGAATATTCATGAGTGTCGCGAGCGATTTCGAGCTCCACATGGACGCGTGAAAAATCCTGCCGTACTCCATCGTAGTCCACGATCACCGTGCAAAAGTGTCCAAGTTGGACACCTTGATCTTGCAACTAATTGATTTTTGGTTCTCGGCATTCGAGTTCTGTGGCTGCGCCGGCTCCAGACGGAAACGCGCGGGAGATGGCGTAGTGCATGGGTCGTCAAGAGGCCCAACGCCTCCCGTGCGTGCCGCCGGAATCTCGCTGGGAGTCCAAGGGGGTCCAAGTTAGACCCCTTGGATCCGTAACATGTGGATTCGTAGAGCCCTTGACGATATGCAATAGGGGCTCCGGCGAAACCGCCTGTCTCAGACCAGACTCTGGCTTAATTACGTCGACTACTTCGTCAGTGTCTAATCGCTCTGAATATTCCAACGAAGTCTCTTTCTGCTTAGTGCGCACGGGTCTTACGGTAATCCCCCCATTTTTAACGCGAGCCAAAAGTGGAGCTAAGCGGCCATTGCGAGCTTC